>JBEKUX010000029.1:0-39413 GCA_049514575.1 Chitinispirillaceae bacterium | reverse complement strand
GAGGAATAGCAACTCACCTCTCCTCGCATTGCTCGGTCTCCCACTAAAGGCCTTTAGGTCTGGAATAACTGCGTTATTCTTAAGAACGGCTCTCTTGAAAGAGAGGGGGCCTTCTTCGTATAGAATCATCTATACGAAGGAAGGTCATTGGAGGGTGAGTTATAGTTTCTGTCTTTTTTTATTTCGTTAAAACCACAATCAGTTCCGCGGCAGCGGCCGCGGTGTCGCTGCTAAAATCCGCGGGGTTATCCGCGGCTTTATCCGCGGATAACCCCGCGGATGCAATGGGGATCACAAGCGCGGGATATGTCCGGTCGTTGATGATGATCCTGTCGTCCTTCACTTCGGAAATCGTTTTGACCTGCATTCCCATGATTGCGCCGCCGCGCCTGAGCAGCACCCTGACGTCCGGCATCGGCGACAGCGATTCGAGAAAGGTTTCGTCCACGACGGCCCCGCCCATCGCGTACAGTTTTATGCTGTCCGCCACCGTGAAGGACGTGCGTGCCTGAAGCGTGAGCAGTTTCTCCCCTGCCACATTGTCCTCGGCGATTTTCGGCTCGTCGGAAAGTCCACGAAGTTTCTCCGGTATCCTGTTGCCCCTGCTCGCCGGGAAATGGCCCGACGAAATGATCGTGCCGGCCGGATCCACGATCTCAAGGAGCGAAAACCCCATGGGCCTCATGAACCGCCCTGCAAGGCCGGCGACTTCGGGCGCCGACGGATTGTTCTCGGCAAAAAGGCGGAGCGAAAACAGCTGGTCGGACGCAGCTTCACGGCCGAACGCCGCAAGGCGGTCAACGAGGCCGCTCGATGTTTCCTGCAGCCGTTTCTCGACCTCGGCCCTCACCGCGATGAGCCTGATTGCCGCCGACGCGTCGCCATCGCGCCGCGCCCGGTGGTGCATGATCAGAAAAACGACTGCGCCGGCAAGAAGGAAACCGAGGACAAAAGAAAGAAGGTATTTTTTCATAGGAACCCTTTTAACTCACCCTTCTCTGTGCATCTCCCCTCTCTTTCAAGAGAGCCGTTCTTATGAATAACGCAGTTATTCCTAATAAGGCCTTTAGGGGGACGGGGGTGAGTTAAGCGTCACTTGCTATTAATTATTTTTCTTCAATCCCTATTAATTCTTTTTCGTCAAAATACAGGTTCTGTTTCTCGTACGTCCAGCATTCGCGCGCGGAACCTTTGTACGCCGCTTTTTTCTGCGCCGACGGCCTGCCCCAGCTCAGGCGCACCTGGTCGCGGGTCATGCCCAGGCTCACGTGGTGCGCGTTGATGGTTTCCCACGTCGCGGCGTCGGCCGTGCAGGCCTGACCGGGGTTCGTCTCGAACAGATCGTCGTCCCACGGGTTGCCGCCGTGGCGCAGATCTTTTTTCACGTTGGTCCAGCTGAAGCAGAGCGGGATCGTGCCCTTGTCTCCCGCTTTCGTCTCGACCATGAGCCAGAACGGCTTTGCCGGCAGGGGCGTAAGGCCGAACTGCACGCCGATCACGCGCAGGGAGTCCCTCAAATCGACCTTTATTGAAGCGGTCCTGCCGTCGCTGAACGACGTGATGAAGCCGCGGGCGGAGAAGACCGTTTTGCCCGTCCACCGTTTCAAGGCCGCCTGCAGGTCTTTTTCGTACGCGAGTTCGTGGCAGACCCCTTCGGAGGTCTTCGCGTACACCGTGCGGCCCGAAACCGAGTCAAAAAACGCGACCAGATGTTCTTTCCCCCGTTTTTCGACCGTCCGCGCCAGGAGCGCGTGTCCGGAAAACCGGTCGCACCGTGCACGGTGGTACTTTGTAAAGAGCGCCGTGTCGACCGCGTCCGCGCACCCGTCCAGGGCAGGGCAGGAATAGAGCTCATACCCGTACGCGCAGTAGAGGGCCGGCTTCTCGAGCACCACGAACCGCTCGCCCGGCCAGGCGGTGATTTCCACGGTAGTATGTGCCTGCCCTCGGGCAGGCCCGCTCGTGGTGTCCTGATGCGCCGGAGAGTCGGTCACCGCAACTGCAGGGGCGCGGTTCGTCGCGCCCTTGCCGGAATTCACCGCCCCCTGCCCCTGGTCAAGCTTGACCAGGGCAAGGAAGAGGACGATAAGCGGAAGAATGTTCATGAAAATGTCCCCGGGTTGGGTTCAGGGGCAATAAGGTCATACTGTTTTTCCATACCGCATGCCTTATTACCGGATAAATATAAATAAAAAACATTGTGCATTCGAAGCCATACATTTGACATCGGCTTTACCGGACAGTATATTGACCTATTAAATATGTTATGTGACCTACTTGAAAGGTCGGCTACTCATGCTTGAAGGACTGTTCGGTTCAGCCTGCCGGGAAAAAACGCTTCTGTTCCTTTTTGCGCGGCAGGAGGGATACGCAAGGGAGATCGCACGGTTTTTCAACACGGGCCTCGATCCGGTACAGAAACAGCTCGAACGCCTGGAGTTCGGCGGCGTCGTCTACGGCCGGCCGGCCGGAAAAACGAGGCTGTATTCGTTCAATCCAAGGTATCCTTTCCTTAAAGAGCTCAAATCATTGCTGGAAAAGGCAATTTCTCTTTATCCTGAAGAAGAGCGGGATAAACTGACCATGGTGCGGCGGCGTCCGCGCAGAAAGGGCAAGCCCCTGTGAAGACCGTCGGTAAAATGACCCTGGGTGAACTTGCCGCTTTTGTATGCAGCCACCTTCGCAAAAACGGGATACGTGCGGTCCTGTCCGGCGGCGCGTGTGTTTCCATCTATTCGCACAGCCGGTACCAGTCATCCGATCTTGATTTTATAGCAAACTTTTCGGCAAGCAGGGCGAAAATGCGCGAAGTACTCGGCGAAATAGGCTTTGCCGAACACAACAGATATTTCCGTCACCCTGACACTGAGATTTTCATCGAATTCCCTCCGGGTCCGCTTACCGTCGGGGAAGAACCGGTCAAAGAGATTGCCGACATGAAATTTTCGACCGGACATCTGAGCCTTATCTCCCCAACCGACTGCATTAAAGACCGTCTTGCCGGGTATTTTTACTGGAAAGATCTGCAATGCCTTGAGCAGGCAGTACTCGTCGCCCAAAACAACCCGATAGATCTGCCGGAACTGCGCAGATGGTCTGAAAACGAGGGAAAACTTGATGAGTTTAAGAAAATTGCGAAGAGGCTTGCCTGACCTTCCGCAGCATCAGCGTCCAAAGGCCTTTTTTTTGAATAACAGTTTATTCAAAAAAACGGAAGGCAGGAGAGGTCAGACATGTCTTTCAAGAATGCCACAGGCATTCTTGAAAGACCTAAGGGGTTAACATTATATAATTGCGGAATTTATATTTAAAACCTTTGCCGGCATAACTCACCCTTCCTCACAGCGTTCGGTCTCCCCTCTCTTTCAAGAGAGGGGAAAAAAGGGGTGAGTTATAGAAACGTTCTCCACGGGGTGATTTCATGCTTAGATATTGCCGTTTTGCCGTTTATGCCGTTGTCCTTGCATCGGTCTTTGTTGCCGGTCCGGGCCGCGTTTTCGCCATAGAGCCTTCGCAGGCCCAGATCGATGAGGCGAAAAGGCGCATCGACCAGGACCCTGAGGCCGCAAAGCGCGAGCTTGAGTCCAATCCCCTTCTCATGAGCAAGCTCTCGCCCGGCCAGCGCGACGAGGTGATGCAGTACATAAATGCGGCCGAGCAGCGGGCCGCCGCGGAACATAAGGCCTCCGCTAATGCGGAGGCTTCGCCCAAGGGCTCGAGCTCAACACCTGAACAGAAGCAGGCAGTGACCATCGTTAAGCCGCCGACCGCCCAGGCCGCGCCGGGCGCGGACTCGTCCGTGCCCACGGTCGCGCCGGCCCCGCCGTCCACCACACCGGTGACCGTGGCCCCTGCGCCGCCCCAGCCGGTTGTCGTGACGCCCCCGGCCGAGAAAAAGGAGGAGGAAGGGGTGCGGGACGTTTACGGAAGGAACGTTTTCCGCGAAGAGTTCCTCAACCCGCAGTACATCGAGATCCCGGACGACTACGTGATCGCTCCGGGCGATGAAATATTATTGCGTTTCTGGGGCAGTTTCAACCAGGAGCGGAAATACCTTATCGGCGACGACGGCTACGTGTTCATCGAGCCGCTCAAGCGCCAGGCCTACCTCATCGGCATGACCTTCGGCGGTCTGCGCGCCATGGTCCAGCGCGTGTCAACCGCCTCTCCGGGCGTCGAGGGCGACGTGCGGATCGTGAACGCCCATCCCATTTACGCGCACGTGGCCGGAAACGCGCTCCATCCGGGAACTGTTTCGGCTCCCGCCTACTACACCCTGTGGCAGTTCCTCATGCTCTCCAAAGGGCCGTCGGACAACGGGTCGGTGCGCGACATCCGGGTTTCGCGCAAAGGCAGAGAGATCGCGAAAATAGACATTTACGACTTCCTGCGGTCCGGCCGCAAGCCGGTCATCACCATCCAGAACGAGGACCTGGTCTTTTTCGGCGAAGCCGGACGGATCGTGAGCATAGAACATTTCGTCAAAAAACCGGGCCTGTACGAACTGAAAGAGACCGAACGGCTGGGCGAGCTGGTGGCCATTGCCGGCGGGTTCGCGAGCGGCATCTTTGCGCCGCGCATCCAGATCCAGCGGACTGTCGACATAAGCGAAAAATCGTCGTCCGGCTACCCGTACACCGTCATCGACGTCGATTTGACGCGCAAGGGATGGGAAAAAATCGAACTGAAAGACGGCGACAAGGTCCTGGCCCGGAACATGGCCCCGCTCTTTGCAAACGACATTTACATTATCGGAAAAGGCATCGCGGTGCCGGGCAGATATTCCCTGCCCCGGCAGGCGTGGAGCGCGGCCGACCTGGTGCGCGAGGCGGGCGGCCTCGTACCGGGCGCGCACCGCACCGGCGACCTTCTGCGCCTCAATCCGGACCGCAAGACCCGGTCGTTCATTCCCCTCGACCTCTCCGATGCTTCGGCACTGCAGGCCGTCACGCTCATGCCTTTAGACAGCATCATCACCTATCACGACTCCGATTTCGTGGACCGGGGCACGATCAAGACCGACGGTCACGTGCGCAGACCCATAGAGGTGCGTTATGCCGACTCCCTTACCATTGCCGACGCGCTCAGGGCAAGCGAAGGGCTCCAGCCCGGCGCATACCGCTACGCGGACCTCCTGCGCCTGAACCCTGACCGCAAAACGCACACGAGTTTCGTCGTGGACCTCTTCGACACCGCGGGCCTTAAAAAAACGCGGCTCATGCCCTACGACTGCCTCGTGGCCTACAGCCAGGCCCAGTTCGTTGATGTCACCATGGTCAAGACGCGCGGGTTCGTGCGCAAGCCCATCGAAATACAGTACAGCGATTCCCTGACGCTGGCAGACGTGCTTCGGAAGAGCGAAGGATTGCGCGAGGGCGCGCTCCCGTATACGTGGGTCAAAAAGACCGACGACTTCGGCCGGGTCTCGTACCAGCGGTTCGACATTTCCGACTCCGCGGCCAATGCAGGGACCAAAATCTCCCGTCGCGACGACGTCATGTTCTTCGACTACCGGGCATTCAACGAAAAACTGCCGGTGACCGTTCTGGCGTACGATAAAGAACCGCTGGTGCTCCAGTACTCGCCTGACCTCACGCTCGAAACAATCATCCATGAGCTGGGCGGCATAAGCCCGCTCATCGACTCGTCGCGGGTCGAGATCTGCGTGCCGGATTTCAGGGACGAAATCACCTATGCCACGGTCAATGTCTGCTCCCTGAACGTCAAGACCGCGGCCCGGCGCGGCATGGTCCCTGAAGGGAGCATCGTGTTCCTCAGGAAGGACGAAAAGAAGAACTTCGGCTATTCGGTCACCATCGACGGCGAAGTGAGGCGGCCCGGCCAGTATCCGCTCCTGCGGCGGGACACGCGGCTCTCAGAGATCTTCGACCTTGCCGGCGGTTTGACGGAGCGGGCAAATAAATGGGGCATCTCAATCACCCGCGAAGGCAAAGCCGGAGGAATACCGGTTGAAGTGGAAAATTCAAGCGGATTGGAATTCGTCAGCGACTGGGTCATGGACAAAAACGACCGGATCCACGTGGCGAGGAACGACTATACGGTGGAGATCGCGGGCGCAGTGTTCGACCCGCGCATTGCCGCGTTTCATCCGGGCTACTCCTGGAAAGACTACGTGAAGAAAAGCGCCGGCGGCCCCCTGGACACGGCAGACATGTCAAAAACCTATGTGCAGTACCCGAACGGCATAACGAAAAAAGCACGAAGTGGCTGGTGCATTTTCTCGTCCAATGCCGACGTGCGGCCCGGCTGCCGCGTCGTGGTGCCGCTCAAGCCCTACGTGGCGCCCGAACCTCCGGCCCCGCTCGGGAGCGAAAAGAACGATTACACGAAAATCATCTCAGTCACCGCGTCCGCGCTCATGTCGATCCTGGCCGTGATCGTGATAATGCATGAGGTGAATAAGTAAAGTTTTTCGCTCATCTCGGTACTCCCGCTCGTCGAGTAGCCCGAAGGGCATATCGAGACGAGCGTGAACTCGATGAGCGAAGAAACCGTATCGAGATGAACGGCACTCGGCAAGCGACCTCTCCCACGAGAGAGGTTTCACCCCCTTCTCTCTTCGGGAGAAGCCGTTCTTTGGATAACACTGTTATCCAGACCTAATGGCCTGCAAGGAAACAATTGTCTAAAGACCTGTAAAGAAATAATTGTATTATTTCTGGCAGGTATTGTTTTCGGCAGGTAAGGCCTTTAGGGGGAAGAGCACGTCAACAGTGCGAGGAGAGGTGAGTTGTGAGTCATGAGTCATCAGTTAAACCTTCTTTACACATAACTTAAAACTTCTTGCCCTGCCCCACACCATGACGCTCATGTTGTGCTGAATTAAAGTTTGACTTTCAATCAGCAATATAGTATACTAACGTTATGATAAAAAGAGAAATAGAAACTATATGTCTCCGGCTTTTCAGCCAATTTCCGATATTAACCATTACCGGTCCACGGCAGTCTGGAAAAACGACGCTTGCCAGAAAAGTGTTTCCGGAGAAACCCTATATAAATCTTGAGTTCCCGGACCAGCGGCAGTTTGCGATAGAAGACCCGCGCGGTTTCCTGAGCAGATATCCGGACGGCGCGATACTCGATGAAATCCAGCGGACGCCGGAACTGCCGTCGTATCTTCAGGGGACTGTGGACGAGAAAAAACGAAACGGCATGTTCGTCCTTACCGGGAGCCGGCAGTTTGATGTCGTCAGGAGCATAAGCCAGTCGCTGGCCGGACGGACCGCCATGGTGCAGCTGCTGCCTCTCACCGCCGGGGAACTCGGCTCATACGCTCCCCTGCCTGACCTGTCGACGCTCCTTGTCAACGGGTTCTTTCCCGGCCTGCACGTCAATGGGGTTTCGCCCGGCCATTTTTATGCCGCCTATTTCGAAACGTATATCGAGCGTGATTTGCGGCAGCTCTCGCAGATCGACAACCTGAAGACGTTCGAAAAATTCGTCAGGCTCCTTGCGGCAAGGGCCTCGGGTCTTTTGAACCATCACGGCATTGCGAACGACTGCGGCGTGTCACAGCCTACGGTGCGGAAATGGGTCTCGCTTTGTGAAGCCGGTTATATCGTTTTTGTATTGCCCCCCTTCCACCGTAATATCGGCAAACGGCTGATAAAGGCCCCGAAGATCTACTTTTTCGACACCGGACTGCTCTGCTTTCTACTGGGCGTGGAGACCCCCGCCCACCTTGCAGCGCACCCGCTGCGGGGCGCTGTTTTTGAAAACTTCATTGTCGCGGAACTTCTGAAAAGAAGGTTCAACGACGCCCGGCTTGCCAACATGACGTTCTACAGGGACCGCGCCGGCAACGAGGTCGATGTGGTCGTCGACAACGGAAATACGCTTCTGCCGGTTGAAATAAAATCGTCCCAGACCGCTTCGCCGGAGTTCGTTAAATCGCTGCGCTACTTCGGCGCGCTGTTCCCGGACCAGGTCAAAAAATCGCTTGTCGTGTATGACGGAAACGAAGAAGAGGTCCTCGGCAATTGCGGGTTCGTGAACTGGAGAAATTTACATGAGAAATTATAAGCTCAAAGAAGGGGACATGTTGTGTTTTGACGGGGCCCCTTGATTCATAGTGGATTGTATAGTATCTTTTCGTAAGAACGGACGAGAACAGGGCGCTATTTATGGTTACGAATAAATCTTTTCCGCACAATAAAATCACGAAGTTCTGCCGTCACAATCACATCCGACGGTTGAGCGTTTTCGGCTCAAGTATCCACGGCAAAGAAAGGCCGGACAGCGATGTGGATGTGCTGGTGGAATTTGAGCAGGGACACACGCCTGGTTTCGCTTTTTTCGATATGGAACAGGATCTGTCCAATATCCTTGGGAAAAAAGTCGACCTGAATACGCCATCGTTTTTAAGCAGGTATTTCAGGGAAGACGTGCTGCGGGAAGCGCAGGTGCAGTACTGTTGTACAATGTAATGCTTACGCGAAAGGTATATTTTTCCCATAATGAGTGGACGAGAGAAGTTGCTGAGAAGGATACTTGATGGCGGAGCTGATGCGAATATCCCCTTTGATGAGTTATGCAATTTGCTCCGGTTTCTCGGTTTTTCGGAAAGAACAAAGGGAAGCCATCATATTTTCTTCCGGAACGATATCAATGAAATTTTGAATATTCAACCCAGAGGTCCGCAGGCAAAACCTTATCAGGTAAAACAGATACGCACGGTGATAGTGAAATACCGGTTAGGAGCGGTGTACAATGATTAAATACGAAGTCATTATTTACTGGTCGGAAGAGGACAAGGCCTTTATCGCCGAGGTGCCGGAACTTGCCGGCTGTGCCGCCGACGGCCCCACGTACGAAAAAGCGCTCAGGAACGTGGAAACGGTCATTGATGAATGGATCGAGACGGCCGGGGAAATCGGCCGCCCCATTCCCGAGCCGCGCGGCCGCCTGGCGTACGCGTAAGGTCAAGAAAATTCATTATTGTTAAATTCGACCCCGAGGCTTTTGCCGAGGTCTTTTTAGAATGCCGGTGGCATTTTAAAAAGACCCAAGGCCCTTTAAGGATAACTGCGTTATTCCGGGAGGGAATATTATTCTTTGTCAAGCACGAAGGGTTTGTAGCTTTTTTTTAATTCTGACCTCGCCCGCTTATCTCGATACACCGTTCATCGAGTAGGCTCATCTCGGTACTCCCGCTCGTCGAGTAGCCCGAAGGGCATATCGAGACGAGCGTGAACTCGATGAGCGAAGCAGCCATATCGAGATGAACGGCCTAAAGGCCTTAAAAGGAATAACAGTTTTATTCCGGAGAACGGCACTCGGCAAGCGGAAATATCGAGGAGGTAACCCATGCACTACTATGCTAAAATCGTAAAAAAGGAAGGGGCCTATCTGGTCTCTTTTCCGGAGATTGCCACTATCAACACTTATGGAGATACTCTTTCCGAAGCCATTCGAAATGCAGGAGAAGCATTAAACGGCTCACTGGAATCAGATTTTGAAAGAGGATTTTCTCTCCCTGAGCCAAGAGAACACAAAGGCAGCGGATACTATCAGGTCATTGTTCTTCCCCATCTGGAAATAGCCTATATGCTGCGAAAAATGCGGACTGGTAAGTCGCAGGTCCAGATCGCCCATTCTCTCGGGATTTCTTATCAGGCATATCAAAAACTGGAAAATCCCAGAAAATGCAACCCGACGATCAAGACCCTGGAAAAAATCGGTATTGCGCTGGGAAGAAAACTTGAGGTCTCGTTTTCATGATTCCGGCGGATAAAATATCCTGGTTATTATACTTTGTCAAGCACGAAGCCCTGGGCCTTAAACGAACCTGCTGAGCAGGTTTGGAGAAGGGGGCGGGAAGCCTTTAATTTTTTAATTTGACCTCTATCCTCCATAGACCTTCACAATTAACGTAAAAAATAATTGTTCCCAAACGTGGAACTTTGATGTATATTTAACCAATGGGCATCTCTGAAGATTCTTTTTTATCGCGGGGCCGAGTGAAAAAAACGCAGGCCAGGCGCGGAAGAAGGGCATATCCGCTGCGATATGGCCGACGAGCGCAACGAAGCATGCGCCCTTTACAGCCGACCGCAGCAGAAAAAGAATTTTCAGGAGTGCCCTAATGAGAGTAATTGCAAAATCACGCCTGCGGCGCTGCTGGGAGAAAAGCCGGTACCGTAATGCCGAACAGCCGCTGCGCGCGTGGCATGACGAAATCAGCAAGGGGATCTGGAAAAATTTCAACGACCTCAAAAGGGACTACCCGACCGCCAGTATTGTCGGAAACGGACGGGTGGTGTTCAATATAGGAGGCAACGCCTTCCGGCTCATCGTAAAGTTCGAATTCGGAATGAATGCCGTTTTTATCAGGTTCTTCGGGACACATAAGGAATACGACACCATCAACGCGGCGGGAGCTTGAACCATGAATGTGAAACCGATCAGGACCGAAAATGATCTTAAGCAGGCGCTGGCAAGAATCGACGGGATCATCGATGCCCGGAAGGGAACGCCGGAATACGACGAGCTTGATTTGCTCTCCACGCTCGTCGAAGCGTACGAAAACAGGCATCACCCTGTCTTTCCGCCGGACCCGGTGGAAGCAATCAAGTTCCGCATGGAACAGGAAGGGCTCCGCAGGGCCGACCTGGCCCCGCTCATGGGCGGTAAAAACCGCGTTTCGGAAGTCCTTTCACGGAAACGGCGGCTTTCCCTTACCATGATCCGGGCGCTTCACCGGTCGCTCCATATTCCGTACGAATCCCTTATGGCGGCGAAGTAGAGGCAGGTTCGGAGAAGGGAGCAGGTAACGCTGTATTATTCTTTGTCAAGCACGAAGCCCTGGGCCTTTTCAGGACAACAGTGTTGTACTGAAAAGGGGGTAGCTTTTGTTCTTAATTATTACTTCTGACTCTCTTTATTTTTTCTATGCAACTCACCCTTTTTATCCCCCTTTAGGGGGAAGCCCAAAGGGAGAGGTGAGTTAAAAAAGGAACATATATGAATGCACCACATCGTGAAAGTATTAATACGCCTGCCTCCGCTCTACCAAACGGAAATACTAATACGCCTGCCTCCGCTCTACCAAACGGAAATACTAATAATAGCGCCTCCGGCTACGACGGAGGCACCCCGATTAACACATCGGACGACTTATTAAATCTTATCCGCGCGGTGCGCTTGATGTGGAAGAACCGGAAGTGGGTGGCGATAGGGACCGGGGCAATCACATTGCTGGGCATATTATATGCGCTCGTGGCAACGCCGGTGTATGTGTCGGAAGCGGTAGCAGTCTGAGGCATCTTGCTTCACCCTGGCCTGTATTGTATCTTTTTGTAAGTACAGGCGATAACAATAGAGGCATGTTTGAATGAAAAATGACCATAAAAAACGCTCCGGCGGCGATCCTGCCGCTCATCCGCTGTTTGTTCTTGCGGCCCGCATCCTGAAAACCGCCGGTTCCCGCGAAGCATACGAAGTATGTGTTTTCGGTTCCGCGGCGAAAGGCGACGTCGATACGGCGAATGACATCGACTTTGCGATCAGCGGACTGCCCCCGGAACGATTCTTCACTACCATGGGCAGGGTCCAGATGGCGCTCCCCAGGCAGATAGATCTTGTCGATCTCGACGAAGATAATTCCTTCACCCGGTATCTTAAGGATGAACATGAGCTGGTCCGCATCGGATAAACTGACAAAAGAGATTAAAGAATGATGCGTAACAGCAGAAGATGTTTTTATGCTGAAGGCATTTGTTTGGGTGTGGGGTGGGCGCCGTTGTTTCAGGATTGAACTGTCGTTGACCCCCACCCACGAAATGTAGCGCTGTCGAAATCAAATATGACGAAAATGTTTCAGAATTTTTTTTAAACTAAGCGGTGTTTGTAGGTGCGGGTAACAGATGCTCAAAATCTGCCTGGACGGCGCCCACCCGCCACCTCGAATGCAGCCTTTAGCTCAAGAAATAATGTTCGTTGAATTAAATCGAAAGCTAAATAAGAAAAAATACGGCGTATGGCTGAAAATATGGATAAAAGCTACGCGATAAGAACCGCGTCTCGGTTCAACGAAGCGCTGGCCGGGCGGGGCGTCAGGGCAAGCCGCATCATACTTTTCGGTTCCTATGCGAGAGGGATGCAGAGAGACGGCAGCGACATAGACATCGCCGTTATTTCAGGTGATTTCAAAGGCATGGATTACTGGACCCGGATCGACGTGCTGTCAAAAGCGATCTTTGAAGTTTTCGAACCCATCGAAGCCGTGGCATTCACTCCCGAAGAATGGGATAACGGGAACTCGATCATTCGCGAATACGCCAGAGACGGCGTGGCAATTCCGCTGAAAGCGGCGTGAGATATTATTTTTTGTCAAGCACGAAAGACCTCTGACTCCCTTTTAACTTAAAGGATTCATCATGAACACCCAGCAAAACGCGCTACCACGCGAAAACATGAATATTAGCGCCTCTGCCGCAGGTGGAGGTAACGATGATCTTCTTGCCCTTATTCGCGCCCTCCGCCTGATGTGGAAGAACCGGAAATGGGTGGCGATAGGGACCGGGGCGATCACATTGCTGGGCATAATATATGCGCTCGTGGCAACGCCGGTATATGAATCCACGGCGATCATTGCGCCGAAGGATGTTAATAGCAATAACATGGGTGCGGCCCAGTTGATGATGACGCAAATGGGAGATGCAGGCAGCATGCTGGCCGGAGAGTTGGGAATGGGCGGGACCACGCTCAACCGCATTGCCGTTATTGCACAGAGCCATGACCTTGCTGAAGCGGTCATCACGCGATATAACCTATTGCCTCTTCTGTTCCATAAGAAATATGATTTTAAAAACAACTGCTGGAAGATAAAAGACCCGAAGAAAATCCCCACGATCAAGAAGGCCGCCGAAAGTTTTAAGAAAGGCGTTCTTTCCGTATCGCCGGACATAAAAAAAAACATCCTTACTTTTAAAGTCGGACTTTACGATTCGGTCCTCGCGGCAAAAGTGCTGACCTGTTATCTTGAAGAGCTTGACAATAAAATGAGAAGCGATATTATCCGCGAGGCCCAAAGCCGCAGGGCCTACCTTGACGCCCAGATGAAGAGCACGGCTGACCCGTGGGTAATGCAGAAGCTCCAAGCAATGGTGGGAATGGAACTGGAAAAATCAATGGTCGTTGCAGGCAGTTCGTTCGACGTGCTGGAAACGCCCATGGTGCCGCTTAAAAAATCCAAACCCAAACGCGCAATCATTGGAATAATCTCTCTTTTCCTCGGCTTCTGCCTCAGCGGCGGAGCAGTGCTTGGGATGGATTATTATAATAAAGCGAAGGGAAAGTATAAGGAAGTGTGGAGGGAATAACTCACCCCTTTTATCCCCTCTCTTGAAAGAGAGGGGAAACCGAGCAATGCGAGGAGAGGTGAGTTAAAGAGGTTTACCTTAACTATTCTTTTATATGTGCCCCGTATTTTGCCGTATCCACTTCCACCGAATCGCGCGTAAAGTTGCTGTCAACAACGCCGTAGCGCGAGATTTCGGGCGCAATGGAAGACTTTCCTGCATTAACAAGAATATTCCCTTTAATGACATTTCCCTTCGGGCAGCCCGGATCGTCATCAAGGATATGAACAAGTGCAGGATAAGCGGCTGACCAGATTGAGTCTTTATAAGGCACTGCGGACAGACGAGAAAACAAGGTAACCCGGTTTTCGAGCGACCATGTTAAGGCCACAAGCCACTCTCTGGTATCTATTATCGTATTATTACATAGTACATTATCCCGGCCACCGACAATCTTTAGCGCACGGGGCATTTTAATAATGCGGTTTTTCTCAACGACGATTCCGCTTGTCATATCATCAAGATATATTGCACTGACATCGCCCGACCCGCAGTTTTCTATGAGATTTTCTCTGATAATAGTTCCCCGAGCCGTCCAGTCACGATCGGAATAGAATACTCCAGCATCCTGCGTTTCTGTACAGACATTATAGATGTGGTTGTTCTCAATGACATGGTTGTTGCCCATGAACATGATGGCCGCGTGCGGCGCATCATACATGGTATTATTAGCCACGTAGCAGCCCACCGCATCATCCCAGATACGCACAGCCGGTTCATACGTCCGCTTGACCTGCCCGAAATCATGGATGTGGTTATTGACGATACGGATATTGGAAGAAGTCAAGGTCTTCCGCACGCCGCCGGAAACCACAATTGCGGTCTTGCCGATCTGGCTGAATTCGCAGTCCGCGATAGTACAATTAGAAGCGCCTGACAGGCTGATAGCATTGCCGCCGGTATTCCGGAAAACACATCGGTCAAAGGTAACTGTCGTGCATGCCTTGGCAATAACCAAGTCGTTCACCGAAGCCATAAACTCAAGACCGATAAAAGAGATATGAGATACGCCTTTGAGCGAGACCAGACTTTCAGTATTTATCGTCAGCCACGCACTCTCTTTTTTGTTGTTTGCAGGCGGCCAGAAATAGATCAGCTTCTGCTTCGGATCAACGCACCACTCCCCTTCCTTATCAAGCTCGCAGAGAAGGTTGGCGGCATAAAATCTCTGACCTTTCCGATAACCGTATCCGTTATAAGGCTTCTGAGTTTTTATGACTGTTGATGCAGTATTAATGGAGTCAAAAAGCTCAATGTTATCATACCAATCGTAGAACCAATAACCGTGAAGAAAAGCATGGTCGATCTCCCTATCCCACTTTTTTATTCGCGGAATAGAGCGGCATATAAAACGGCCCACACTGTCACCTGTTATTTCGCTTTCCCTTATAATTGGTGCAGTAACCAACACGCTGTCGATCCGCGCAAAGCTATCATTCGGCCATCTGGCTAAAACCATTCTTTTATCACCATAAAAAAGCTGCGGAATAATACCGTTGTGAATATTTGCCATTGACCAGAAGCCAGTATCGGAAATACCAATATCCTCAAACCTCCATTTGCGGATTTTTGAGGCGTATTGTCGGTCGATTCCTGCGGCAATATCCTGCTTGTTATATGGCTGCGAAAGCGCAGTTTTCAATTCCACACCGCCGCACAGGACGACACCGTTCCCGGCCATGCTCCTGATAATAAGCGGTGCATTAACTACTCTGGAATTTTGGCCGACAAGAGAAAGGGGTTTGTCTAATTTGTAAATTCCATCTAAGAGAGTAATAATAATGCTGTCATTGTTTTTAGTGGTTACTGAAATCTCGCAGGCTCGATCGAGAGTTTTAAACGGAGTGTCGCGGGTGCCGGTATTGGTATCGTTACCGGAAGGCGACACAAAGATTTCGGATGGTCGTGCCCATACAAAAGACACAAACAAAAACATGAAAAACAATAACTTATAGAAACGGAGTTTTCGTACGGGAAGTAACACAGCCTGGAACACGATATTTTTTCTATGTTTATATAAGTGACTTGTATACATTTAAAATGCGTTCATAATGTTTTGATTCAGTATATTCATCCAGCGCCTTCTGACGGCCAGCCTTACCCAACGTTAGGCACAAACAATCATCCTTAATTAATCTTGTAATGCTCTTTTCTAATTCAAAAGAATTTGATTTTTCAAACAACAACCCGTTTTTTTCGTTTTCGATAATCTCAGGTATCCCACCGGAATTCGATCCGATTACGGGCTTACCTAATGAGAATGAATTTAAAGCTATAAGAGGATACAATTCATACCAACTCGATGGTATTATTACAAATCTGCACCCACGTATATGTTTCACCAATCCTTCTTTTGAAGATACAAAACCAATCAATGTTACGTTTTTCATTTTATTTTTTTTAATAAATTCTTCCACCCAGTTGCGTTGAGGGCCTTCTCCTATGATGACAAGTGGATAATTGATTTTTTTGTAAGATTCCAACAATACGTCTATCCCTTTTTCAAAAGACAGGCGACCAACGAATAATGCATAATCACCTAGTTCATAGGCCGGATTTTCCTTGGTAAGAGGATCAAAATACGGAATAACATGGATTTTATCTGGATTAAATCCCCAGGTAACCAACAAATTTTTAAAATTATTACTGGCAGTAATAAACTTATCAACATTATTCCAAATATTGGAAAAAGAATGCATCTCTTTTGCTAAATAGCCCATCATGCTGGCGAAAAAATTGTTATGATAGCATTTGTTTCTTAATAAATTGAAATTTGATTGCTTGCATAAAAAGCATTCTTTATTATTTAAATAAAAAGAAGCGGCACCGCAAATAATTTGCGCATCAAGCAAAGACATAACTGTTGGTATATTTCTTTTCTTCAAACCGACAAAAACGGATGGCGATAATTGGTAGAATATGTTATAAGCATGCGCAATGTCGGGTTTAAATTTATCTGAAAGTTCCTTTATTTTTTTCTTCGACTCGAACGAGTAAATACCATTTATAAAGGCATTAATTTTACTGAAAAGAGTAGCATCAGAATATTCATCCTCTGAAAATCCTTTTACAAAAAAATCACTAAAGGGAGAATCAACGTTATGTTTGCTTTTAGTAGAAAAATGAGCGACAGTATGCCCATTACTTTCCAGTAGCTTTGAGAGATCGAAGAAATATTTATCCGCACCGCCCCTGAAATAATGAAATTTATTAATGGACAATATTCTCACGGACAATCTCCTTAAACGATTTAATCACATACTCTAATTCCTTCTTTTTCAAATCCGGATAAATCGGCAATCTGATTATTCGATTGCTTATATCTTCTGTTACCTTTAAATTTTCATATCTATCCTGCAATATTTTTTTGCCATACGGTGAAGAATGCAGGGGTATATAATGAAAGGCAGCATTAATGCCCCTTGCCCTTAATTCCTGCAAACACCTGCCCCTTATTGTACCGTTCTTTACAAGAACATAAAAAATATGATAGTTGCTCTTTTTATCATCGGTTATCAAAGGCAATTTTATTAATCCTTCCTCTTTTAAATCCCGTAAATTCTCCATATAATAATTAAATATTTTTTTTCGCACCGACTTGATTTCGTCTTTAATAACAAATTGACTTAACAATAAAGCAGCCAATATATCCGATTGAACAAAGCTGCTTCCCAAACTTACCCATGAATATTTATTGATTTCACCTCTTAAATATTTCGACCTATTAGTCCCCTTTTCTCTGATAATTTCAGCTCGTTGAAATATTTCCTCGTTATTCGTTAAAAATGCTCCCCCTTCCCCGCACGTAAGATTTTTTGTTTCATGAAAGCTATAACACCCGATATCACCAATCGTTCCGACATACTTATTCTTGTACATAGCATCAAAGGCTTGGGCCGCATCTTCAATTATAAATAATCCGTGCCTTTTTGCTATTACTTTCAATTCATCCATGTCGCAGGAAATACCTGCATAATGCACAGGAATTATAGCTTTGGTTTTTTGGGTGATGTAACCCTCAATTTTATCCACATCAATATTCAGGTCCTTTTCTTTGACATCGACAAAAACCGGTTTTACACCATTTCTGATTAATGCATTTGCCGTCGATACGAATGTAAAACTAGGCAGTATTACCTCGTCATCTTCCTTGAGTCCCAGCGCCATTACAGCTAATTCCAAAGCATGCGTGCAAGATGTTGTAAAAAGAGCGTATTTGACTTTAAATTTTTTACAGATCCAGTTTTGAACCTGGGTTGAATATTTTTTGTTACCAGCCAATTGGCTTTCAGATATCGCTGAAAAACAATATTTTTTAGCATCATTGCTAATATAAGGCTTATTAAATACTATATTCATTTTTTATTCCTTCTGCCATTTTATAAATACTGCTCTGCCATCAAAAAAACTATTAACCTTACCGATAGTATTAATCATTATTATATCACAAACAATAGCGAAACGCATCAACCATTTCAGGTTAATTAATTTTAATTTATCCAAAGCACATATCAAAATAGTCCTTATTGGACTATAATCTTTCTTTACGAAGGTTATTTTTCCACAGTTTGAAAGAATATCGACAAATTGTTTGAAATCAATATGGGAATTGCGGTTTCTCCTTAACGTATTATTTACAATGCTTTCATAAAAGAATATCCTTCCGCCTGGCTTGACACAACTTGTCATCTCCCTTAATAATTCTTCATAATTTCGGAAATACATTAATAATCCAAAACAAAACATTATATCCGCCGATTGTTTTTTAACAGGCAATTTGTTAATATCAAATTGAACAAAAGCAATATTCTCGTTTTGATTTGTTAACTTCAAGCTCTTTTTTGAGTTATCCATGCCTATATAGAAGCATTCTTCGGCCACAGGGTTCAGATAATAAATAACCTGTCTCGAATCACCACACCCTAAATCTATAAGTGTCTTGTTCTTTAATTTACCTCTAAGAAAAGAATAAAAATATTTTTCTCGTTGTATTGCTCTGTTCAACGGTGTTTTGAAAACCAGCTTTTTCTCGTATATTTCATCCCAATAATTGTCTACTTTATTCATCTTATTTACTCTTTCAATATCCCTATCCATTTATAAAAAAACCTGATATTTCATCTTTTTTCACCTATTAGCAAACATTGCTGTATACCCTTAACACATTTCTCAACCATCGTTTCAATCGTATACCGCTGACCTGATTCCCTGCACTTGCACCGCAATTTCTGCAGCCGCGCAGATTCCCACATAAGGTTTGTGACGGCTTTACTATATGCCTCCATGGTAAATGGAGTAAGTATCCCGTTGACGTTGTTATCAAGGTAAGTAATTTCAGGCGAATGCAAGGGGTAATCCGTTGTAACAAGCGGCCGTTCAAGGACAAAACTGTCAAGTATACCTAGACCCACCAATCCTGGTGAAAGCATGAAATCTGCGGCCAATATCAACTTTACTTTTTCAAGGCCAAATTCCGGGCCGGCATAATGGATCCAAGAGTTTCGCGATGCAGCCTCCTCAACCAAATGTGCGTCAACGCCGCTGCCGATAAAAATCATTGAAAACCCTTGGTCTTGTTTGTGCAGTTCTTCGGCACATTGGATCAGGAATGGAAGTTGTTTTTCCTTATACATTCCACCGCAAAAAACACCGGTCTTGCCTTGGGTCAGACCATATTTTTTCCGCAGAAGCGCGATGTCTTCAGACGTCACTTGCGCAGCCATTTGAGATAGCGATGATGTATCTATAGCATTCTGAACAACAGTGATCCTGTCCTTTGGAAAACCCTGGGCTTCAACATATTCGGCAACTGACTCGGTATAAGCAAACCACCAGTCCACGTGTTTTGTAACAAACGATTTGAACTTGTTAGATGGAGAATTCAAAGATTGCTGATGGCAGAAACCATGGCCCCAAAATGCCAACAGCCTGTGGGAAAAAGGTCTGAGAAATTGCAGCACATAATTCAACAAATATTTATTAGCTTGCTCAATTATCACCAGATCTGCTGAAAGTGCACAGCGAAGACATGGCTGAAAAACCAATCTTTCGCCAAACAAATAAAAGTCGTTTGATGGTATAACCCACGGTATATTTGCAGCGTCCCTTTTAGCACGGTCTGATAAACTTCCTTGGCCGCCGATCAATTCAAGTTGAATACTTGCGCTCTCTAGTGCGTTGCATAACTGTTCAAAAAAAGATATCTGATAATGAGCAATGTAGCGTTGTACAATGAGGACTTTTTTTGTCATATTCAATGGCTTTTTTGATCCTGCTATCTTACTCTTCTGTCGTTGTTACATTGAACTGTTATCTTGATTTGTCCCTGTAAAATAAAAATTGCAGCTAAACTTTATTGCAATATTTGATATGTGACTTTACAAGATTCACATACGGTAAAAATGAGGCGATTATTCCGGCTATGCCGCCATGACGCACGCAAAACCGCAGCCATGGGAAAAAAGGCAACCCTTTCGGGGACTCTTTTTTCCGCAGACGGGTCATTAAAGACAAAGATGGATCTTGCCACGTGCCGATTTCAGGATTATGTGAACAGACACCAACGAAGCCGGTACTAACAAATACCGGCACGCCTTTCTTTTTTGCCCTCAGGCCGTAGTCAAAATCACCAATTGCGTGGATAAAATGCCAATCAAGGTTCCCAACCTTTTGCGCCGCAGCATGTGAAATTAAAACACAGTTGCCATTGATGGTATCGCATGGAACCGGCTTGGTTGATAACGGCTGGATCAACTCAAACCTGCCGGGATGCCACGTGGAAGTGCGTTTTACGCCGCCGTACGTGAGCTTACCGGTTATTGAGTCAACAGTGGAGCCGGCAATGATAATTGCATTACCGTGGCTGCTCTGGAGTTCGCTGGTCTCCTTTAAGAGACGACCTAAAGCGGTCGGATACAATACCGTATCGTCGTTGAGCCAGAGGTAATTATCGTATTGTCCTTCAAGAGCGGTTTTAAATGCAATATGCATGCTCCTGTTCCAATACAGGTTCCCTGAACCTCTGATGATTCGCACAGCGGGAAATTCTCGGCCAACGGCCTCGGCAGTCCCATCGCTGCTCCCGTCATCCACTAAGATGACGTGAATATTGGCTTCTGCCTTTTGGGAAAAAACCGCACGCAAACATGAAAAAGTTTTTTCTTTCCGGTTATGGCAGGCTATTAATACAGCAATATTATGCAATGGCTTTTATTTCCTTTTTCGGATACAAAGTTATAAACCCTGTAATTCCCCAAGCAAGAGAGATACTGGTTAAAATGGTATGCTCGTAAGAGATTGAAAACATGATCCAGAAGGCGGTGAGCGAACAGATGAACGACGCATCTCCCCTGCCGATAATTTTTATTTTTCGTAAACTGCGAACAATCGGCAGTAAATAGAGAATAATGAACGTAATGACGCCGATTAATCCAGCATCGCCAAAAACCTGAACAAGTAGATTATGCGCGGAAGTGTCCGCATCATAGAGATCGCCCATAGTATTAAAATGTGTAGCCGTCATTTCTCTACCATAACCCAAACCTGAAACAGGATTAGTAACGCTTGCGGCAGTGATAAGCTGCTGCCAAGCATCTACTCTCCAGGAAAACGTGTTTCCTCCGGAAAAATCAGTAGCTTCTTTTATAGCCAGCACGATATTATTGTCTGTTTTTATCAATCCACTTACAAAGAACATACAAAGAAGACCAACAAAGAGTATAAGCCGTGATATAAGGGTGATTTTACTATAATGAAACAGCAAAAGTACACAGATGCTTACGATGAGGCAAACCCATACAGTTCGGTGTCTCGCAGCAATTACAAAGCACAGTGAAGAAATGAATAAAGCAAAAATCAAATATTTTTTATTTGCAGGAAATTGCCAGTATCCTTTTCTCATATTGTAAAACATCGAAAGGTAACTAAGACAGGCAAAACCCACGAAAGCAGCCTCCTCGACATCAACATACCTCGTCCCGAAATCGGTTTCTAAGCCAGTTGCCTCAACAATACCAAAAAACCTTAACATCCACATTATCAATGCTGTAAGCAAGGCAATATTAGCATAGCCTGCCAGATCAGATACTGTGTTATTATTGCCCGCCATTCCGTAATAAAAAAGAAAGCTTAAAAAGTAAAAAGCGCCCCTGAAGGAAACACCGGCCTTAAACGGGCCATTTATCAATATGCCATTTAAAAAAGCCCCAAACAACACCAGAAAAATAAAAAATATAATAATTTTGCCCGAGTATAACAATGAGCGATTAACTCTGCTGTGGTAAATCAGAAGTCCGAGTGCGACAAAATATCCCAAAGGCATAAGAAACGGAAGTTGTAAATTATGGCTGAATATAACACCGGCAATTGACACACCTGCACTGAGGATAAAATAAAGTGCACCTTTGCTGGAAATAATAATTCTGCTGATAGCAATGGCCAGAATGAGCGATGCGCCAATATCCCTCATGTAGAAATGAATCGGACCAATGTTTATAAATGGTATTATTCCTCCCTTTTCCAAGACAAGGCATATCATGAAAAATAAGAGTGGAAGATGTTGTTTCTTTATTTGTAATAGCATTTGGCAATTCAGTAGATATTGAGTAACTTCTCGTTTATTTTGTATTAAGAACTACAATCGAAAGCATTCAACCACCATTAAACAATTGAATCCGAACGTTTTTTAATTGCGAAAATGATGTAATTGCCAAGTGGTGCTGCAAAAGCATTGCAAAGTCCGGTGAGCATCTTTAATAAAATGAACCCAGCATGTCTTTTAGCCACTCTGTGCGGAGAAAAACATCGATCCATATAATAATCACAATATCCGGAACGGGCAATTTTACAAAGATCTCTTTTTGAAATTCTATAAACATAATTGCCCGATATTTCATATTCCTGCACCATCTTTAAATTCGTAGCAAGTTTCGTCAGCAGCGAGTCATTGGGCTCTATCACAATTACTCCGTATTTTGATACTCTCAGCAATTCGTAAAGCCCCAATGTCGGTCGTGGTAGATGATGAAGAGATGCGGCGATAAACGACCAGTCAAAATAATTATCGGTGAAAGAAAGTTTTTCGTTGTCCTCCACCTTCACGTCCACATGCGGGAATGTAACCCGAACCCTATCAACTGCCTCCTTAGAATAATCGGTTGCGAGAATTTTGGCGTTGTAGAATCTGGATAGATAGTGGATGTCTATACCGGAGCCGCAACTTGCTATATGCAAATATGTACCATCCAACTTTATAGCGGCCTTTTCCAAAAGCTTGTTTAGCCGTATAAACGGGAGCCTTCGGAAATAGTCATGACGCTCATTACCCTCATATTGAACTTGAGCTCCATCGCGAGTGGTTTTCTGTTTCTCTTTGAATAATCGACCGTCATCGTTACGATACAGTGGCTTGTCGATCATAATGGCTCCACGTAACAAATGTTTTCTCGCTACACTGCGAGGTTAGACGGATAAATATTCCACCTGTTTATTATCTGTTAAAATTTATTATCATACATTAATACTCTTTTCAATATCAAAATCAAATTTTACCTGGTAAAGAATTACTGGCATTGATAAACAAACCATCAATTTGTAAAACCTCGCCTGAACTAGAATGACAAATTTCTCCTAACTGGCCAACAAATCGAAAGTTTTTTTTGAGAAGTTTCTCATAGATATCATTAAACAATGCTTGCCCTTTATAAAGAGAGCGAAATGACATTTCGCAAATAATGTAATCTGTTAGACATAGCGTTTGAGCAGCACCGTCTAGAACGAATGATTCATATCCTTGCACATCAATTTTCATTAATAGCGGCCGCTCAATTTTTCTGTTCCGGAGCACCAAGTCCAGAGTTCGTATTTCCACTTTTTCCAGACTTTCCTGAGATGTATAGGGAAAAGCTTCTTTTTGCAAGTTCTCCATCTCCAGCAACGAACTCGAATAATCATAATTATTTCTATGTATAAAGGTTTGGGTTTCTTCCTTTCCAAGCCCTACATTAAAACATTCAAGATGGGGAATTATTGTTTTCAACCTGCAAAGTTCTTCATAACAATGCTTTAAGGGTTCAAAGGCGTAGATTGCAGAATTCGGAAAAACATAGTGTGCACATTTTACAAACATTCCTCGATTGGCCCCGATATCCAGCATCGTATTCGGTCGTAAACCCATTTTATACAGACGATAAAATATTCTGTATATCTCAAAATAGCATCCCTTTGTACGGGCTTTTAACGCACCAGGAGTAGCAAGTACTATCTCAAGTTGTTCCAACCTTCTTAATAGTTGTTTTTTTAATTTGTCAACCATCAAGACCTCCTTTTTTCCACAGCAAACCCACTAAGGCATCTAAAACATTATTGACGCTTATTTCACTAACGCACTTTTCCGAATCATATTTACAATTCCAATCGCAGTTATAACAATCCATTTCCTTTGTAACAATCCTGTTTTTACTTAAATCACCATACGGGAAAAATCTTCCGTAATGACCACCTCCCATTATTGACACCGCCGGCGTCTTGACCGCTACCGCCATTTGCAGCGCTCCGGTTTCGCTTCCGATATAAAGGGAGGACCTTTTGATAAACTCTCCCAGTTCTCTCAGGCCCATAAAACCGCAAAGATTTTTGATACGGCTGTTTCCTACCGATTGGGTTAGCCAATTACAAATAACCTTATCTCCTTTACCACCCAGCAGTACGATGTCCTTCCCGGTTAATTTAATAAGTTCATTAATTAATGCCAACCACTTCTCGACAGGCCAGATTCTATTTCGACTTCCAGCGCAAGGGAATAGTACCAAAAAAGAACTAAGGCCATATTGCGATAAAATACCTTCAACCTTTTCTTTATCTTTTGAGGAAATCCACATCGTCGGAAATATTTCTGCACGCCCAATCGATATCCCCAGTGTTTTCATAAAAAAAACATATCGATCAAGTTCAGAACGATTCTCTACGGGGACTTTCACTAAATTCCATTTACCCCAATCAGGATTTCCTTGGGGGTTGGAATCAAACGCATAAATATTTTCGGCGTTAGAAACCTTGCAAATATCCTCCCCAGCCTCGGTTTGCGACCACATGGGATATAGTAAAGATGATATATTGCGCTTTAAAATCCCTCGCAAAAATGAACCCCTATACAAAGGATTATATGCGAACTTCTTGAAATCCCAGGGTATTATCTCATCCACATAAGGACACTTTTCTAATAGTTCCTTTACATAGCTTCTTACCACAATTGTAATCTTATCGATCGGATATTTTTCCCTAATAAGTTTTAGACAACCGCTGAAAACAATGGTGTCACCTATCCCATCAAGCCGCAATACCAGACATTCTTTTCTTCCTTCCATAGTTACTAAAGATTGCTTTTTTCTGACATACAACATACTTGTGTTTCTTACTTGTTGTAACCACTCCCGTTTGATTAGTCTCTTTATGTTTTGTATTACCATATCATGCCTACTGACAAAATGCATCCCTTTGCACTATCGTAGCTTCCAAAGCGATTAATCTGTCTTTATTGCTCCAATAATAAGCTACCTTTTGCTATCAATTTCCAGAATTCACTCAAGCATAGACTCGCTTTGATTTTAAGCCCATCCAACTTTTCACGAGAAATACAAGTTGCAGATTCATACCCGTTTTTAAACTTTGTAAATGTACACGGTTCGGAAATAACCGGTATATCCAAATCCGCAGCAAGAGCATTAATTTTACTGCTTCGACTTAATGCAACAACTCTGCAGCCTGCCCATGCTGCTGCCAGAATGGTATGATATCTAGATGACATTACGGTTTTGTAATTTTGGAAATGTATCACCAAATCTTTTGTACTGGTTCCAGAGTACTCTGGCGCATAAAAAGCCACTTTAGGTCGACTAAATAAAGATTTAAAACCGCCAAACATTGTATTATATATCCGCCACTCAAAATTACCCTTTCTCCTTGTTTCATTTGCGGCGAATAATACCCTTTCTTTCTTTGCTACATGTTTTATAAAATCACGCAATTGAATGATATCCTTGTTGATAATTTTTTCATTATAGTAATCAACCATAAGTTCATAATTACGTTGGTTACATGGTATGGTAGACTCGAATATTTTACTTAGCTCAATATTAGCCAAATCACTTCCGATTGTAACATTCTGTTGATGCATACCCAGTTCCTTAACTAATAAATCGTGTGTGAATGTATCTCGAGTCCATACATGCCTGATATTATTGAGTATATCCTGCAATTTATGTTTAATAATCTTTACTTCATTTTCTCCACCTACTCCAACCATGTAGATCGGTATCTGAAAACGCTTCGTGATTTCAATATCAGAGAGCATTTTGTGTATAAACCAAAAACCTGAATTTATCTGGAATGGAGTATCACCAATGCCAAGCCATACATCCGATTCTGCAATATAATCTGCACGGATTTCGGGCCCTTTTTGTTTAACCCATTGGATCTGAGGAAAGCGAAATTGCTGTGAATTTATATCTCGAGGGATAATACACACGATTCTGTGTTTAGTGAGATCTGGTGATCCTTTCAAAAATCCATCCAACATCAAATCATCACCAATATTCCCGGCCCCATAAAAATCAAATCCTACAAATATATTCATTATTAATTCCGAAATGTAAAACAAATGATTTATGCGTCAACACAATTATTGTTGACCGCTTATACCGTTTCGTTGCTTTAATTATCCGACTTTACTTTTTTTGATGTTTAAACAGAAAGACCTTTTGAGTATCCCACGTAATCTTTTTTAAACAGACAAAACCATATTTGTTGAAAAGCGATATTAATTCCTCTTCATTGTAAGTATTAACAAATCCAGAATATCTTCTTTTAAAAGTCTCTACAAACCTACTAACCGTGTGTGGCGGTGATTTCACACACTCATAAGATGCAGCACAGGATATAGTAAAATTGGATAACCATTGGATAACAGAAGGCAGATCATTTATATATTCAATAACGCCGCTGAATACAGCCACATCAACATTCAGATATTGAAAATCAGGAAGAGGTCTTTTATTTAAATCACAAATAATCGTTCCAGAGCCACGGTCAATTAAATCTGATGGTAAATAGACACAGCTTCTATCTAAATATCGTTCTAACCACCGACAACCCGCTCCGAATTCAATTACACGGCTATTTTTAGGTATTATCTGGGATATTTTTTCAGATCTAGAGCGCCACCATTCTTCAAATTTATTAGAATTTTTCCATCTTTTATAATCAGTACGCTTAAAAAAGGTCTTAATTATCCTAGGAAATAACAAAATTATGCTAAAGATAAGATTAAATTTATTTAATATCCTTTTAATAATCATATTAATAATCATAATATTTGTACCCATTTTTCTCCAATCATTTTCCCCAAATACCCGTATCATGATTATTTATAATTTTGTAATATTGCATCGGTCTCAAAACCACCCCAATTCCAAGACTTATACAATTCGCCAAAACGACTCCGCTAATACCCATATTCAACGTTTTAGCAAAAAAGATTGCCATTGGTATATTAATTATGATATTTATTAAAGCTGTGATAACCGACACATTAATTTTACTAACTCCATTAATAAATCCTGTGAAAATATTATTCCACGTGCTTATTACCACAAAAATGCTCATAAAAACAGTTAGACTAAGTGGAATGTTTACATGGTGACCTATCCATAGACGAACAGCACCATTAGAAAAAACTGCCATACCAATTATTATAAATACCAATACCACCCATATTTTAATAAATTGATTAATCTTTCTTTTAATCCAATCTATTTCCCCTTTAACATAAGCCTCAGTAAAAGCCGACCAGAAAGGAGATGTTATTATTGAAAAAAGCATCGAAATAACATAAAAATATTTTTGAGATATATTGTACACCGTCACATCCGCCGGCCCAAACAATTGCGTTATGATTATATTGTCTGTTGTAAATATCACAACACCAGCGACTTGTATAACAAAGAACTTGAAACTGAGTGTTGTCAAATCATTAAAATAGGCAAGTTTTACACATTTTATCGACGGTTTTAAATAGCTATACTTATTCTTAAACAGAATAACCGTTGCAAATATTGAAGGTAAAACCGTACATATACCGACAACCGCACCAATAGCAACAATTGATCCTTGACCTTTAGTACAATTCGTTTTTGAAATAATATAAACGGCAATCAAGGAAAGAAAATTACCTGTCGTTAATATAGCATCGTATGTTGCCGATTTCTGGACTGCATTCAAAATATTATTTATAAGTTGCGCTACGAAATTAATTGAAAAAAACGAAAAGGTTATCACCACAAGGGTATTGACTTCTGAAGTTAGATTCGAGGGTGTATTAAATATTTTTTCCCAACTTACGAAATGATTTACAACAATAAATAACAAATACAACACTGCGACAACAAAACAAAGGATTGCATAAGTGGTACTAACGAGGATTCTTGAGCGTTCTTTTTCATTATTCGATAACGCTTCAGCCAATCTGTTCCGCAGACCATTTCCGAGGCCCACGTCGAAAAAATAAAGCCAGTTTATAACCGATCCTATTGTTACCCAAACGCCATATTTAATAGGCGATAAATATCCAAGTAAAATAGGAACAAATAAAAATTGTATCGCAACATTCAATACTTTTAGAAAAAAAGACAATGCAATATTTTTATTGGCCCGTACGCTTCTTTCATGGCCGGAAAGAAAAGTTACTTTTATTTTATCAAGTATATATCCGATGTTCATCGATATTTTTTCTGTTGTTTTCTATTTGTAACTTCTTGTCTGAGTCATTTTCGTCATTATAAATTTTCCAATAAACCTTGTGTTGGTTATAAAATACCTCGGCCCCAACCTTACCGGCTCTGATAATAATCTGAACAGCCACTCCAGCCCGCGCTTCTGCATCCACTTCGGCGCCTGGGGTTTTACTCCTGAAAGAAAATCAAATGCCGCGCCTACCGCCATCATTGCTGCATTAATTTGCCCTTTGTGGTCAGCTACCCACACTTCCTGCCTCGGGCAACCCCGCCCCACAAGTACGATATGAGCGCCGCTGCCGTTTATTGTCTGTATATCGGCCCGGTCTTCCTCGGGCGTCGCGTCCCTGAAACGGTCGGCGTGGATACCGGCGATAACGATACCAGGGAAATGACTGCGGATAAAAGCGCTGAACTTATTAATGGTTTCTATTGTACTTCCATAAAGGAATATTTTCAACTTCTTCTCGTCGGCTTTTTTGAACACATGCAGCACCAGCGTGGGGCCGTATACCCGGTCTTTCAATCCGGCCTTATAAAAATGGTTCAGCGCCCATCGCACCGGCTGGCCATCCGGAACTATCAAGTCGATTTTTTTCAGCTTTTCGTTTAACGCTTTGTCTTTACTGAACGTGACCAGGCCATGGACTGCCAGCGCCGACACGCCGAAGGAAATGTTTCTTTCGGCATGATGAATGACCGCATCCGAAGCCCCTTCGTAATCCGTCAAGGCGTAATCCACGCCGAAGAGGTTGTAACGGGGAGGATATGTTTTGTCATTATTATTCATAAAAAGGCCTCGGCTAAAAAGCCTCGGGGTCAACTTAAAAACAAATTAATTCCTTTTTCATCGCTCGTCGCCTGCACTGAGCAAGGTCGAAGTGAGTTTCCGCTTTGCCTCGATACCTCGACAATGCTCGGTACAAGTACACCGCTCATCGAGTAGCCCGAAGGGCATATCGAGATAAGCGGCACTCGGCAAGCGGAAGTACCGAGACGAGCATAGAGGTCAGTCTGACGCCGGTCCCTAAACTATAGGCATTTTCAAAAGGTATTTCGATACCGATTCATTCAAAGCGATTACTTTCACTCTTCCGTAATCTTCAACCGTTAAAAACCCGTTTTCAACCATGCTCATAACTTCATTATACACGGCCGAGTAGGCGTACCCAAGTTTTTCCGCCAATGCTTTTATGTGCATTCGTGTGATATTTTCAAGCTGGAAGAAAATCTCCGACCTGATGTTGGGGCCGATCAAGGCCCGGAGCGCAAGCAACGGATTATTCTTTAAAACATATTTCCGGTCAAACATCGCATCCTCATAAAATTCAACGAGGGTGCAGTAAAGCCCCCATTTCAGGTATTCTTTTTTTGCAAATTCCATCTGGTTTCTTTTATAGGCCCCGAACTCATCATCCTCTTTAAAAAAAACCTGGGGTGTCTTATAAGGTTTGCAATGCTTGATTATGGTCTGGAGCCGGGGTCCGGCCTTCCCGTTCTTGACCGCAATTTCAAATGCGGCCCCGAGGACCGGCCGGTCGGCCTCTTCGATGAAATGCAGCAGCCTCTGTACGTTAATAAGGTCGTGATAATCCCTGACCCACGTCAGCATTGCCTTGAACAGCCGGCCCTCATGCCGCCCGATGTGCGTCGTTTCGATAATACAACGTTCAGGATCAACAAAGCCCGGATACGGCTCTCCGGTACCGTTCCATCCGAGCCTTATCCATTTCGCGTAGTATTCGCCGATCGTATCGGGGTTATAGGTCCATTCCATTATCAAGCCCCTTGGACTTTGTTTTTAAAATTTTATCAAGCGCGGCGCGGTCGATATCGATTATCGCCTTCTCATACGAAGATCGCATGTTCGAACAATCTTCGTCAATTTGTTTCTTGTGGCTGTTGTCTAGTATAATTCCATGCCTTTTCTTTGCATAGCGGGCGACTTCTTCACTGTTAGAAAAAGAAAAACCTTCTTCGGTCTTAATAAATTCCTTTTTAACCGCTTTGAACTCTATTTCGATTCTCAATGCCCTTTCAGGGTCTTTCATGCTCAGATCGTCCAGCTTTTTCCGTATGCTTTTATAATCATCTTCCGAGAATCGGGTCTCCTTTATATCGCTCTTGTCCCATTGCCGGATATTGGTGAAATGCGCAAATTTTGTTATTACCGAATCCGCCTTGGAAATTATATAGGGCTTAAGATATTTAAAGTCTCCTTTTAACTTCTGCAAATCAGGTTTGTAATCAGGCAAATCCTTGAATGTCGCTTCAGCCGGCCTGGTATCAATCCAATCGTTTTTAAGATGATATTTAACTGCGATTTTTCCCAAAATATCTTTTAGGTGTCCCCGATCTAAACGGTCGGAAGCCACGAGAACGTCTATATCGTTCGAGGACCGTGAAATGTTTCCCCTCATAATGAGCGCAGAAGCTCCGGTAATGGCTATTGTAAGGGGACTTTTCAGCTCTGCGTCCAGGGCGTGAAGCATTTCAAGCATCTCTTTTCCGGTCATTTCAGAAAACCCGTCTTATATATCTGCATTAAAGATTATTAAATCTACAATAAAGATACTATAAAAGGAAACTATTTACAAGATAATTTTTTCCATCGTGAGGTGCGGCCTGCGTGACGACCTCTTCGGCCTGATTGTAGTCGCTTCCTTTTAAACATACCGATACGGAGGACCCTTTTTACCTCTTTGAGGTCATTGCGGATTTTCCTGAGCGACTCCTGGTCTTTACGGCGGCGCTTGACGGCATCGATGACCTTGAGCGCTTTCTCGCTGCCGGCAGGGCCGACGTACCGGTCCGCTACCTTGCCGCCGGTACGGCTTTCAAGGTACAGATACTCCTTTTTACCGATGCGCTTGATACGCGGGGCGCCCCGGACCGCCTTTTTAACGCTCCTGCGATACACGCGCTCGGCCTCGTTGAGCCGGCCGTACTCTTCTTTCATGATGTGGAATATAACGCTCATACATTACCCTACCTTTAATATATTATACTACAATGTAGGGTAGTAACGCAAGTTACCCTACATTATACGTACATTATACTATAAGTAGGGTAACAAGGCAAGAATTGTAACCTCTCCTGTGGGAGAGGTCAGACGATTAATGGGGCCATGGCCTGGGCGCCTTTTAAACATACCACATGCAGAAATAATACAATTATTTCTTTGCATGCCTTTAGGCTGGTATGTTTAAAAGACCTAGGGGGTGAGGTCATGTTTTCAACACTGCTTTCAATTTTTCCAGCATGTCCGCCTGTTTTGCCTTGTCCATTGCACGTATATTGGCGCATTTCCATTGCAGCGCGGGCAACCGCTCTATTCCCGGCAGCCCAAGCAGGTCCCACATCGGTTCGCCCTGCTTCATGGAAACAAGGAAATTCTTCTGGGCAGGCGTGAGCCCGTTTTGAATTTCTGAAACAAGCCGTTCCCTGACCGCCTCAAGCTCTTCGCAGGTCACGGGCCTGTCGGTCATTCCTGCAAATTCATTTTCAAACGCCGGACGCATGTCCGACCTGTTCGGGGCAAGCAGTTCGTGCATGGGCCGGTCATGACACGCGCAGTAAACGACAAAGGCTTTCATAATTTCCCCGGTGATCCCTTCGTACTCGAAAAGGACCTTTATATCAAACAGGTCACGGGGATGCTGGCGGTCGAGGGCAGCGCAGATCTTGCTGCCGTAGAGGTCGGGAACCGAAAGCGTGCGGGCCTCGGCAAAAAGATTAATGGCAAATCTTTCCGACAACGCCGTGCTCACTTCGCGCTCGCCGGAACTGAAGACGGAACCCCGGAAAATCGTATTCGCTTCAATTTTTACGGCCCGGTTACCTTTTGTAACATAGAGCGAGACGATATGATCTCCGGTTATGCGTTTCTCCTTTACTATCAATTCCCGGCCCTGTGAAACAATCCGTCCTTTTACCCGTTTCAGGCCATTGCTGATTGCCTCAAGGGTCGCGGCCCGGTCTTGAATCGGCAGATAAACGAGGTCGATATCAACCGAGAGACGTGGAATGTCCCGAATGAAGAAATTTATTGCCGTACCGCCCTTTACGGCAAACTCCTTTTCACGCATGATGAGCGGCAGCATTTCTATAAGGAGCCTGACCTGATCGAGATACTGCTGTCGCATCAGAGACCCCCTTCGTCAGGCTTCCAGGCGCGCGGTATTGTTATATGGTATTCCCGGTCGAGAAAACCGTGCCTCGCGAACATGCGTGTGCCGGTACCGAAATCAACCGTGGAAACGTCCAGCTTCCTCAGCCACGAATGGTCCGCCAACCGGGCAAGCACCATGAACAACCGTTTTACCTTCACCGACGAGCATGTTTCAAGCAGCCGCTGAACAAGGGCCGGCTGCAACGTAGCCAGGTTTTCCATGAGATGCAGTGCTTCGTCGCCGTCGCCGTGCAAGCGAAAAAGGAACTCGAACAGCGCCCGTTCGCGCGAAGAAACCGTTATTGCGAATTCTCCCATAGCAAGTTTTTCCATGCCCGTCCCGGGCATGCCTTTGAAAAGGTCGGTCCTTATGACTTCTATCCGAACGTTCCATTGGTGCTTTCTGAACCATTCGGGAAGGTGCTCGTTGCGGCGCGCAAATAAAACGATACGCTCCGCGCCCATGGGTATTGAGTGCGCTGCGCCATGGAGTGCAAGGGCCGTTTTCGAACCCGGATGGACCGTTAACCCGAGCTGCTCCTGCAGTGCATATACTGCTCCGGGCCATTCGACCTTGTCCCCGCAGCGGACCGCTGCTCCGAAGCCGATACGATCAACCCAGCCGCTTTTTTCATAGGTAGTTACGAGATTTCTGCTTACACCTGTTTTCTGCAGCCACAGGTTTGTTGCAACAGTGTGCATGGGCCATTGTTGGATAAGTTTATTTATTATTGACGATTTTCGATTACTCATACTGTCTAAATATATGTTTTTTTAAACCACAATACAAATGTATAATTTGACTATTTATAATAGTCAAATATTGATATAAACAAACTATGCCGTGAGTCCATGCACCGGCATGTGCGCCACGGTCGCGGCAGCGCCGCTTTTCGCGGCCTGCGTAACGACCTCTTGGGCCTGGTGGTAATCGTTTCCTTTTAAACATACCACTGGTATGTTTAAAAGGCCTAGGGGGCGCTGACCATAACGCCGAAGAGGTTGTAACGGGGTGGATATGTTCTGTCATTATTATTCATATAAACGTTCATCTCGATACGCCTACTTCGCTCATCGAGTTCACGCTCGTCTCGATATGCCCTTCGGGCTACTCGACGAGCGGGAGTACCGAGACGAGCCTACTCGATGAACGGTGTACTAGTACCGAGCATTGTCGAGGTATCGAGACGAGCACTGGCATTCTTAAAAGGCCTCGGCTGAAAGGCCTCGGCTAAAAAGCCTCGGGGTCAGCTCGCCCCGTGGCCGATGAAGACCGCGGGGACGGTCTTGAGCAGGATTTCGGCGTCGAGCAGGGGCGACCAGCTGTCGATGTACCGGAGGTCAAGCGCCATCCACTCGTCGAACGTGAGCCTGTTCCTGCCGCTCACCTGCCACAGGCAGGTGAGGCCCGGCTTCACGCTGAACCTGCGGCGGTGCCAGTCCGTGTCGAAGCCGTGGAAATCGCGCTCCGGCAGCGGACGCGGGCCCACCAGGCTCATGTCGCCCTTGAGCACGTTCCAGAGCTGGGGAAGCTCGTCCAAGCTGAATTTCCGCAATACCCTGCCGACCGGCGTCATGCGCGGGTCGTTCTTGATCTTGAAGGCCGCGCCGCCCATCTCGTTGTACTGTTCCAGTTCGTCCATCTGCTGTTCCGCGCCCGGCACCATGGTCCGGAATTTGTAGAGCCTGAACCGCCGCTTGTTGAACCCGAGCCGCTCCTGCACGAAAATGATCGGCCCGCGCGAGGTGAGCTTGATGGCCAGCGCGATCAGGAACAGCAGGGGCGACAGCACCACGGTGAGGACGAACGCACCCGCGTAATCGTACACCTTCTTGACAAAAAGCATCCTCCGGCGCATGTGGCCGGTGCAGTACGTCAGAAGGATGTCGGAATCCAGGTATTCGATCTTGGTGTAGGCGTGTTCAAGCCGGAAATGCTCGATCCTGCTCCTGACAAGGATGCCCTGTTCCGAACACGCTTCCACGATCAGCCTGATCTCGCCCTGGTTCCGGTACGACGGAAGGCAGACGATCACCTCGTCGATGACATTGCCGCGCAGGTACGCCTTGAAGCCGGCAAAGTCCGAAACGATCCTGAACCGGCCCTCCTGCGGCGCGCCGCCCCGCCACTGGTCGTCCACGAACCCTTTCAGGTTCCATCCGAGATCGGGCCTCTTGAGGATCTTTTCCGCAAAGGCCAAGGCCTCCCTGTCCGTGCCCACGATGAGAACGTGGCGGAGGTTGCTCCCGCTCTTCCGCAGCTCCCTGAGCGTGAGCCGCAGCACCACCCTGCTTGCCGCAAGGATGATGAAGAGGACGCTGCCGAACACCGGCACGAAACGGTTGTTGAAGAGCTTGAGGGGAAAGAAAAAGTCGGCGATCAGGAACACGGCGCAGCAGAACATGACGCCCCATAACAGGTCGCCGAACTCGCGCGTGATGGTCGAAATCCGTTTGGAGTCGTACAGCCCGGTCAGGCGGAAGATGAGGTGCCACACGCCGAGGAACACGAGCATTCCGGCGAAATTGAGCATGCTGAACCGCATGGCCACGAGGTCTTCGGCGCCCCGCAGCGACAGCGGCAGGTGCGAGAGCACCATGGCCGCGACAAAGGCGACAAGGCACATCACCAGGTCGACGATCTTGAAGAGATCGAGCAGAAACTGCCGTTTAAACGTGTTCATCCGTCCGTTGCGGTTCTCCCCTGAAGTGCGGAACTGCGGTTTGACCAAAAATACATTATCGGCTGACCATATTTTTGATGATTATACCATGGAATTACACGCAAGTCAATGGGGGGGGCAGCCGTTTGACCTCACCCGCCGGCAAGTTAGCCGTCGACCTCTCCTATTGGAGAGGTCACATCTGCCTGGCAAAGCAGGCAGATCCTTAAAAGATTTTTAGACTGCCTTTTTATCATGAATTCTTTTGAATTTTAGTCAAAGCCGCAACTGCTCGAATTGCACGAGAGGTAATGACGTGGAAAATGCAACCAATAAAGGGCCTCCGGCCAATCCAGAAGAATTAATAAAATATTTATATAAGGTTTTATTAATTACAGTCCCGCCCGCACCAGGTCGTGCAGGCGCACGATCCCGACCACTCTTTTCTTTTTGTCAACAACCGGCAGCACCGAGATCTGGGACGCGCGGTTCTCCATGAGGCCGAGCGCCTCAACGGCCAGCCGGTCTTCGCGCACCGCCACCGGGCCCGCGGTCATGAACTCGTCGACGGTGCAGGTTAGAAAGTCTTTGCGCTGCCGGATGGAGCGCTTGAGGTCGCCGTCGGTGTAGATGCCGCGGAGCGTCCGGCCGGCGCCTGCCACGATCACGGCGCCCATCGCCTTGGAGGTAAGTACCGGCAGGATGCCGGCCATGGTAGTGCCCGCTTTCACGAGCGGCAGTTCGCGCCCCTTGTGCATGACGTCGGCCACCCGCAGCAGGAGCTTTTTGCCGAGCGCGCCGGACGGGTGCAGGCGGCCGTAGTCCTTTTCGCTGAAACCGCGGCGCCGCATGAGGCACGCGGCGAGCGCGTCGCCCAGGGCGAGCTCCACGATCACGCTGGAGGTGGGCGCAAGGTTGAGCGGGCACGCCTCTTCGCTGACGCCCGCGTCGAGCGCGACGTCTGCGAAACGGGCAAGCGAGCAGTGCTTCCGGCCGGCCACCGCGATGGTTGTGAGCCCCATGCGCTTGAACGCCTGGAGCACGTCCAGCACTTCCTTGTTCTCGCCGCTGTTGGAGAAAAGCAGGCCGATGTCGTTCGCCTGCACGAGGCCGATATCGCCGTGCATGGCCTCGACCGGGTGGAGGAACACCGACGGCGTGCCGGTGCTCGAAAAGGTGGCCGCGGCCTTGGCCGCCACGATCCCGGACTTGCCCAAACCCGTGGTGATGACCTTGCCGGCAGCGGAAAACAGGAGGTCAACGGCGCGGTCGAACGCCGGGCCAAGGCCCCGCATCACGTGCTCGAGCGAGCCGATCTCTTTTCTGATGGTCCTGCGCGCAAACGCGACGCTGCTCATGGGGAATTCCTTGCCCGGTGCGCCTCACCCCTTGTTTTTCCCCTCTCCGCTTGCGGAGAGGGGAAAAAGGAGTGAGGCAATGAAGCCGGATTACTTCGCATGGCGGAGGGCAAGGGCGATCCTGACCTCCCGTATGTCCGGCGACACGGCGGCGATTGCCTTGACAAAAAGGTCAAACCGGCCGAGGTCCTCGCGGCGCGCCATGGCCGTGCGCAGCGATTTCTGCAGGTCCTCGGCCACCGAGCCTGCCCGTTTGACCAGCGCCTTCCTGGCGATGCCGCCGATGGTGATCCGCTTCCATATGTCTTCGAGGTCGCTGAACGCGGCCCTGCCGAGGATCAGGTACCCGAGCGGGGCGGTTACCGCGTCGATGGAAAACGACTCGATATCGAACCCTAACAGGAGCACGATCTGGCTGCGCTCCCGCGAGAGCCGGTGCAGGCAGGCGTCGGCGAGCGACGCGCCCACGGCCTCGCGGAGCGACTCGATGAACGACCGCTCGTACTCGAAAAAACCGTCGTCGAGCATGGACAGCACCGCGGCGCAGTCGGTGGCCGGGAGCGTGTCCTTGAATTCCACTTTGACAAGAACCTTGTTCGTGTACTTCACGGCCGCCTCGGTCACCTCGGCCTCAGGGTCCTCGGCCACCGGCTCGCCGTCTTCCCACAGCCGCGCTCCGGTGACCGTGGCGTGGCGGAAATCGGTGTAATCGTTCGTGGACACGTTGATGAGGACCGCGTTCCCGAGGTTCGCGGCCCTGAAGTTGACGCCGCGCAGGTCAGCGCCCGTGAGGTCGGCGTCGCGGAGGTCGGCGCCGGTGAGGCTCGCGCTCCAGAGGACGGCGTTTTTCAGGTTCGCGGCCCGCAGGTCGGCGGCCTTGAGGTTGGCGCCCCGCAGGTTGCACCCCTGCAGGTCGGCGCCCTTGAGGTTGACCGCCCTGAGGTCGGCGCCGGCAAGGTGGGCGTCACGGAGGCTGGCACCCCGCAGGTCGGGCGCGATGTTGGTGCGTTCGACCCTCCATTTGTTCCAATCGGAGACGCCGAGCTTTAAAATATCGAGATGGTTTCTTTGTATGGATGTGGATGTGGCAGCGTTCATCGGAACATTCCTCTCCCGGATTTTCCTGAAGCGGTTATATGAAAACACTCATGACTTCAGCGCCCCTTTTCCCCTCCATCTCCCAGTGGGAGCGCAATTAAATGCCCCCTTCGGGGGTCAGGGGGATGCATGTCCAATTAAATATCTATTGTTCCCTCCAGCGAAATCAAATGAAAACAACTCACCCCTTTTTCCCCCTTTAGGGGGAAACCCGAAAGGAGGGGTGAGTTACTGCACCCTGCACAGCTCGATGCCGGTGAAATAGGCGCGAAGGATCTGTTCGAAGTCCTGCCCCTGCCGCGCCCTGCCGATGGCGCCCATCTGGCACATGCCGACGCCGTGGCCGTACCCGGCGCCGCGCAGCGTGAAGGTGTGCGGGCCGTTCTTTACAACAGTGAAATTGGCGCTGCGCAGGATGTCGCCCGTCGCCGTCTTTCTCCTGAGCACCGACCGCAGTTTGTCGCCCCCGCATTCGACGCTCCCGCCGGACCCGACAAGCCGGCACGACTTGATCCGCCCGCTCCCGAACCGCTCGCCCACCACGATCTCCTTCAGTTTGCCGTCGAAACGGCCGCCGGGCACCGCCTGGTGCACCGTCGCCTGCAGGATCTTTGAAAGGTCCTGCGCGTCCCACGACTCTTCCCAGGAAAACGACGGGGAAATGGAGCAGTAGGCCCTGCCGTCAGGCGCCAGGTCGCTCCGCGAACTCAGGTAGTCACGTCCCGGCTTTCCCCACGCCTCGTCGACCCCGGCGGTTGCGCCGCCGCAGGTGGAGTGGTAATAGGCGTCGGCAAGCGCCCCGTGCCAGGTCAGAACAATGCCGGCGGTAGCGGTCACCGCGCTGTCCGTTTCCGCGGTCTCGGCGTCGGCGCCGCCGTACACCTGGTCGGCCACGGTACGGACCACGTCGAACGGCTGGTCGCCCCGGTTGTCCGCAATATGCCGATAGGCGTACGTCCGCGCCGCCACGGCCTGCGCCTTGAGCGCCTCGGCCTCCACCCATCCCCGCTTCCCCATCTCGAGCGGCAGCACGCCGCGCAGGTACTCCTCCACGGGGAGATAATTGACAAACGTAATTAATTCCCTGCCGGTTATGATGAGCGAACCGCGGTATCGCTCCTCGCCCAGGTCGAAAATGTCCGATTGATGCACTGCCGAAAGGGTGCAGGGCAGGGCGACCTCGTGGCGCGGGCCGTCGTTGACCGATATGGTCACAAGGCCTGCGGCCTTCGTTTCCACGAGGAGACGACCGGTGCACCGCGCCGCCGCCGCAAGCGATGAGGAGCGCACTTCCACGGTATCGCCGGTATGTACCACGGCGCGGGAGACGTTCCGGCGCAGCGCGACCCGCACCGTGTTTCCGGGCACAATGATGGAGCGATACGCCGCGGCCGGCGCTGCCGGCAGTGCGGTTTCGGGAACAGAGACGTTCCAGTTGCCGCTGGTGTCCGGGGCGAACGCGGCGGCGAAGTCGATGGTGTCGCCGGTCGGGGCCTTCACCTGCGTCTGTGTCACCGGTGCAGGCGGCACCTTCGGTGACGGTTTCTGCTCAGCCGCGGCGCCGTTTTTCTTTTCTGCCGGAGGATTGGGGACCAGAAACGGCACGCCGGTGCAGGCAAGCATGCCGCACACGAACAGGGCAGGCAGGACAGCGAGGGAACGCTTATTTCTTTTTGCCACCGGATTTCGCCAATTTTTTGAGCTTGCCGTTCAACAGCCTCCGCTGCAGGGGCGACACGTGGTCGATGAACAGGATGCCGTTCAGGTGGTCGATTTCGTGCTGCAGCACCCGGGCCAGGAGCCCTTCGGCCCGTTCGACCGAATATTCTTTTCCGTCAATGTCCTGCGCCCTGACCGAAACGCTCGCCGGCCGCTTGACCATGAGCCTGATTGTGGGAACGCTGAGGCAGCCTTCCTCATCCTCGGCCATCGTTTCCGAGGAGAAAACGATTTCC
>JBEKUX010000028.1:0-40072 GCA_049514575.1 Chitinispirillaceae bacterium | reverse complement strand
GCCCCCCCCCCCCCCCCCCGCGGTGTCCCCGAATCAACGGACGAACCAGGTCTGAGCGAAACGGAAACCGATAAAAGCCCCTTCCCGCCACATTTCTCAGCATCTTAGATACCACAATATATAGTGTTATCAGAAAAAACAAACACTATATAATGTGATTTTATTTAAAAAAATCGCATCAGGCCAGCCAACGGCTCCACTCTATATTAAAAAGAACTTGACATACTTTCCCCTTTTAATTTATTATAATGGGTAATAGTGGGTAAAAGTGGGAGATTCTATGTCCGGGTTTCATGGCAAATACGACTATTCAGTCGACGCAAAGGGAAGGGTCAATATTCCGGCGAAGTTCCGCAAGGCACTTTCGCCCGAAGCGGCAGAGACGTTTATTGTTTGTCAAGCACCGGACAAATGCCTCCGCGCCTTTCCGCAGAATTACTGGAACACCTACGTCGCCGAGCTTAATTCCCGGCCCGAAACGTCCGACACGGTCGCCTACAAACGCAAGCTGTATCACACCGTGTCCGAATCCACGCTTGATGCGCAGGGAAGGGTCACCCTCATGCCCAATCAGATGGACATTGCAGGGATAGGCAAGTCGGTGACGCTGATCGGGCAGGAAAACTATATCGAGATATGGGATCCTGTCCGGTATGCGTCCTGTCTTGAAAAGGACATGGATTTTGATACCGCTTTTTACAAGTCGGTACAGGCAGGGCTTCTTCAAAAATGAGAGAACCGAATGACTATCATACGCCGGTCATGCTGGAAGAGATTGCGCGTTTTCTGCCCCATAAGAGCGACGGGGTATTTCTTGACGGAACGCTCGGGGGCGGGGGGCATTTCTGGAAAATGGCTGAAAAGCTTGATACCGCCGGTACGCTGATCGGTATCGACCGGGATCCTGAGGCAGTCCTCTGGAACCGCGGCCGGATGCGGTCATGCCGCCCTGCCGTGATTCTCGAACAGGCCAGGTTCTCCGACTTCGATGATGTCCTCAAAAGCCATGACATTCCTCTGCTCGACGGCATCCTCCTTGATCTCGGCGTTTCATCGCGCCAGATCGATTTTCCTGCCCGCGGTTTCAGCTACCTGCACGAGGGCGGGCTTGATATGCGCATGGATCCGTCGACCGGGATCCCGGCCCATGAGCTGATACGCCGTTCGAGCGCGGAAGAGCTTGCCGCCATCCTGCGCGATTTCGGCGAAGTGAACAACGCATCGAAAATCGCCGCGGCCATCAAAAACCGGAGCAATCAGCGCCCGCTGCTGACCACCGCGGATCTCCGCGACTGCTGTGCCACGGTCTTTTCAAATCGTTTGTCAATCAAGCTGATTGCCAGAATATTCCAGGCGCTGCGCATAGCGGTGAACGACGAGCTGGGGGAGCTGCAGCGGTTTTGTGCCAAGGTGCTTGATTTTTTGAACCCCGGCGGCCGCCTTGCCGTGATCTCCTATCATTCGCTTGAGGACCGCATGGTAAAAAATTACCTGCGGGAAAACGAGCGCCCCTGCGTCTGTCCGCCGGAAATTCCCCGTTGTGTATGCGATAGAGTTCCGTTATTTAAGCGTCTAACCAAAAAGGCGGTGCGGCCGTCGGTTCAGGAGATCGCCCGCAACCGCCGCTGCCGCAGCGCACGTCTACGCGTTGCGGAAAGAACTGGAGCGCCGCGATGAGAAGACATGCAATGAGAAGGCATGCAATGAGAAGAGGAATGCGGTCGGCGCCCATTGTACGCCTGCGCTACATGGCCACGGTGCTTGTTACGATAACGCTCTGCGTTGCAGGCCCGCTTCTTCTGGTCTGGAAACAGGCATACATCGCAAGCGCGTCGATGCGGATCGAGAGAATGACCGATACGCTTTCGGCGCTGAACAGGCAAGTAGCGACATTGCAGTTCCTGCGGGATCGTTTATCAAGTAACGACCGGATAGAACGGGTGGCCCGTACCGTACTGCGGCTCGACTATCCGTCATCGGACAGGATCGTGATCGTGCCGGTGAATGAAAAGACCGCACGGCATGGCCTGTCCGGCGAGGTCGAAGATCTTTTTGCCCTTGTGCAGGGAAAGAATACAAAAGGCGGGCGCGAGTGACCCGGTTCAGAGCAAGGCTTCTTTTTTTCAGCGTTCTTTTTGCCGCCGCTGCCGCGATTGTTGCGGCGCGTTTTTTTTCGGTGCAGGTGCTGCAGGGTCCGGAATTCGCGGCACGGAGCAGGTCGCAGTCGCAGGAGCGCTGCCTGCTGCCGGCCAACCGCGGCGCCATTTATGACCGGTGCGGAAAAGTCCTGGCGGCAAGCGCGCAGAACGATCTTTCGCTTACGGCCGACCTGCTCGGCGTCGTCCCGACCGGGGACAAGGGGGGAGAACGGCTTGTTCGACGAAATTATCCCATCGGGGAAGCGGCGGGACCGCTCGTCGGCTGTATCGGGAAAGACGGCTACGGAATGGGGGGCGCTGAATTTTCTTTTGACAAATACCTGCGCGGCGAGGACGGCTGGACGATCGTGCAGAAGGACGGCCGCAATAACCGGTACCGGAAAATCGGCATGCCGTACAAGGAACCGCGGGCGGGAAGCAGCGTCTACCTTACCATCGACGCGGAAATCCAGAAGATCGTCTACGGTGTGATCGAACAGACGGTCGCCTCGCTTAAAGCGCGGGGCGGCAGGTGCATCGTGATGGATCCGGTAACGGGAAAGATACTTGCCATGGTCAACGAGCCGTCGTTTGACCCGAATTTTCCGGGCCGGTATTCGCTTGACCAGAGGCAGAATTCGTGCATCGGCGCCATTTATGAGCCCGGTTCGACGTTCAAGCTCGTCACTGCCGCCGCGGCGCTCCAGGACAACATTAAGAGGGAACATGATGTGCTGGACGGCAACCACGGCGTGTACGTGGTCTGCCATGAACTCATCCGCGACCATGAGCCGTTCGGCAGGCTCACTTTTTCGCAGGCCATGGCGTACTCCAGCAACGTCTGTTTTGCAAAAATCGCCGGCGAGGTCGGCGCAGACCGTCTCTTCCGGTACGCGCAGAATTTCGGATTCGGCGCTCAGACCGGCATCGAACTTCCCGGTGAAGAGAGCGGGATCCTGCATCCGGTGCGCACCTGGTCGGGACGGACGCTCGTCACCATGGGTATCGGCCAAGAGATCTCGGTAACGCTTTTGCAGATGATGGTCGCCTACGCGACGGTCGCCAACGGCGGTGTCATGGTTACTCCGCAGATCCTTGAAAAGATCACTGCCGATGACGGGACCCCGGTGGAACGCGGGACAATAAAGCCGGTCAGGCGCGTGCTCTCCGGAGAAACGGCCCGCCGCCTGTGCGCAATGCTGAAAATGGTGGTCGACAGCGGTACGGGAAAGAACGCCGGCATCAAGGATATTGCGGTGGCGGGAAAAACCGGGACCGCCCAGAAGCTGGAGAACAGAACCTATTCCAAGACCAAGTCATGGGCTTCCTTCATCGGTTTTCTGCCTATCGGGAATCCGGCGCTTGTCTGCGGGGTTGTAATTGACGAACCGGAAGCAAACCTCATGGGCGCCACTGCGGCGGCCCCGGCGTTCAAGAAAATCATGACGCAGATCATCAGCCATCCGGGGCTCGAATATGCCGAAAAGGTTCTCACGACGACCCCGGTGACTGAACGGCAGACGGTCGCCTGGGAAACAATCGCGCAAACCGGCGCCGTCGTGCAGGTAAAGGGCGGTGCCGCAGACAAAGGTGAGAACGGCAGTATGCCGGATTGCTGCGGAAAAGATGCGCGTGATGCCGTCAATCTTATCAATATGCATGGAATGGTGCCTTTTGTCATCGGCGCCGGGACCGTGCAACGTCAGTGGCCGCCGGCAGGAAGCCTGACGACGACGGCGCATGCATGTACGCTGGTGTGTGTCTTCGGAGGTTAAACGTGATGCGGAAAATAAAAATGCCGTGCATGCCCCGGAATATAAGGGCGGACATAAAAACTGAAATGAAAATGATGCTTGCCGACGTACTGCCGGTTTGTCCGGTTGGGTCCCCGGAATTCAATACCATCGCAATCGCGTGGATTGAAAAGAACGCGGCGCGGTTCAGGAAAAAATGGGAACGGTACCATAACGGCGAAAAAGAATATGTCATTGGTAATTAATTAATGATTGGAAATTCAGAGCAAAATATTCCTTTGGCTAAAGGCTTCTGCGGAGGTAGACGGATAAACAGGGCATAAGGTTTTTAAATACAATAATAATTTCCATTTGCCAAACCGGAAATGAACTACCCCGCAGTAAGCTGCGGGGTATCTAACTATGCAACTCACCCCTTGATCCCCTCTCTTGAAAGAGAGGGGAAACCCGAAGGGAGAGGTGAGTTAAAGCAGAAGCAAGCTTCGGGGAATTTGACCCATAGAGATTAAGCAAAGCATGATATTCGACAAATTATTAAAACAGGCCAATATAGGGATAATCTCCTCCGGCGGCAGGGGTAACCCCGATATCATGAATATCTCGTGCGATTCCCGTACCGTCAAGAAGGGCGACCTGTTTGTCGCAATTCCCGGTACAAAAATCCAGGGCGATGCATTTATCGCCGATGCCGCAGACCGGGGCGCCGTCGCAGTAGTTTCGGAAAAAAGGCACGATGATTGTGCGGTACCGTGGGTGCAGGTTGAAAAAGCGCGTTGCGCCCTGGGGCTGCTGGGGAAAACGCTCTGGCAGGTGGATCTGGAAGCAATGCAGCTCGTCGGAATAACCGGGACCAACGGCAAAACAACCACGGCGCACCTTTATAAAAAGCTGTTTGAACATCGTTTCGGTACGGAAAGGGTATGGATGTTCGGCACCATCGATTATCAGCTGGGGACCTCGACCAGGGCGGCCTCCCATACGACGCCCGAATCGCTCGATATGTTCCGGCTCATCGGCGGTGTGGAACTCCGGCCGCAGGCGCTGGTCATGGAGGTTTCGTCCCATTCCCTTGCGCTCGACCGTATCGGCGGGCTTGTTTTCGACGTTGCCGTTTTTACCAATCTGACGCAGGACCATCTCGATTTCCACCAGACCATGGAAAATTATTATCAGGCGAAAAAACGCCTCTTCACCGATTTCCTGAAAAAAGACGGCTGCGCCGCACTGAACATCGACGATGCTTCGGGCGCGCGGCTGCTGCAGGAAATCGGCGGGAAAAAAAGTATAACTTTCGGCAAATCGGCCGGCGCCGATGTCCGTATTGTCAATTCGGAATGCAGCTGGGACGGCACAAAAATCGAACTGGACGTGCGGGGGAAACGGCTCCGCTTCCGTTCCGCGCTTCGCGGTTTTTTCAACGTTTATAATATGGCCGGACTCTGCGCCGGCGCCGTTGCCCTGTCGTTCGACGAGGAACACATCGCGAAGGCGTTCGCATCGGTCACTACGGTACAGGGAAGAATGGACCGCGTCATGCTCGACGCGCCGTTCTCGGTGATCGTCGATTACGCGCATTCGCCCGACGCGCTCGTTAATATCCTCCAGACCGCGCGGCCGCTGACAAAAGGAAAACTTATCTGCGTTTTCGGCTGCGGCGGCGACCGCGACCGGACCAAGCGTCCGCTGATGGGGAAAGCGGTCGCGGATTTTTCGGACGAAGCGATCGTTACCTCGGACAACCCGCGGAGCGAACGTCCGGAAGCGATCATCGAAGAGATCCTCGGCGGTATTCCGCTCGACTTCCCGCACCGGGTGATCGCCGACCGGCGCCAGGCCATCAGGAAGGCGCTGGAAAGCGCGCATTCCGGGGATTGCGTCGTTATCGCGGGCAAGGGCCATGAAACGTACCAGGAGATACAGGCTGTCCGGTATCCGTTCAGCGACCGGGAAGTGGCGATCGAAATGTACGAGACAATCACAAAGAAGCGCCATGGATAAATTACGAAAACCACAGTGCGGCGGATTGACGCTCGGCAATATTGTCGAATGGAGCGGTGGCCGTTCGTCACTCCCGAAAACGGCGCGTTCGCGGCGCGTCGCCACGGTGTGGAACGATTCGCGCATGGTGGGCCGCGGCGACGTTTTCGTGGCGATAGCGACCGGCAGGGATGACGGCCACCGGTATGTCGGCGCCGCGTTTGCGGCCGGCGCCGCGGCCGCGATCGTCGACGGGAACGCCGCCGTGGACTGCGCGTCGTCCGACCGGGAGAAACTGATAACCGTGGCCGATCCGGTGAAAGCCGTTCAGCTCATCGCAGCGCACTATCGCCGGGAACTGGGAATTCTGCTGATCGCCGTTACCGGGTCGAGCGGCAAGACAACGACGAGGAGTTTTATCGCAGAGGTCCTTAAAACGACGGTTCCGGTCGGGGAAACCTATACGAACTGGAATAATTACATCGGCGTTCCTCTGAGCATCTGTCGCTTTACAGGAGAGGAACTGGCGGGCGTCATTGAAATGGGTGCGAACCATACCGGGGAAATCAGCGAGCTCTCACAGATCGCACGGCCGGATATTGCGCTCATCACCAACATCGGGTACGCGCATATAGGGCTGTTCGGGTCGCTTTCCGAAACCACCCGCGCAAAATTTGAGATTGTGGACGGGCTTGACAGGAAAAAAGGCATGCTGCTTTTGAACGGCGATGATGAACGGATCGTTGCTTCCGCCCGGCGCCGGCGGTTCAGGACCGTCTATTTCGGCCTTTCGGAGCGCTGCCAGGTCCGTCCCGAAAAAGTCCGGTTCAATCCAAGGAGAGGCCTCGATCTGAGTGTCGACGGTTATACCTTCCATATTCCGGTGCCCGGCCGCCACTTTATGTACAGCGCGCTGCCGGCGATTTATCTCGGACGGCTCTGCGGCGTTTCGGACCGGAAAATCGCACAGGCGCTCGCGGCACAGAAGCCTTACAGCATGCGAGGGACCATCGAAAAGAAAAAAGGGGTGACCTTTATCGTCGATTGTTACAACGCGAATCCTTCATCAATGGAGAACGCGGTAGCGACACTGGTCGAAATGGCAAAATCCGACCGCCGAGTGGCGATCGTCGGCGACATGCTCGAGCTAGGGAAATACGCGAAACAGCTGCATGCCGATCTGGGTAAACTGCTTGCCGAGAGCGGGGTGCGGCGGCTGCTCGCAATCGGGCGGTTCGCACAGATCGTGGCCGACGGCGCACTGAATGCCGGGATGGACCGGAAACGGATTTTTACCGCCGCCGAGGCGGAAGAGGCCGCGTTCATGACGAAAAATCTCGTTGAACCGGGTGACGTGGTCCTGCTGAAGGGATCTCGCGGCGTTCAACTGGAGACCGTATTTGAGAAGTTTTGACCGGAAAATAATATGAGTACCTTGACTGATAAAAAAATAATGTTTGATCTGCGCACAACCTTTCCGCGCCGCGTTTCGATCATCGGCGCTGCGAGAAGCGGCATCGCCGCCGCCGGATACTTCCGCAGCAAAGGTGTAAGCCTGTTTGTCAGCGATTCCTGTGCTGCGGACAAACTTGAAAAAATTCTTTATGAAAGCGGGTTGAAGGAGATTCCGCATGAGTCCGGCAATCATACGGAGCAGGTGCTGGAAAGCGATCTTATCGTGCTGTCGCCCGGCGTGCCATCGGATCTGGCGGTCCTTGGTGAGGCCAGAAAGCGGGATATTCCGGTCTGGTCGGAGATGGAGCTCGGGTTCCGCGCCAGCGACGCCACCTTTCTGGCAGTGACGGGCTCCACGGGAAAGAGCACCACCGTGTCGTTTCTGGGAGAGGCGCTCAAGGCCGGCAACAGGGAATCGGTGGTTGCCGGCAACATCGGCATTCCGGTGATAAGCGTGGTGGCCGGCATGTCGAAATCCGGCTGGGTGGCCGCCGAGGTGTCGAGCTTTCAGCTTGAAAATATCGAACAGTTCAGGCCCAAAGGAGCGGCGGTCCTGAACCTCATGAAAAACCACCTTGACCGTTATCAAAGCGAAGATGATTATTATGCGGCAAAAAAACAGATCGCCCGGAATTTCACAAAAGATAATTATCTGGTCGTCAACCTTCACGACGGCAGACTTGTTGAATGGGCGCGTGCGATGCGGCATCGTACGAACGTGATTTTTTTCGGACATGAACCCGGTACGGGCGACGCTTATTGGTACGACGGGAAGAGCGGAACGATACGCTACCGTTTCCAGGGTTCGCACGGGACGATTTGCAGCGTCGGTGATATGCGGATCACCGGCCGTCATAACTTCGAAAACGCCTGCGCCGCTGCCGCACTTGCCAAGCTGGCCGGTATCGACGACGCAAGCATCGGAAACGGCATCACACGGTTCTCCGGTCTGCCGCACCGCTTGGAGTTCGCGGGCGAGGTGCGGGGCGTGCGCTACTATAACGATTCCAAATCGACCACTGCCGAGTCGATTACCGCTGCAATATCGGCGTTCACAACGGGACGGGTGTACCTTATTGCCGGCGGCAGGGACAAGGGCTGCGATTTCAATGCGGTCAAGGACGCGCTCCGCGCATATGTCGGCGGCGTCTGTCTTATCGGTGAAGCGGCCGGACGCATGGAGGCCGAATGGCAGGGCATTGTTCCGCTGTACCGGTGTTCATCACTGGAAGAGGCGGTAACCGTGGCCGTACAAAAAGCCGGTTCCGGCGATGCCGTGGTGCTTTCTCCCGGATGTTCGAGCTTTGATATGTTTGCCGATTATAAAGAACGTGGAGAACGTTTTAAAAAAATCGTCGCCGCTCTTGCGGCCGGAGGGGTGCAATGAACCCGCGTCAGACGACACTTGACTGGCCGCTTTTTGCGGCAATCCTGCTCATGCTCGGATTCGGCATCGTCCTGGTCTACAGCTCTTCGTTTGCGCTTTCCCAGCACAAATACGGAGGAGCGGATTTCTACCTTGCACGCCAGAGCATCCGTGCGTTTCTTGCGATCGCCTGTTTCATGGTCTGCATCAATGTCGATTACCACCGGTGGGGACGCCTGAGCGGGATCGCCTATCTTGCGGCGGTTGCACTGCTGGCCGCGCTTCTCTGCCTGCCTGCGCACCACGCGGTGAACGGCGCGCGGCGCTGGCTTACCCTGGGGCCCATTCAGTTTCAGGTTTCCGATTTCGCCCGCATCGCGCTGTTCATATTTCTTGCCCGTAAATGCGAAGAGGCGGGAAACGACCTCCAGCAGTCCCGCGTTTTCATCAAGCACCTGGCGATTATCGGCGTGGTGTGCGGTCTGGTGCTCCTGGAGCCGAACTTTTCGACCGCCGCGATCATCGGCGGCATTGCGCTCGCCATGCTTTTTATCTCGGGCGCGCGGTTCTTGCATCTGTTCCTGCTCGTGCTTTCGGCGATCCCCGTGGCGGTGCTGCTGGTCCTTAGGACGCCCTATCGTCACCAGCGGCTTATGAGTTTCCTTGATCTTTCGAACCACCAGCGCGATATCGGTTATCAGACGTTCCAGTCGCTCGTGGGGCTCGGCAACGGCGGCCTGTTCGGCGTCGGGTTGGGCAAAGGGGAACAGAAGTTTTTTTATCTGCCGGAACCGCATACCGATTTCGCCGTCTCGATACTCGGTGAGGAGATCGGCTTTATCGGTTTGCTCGTCGTGTTTTCGGTCCTCGCCTTCATCGTTTACCGCGGATTGCGGATCGCGCTGAATGCGCCGGACCGCATGGGTCAGGTCATGGCATTCGGATTCACCTCTGCCGTGGCACTATATGCCATCATCAACGCGAGCGTGGCCAGCGGTCTCATTCCGACCACGGGTGTACCCATGCCGTTTTTAAGCTATGGCGGGATGAGTCTTGTCTTTACCATGAGCAGCATGGGTATTGTGCTCAACATTGCAAGCCGTTCGACAGGCAGGATGGCCATTACGGACGAGAATATGTCTTCAGCAGCACTCCGGAGAGAGGAACAGTAATGGTGCGGCACTTCAGCCAGCGCATTCATTTCGTGGGGATCGGCGGGGCCGGCATGAGCGGGCTTGCCGAGCTGCTCCATTGCTACGGCCACACCGTGAGCGGCAGCGACCGGTCTTTGTCCGCGGCAACTGCCCGTCTGGCAAGCCTGGGAATCAGGATTCAATCGGGCCATGCCCCGGATTTTGTCAAGGACGCCCGATTGCTCGTTTATTCAAGCGCGATACGGGAAAACAATCCGGAACGGGTATATGCCCGGGAGCACCGCATCGCGGAACTGCGGCGTGCCGATGCGCTGGGGCAGATCATGCGGTCATTTACCGCGCTCTGTGTCGCGGGAACGCACGGGAAAACCACGACCACTTCGCTCGTCGGCGCCATACTGTCGGAGGCGGGCCTGCGGCCGACCGTGCTCGTGGGCGGCACGCTCTGCGCCGAAGGGGCGCCGGTCATTGTCGGAGACAGCGGCATCATGGTGGCGGAAGCGGACGAATTTGACCGGTCGTTTCTCGCCCTGTATCCCGGGGTCGCCATTATCACCAACGTCCAGGCCGACCATCTTGACTGTTATAAGGATCTTGAGGAGATAAAGAACGCCTTTGTCGCTTTTGCCGGACGCGTGCCGTTCTACGGAGCGGTCGTCTGCTGCAGCGACGACCGGGGCGTACGCGATGTCCTGCCGCGCATCGAAAGAACGTGCGTTACCTACGGCACGGGGCCGGACGCGGACTATACGGCGCGGAACATACAGTTTACCGATGGCAAAGCATCGTTTGACGCATGCAGACGCGGGGCCCGGCTCGGACCGGTCCGGCTGAGCATTCCCGGCATGCATAATGTGGTCAATGCGCTGGGCGCCCTTGCGGCCGCCACGGAAATCGGCGTTCCGTTCAAGGCCGTCCGGCAGGCGCTTGCGAATTTCGCCGGTGTCAAGCGTCGGTTCGAAATAGTGGGCCGCGAACGCGGGGTGACCGTGATCGACGACTATGCGCACCATCCTGCCGAAATAGCCGCCACGCTTGAGGCGGCGCGGTGCAGTGGATTTAAGCGTATTACTGCGGTGTTTCAACCGCACCTTTTTTCGCGCACCCGTGACTTTATGGACGATTTCGCCGCACGTTTGTCAAAGGCCGACGCCGTGATCGTCACCGACATATATAATGCCCGTGAGGAACCGATTCCGGGGGTGACCGCCGCAGGCATCGTAGAAAAACTCCGTGCTCTCGGCCATGCGGACGCCTGCTATATCGCGCGTAAAGAGACGATCGCAAAGGCCGTGGCAGACCGCGCGGCCCGGGGCGACGCAGTCGTCTTCATGGGCGCGGGCGACATCACCGAAACGGCCGGCGAACTCGTGGAGGTGCTGCATCATGGGTAAGCGCATGGGAGCAAACGGCAGGAAAAAACTGGCGCAGCGCCGCGGGAAACGGAAGAAAAATTTTGTCCGTTTTCTGTCGGCAGGATTCTTGTATGCGGCGCTGTTTGTAACCGGTACCGCGCTAATCGTGTACTATAAGGAAAAGTTACCGGGGTTCATCGCCATGGTGGATAAGTTCGGGCATACGACCGTAAAAAGCGTTGTCATGGAGGGCGCGGTCCATGTCACGCCCGAGGAAATTCTGCAGCGCAGCGGCATGAAGCTCCCGGTCACTATGGACCGGCTGAAACACGAGTATCTGCGCATGTTTTCCAGAACGAGCCCGTGGATCGACAAGGTGCACGTTATGACCTCGCATAAAGAAACGGTCACCATCGGCGTGGTCGAACGGAAACCTGTTGCCATGGTGCGAACGCAGACGGCGGCGAAAATCGCACTCATCGATTCGGAAGGTGTTTTTCTCCCGCTCGATCCGCATGCAGCGGTCGGTCTGCCCCTTGTTTCCGGACTGGCCGATTCGGCAGGAGAGGGTGACGGCCGGCGGTTGACTGTCGGTGATTGCTCCCGCATGAACCGCTTTTTCAGGGGCGCAATGGCGATCGATTCCGCGTTTGCCCGCCGCATTACCCAGGTGAATTTCTCGCCGGACCTGACCGTGCGCATTATGCTGGCGGGAAGTCCTGCGACAATACTGCTTGATGAAACCAGCGCTGCCGACCGGCTGCAGCGGCTTGTACAGCTGTGGAAAGCCGTGGACGGCGACTCGCTGCACCCGGCGCGGATCAATCTTTCGTACCGGAATCTCGCGTTCGTGACAATGGAAAATACCGTACCCGATACAACAAAACCAAAACTGAGCGTCAGGCAGGTTGCAAAGGAAAAAACCGGGAAAAAACGTAAAGGTTAGTACTCGTCAATAAACGGAAGGATACGCTTATGGAACAGACTATCGTCAGCGGACTTGACATCGGGACCACCAAGATCGCGTGCATCATCTGCGAAACCGACGGGAACGGCGAACCGAAAATCATCGGCGTCGGCGTTTCGCCTTCAGAGGGATTGCGCAAAGGAGTGGTGGTCAACATCGATAAAACCGTGCACTCCATTCAGAAGGCGGTGGAGGAGGCGGAGCTTATGGCCGGGGTGGACGTCGATTCGGTATGGGTCGGCATCGCGGGCGACTATATCCGGGCGATCAACAGCCGCGGCGTTGTGGCAATTTCACGGTCGGACAACGAGATCACGGAGATCGACGTGGTCAGGGCCATCGATGCCGCCAAGGCGGTCTCCATACCCATGGACCGCGAGATACTACACGTGATCCCGCAGGAGTTCGTGGTGGACGACCAGAAGGGGATCAAGGAGCCGATCGGCATGTGCGGCGTCCGTCTCGAAACGCAGGTCCACATCATCACCGGCGCGGTCACGAGCGCCCAGAACATCTACCGCAGCGTGGACAAGGCAGGGCTCAAGGTGATCGACCTTGTGCTCGAACCGCTCGCCTCGTGCTACGCGACTCTTGATAAAGACGAAAAGGAACTCGGCGTAGCGCTCATCGACATGGGCGGCGGCACGACCGATGTGGCGATTTATTTCGACGAGAGCATCCGGCATACCGCGGTCGTCGGACTCGGCGGCAGGAACGTGACGAGCGACATCGCCATCGGCATCAGGACCCCGATCGAGCGGGCCGAGGAGATAAAGAAACAGTACGGGTGCGCCTATTCGGCGCTGGTCAAGGGCACCGACTTCATCAGCGTGCCGGGCGTGGGCGGCCGCGAGCAGCGCGAGGTGTCGCGCGCCGTGCTCTCTTCCATCATTGAGCCGCGGCTCGAGGAGATTCTCTCGCTGACGCTGCGGGAAATAAAGCGGACCGAATACGCCGACATGCTCGGCGCGGGCGTCGTGCTGACCGGCGGCTGTGCGCTCATGGACGGCATCAAGGACCTTGCGGAAAAGGTGCTCGAAATGCCGGTCAAGATCGGAATGCCCACGGGGTTCGGCGGGCTCACCGAGGCCGCCAAGACGCCCATCCATGCGACCGGCGTCGGACTGTGCCTGTATGCGATCGAACAGATGGACAAAAAGCAGCAGGGCAGAGGCAAAGGGAAAAATAAAGGGAGAAAGGCAGGCGGCAGCGATGATTCGTTCAAGAGGATACTTGACAAAATGCAGTCGTGGGTAAAGGAGTTCTTTTGACCCCCACCATTTCCTCCCCCTTAACTAAGGGGGAGGCGGCGGTAGCCGGAAGGGGTGCATTCGGCCGGAAACGATAAAAATTAACCTAAACTTTATTCACTTTTATCCGGGAGGTTGTATGGTTTTTCAGATGGATGAGCAGTTCAACACCGTGGCGAAAATGAAGGTCATCGGTGTGGGTGGGGCAGGCGGCAATGCGGTCAACCGCATGGTCGATGCAGGACTGACGGGCGTCGAGTTCATTTCGGTGAACACCGACGCCATGGCGCTCGATAACAACCGTGCGCCGCACCGCATTCAGATCGGTGAACGGATCACCAAGGGCCTCGGCGCGGGCGCGAACCCCGACATCGGCCGGCAGGCCATGGAAGAGGACCGCGAAAAGATCGCCATGGCGATCGAGGGCGCGGACATGGTGTTCATCACCGGCGGCATGGGTGGCGGCACCGGCACTGGCGGCGCTCCGGTGATCGCGGAAATCGCGCGCGAGAAGGACATCCTGACCGTTGCGATAGTCACGAGACCATTCCTGTTCGAGGGCAAGGTACGCGACCGTAACGCGAAACGGGGCATCGAGGATTTGAACAAGTCGGTGGACACGATCATCGTGATCCCGAACCAGAAACTCCTGACCATCGTGGACAACAAGACCACGCTCATCGATGCGTTCAAGACCGCAGATGACGTACTCTACCAGGCGACCAAGGGCATTTCCGACCTTATCGCGGTGCACGGGCTCGTCAACCTCGATTTCGCCGATGTTAAGACCATAATGAGGGGCATGGGCGAAGCGCTCATGGGCACCGGCTGCTGCGAAGGCGATTCGGAAAAACGCGCGATCAACGCGGCCGAGGCGGCGATCCATAACCCGCTCCTCGACGACATCTCGATCAGCGGCGCCAAGGGGATCCTCATCAATGTCACGGGCGGCACCGACATGACGCTCTACGACGTTTCCGAGGCCACGCGGGTGGTCAACGAGGCGGTCGGCGAAGGCGTGGACACCAACATTATTTTCGGCGCAGTCACGGACCCGACCATGAACGGGAAGATCAGAGTCACCGTGATCGCCACTGGTTTCAACGAGCAGAGCATCGCGAAGAAACGCGAGGAGATCAGGGTTGCGGTCAATGTTCCCGGAGTTAAAAAAGAGACTGATAAAAAGGTCGAACAGATTACCATGCCGCTGCAATTTCCGCTCCGGCGCGAGAAGGTGGAAGAACCCGGTGAGGATAAGTCCATGGTTGCCTTATCAACCAGGGAACCGCAAAGCACGATGACGGTAGAGGAGCGCCTTCAGGCGTCCGGCGCCGGAGGGGCGATGTGCGGCGGAGCGGTTGAGTTCCCGCCGTTCCTGAAGCCTGAATCGATGCGAAAGGAACCCCGGGTCTATGTTTCCAAAGGGAGCGTGGTGACCCAGTACGAGGATGATACGGATGTCCCGACGTTTCTGCGGAAGCAGATGCAATAATAAATAATAATAATTTTCTTTTTGCTAAAGACACCCGTATGGGTGTGGGGTGCCTGCCTGCCGAAGCCTCGGCGCAGGCAGGGGCGCCATTGTACTGAAATGAGCGTCGTTTTACCCCCACCCTCAAGTTTCAGTGGTGTAGAAATAACAAAAATTTTACAGAACAAGAGCCCGGGAGTGTTCTCTGAAGACTGGGTGCCCTGTTTGAAGTCTTCCTCCGCTCAGCGGAGGAAGGCGAGTTAGGGCTGACGAAAGAGAATACTCCGGGGCTCTTGTTAAAGGTCAAAAAAAATATTCTGATCTTTTTCAGCCTGGCGGCCAGTGCATCGATCGTCCGCTCAGGACATGCACGTGAATGTGCGGTACGGATTGTCCTGCTTTTTCCCCGAAATTGATCACCAGTCGATACCCTTTGTCCGCAAGCTTTTCCTGTTCCACCATCGTGCGTACCGCCTTAAAAAGCTGTTCGAAGATCCTGCCGTCGGCTGACCCGACCTCATGGACGCCGGCATAGTGCCTGCGCGGCAGCGCGAGCAGATGGACCGGCGCCTGCGGGTTTATGTCTTTTATCACGATCGTATGGTCATCTTCATACAGGCGCGGGGCAGGGATCTCTTTATTAATGATTTTGCAGAAGAGACAGTCCATAATAAAAATCCTTTCGTTGAATGATAAAAATAAAGCCTTATTTCCACTGCCGTTGGATATCGTAGGTCCCGTGACGTTTGAATTTTTTCCTGAGCGCAGCAAGGTCATCGCCGACCAGGTTTTCGAGGGAATACTCGCCTTTGTGTTCCTCATTCCGGAGATAGTATAAATAGCCTATTTCCTCAGGTTCAAATCCAATGAGCCGGGCTGCGACGCCGTCGGCTTTTAACGGGTCAGTGGAAGCTATTGCGGTCTTCATGAGGACCGGATTTCCATCCACGGGTCCGTTTCCTTCCATGCAGATAAACCCGTCCAGGACCACGAGATCAGGCCACGTCCTTCCGGCGAATTCCACGATGTTCCGGTGGATCATTTTCACGCTTTTCCGGTAGGCCGGATACTGTTTGAACAGAAAATTGATGAGCCAGCCGGGCAGGGCCCTTCTGGCTTTGGAAACCGTGCCTGCCGGCAGTTTGTCCAGGAATGTTTTGGGCGCGTCGATCTCTATGCCGCCTTTCATCCCGTGGATCATTGCCATGTCCTGCCTCATGACCAGTCCGGCCATGTTTTTTATCCCGAACGTGGCGATCGCAAAATTGTGGGTTTTAGGGATGGCAAGGGAGATTTTATAGTCATACTCCTCGATCCGTTTCGTGATCCTCAGATGCGTGTCGCCGACTATCGAAAGAATGGGGCTCTGGATATGTTCTTTATCGTCATCAAAGTGCGTTAATGTGACATTAGGATATTTTTTTTCAAGCCGGTAATAATCGAAATCCTTAAAAACGCTGGTGGTTGGAAGTTTATTGTAGAAAGCGGTCGCCGATGATTCTCCGACGGTAATCGGCGTTTCCGGCGCGATTGTTCTTACAAATTCGATGACCGCCTCAATGGCCTCCACGTGGGTATTGGCAAAGTCGGGTTTCAGGGCCACGAGGTTGGGCTTGATAAGGATGTTTTTTGCGCTTCTGATTTTCTGCACATCTTCCCTGATCAGGGCAAGGCAGTTTTTGATGTTTTCCTTGCGGCTTTCGCCGTGAACGAGCGAGGCTTTCTTTTCCGGGTTGTTCATGATTGAGCTTTAAAAAATACTTGCTTTGAAGCTGATAAAATCGAACAAAATATTTCTGGTAGGAAATTAAATTGTGGAAATTATCTGAACAGCGGAACGGACTTGACCTGCGTATTCGCGCCGGCCTGCATCCACACCATATAGTAAGCCTAAAAATGACAAATGTCATCTTTTTTTACGAATCGGAGCAAAATTTCGTTTTCTGTAAGAAAACCCATGTTGCTTAGGCTTTAGCCACTAGGCAATAGCCACCTCGGGCAAAGGGCATTGATGCTCTGGTTTTGCGTGAGGCAGGCGTCGGGTGGCCGCAGGCCAGTCGCGAAGCGACCGACCAGCGGGTAGCCCAGAGCCACGCCGACCCCTGCAAAGCAGGGGGCACGCCCAAAAGATCTCTTACTTGATTTAATTCTCCTTCATTGCTTACCCTTTCCTGCACCACGTATTTTTTGAGCGTGAATGCATTGAAGCTCGTTGCCAACAACCGCAAAGCCTTTCATGACTACGAAGTCCTTGAAAAAGTGGAGACCGGCATCAGCCTGACCGGGTCGGAAGTCAAATCGATCCGGGCCGGCAAGATCAACATCACCGAAGCGTACGCCCAGTGCTACGACCGGGGAATTTTCATCAACAATCTGCACATCAGCCCGTACGACCGGCAGGGGATGTACGCGCCGGACCCGTACCGGAAGCGGCGGCTGTTGCTTCACAAGAAAGAAATAACCCATCTTGCCGCCGAAGTTGAGCGGAAAAAACTGACACTGATACCCCTGTCGCTCTATTTCAAGGACCAGTGGGTGAAGATCGAACTCGGGCTCTGCCGGGGCAGGAAGAAGTACGACAAGCGTGAAAAAATAGCGGCCGAAGAATCGAAACGCCGGCTTGCTCAACTCAGGAACATCCGCAACAGCGCATGAAGAGAACCTTTCGAAACCTTATGCTATTGTCTGCATCGCTCCTCTGCTGCAGCGGGGCGGCATTGCCGGCGTTCGCCGACATAACAGTCCGGGAGCTGCCGTCGGGCCGGACAGGCGCCATCCCGTCAGCCACGCTCAGCGGCGAATGCCTGGCCGCGGTCCCGGTTATATTCGAGCGGCTCGGTTTCACCTGGAAGTGGGACGCAGTATCGCAGCAGCTAACCTGCGTCCGCAACGCACAGCAGTATGTTTTTACGCAGGACATTCCGTATTATTCCTGCGGCAATGTATTGCAGCCGCTTCCGGCCCCGGTACTGCGGATCGGTCCAACGCTGTATCTCCCGCTCCGTACGCTCCTCGATATCACCAGAGGCATGACCGCTCCGAACATGCGGTGGAACAAGGTTTCCCAGGTATTGACGATCAATAAATCAACCCATTCCATAGTCGCGGTCGCATGCGAAAAGAAGGTGAACGGCGTGCTGGTTACGGTACAGCTTGCCGACTCGCTGCCGTTCGACTATACCTATTACTACCCTAATGTCACGCTCAATTTTTTCGGCGCGACCGTCGATACGGCGCAGGTTAAAAGCCTGCGGCGTATCGGTCTCGTGGATTCAATGTTCAGCGTGCAGTTCAAAGAATCGGCGCAGGTTTCGCTTCTGGTAACGCGGGAGATCGAAGAGCCGCAGATCGATTACCTGCAGGACCTTCATACCGTGCTGGTGTCGCTGCGGCCGAAGAGACCTTCGGTGGAAAAGAAAAAGCCGGCCACCGACGTCGTTGCCCCGGGCATCCACACTATTGTTATAGATCCCGGTCATGGCGGCAAGGACCCGGGAGCAATCGGCGCTGACGGCAGGGTGGAAAAGGACATTACACTTGCCCTCTCGCTGCAGCTCAGGGACCTGCTCAAAAAAAAGAGCGGGATCAAGGCCTTCCTTACCCGTGAAACCGATGAATTCGTCACGCTGGCCGACCGGACAAAAATGGCAAATGAGCGGAACGCAGACCTTTTCATCAGTATTCACGTCAATGCAATGCCGGGCCCGGAGAAAATTAAGGAGACAACCAGAGGGTATAAAGTTTATTTTCTTTCCCAGGCGAAAAACGAGGACGACAAGCTTGCGGCGATGCGCGAAAACGCGGTGATCGAGCTTGAAGACAAGCCCCAGCATTACGGCGCGCTCAAGAACGTTCTTATCGATCTGGCCGGGAACGAGTACTTGCGCGAGAGCCAGGATCTCAGTATTTTGCTTGACCGGCAGTTTGAAGCTTCACTTCATAAAAAAATATCCCGGCTGCCGCCGGGGATCGGGCAGGCGAATTTCTGGGTGCTGAACGGCGCCTATATGCCGTCGATTCTGATCGAAACCGGTTTTATTTCAAATCAATCGGAAGAAAAAATCCTTACCGAAAGGTCGTTTCAGCAGGACATGGCGAATGCAATTTATGACGCGTTGATAAACTTCACGTCGAAATATGAGAAAGGGTTATGAGCGACACCCGGCCGATCGGCGTTTTTGATTCGGGTCTGGGCGGCCTGACCGTGGTGCGGGAGCTCTTCCGGCTCATGCCCGGCGAGCGGATCGTCTATCTCGGCGACACGGCACGATGTCCGTACGGGGGACGGTCGGAAGAAACCATACGGACGTTCGGCATGCAGGACGCCCGGCTGCTCATGGGGATGGACATCAAGCTGCTTATTGTGGCGTGCAATACCGTATCATCGGTCGCCCTCGATCATATTGAACGGTGCATCAAGGAAATTCCGGTTGTCGGTGTGGTGCTGCCCGGGGCGCGGGCGGCCGCGCAAAGGACTGCTGAACGTAAAGTCGGGGTGATCGGCACTGCCGCAACGGTCCGCGCCGGCGCCTACATGCGGGCGATCCAGGCCATCGATCCTTCGATAAAAGTCTACGGCAAAGCGTGCCCGCTTTTCGTGCCGCTGGTCGAGGAAGGACTGCTCGACCACGACATCACCCGGCTTGCGATCCAGCTCTATCTGACCGAACTGCTTGACCTGAGAGCGGACTGCATTATTCTCGGTTGTACGCATTATCCCTTGCTTATCCAGACGATCCAGGAGTTCGTGGGAACCGGAACGCACCTTGTCGACAGCGCGCTCTGGACCGCCAAGGAGGTGCAGGACATACTCAAGGCACTCGGCGGCCTTTCTCAGGAAAAGACCGGAGGTCTGGCGGCAAGCCGCTTCATGGTCACCGATTATGCGCCGAAGTTCAAGGAACTGGCCGCTTCGTTTCTGGGAACGGACCTCCCTCTGATTGAACTTGTCGAACTGGAGAAATTGACTAAATTATGCGCGACTGCGGTTGTTGCCTGAAAAGCCAGTGGCCTGAGGCCGGAAATGTTCTCGGCGTCCTGTATCACCCGCCGGACGTTCCTCTGCCGTGCGCTGCCGTTAAGGTATGAGGAATAACCGTTATTACAATGTTCAACAGAAATTACGAAAGCGAGGAATTCTATGTCAGGTCATTCTAAATGGGCGACCATAAAAAGGTCAAAAGGAAAGGCTGATGCGGCCCGGGGCAAGGTTTTCAACCGGCTGATCAGAGAGATAACCGTGGCGGCGCGCATGGGCGGCGGCGACATCAATTCCAATGCGCGCCTGCGGACGTCGGTTGCCAGCGCGAGAACCGCGAATATGCCGGGCAAGAACATCGAAAACGCGATCATGAAGGGGACCGGCCAGCTCGAGGGCGTTTCATACGAGGAAGTGTCTTTTGAAGGGTACGGGCCCGGCGGCGTGGCGCTCCTCATCGAGTGCATGACCGACAACCGCAACCGTACCGTGGCTGAAGTGCGCCATGTGCTCACCAAGCACGGCGGCAACCTCGGCCAGACCAATTCAGTGGCCAGGATGTTCAAGTCCAAGGGCGTCATCATTGTCCCGAAGGCAGCCATGTCCGAGGACGCGCTCATGGAGCTGGTGCTCGAGGCGGGCGCCGAAGATATGACGCTTCAGGGCGAAGAGTATGAGATCACGACCGGATTTGAGTCGTTTGAAACCGTCAGGCAGGCGCTTGAAAAAGCCAAGGTGACGCCAGTATCGGCCGAGATCACGAAAATCGCCGAGATCCCGCTGCCGGTTGAGGGGGAGAACGCCTCCAAGATCATCAAGCTCATGGAAGCGCTTGACGAACTCGACGACACCCAGCATGTGTACAGCAACTTCGACATCAGCGATGAGATGCTGGCGAAACTGGGGAAAGAATAATTATTAATGTTTTTAATATTTCTGGATGGCTGAGCCCAGTAGCCCCCGGGTACCGTAAGTGCCCAGTAACGGGCTTCGGTGAGGGGGCACTGTCAAGTTGTTGTCTTATTCGAAAAGTGAAAGCAGCTTTTTAAATTCACGAGTCGCTATGTTACAATGAGGGTCGTTGGCTTGAAAAGCACCCTTGTACAGCGGCTCGGACAGACAGGAGCGGAGTTCGCGCAAGCGGATTTCAGAATTATTGCTATATGACGGAACAAGCTCCTGTCTGACCGAGGGAATTCCGCCTTACAAGGGACTTTGAGAGCCAGCGACCCGAAAAAGCACCAACATAAGTGGGAATAAATATGATCATTCTTGGCATAGATCCGGGAACTGCGGTGACGGGCTACGGAGTTATTTCGACAAAGAATAATTCCGTGTCGTGGGTCGACTGCGGGATCATTGCGACCGATGCCGGATCGCCCCTTGCCGAACGGCTTCTGGTCATTCATTCGGCGATGGAACAATGTCTTGCGCGGCACAAGCCGGAACGCACCGCCATCGAGCAGGCGTTTTATGCGAAAAACGTCCATACCACCCTGCTCCTGGGCCATGCCCGCGGCGTCCTGATGCTTGCGGCCCAGAAAGCCGGGGCGCTGATTGCCGAATATTCGCCGCGGGAGATTAAGAAAGCAATCACGGGCAACGGCAATGCGGAAAAATCGCAGGTGGAATACATGGTCAGAATGCTGCTTTCACCGCCGAAAGATGCAATGCGCAGCGACGCGTACGATGCGCTCGCGGTTGCCCTGTGCGATTTTTACCACGCCGGGGCGCGGACGATAGCCTCCCTTCCGGGCAGGAAAAGGACGCACGCATGATCGACTATGTGCGCGGCATACTGACCGAGAAAGAGATCTCCTTCGCTGCGGTCGAGGCGCACGGGGTCGGGTATGAAGTCAACATACCGCTCTCCACCTTTGAGCGGCTTCCCGCTCAAGGCGCAGAAGTAAAGCTCTATACCCATTTCCATGTCCGTGAGGATACCCAGAAGCTCTACGGTTTCCTGACAAAAGCGGAACGTGAGCTGTTCCGGCAGTTGATCGGCGTCAGCTCAATCGGCCCAAAGACGGCAATCGGGATCCTTTCAAAAATTTCGGTTGACGAACTGGCCAGATGCATCGCGCTCGGCGATCCGTCCCGGCTCACGAAGATACCCGGCATCGGCGCAAAAATTGCGCAGCGTCTTATCATGGAGTTGCGCGGCAAGATAACCCCGGCAAGGGGTGGCGGGCCGTCTGCCGCGAAAGACGACACAACAGGCCGTTCACCAAACAACACCGGTGCAGAGGCATTTGAGGCGCTGATTTCCCTCGGCTACAACGATAAGCAGGTCGCAAAGGCGGTCGAGCGGGTACGGCAGACCATAGCGGAAAAAGACGTGCCGGTGGAAGAGTGGATCAAGAAGGCGTTGCAGGTGATATAAAACAGGAAGTCAGTAGTCAGAATTCAGAAGTCAGAATGAAAATAAAGTATGTCCTTTCTCCTGAATTCTGTCTCCTGACTTCTGACTCCCTGTAGTAAGGAAAAAATGGACGAATCAAACAGAATAGTTTCCGGCCTCAAACGGGAAGAAGACAACGAAGAGGCGAAGTTCGACGCGACCCTGCGCCCCGAACATTTCGCCGATTTCATCGGGCAGGATGCGATCAAGGAGAACCTCGGCGTTTTCGTCGAAGCGGCACGGCGCCGCGGCGAGGCGCTCGACCATATTCTGTTCTGCGGTCCGCCCGGGCTCGGCAAGACCACGCTCTCGCGCATACTGGCCAACGAACTGGGCGTCGGCATTCTCACGACTTCGGGCCCGGTTCTTGAAAAGAAAGGCGACCTTGCAGGCAATTTGACGAACCTTGCCGAACGCGAGATACTCTTCATCGACGAGATCCACCGTCTGAACAGGATCGTCGAGGAGTCGCTGTATCCGGCAATGGAGGATTTCGCTTTTGATATCACGATCGGCGAAGGCCCGGCCGCACGGTCGATCCGGCTCAACCTCAAGCCCTTCACCTTGGTGGGGGCCACCACAAGGGCGGGGATGCTGACGTCGCCGCTGCACGGCCGGTTCGGGTACATCTGCCGGCTCAATTATTACTCGGCGGACGAGCTGCGGAAAATCGTTATGCGCTCCGCCGCGCTGCTGAAAGTGCACTGCGATGAAAAGGCGGCCACCGAGCTCGGCAAGCGGGCGCGCGGCACGCCGCGTATCGTCAACCGGCTTCTGCGCCGGTGCCGCGATGTCGCCGAAGTAAAGGGCGACGGCCGCGTTACCATGCCGATCGTGGACACCACGCTTGCCATGCTCGGCGTGGACCCGAACGGCCTGGACGAAATGGACCGGAACATCCTGCGTTCGATCATCGAGCATTACGGCGGCGGGCCGGTCGGCGTCAACACCGTCGCCGTGGTGGTGGGCGAGGAGCCGGACACGATCGAGGAGGTGTACGAGCCGTTCCTCATCCAGGCCGGGTTTCTCAAACGCACGCCGCGCGGCCGCGAGGTGACGATGAAAACGTATAAATATTTCGGGCTCAAACCCCCAAAGACCACTAATTTACAACAGGATATTTTTGAGGGAAGCAGCGACAGCAATAAAGCCATTGACTGATACGAGGAGATTACTATGAACTGGGCGGATGTCGGAAGGTTTCTGATCATTGCCGGAGCCGTGGTCGTCGTGGTGGGAATGATCTTCATGGTTGCCGACAAGATCCCGATCGGCCGGCTGCCCGGCGACCTGCACTTCGGCAGCGGGCGGTTCAGGATCTATGTCCCTGTTGCGACGTCTATCCTATTGAGCGTAGCGATAACGATCATACTGAATTTTTTTTCCCGGCGCTGAAAGTTTCCATCCGACCCCCAAAGGGAGCGTTTATTGAAATGCCCCCTCCGGGGGATAGGGGGGTAACGCGCAATTATCACCGATGAATACAACTCCTATTAAGCGCATCAATGCCGTCGTCGAAGGCAGAGTACAGGGCGTGGGTTTCCGCTATTTCACGCGCGACAGGGCGTTGCGCCATGGCATCACCGGCTGGGTGCGGAATTTACCGGGCCACAACGTCGAGCTTGAAGCCCAGGGGACCGGCGATAACGTCGACGCGTTTATTGCTGAAATAAGAAAGGGCCCGGCCCTTTCGCATGTGTCGGATGTGAAAATCCATGATGTGCCGTTGGAAAATAAAGAGAATGGGTTTGAGATAACCTTTTGAAACATTTACAGTGTTCAAAATGAACACGAAAAATAACAATATTTGTTGATACTTTCACCGTAGATAATAAAAATTGCACCGGAATTTCAGAAGAGGTATTTTTAAAACGGAACCATCATCTGAGCGATACGATTTACTGAAACCTTTCACCATATTTCCCATCCGATTGCAAATGGCTGCGATTTAATATATTATTGTGAACTATGCTGATAAGCGGAAAGGGTACTCATTGAACCGTATGAGAAAAGGGCTGGAAGCTGTTGTACTTGTTAAGCGCTTTTTCGTTTCATGCGTTGTTCTTTTTTTATTTTTCAGCACAGTCTCAGTAAAGCCTGCCGATGCTTACACCGAGGGGATGACCGTCAATCGCTTCGGCCAGCGTGGACTTCTGCAGCTTTATTCGCCGCAGACATTAGGGTCGGGAACGATGGTGCTCGGGATCTATGGCGACGGAAGCCTTGACCAGAACTTTTTGAAGCAGTACAAAACGTGGGATCCGTTGTATTTAACCTTTGATACGATTGTCGGTAACAAGCCGTCGATCTCGACATTCAATATCTGTCCCTTCATCGGCGCGGGGCTGGCGGATTTTTTCGACGCGAGCCTGGCGCTGCCGATCCATATGGACATGATCGGCCTGTATCAGGAGGTCGGACTGGGAGATTTGCAGCTGACGCTTAAACTCGGCACCCATTCCGGGGCCCGTACGCCGGTATTCGATCTGGGATTTCTGGGCGCGATTACTGTACCGACAGGGAGCGGACAGACAGGCGTTTTCCCGAGGCACCCTTTTTATTTCAACAAAAACTCGCTTGCTGCAAATACGGCGGTCATTGGCGCCTTCTATTCTTCCGGGAGTGTTGATTTAGAGTCGCACATGTTATTGTCCCTTGACCTGGGCGCTCTCAAGCATGGGGTGCCGCTGGCATTATTTATCGATTATGGAATGCTTTTCACCACTAAGACCGCGAGCGACGACGCAGTCCTCATGAGCGCCGCCCTTGAGTACCATCCTCTGAGTGTGCTTGGTCTTGTTGTCGAATTCAACAGCGAGATGCGGTACGAAAATTTTTCGCACAGCTTTTCCCTGAACAAGGACCCGTTTCATGTCGTACCCGAGATCGTTATTACTCCGGCGATCGGCCCTATGATTACCCTGGGCACTGAAATCAGCCTCGCATCTCCGTCAGGCTCTTATACCTATGTGAAGGAACGGGATGCGGTAACGAAGAATCTCCTCACAACCGGTATTGAACCGAAATGGAGGGCATTTATACAGGTCGGCTGGAACGGAGTGGTTTCCGAACGGGACCGCGATCACGACGGGATCATCGACCGTTACGACCAGTGTCCGGACGTGCCTGAGGACATCGATGGCTTTCAGGACGAAGACGGCTGCCCCGACTATGACAACGATAACGACGGGATTCCGGACAGTCTTGACAAATGCCCGAATAAAGCCGAAGACAAAGACGGTTTCCAGGATGAGGACGGATGCCCGGATTACGACAACGATCAGGACGGGATTCCGGACAGCCTTGATAAATGTCCGAATTTCCGGGAGGATTACGACGGCTTTGAGGACAAGGACGGCTGTCCGGATTTCGACAACGACCGCGACGGGGTCCCTGACAGCGTTGACCGTTGCCCGGACGTTCCGGAAGACATCGACGGGTTTCAGGACAACGACGGGTGCCCGGATTACGACAACGACCAGGACGGCGTGCCGGATACGCTTGACAAATGTCCTGACCAGGCGGGTCCGGTTGAAAACAACGGTTGTCCGGTCATAGAACAGCCGAAACCGCCGCAGCCGCAGTCCAAGGCAAAGGAGATAAAACGGGGACGCGTTCTTCTCCGCGGCGTGACCTTTGAAACCGGCACGGCCACGCTTGCGCCCTCTTCGTTTCCAGTACTTGACGAGGTGGCGGCATCGCTTGCCGATTGGCCGCAGGAACAGATTGAAATCCAGGGTCATACCGACAACCAGGGGTCGGCGCTGCACAAGCTTAAACTGTCAAGGGACCGCGCCGAAACGGTACGGAACTATCTTATCAACAAAGGAATTCCATCCAGCCGGCTTACGGCGGTCGGGAAATCGGACAGCAGTCCGCTCGGCGATAATGCCACGAAGGCGGGCAGGGTGGTCAACAATCGTATCGAACTGCGACGAATCGACCCGTAATATCCGGGGTAAAGGACACGGTGATGAGCAAGAACGGCAGGTTTTTTTGTACGGCAATGGCGGCGGCGATATTCTGCAGCGCGCCGGTGTCCGCAGATTTCAACACCAACGGCGAAAAAGGCGTCGTGCGCACGATGTCGGCGCAGACCATAGGCCCGGGAAAACTCACCATAGGAACCGGGATCAGTATCTTCCAGTCAATGGCGTATGTCAATGATGTCTACAATCAACAGGGCCAGGCGATTAACGTTGCGGATACCAACCGCGATTTTGCCCGCATGCTTTCGTCGAACCTTTTCCTCGGCATGGGGATTACCCGGTTCTGGGATATCGCAATGGCATTGCCGTTTTATTACGACTGGCTGGGATTCGATCAGATCAGTGACGGCGGCATCGGTGACCTTGAGATCTCCACCAAGTTTCTTTACCCTCCGATGAGCAATCGGCTGTTCTATCAGGCCTACTATCTAAGCTCGACATTTCCGGTCGGGATGAGGAACAGCGGTTTTTTCCCCCGCAATCCCTATTATATCGAAGGCAATGATACCAACCCGGCGCGCTCGTTTTATTCCTCAGAGTATGTGACGATCAAGGGGATGATGCTCTGGACTTTTGACATCGGCGCCGTTGCCGCCAGAGTGCCGGTTCAGGTCCATCTCAATTTCGGCGGCGTCATTTCCACGTCCATGCAGCATCAGCGGAATACTGCGATCCTGAGCCTGGCCCTCGAATATACACCCGCCGATCTTGTTTCCCTGTTCGTTGATTTCCATGGCGAATCCCGATGGACCACGCTTTCAACGTCGCTCGATCCATCAAATGATCCGCTGCTGCTGTCTCCGGGCATAAAATTGACAACCGCGTCGGGGCTCTATCTCAGTCTGGTGAGCGATATTTCACTTTCGTCGCGCGCGCAGAGCACCAGGCTTCACTGGCATCCTGCCGACGGCCCTGCGCAGGGATACCATTTCAGTACCGGTATCCTGCCCAACTACGGCATTCAGTTCGTTTTAGGCTGGAACGGGCGCATCGCGACGCCGGAGAACAAAAAGCCGGTCGTGGTGAATTACGACAGAGATAACGACGGGATCCCGGACAGCCTTGACAAATGCCCCGACAGCCCGGAGGACAGAGACGGTTTCCAGGATGAGGACGGGTGCCCGGATTACGACAACGACCAGGACGGCATTCCGGACAGTCTTGACAAATGTCCCGATTTCCGGGAGGATTACGACGGGTTTCAGGACATCGACGGCTGCCCCGACTACGACAACGATCATGATGGGATCCCGGATTCTCTCGATAAATGTCCGAACGAACCCGAAGACATCGACGGGTTTCAGGACAATGACGGGTGCCCGGATTACGACAACGACCAGGACGGCGTGCCGGACACGCTTGATAAGTGCCCGAATGTTCCGGGGATTGCGGCGAACCAGGGGTGTCCGCCGGACACGACCAAACCGGCGAAAAAAGAGATAGATTTCCCGCGCTCGCAGATTCTTACCGGCCTCAACTTCAGGAAAGGCACCGCTGAATTGACCTTTGAGTCGTATCAGTTCCTCGAGCCGATCATCCAGAAACTGAAAAACTACCCCGAAGTGGAGATCGAGTTGCACGGCCACACCGACGGCATAGGCGACTACATGAGGAACATGCAGCTCTCGCAGATGCGGGCCGAAGCGATCCGTCAGTACTTTATATCGAAGGGTATCGCCGCCGAACGCATACGGGCGGTCGGCTTCGGTTCGTCAAGCCCGATCGCGAACAATAAAACAGCCGCCGGCCGTGCGCAGAACCGGCGGGTCGAAATGGTGCGGGTGAAATAACAGCCGCTATTGTTGAGCAGCAGGATTTACAGGCGGTTTTTTTGCCAAAGGTCTGCGGACAGGGTAGGTATGGTGTATCACCGCGGCCGATCTTTCCGGAAGGGGCGGGGGAATGGTAAGGCTCGCGACAGAATCCCAGGCTTCCGCTGATTTCCGGTAAATGACCCCTTTTGAGGTATACACATAATAATCCCCCTGTTTGCCAAGGGTCTTCTCAGGAAAGTCGTTGCAGTTGTACCATTTCGGCGGATTCGGATCCGGCGAATCACGGGTTATAATAATCGCCGGCGGCGGAAAACCCTCTTTTGAGCCGAAGCGTGCGGACAAGCCGCTTATTGATCGAAGCGCAATGCCGTTGAACGATTTTGATTTTACGAGATCGGTAACATCGAGAAGGAGCATCTGATCGGAAAATGAGGTGTCGAGCGCCAGCGACGCGACCGGCATATCATCGAACCTTACATTTTCAAGCGTTACCCTGTTTTCTGGAACAGTGATTTTTGTCATCAGTGTATGGATCCCGCATAACCCCGGTTTCAGTACCGATGTTATATGCACCATGAGCATAGCCGATCGTATGTCGTTGGAATCGGCATAGTGCGGTTTGAAAACCAGCCACCCGACCGACTGCTTCGCGCCGTCTACAACCAGTTCTTTCTGATCACCGGAACAGCTGTCCGGGGAGGCGGAGCCGTCTTTCAGCGGGAAAATCGGCCTAATAGCGTTCTGCGATAATGAAACAGTTGCAAGCGCCAACAGTATGCCCGGCAGGTTTCGGAATTTCATGAGCGTTCTCCCCATCAGCAATGTCATTACCCTGAACAGTAAAATAATATCCTTCCGAAGCGAAAACTTCCGATTACGGGAAAATCGTCTCCCCGGGTTCAACAAGTAGCCGGCTTAAAAATCGTGGTTACCCGCGGCACGGACGGTATGCCGCTCATCGCAAATAGGAAGGAACACCGCACACCGGCGCCCCTTGCACTTGTGGTGGTCCGGATCTCTTCACTTCAGGTCATCAGTATACGGCCACACTCCACATGGTTCCATTTTTCCGCCAATGAACCGGCGGTTTCTTTAATGGAGTTTTCCGTTCCTGTTCTTGCTCCTTTTTCGATGAGGAGGTTGACAATATCCGCGTGGCCTGATTCTGCCGCATACATGAGCGCGGTATTTCCCCGTTTGTTCTGGAGATTGGGATCTGCTCCGTGCTCAAGGAGCATTTCCACGCAATCGCGGCACCCGTTCTCTGATGCTCTCATGAGTGAAGTCCAGCCGCTGACATCCGCTTTGTTCGGGTCAGCGCCGTGTTCAAGGAGAAGTTTGGCGGTCAGAGTTCGTCCCTGTGCAGAGGCTATCATGAGCGCAGTCTGTCCGGTCATGCTTGTTGCATCCACCAGAGCGCCGTTTTTTAACAGAAGTTCCACCACGTCAAATCGGTCATGATAGACCGCAGCCCTCAGCGGCGTCCAGCCTTTGTGCCCTTTGGTGTCAGGTTCAACTCCTGAACAAAGGCATTCCCGCATCTCTTCCAAGTTTCCTTTTTCCGCAGCTTCGACGCATTTCACCGCTGTTTCATCCTCACATAACCTTTCAAGAAGGATTTCTTCGTTCAGTGTCATACCGTCCTCCTTCCGATGACTTGGCTCTTTTCATCTATAGATTTTACGCGAAGCTAAGGTTGAATATTGCAGAATGGCATTAAAAAAAACACTTAATAGTGAAATAAATCACAATTAAACGTTAATAGTTTCAATTTAATAGACGATATTAAAAAATATATTGACATTAGTTGGCAGAAAGAGTATATTGAGATGTGAAATAAATCACAACACTATGAACAAAAACATTCCTCAACCGACGATCATCAGGCTTTGTGCTATTTACCAGCTTCTCTGCGGGCTTGAAAAAGACGGAGTAAAAAAGGTCTCTTCGACCGAGCTTGAAGGAATAACCGGGGTGCCCTCGCACACGATCAGAAAGGATATAAGCTTTATCGGCGAGATCGGTGATACCGGTAAGGGATACGAGGTGTTGAAGTTAAAGACGCACATCCAGAACAATCTTAGGTTGAACAGGGAAAGAAAGGCATGCATAGTCGGGCTCGGACAGCTCGGGTCCGCAATCATGCAGTGGCCGCTTCTTGCAGAGGGAGAATTCAGGATTGTTGCCGGTTTCGACTCGAATATCAACAAAGTGGAAACGATAAAGACCGCGGTAAGCGTTTTTCCAGCGCACGAAATTCCGGACGTGGTGAAACGCATGGGCATTGAGCTGGGGATCATTGCCGTGCCTCCTGCACGGGCGCAGGAAGTGGCGGACCAGCTCATGGAGGCCGGGGTAAGAGGTATCGTGAATTTTGCGCCGATCATTATCAAGCCTAAATTGGCCGGTTGTTTTGTGCGCAACATTGATATCGCCGGTGAATTGAGGGTTCTTTCGGTGATGATTGAAATGAAGAGTTTAAATGACGATTAATATTCTTCGGCTAAAGGCTCCTGCGGAGGGTAGGGGGTGGGCGCGTTCGCATAAGATTTTGAACGTTCCGTTACCCCCACCCACAAATGTGAGGCGTGTTGAAATCAAAATCAGGACGTTACCGGGATGCCGTGCTGTGTGCTTTCTGGAAGAGTTTTTTGCGCGGATTTAGCAATAAAGTGGAAAAACTAATACGAAGTGAAGAAATAGCAAACAGCTTCTGAGTCGGAAAGGAAAAACGCATCAAAAAATTCTGGAAGGAAGCGCACAGCTCGGCATCAACATATGATAACACACGTAACTTCAGATAAAAAAGATAGAGAACAAAGACATTAATTTTCACTATTAACAAAAGGAGTGTGTGTATGGCAAGAGTCTATAATTTTTCCGCAGGTCCGTCCATGCTGCCGGAAGCCGTGCTGAAAAAAGCCGCGGCAGAACTGCTCGAATATCCGGGCAGCGGCCAGTCGGTAATGGAGATGAGCCACCGTTCGCCCGAATTCCAGGCGATCATCGAAGGCGCGGAAGCGCTGCTGCGCGAGATCATGAAGATCCCGGCAAACTACAAGGTGCTGTTCCTGCAGGGCGGGGCCTCGACCCAGTTCGCCATGGTGCCGCTCAACCTTTTCGGCATTGCGCCCAGGGCCGACTTCGTGAACACCGGGACCTGGTCGAAAAAGGCTATTTCCGAGGCAAAACGCTACGGAACGGCACGCGTCGTTGCCACCTCAGAGGACAGGAAATTCAACTGTATCCCGAAGCTTGACAAGACGATGTTCGATGCTACCGCCGCTTACGTGCACATCACGACCAACAACACGATCGAAGGTACGCGGTACCGCGAGCTGCCCGATACGGGCGCGGTTCCCCTTGTCGCGGACATGTCGTCCAACATCCTGAGCGAAGTGTACGACGTGTCGAAATTCGGCATCATCTATGCCGGCGCGCAGAAGAATATCGCGCCTGCGGGCGTCACCGTGGTCATTATCCGGGACGACCTGCTGGGCAAGGCGCTCCCCATAACGCCGACCATGCTCAACTATAAAATCCATGTCGATGAAAAATCGCTCTACAACACACCGCCGTGTTACTGCATTTATATTGCAAAGCTCGTTTTCGAGCTGGTCAAACAGCAGGGCGGTGTGGCGGCCATGCAGACAATCAACGAGCAGAAGGCGCAGATGCTCTACGCATTTCTTGACAATTCAAAAATGTTCAAGGGGACCGTGGTGCCGCAGGACCGTTCGCTCATGAACATACCGTTCACGTCGCCGAACGAGGACACCGACAAGGCGTTCATCAAAGAGGCTGCTGCCGCAGGGTTCGTCAACCTGAAGGGCCACCGTTCCGTGGGCGGCATGCGCGCCAGCATCTACAATGCCATGCCGGTTGAAGGTGTGAAAAAGCTCGTTGATTTCATGAAAAAGTTCGAAACAAAAAATGCACAATAAGGAGATGAAAGCCATGTACAAAATTCAGACGTTAAACAAGATTTCCACCATCGGCCTGGAGGTGTTTCCCCGTGAGGCGTACGAGGTGGCGTCCGAGATCCTCAATCCCGACGCCATTCTCGTGCGGAGCGCGAACATGCTTACCATGGAAATACCGGCATCGGTCAAAGCGATCGGGCGCGCCGGCGCAGGAGTCAACAATATCCCGGTGCCCGCATGTTCCGGGCGCGGCGTCATCGTGTTCAATACGCCGGGCGCCAACGCCAACGGCGTCAAGGAGCTTGTCATCGCCGGGCTCCTGCTCTGTTCGAGGAGGATCGTTCCGGGCATCATATGGGCAAAAAGTCTTATCGGGAAAGGTGACGAGGTGCCCAAGCTCATCGAAAAAGGCAAATCCGATTTCGTGGGGCCGGAAATCAAGGGCAAACGGCTCGGCGTGATCGGTCTGGGCGCCATCGGCGTCATGGTGGCGAACGATGCAGTGGAGCTCGGCATGCAGGTCACCGGCCTTGACCCGTTCATTTCGGTGGAGGCGGCGTGGGGACTTTCCCGTAATGTCAAACGTGCCCGCGGGCTGGAGAGCCTTCTCGCCGAGTCCGACTACGTTACCCTGCACGTGCCGCTGAATGACCAGACCAAAGGCATGATCAACCGGGAGCGGCTTGCCATAATGAAAAAAGGCGCGCGCCTGCTCAATTTCGCGCGCGGCGGGCTCGTGAACAACGCCGACCTGCGCGAGGCGATGGCCCAGGGGCAAATCGCGGCGTATGTGACCGACTTTCCGGACGAAGAGCTGCTCAAGATCGACGGTGTCGTCGCCTTCCCGCACCTGGGAGCATCCACTCCGGAAGCGGAAGACAACTGCGCAGTCATGGCGGTCAACCAACTGCGCGATTTCCTTGAAAACGGCAACATCAAGAACGCGGTCAATCTTCCGGATTGCGACATGGGACCTGCGCCGGTCGGCGGGACGCGTATTATCATCGCCAACAAAAACGTTCCCAACATGGTCGGCCAGGTGACGACGGTCCTTGCGTCGGAAAAAATCAATATCGCGGATATGATCAACAGGGGCCGGGGCGATCTTGCCTACAATATCATCGATATCGACGGCAAGGCCGGCGATACGGTCATGAAAAAATTGAAGGGGATTGAAGGGGTCATCATGGTGCGCGCCATGACCCAGTAGAAGGACCTTGGATGTTCCCGGAAATCCGGCATCTTCATGGAGACATGGAGGTGCCGTTTTTGTATATTTATCGGACATTCCACAAGGAGCCAGACCCATGGATCTTGACAAAGCAATACGTAAAGTGAAGGATTTTCCCAAACCCGGCGTTCTTTTTTACGATATCACGAGCATTTTCACCAACCCTCCGGCATATCGCCATGTCGTCAACACAATGCTCGATATGTACCGCGACGAAAAAATCGACGGCGTGGTCGCGATCGAGAGCCGGGGGTTTCTGATCGGCTCCTGTTTCGCGCTCGAACGGAAACTGCCGCTCGTGCTTGCCCGCAAAAAGGGGAAACTGCCCGGCAAGACCGTTCAGGAAAGCTATTCGCTCGAATACGGGAGCGCCACGCTCGAGATCCACAGCGCGGACCTGCCTTCAGGCAGGCGGTGGCTGATTATCGACGATCTGATCGCCACCGGCGGTACGCTCGAGGCGGTCGCTAAAATAGTGGAGCGGCAGGGTTCAAGCGTTGCGGGCATCTTCGGCATCATCGGCCTGCCGTTTCTCAAGTATAAGGAAAAAATCGGGAAATATAATCCGAAGACGTTGATTGAATATAAGGGAGAATAATAATAAACTAATAAATAATATTTTATTGGCTAAAGGCTCCTGCGGAGGGTGTGGGGTGGGCACCATTGTTGCAAGTTTAAACTATATTTGACCCCACCCTCAAGTCTTCGTTAAGTTGAAATCAAAACAAGAAAAAAAGACGCTGGTTCGGCATCTCTCGGAGGACAGGGATCCCTGTCTGAGCCTGCTTCAGGCAGGCGAGTTGGGGATGTCCGTTGAGAGATGCCGGACAAGCGTCTAAGGAACTTCTCGAAATGCAATTAATGCGAATTAAAGAACTCCTCGCACTGCCTGCGGCAGGCGACGAGGTGCATATAAACGGCTGGGTACGCACCCGGCGCGATACCGGAGAGTTCTCGTTCATCGAAATCAACGACGGGTCCTGCCTGGCAAACGCGCAAATCATCGCTCTGCCGTCGCTTCCCAATTATGAGGCCGAAATTCTGCGGCTCGCGACCGGCTCCAGCATCAGCGTGGAAGGCGCGGTCGTGGATTCGCCGGGCAAAGGGCAGCGATTTGAAATCCAGGCCAGGCGGATTATTGTCCACGGCTACGCGCCGCCCGACTATCCGCTTCAGAAAAAACGCCACAGTTTCGAATACCTGCGCGAGATCGCGCACCTGCGGCCGCGCACCAATGCGCTTGGCGCCGTCGGCCGCCTGCGCAGCGAGCTGAGTTTTGCCGCGCACCGTTTTTTCCATGAACGGGGTTTTTATTACGTCCATACGCCCATCATTACCGCGAGCGACTGCGAGGGCGCCGGGGCCATGTTTCGCGTGTCAACGCTTGACGTGGGAAACCCGCCGCGTGACGTGCAGGGCAGGGTTGACTTCACGAAAGATTTTTTCGCCAGGCCCGCGGGACTTACGGTGAGCGGCCAGCTGGAGGCGGAAGCGTATGCGCTGGCGCTCGGAAAAGTGTATACCTTCGGCCCGACATTTAGGGCCGAAAACTCCAACACCCCCCGGCATCTTGCGGAATTCTGGATGATCGAACCGGAAATGGCGTTCTGCAGGCTGGAAAGCGACATGGATCTTGCAGAGGAGTTTGTCAGATACCTTGTAAAGGAGGCATTGACAAATAACCAAGAAGACCTTCGGCTCTTCGACGAACGGATCGATACGGGGCTCATCGAACGGCTTGAGCGCATCGCCGCAAGCACCTTCGAACGCATCTCCTATGCCGACGCGATAGCGGCACTGGAGAAAAACAACGCTGCGTTCGAGTTCCCGGTAAAGTGGGGGAGCGACATCCAGTCCGAGCACGAGCGGTATCTCACCGAGATTGTGTTCAAAAAACCCGTGATCGTCCATGATTACCCCGGGGCGATAAAAGCTTTTTACATGCGGGCCAATGACGACGGGAAAACCGTGCGCGCCATGGACGTGCTTGTCCCGAGGATCGGGGAACTCATCGGCGGCAGCGAGCGGGAAGAGCGGTATGACGTTTTACTGGCGCGGCTTAAGGAACAGGGGCTTGATGAAAAGAACTACTTGTGGTACCTCGATCTGCGCAAGTACGGAAGCGCCCCGCACGCCGGTTTCGGCCTCGGGTTCGAGCGGCTCATGCTGCTCGTGACCGGCATGCAGAACATACGCGACGTGGTCCCGTTCCCGCGGTATCCTGGGAACGTGGGGTTTTAAAGCGCAGCGTTTGTAAACAATCGCTCTATTATTGATTTTCGGATAACAAGTCTGTAGGAAAAGCTCTTTTTTTGACAAATGGGCAGCTAAATTTACGTAATTTCGCCACCCTTTTGTGGAATTTTGAGTTTTCCTGCAGACACAACGACTTGTTAGAGAGGACTTCTATTACACAAACTTATTATGTTGATTATATTCCAAAGTGTTTTCAGGTCTATATTTTTAAATTCGAGACCCAAGGTGAATAAGTAGTAGGTGTTTTTGTTAACAAATAATGTATTATCCATTGTTAAAAACACATGTTCAAATCCGATTTTTGTTAAGATAGTCAGTCCTGTATAATAATGATCTACGATTGTTATCCCTTCTAAACAATACCCTGAATTATTCGATAAAGTTACGTGATCTTCCTTCCAATATCCCGCAACAATTCCTGGTGATACTGAATAATATTTATCGTTGCCCCAACCTCGATATCTCCAAGAAAGTCCTCCTCCTATTATTTCTGAACGTTTTGATTCCGTATTATAATCGTAGCTATAATTTATATATGTACTATTAAAAAATGCTCCTAAATAATTGTTGTTGTTGAAATAATATCCCAAAGAAGTAGTAAACCCTAAATCATTTTTATAAAATGATCCCGACGTTATTCCTCCTCCTATAGTCAGGCCAAATTTGTATTTGGTAGTATCCGCTGAGAACGAATTATGGCTAAGAACAAAAAAAATGATTACAAACAATAAATTGTTCTTCATATTTTTCTCTCTAACAGATATTAGACGAAAGTCAAACCACATATCTACCTTAAACAAACTATTTATTCCCTAAAAGAAAAGCAAATAGCATGGAGAGAGTAATCAGGGGTGAGGTTACGCCCATATTTATGGGGCAGGTCTGAGGAAAAAACATATTTTAAAGTCAAACGGAAGATTACCGATGGTCGAAAATAATAAACAGAATACAGATAAAAAATCCTGCCCGCATTTCGGTCGGTGCGGCGGGTGCCAGGCATTGAATAAATATTATGAAGGCCAGTTGGCTGAGAAAAAAGACCGGCTGCGGTCGCTCTTCTCGTTTGCCGGATTTCCCTCGCTTCCCGATGTTCTTCCTAGCCCTCAAATCTATCACTACCGCCACAAGGTGCAGCTGCCGTTCGGGTGCAAAAAACAGGGGAAGATAATCCTCGGCTGCTATGCGGGCGACTCGCACGAGGTGGTTGACCAGCACGTATGCCTCATTCAGGATGAGGAGCTTTCGCGGATCGCCTGGAGCATCCGCGATTGGGCGCGAGAAGCAGGCTTGAGTGTTTATAACGAGAAGACCGATACAGGCTTTCTGCGGCACGTGCTGCTCCGCAAAGGGGCGGAAACGGGCGAAATATTGATCGGGCTCGTGACGAACGGCGGACGGCCCATCGGCCTCCGCCGCCTTGCCGATACGCTGCTTGCAGCTGTTGAAAAATCGGATGCAGGGGTGGGTAAAAAGGTCGTCGGTATTGTCCAGAACGTCAATACCCGGCAGACCAACGTGGTACTGGGAGAACAGGAGTTTGCCTGGTGGGGCCGGCCGTTTCTTTTTGAGAAGCTCGGCCCGCACCGGTATAAGGTCGGCCTTTCCACCTTCTTTCAGGTGAATCCCTTCCAGACGCCGCGGCTCTATGACGAAGTGCTGCGCTGGATCGAAAACGGCCCTGCGGTAGTCGATTGTTACTGCGGGGTAGGCAGTATTTCGCTGTGGGTCGCTAAAAAATCACGGATCGTCACCGGCATCGAAGAGAGCCGCGCCTCCATTGCCGCCGCAAAAAAAGCGGCTGAATTCAACGGCGTCAGGAACGTCCGTTTTATGCAGGGAGAGGTTGGCGCCGACTTTTCCCGGCTGTCACAGGACTTTGACGTCGCGATATTCGATCCGCCCCGCAAAGGCTTACAGCCCGCCGTCATTCAGGCGCTCGCCGGTTCGTCCATTAAAAGGGTCCTCTACGTTTCCTGCAATCCCGTGTCCCTTGCCCGTGAGGTACCGTTGCTGCTGCCGGCGTGGCAACCGGTCTCCCTTCAGGGCGTTGATATGTTTCCGCATACCGACCACATCGAATGCGTCGCGGTGCTTGATAGAAGGTAGCCTTTATCAATAAGCCTGAACGCCCCGAATAATAAGCGGTGAAAATCGGCCTCGGAAATTTCCGCTAGCGCGGCTTTACCGCTACGCACTCGCGGAGCACTCTGTTTGATGCATACACCTGTGAGCGGACCACGGATATCTGGTATCCCATGACCTCGGCGCTGTCGGTCATTGCCGAAAACTTTTCGGCGGTTTCGGCAGTTTCCATCAGGCGGAGAAATCCGGAGTCCTGGGCAAGTACCTTAAAATCACCCGATTCGAACCTGACAAGGATGAACGGAACGACGGCAAGCTGCTTTCCACCGGCTTCAGGAGCCGCAGGGACGGCCTCTTTCACAGTCTGCTTCTCTTCGAGTCGTATCATTCGGGCCGTGGCATCGGGCACGGCGTCGCTCACCGACAGTTCTACCCAGTCAAGCAGCCGGTTCCTGACGGTATGGATGTCGCCGATGTTCTCGAACAGGTTCTCGCCGCTCGCTTTGACCACGGCCTTCGCGAGGCTTGAGAGCTCTTTGAGGTAGGCAACCCGCTGCGTGTCCGGAATGTAGTACATGATGACGATATGCACCTTTTTCCCGTCCGATGCCCCGTAGTCGATGCCTGCTGGCGACCACCCGACCGAGCAGAGCAGGTCGCCCTGCCGCTTGGTGCGGATGTGCGGGCAGGCGATGCCCTTGCCGAGGCCGGTGTTCCCTTCAGTCTCCCGCTCGCGTATTTCCTTTACAATATCGACATCCGACTGGATGCCCGGGACCGCTTCGAGCAGGAGCGCAAGGTATTCCAGCACATCGTTCTTGTCGTTCGTCGGCAGTTCAACCAGCCGTCCTTCCTGCAGTGCGTCGAGCAGGCTCTTCATTTACACCCCCAGTTTCCGGTGGACATAGGTTTTGATGAAATGCGTAATAACGCTGTACGTCAGAAGGAACCCGGCGATCCAGCACCAGTAGACAGGTGGGAGCGGCACGAGTCCGAAATAGCGCGCAAACGGCGAATAGGGAAGCACCGCCCCGATTGTCATGACGCCGAGCGTCGACAGGATAAGGAAAATGCTCGGTCTGCTCTGTAAAAACGGGATGCGGTTGGTCCGGATGATATGCACGATGAGCGTCTGCGTCAGCAGCGACTCGACGAACCATCCGGTATGGAAAAGCTGTTCATAGTATGTTTTCATGGCAGGCGTGGTCCCGTGCGCGGTGAAGCGCAGGCACCCGAAGAAAAACAGCATGAGAAAGAAGGTCGCGTAATCGAAGATGGAGCTGATGGGGCCGATATAGAGCATGAATTTCCGTATGAAGCCGATGTCCCATCGCTGCGGCTTTTTTATAAGTTCCGTGTCTACGTCGTCGGTCGGGATGCCGGTCTGCGAAATGTCGTACAGCAGGTTGTTCGCCAGCACCTGCAGAGGCGCCATGGGCAGGAACGGCAGGAAATAGCTTCCGCCCACCACGCTGAACATGTTGCCGAAGTTCGAGCTCGCGCCCATTTTGATGTATTTGATGATGTTGGCGAACACCTTCCGGCCCTCGAGGATGCCGGCTTCGAGCACCATGAGGCTCCGTTCCAGAAGAATGATGTCGGCCGACTCCTTGGCGACGTCAACCGCGGTGTCCACCGAGATGCCGACGTCCGCGGCCTTCATTGCCGGGGCGTCGTTGATGCCGTCGCCCAGAAACCCGACGATGGCGCCCCGCGCGCGCAGCCCGTTGATGATGCGTTCCTTCTGCAGGGGCGACAGGCGCGCGAACACCGTGGTCTCGGCGAGCGCGGCCGTAAAGCCCGCTTCGTCCAGGGCCTCGAGCTGCGGGCCGGTCACCACCCGGCTTACCGGCAGGCCGACGTCGGCGCATACTTTCCGCGTTACCATCTCGTTGTCCCCTGTCAATATTTTCACCGTCACGCCGGATTTCTGCAGCGCGGCGATGGCCTCCGCCGCCGAGTCTTTTGGCGGGTCGAAAAACGCCACGTACCCGAGCAGGATGAGGTTGCGCTCGTCGGCCACGGAAAAGACCTCGTGGTCGAGCGGGAATTCCCGGTAGGCGACGCCGAGGACGCGGTAGCCGTCGGCACTGAGGTCGCGGTAGTCGCGGAACAGGTCCTGCTTCACCACGTCGGCGAGAGGATAGATTTCGTCGTCGATCTGGTAGCTGTCGCAGGCGGTATAGACGTCCTCCACCGAACCTTTACATATAAGAACATGGGTATTTTCGAAGTCGATCACCACCGACATCCGCTTCCGCATGAAGTCGAACGGGATCTCGTCGACCTTACGGCAGGTCTTTTCGACGTCAAGGTCCTCGTGGCTGAGGATCGCCTTGTCGAGAAGGTTCCGCAGCCCGGTCTGATAGTAGCTGTTCATGTAGGAGTAGCGCAGGACGTCGAGGCTTTCGCGGTTGGAGACGTCCACGTATTTTTCGAGCACCACCCGGTCCTGCGTGAGCGTGCCGGTCTTGTCGGTGCAGAGAATGTCCATAGAACCGAGGTTCTGGATCGATTTGAGCTTCTTGACAATCACCTTCCTACGCGACA
>JBEKUX010000027.1:0-40188 GCA_049514575.1 Chitinispirillaceae bacterium | reverse complement strand
TCGTTTCCGAGGAGAAAACGATTTCCGGATTGATGAGGACGAACGGGTCGCGCTCGCCGCCCGTGGTGTCAACCACGGCCAGCTTCACCGGCCTGCCGATCTGGATCGCGGCCAGGCCGACGCCGTCCTTCTCGCGCATTGCCGCAACCATCTCCTTCGCGAAGCGCTTCAGCTCATCATCGAAACTGGTCACCCGTCTGGCGGTTTTCCGCAGCACCGGGTCGCCGTAGATGCGGATGTCGAACACTACTTCGTTTCCTTCCCGTCTTTTTCGGCGCCGTCGCTGTTCATGACCTGCGTGACGGCGCTTTTTGCAAATTCGACGACCGTGTTTTCCGCGATCTTGACCATGACCGTGGTCTCCTTGACATTGCCGACCATGCCGATCATGCCGGCCGCGGTCAAGACCTTGTCGCCCTTTTTAAGGCCGGCGATCAGCTTCTGGCGTTCTTTCGACTTCTTCTGCTCCGGCCGGATCATCATGAAATAAATGATGACGAACATGAAGATGAGCATGGGCATGAGGCCGCCCAGCCCGCCCATGGGCGGGACCGGCTTTTTGTCCTGGCCGAAAAGCGGAAACGCGAAAAGCATGAGCGGGGAAATTCCTATCAGAAACCGCAGAAGTACGTTGCGCATGGTCTGTCCTTTCAGGGTAGTATGGTGGAGTGACGTGTAAAAATACTTTACGACAGCCCGGAGGTGGTATGAAGGGGTACAACTCACCCCTCTTCGCGTTGCTCGGTTTCCCCTCTCTTGAAAGAGAGGGGATCAAGGGGTGAGTTAGGGGTCGCAGGATTTATTTTGTTTTTATGACCACGGTCTACTTTTCCCGGTGGGTGCTTCTTGACACCGGAGAGCTGATCGAGAACGGCGCCGTCGCCGTTTCGGGGCAGCGCATCGAGGCGGTCGGCCCCCGCCGCAGCATCAGGCGGAAGCCGGGCGACCGGGCAGTGAATCTCGGCGACGCGCTCCTCCTGCCCGGGTTCATCAACATGCACACCCACCTCGAAGAGTGCGCGGTCCGGGGCGCGCTCCCCGGGGCCGACGAAACGTTCGCCTCCTTCTCCGCGAAAAGAAACGGCCGCGTGAAGCAGGCCGCCGCCGGGGAGATCATTGACGGCATCCGGCTCGAGATCCGCGAACTCCTCGCCGAAGGGATCACCACGGTGTTCGACAGCTCGCGGTTCGGGTATTCGCCCGCCGTGCTTGCCGGGGAGCCGGTGCGCTCGTGGGTGGTGCAGGAGATGCAGGCCGACGATCCGCAGGAAGAGGCGGCGATCGCCGCCACGGCGCAGGAGCGTCTTGACTCATGCAATAAACGCGTCGGCCGCGCGCTCGGCCCGTACGCCATTCACTCCCTCTCCCCTGCCGCGCAGCGCCGCCTCCTGGCGCTGGCCGCTTCCCGCCGCTGCCGGTGGGCGGCCCACGTCGCCGAGAGCGCCGAAGAGCTGCAGGCGTTTTCGGAACGGACCGGCGACCTGTACTTCTACATTACGCGGAAAAAGCCGTGGCCGTTCGGCGCGACCACGCTCGGCCCCATGCACACGGCCATCACCGCCGGCCTGATCCCGAACAACGGCGTCTGCTTCCACTGCAATTACGCGGGCGGCCATGAGCTGTCGCTCCTGGCGGCAAAACGGGTGTCGGTGGTACAGTGCTTCCGCTACTCGGAAGAAATCGGCCATAAGCGGTTCCCCCTCGAGGTCGCGCTCAACCGCCGCGTCCAGGTCTGCCTCGGCACCGAGGGCATCGCGCCGGTCGGCGAGATGAGCATCCTCGACGAGCTGTTCGCGCTGAAGAGCGCCTACCCGCACATCCCGGCGAAAGAAATGCTCCGCTGGGTGACGCGGAACGCGGCCAATGCGCTGGGCATGGGCGACCGCCTCGGGAGCTTGACTGAAGGTAAATTCGCCGACCTGATCGCGGCGCGGTTTTCCCACGGCCCGCACGAGGACCTTCTTGAGGAACTGATCGTGTCCGACGTGGAGATGGCGCTCGTCATGGTGAACGGCCAGGAAGTGATCGCGGATTACTGAACACGGTCCGGACGTTACGGCGCCGGCTTTTCACAGACGCCGATGGAAGGACGGCCGTCACCGAGCGTATCGCCCGAAAAGTCGCGGCGGAGGCGTGAGCGACCGGTATCCGCGCCGCCGATCCTGCGCCCGGCGCCTATGCACGGCGACCCCGACCGCAGTCTGAAGAAGTCGAAACCGTGTGCGCCGGTAAACAGCGGATTTTTTCTGACCGCGCAGGAGTCGATTGAAGCATCGATGGAATCCTGGCACCCTCCCCAATAGCAATTGTGGTCAAAGATGTTGCTCCGCCAGCAGTTCCGCCAGCCGGACCCCCAGAAAATATTGTTGGTAAAGGTATCGGAAGTTGCATACGGAAAGTTGAAGGGCAGGGTATCGTTGTAGAAAACATTGTTATAAATGGATGCACCCCCTCTTTCGGTTTGAAATTTCCCCGGGTATCTGCCGTTGCCGCCGTCGTTACGGCTTATATTGTACCGCCAGACCGTACCGTGATATCCGGAATCAGAAGCAGGGCTTTCCTGTATGAACCCGCCTTCATTATCATGAGAATAGTTGTACTGGAAAATGGTCCTTCCGGTCGCCGTATTATCCACGTTAAACCCCGCACCGTCTCCATACAACATTTTCGTATGGCCTACTTCATTATACTGGATCAGACCGTTCCGGACCCGGCCGGGCCACAACCCGGCGACAACACCGTTTCCATTGTCTACTCCCAACCGGGCAGCGCTGTCCACAACGTTATGTTCGACCTTCGGGTCGTCCGCACCCCAGAGGACTATGCCGTTTCCGGAGGTACGCCGTACCGAATTGCCGCGCAGCACCACATTCCTGCTCAGGCTGTCCCACCTTCCTGCGGCAACGCTGCCCCCGCCGGCCCCCAGGAAGTGTATGCCGTCACCCCAGACATCAAAGACCTTGTTGCTGTCGATAAGGGCATTATGAAACGTCTCCAGGCTTATTGATCTGAGCGAAATACCTATACAGCCGTCACTGCCGCTGCCCCCCGCATAATACCCGCCATAGACGCTGTCGACGATGTTGCCGGTAATATGAATCCCCGGTTCAGGAGAGAAATCATCGGCAAAAACGCGGATTCCCCAGCAAGGCCCCCGGTTCGCGCTGTCGTGGGGCACCCTGTTGTTCCTGACTTCCATGTTCCTTATTGTCCAGTATTCCTGGTTATGGAGATATATTCCCGCAGTGTTCAGCACGCCCCGCGCGTCGATGACCGGCTTCGGTCCTTTACCGTAGGCATCGATGACAATCGGCGCGCCCGCGACGCCGGAACCCATAGGCGAGAGTATGCCGGAGGGATTTTTCTGTGTCGTGATCGAACGCGTCACCATTGTTCCCCGCCTGATTTTAATGGAGTCGCCGGCATGGAAGGTATGACTGTTCACCGAGTCCGGCGTTGTCCAGGGGTCGCTGAAGGTGCCGAGGTTTTTACTGTGGCCGGACGCAACGTCTACATAGTAGGTATGAGCGCCGGTGTGAAGCGGAACCGCAGCCAGGCCGGTTCCACAGGCGAGCAGAAATAGAAACGTAAAGGCTATTTTCGTGCGGTTTCTTATCATGGCCGTCTTCCATACTACAACTCACCCCTTAGATCCCCTCTCTTGCAAGAGAGCCGTTCTTTGGATAAATCTTTATTATCCAAATAAGGCCTTTAGGGGGAAACCCGAAGGGAGAGGTGAGTTAAAACCGCAGCTCGCTTCGAGGAATTAGACTCATAGCAATCAGAGATCTTTCTTATACACCCTGAACTTCTTGATCAGGTGCGCGCCGTAGCGCTGGAGTTCGTGCATCATGGAGTTGTTCTCTTCCATCACCACGTGCGTGTCCACGCTTTTCATGCCGGCCTTTCTCGCGGTCGCGATCGTGGACATGCCGAGAAACATGTCGAGCCCCAGTTTCTGGCAGGACGGGTGCACGGCGCCGAGCATGGTGTTGACCGTTTCGGCGCGGCGCATGGCATGCAGGATATGAAAGAGGCCGAAGGGAAACAAACGGCCCCGCGCTTTCTGCAGGCCGCGGTAGCAGTTCGGCATGGCGATCATCATTCCCACCACCTTCCCGTCCCGCGTCACGATCTTCACGAACTTCGGGTCGAGGATGGGCAGGTAGCGCTTCGCGAGGTCGAACATCTCGGTTTCGTCCATGGGAAGAAACCCGTAGATGCCCGCGAAGGATTCGTTGACAAGGCGTAGCACCGGAACGATGAACGGCTTCAGCGCCTTCCGTGATGTAAACTCGATGAACCGGAACGTCTTTTTGGCGAGGGTGCGCTGGTACATCCGCTCGAAAATGTCCGGCAGCGGCGTGTCGAGCGGGTAGCGGTAGATCACGCAGTCGATGTCCTTGACGTATCCTTCCTTTGACAGCAGGTCGGGCATGAACGCGAAGTTGCACGCGCTGTCCACCACCGGTTCATACTCGAACCCCTCGACGAGAAATCCCTGTATGTCCCGGTCGGAAAAACCGAACGGCCCCACGATCCGCTCCATGCCGCGCTGCCTGCCCCAGGTTTCGACGTCGCTGATCAGCGCATGGAAGGTCTCGGGATCGTTGAAGCACTCCATGAACCCGAACCGGGCGTTTTTAAGGCCGAGCGTTTCGTTGTGCTTCCGGTTGATGATCCCCATGATCCGGCCGGCCGGCGCGCCGTCCTTCAGCGCCAGCACCATGCGGTAATCGCACGACCTGAACGAAGGGTTTTTGTCCGGGTCGAAATATTTTTTTTCGTCCGCGTACAGGGGCGGGAGCCAGCCCGCGTGTCCCTGATGGATCTTTTCCGGCAGGTAAATGAACGTTTTCCGGTCCTTTGCCGTGGTCACTTCTTTAATGGTTATGGTCATGTTTCCAACCTCTTGTAAAAATTTTATTACCCGGGAGTTATCGAAGATTATGGTGGTTTGTCGTAGTAAACAAAATAAATCAGAACCCCGTTGTGGAAAATTAATTTCGTTTTTTTCCAAAGGGCTTTATTCTGGGTGGCGAGTTGGCATAATAGTCGTGTTGAAACCAAACAATACGAATAAACAAGTAAGAGATATGCTGTTGCGTGAGGCAGGCAGTCATCTTTGTAGGGGCGATTCATGAATCGCCCTTTTGTAGAGACGCACGGCCGTGCGTCTCTACACGCCGACCCCCTGCCTGCCGAAGCCTCGGCGCAGGCCAGGCGAAGGGGGCACGCCCAACAAATAATAAATTTCCACTCTCCACAGGTGCCTTTAGCAAAAAAAAACATTAGAGCCATCTGATAAACCAGAATCATTATAAGTAGGTGTCATTTGCATTGTGCCATGAATATTGTGTATCTTAAAAACCATTCCACTATTTCAGGGAGACATTGTATGAAAAAACGCATCGTGTTGAAACTGGCGGCGCCCATGGTGCTGGCGCTGCTGGCCTTTTGCGTCTCAAGTTACCGGACGTTGTCCCAGACCTCGGACACCGAGGCCGGGACACTCAAGACCTACTGCGAGCAGAACAATATCCAGGGGCCGGAGATCACCAAGGCCGACTCGCTGTATTCCCTTGCCGCTACGCTGATCCAGAACGGCCGGAGCGACGAAGGCTACAGCAAAACCGACCTTGCGGTGTTCAATTACCGGCTGGCGCTTTCCCGGCTGGAGCTGAACCAGACACAGAAAAGGTACGACGAGATGCAGAAACGGCTGACCGAGGACCAGAGCCACCTCTCCGCCTACAAACAGATGCTCCAGGAAATGACAGCGAAAGGGGCACAGCAATGAAAAACTCCCTCCCATACCTTTCCCTTATGACAATCATTCTCGCGGCAGGTGCGGCGTTTGCCCAGGGCGACACTGCGCAGGGCAGGCCCGAAGCGATGCGTAAGTCGCTGCTCGAGTTCAAGTCCGGGCTCAAGTCCGCCTACCCGAAATATCCGCACCGTGACATGAATTCGATCAACGCCTACATGACCGCGCTCGCCCGGATCGACGTGGCCCAGCGGTTTTTGACCGAGAACTTCGACAAGAACGAAGGCAGGGGCATCATAAAAATCATCGGCGCTTCGGGCGTCGAAAACCAGGCACGCGACATGTTCCAGGCCTGCTCCCTGCTGACGCAAATCGCGCTTGTCCAGATGAATAAAAATGAGCTCGACGGCAATCTTCAGGAAGCGACCCGCAGGAGCGACTCCCTGCACAACGCGCTGAACGATGTGTACGAATCGATCGCCAAAATGGAACGAGGCCGCGCCTCTGACCTGAAATCAAAGCTTGATGAAGAGAGCGCCAAGAACCAGGCGCTGCGGGATGAAGCCGACCGCCGCTTCAAGGACCTGCAGAGCGAGCTGATCAAGGTGAGAAAAGACGCGCGCGGCACCATCATCTCGATGTCGGACCTGCTCTTTGCTTTCGACAAGGCCGATCTCACCGCCGACCTCAAGACCGCGCTGGCAAAAATAGCGGGCATCCTGACCGTCTACAAAAACTGCACGGTCGCCGTGGAAGGGCACACCGACAATGTCGGGACCGTCGCCTACAACAACAACCTGTCAACGCGGCGCGCCTCCAACGTGAAGGATTTTCTGATCACCCAGGGCGTCGCGGCAGACCGCCTCTCCTCGCAAGGCTTCGGCTTCACCAAACCGGTCGCCTCAAACGCCACCAAAGAGGGACGGCAGAAGAACCGGCGGGTCGATCTCGTGGTCGCGGACAAAAAGTAACTCACCCTCCAATGGCCTTTTTCGTATAGACGCTTCTATACGAAAAAGGCCACTCTCTTTCAAGAGAGCCGTTCTTATGAATAACGCTGTTATTCCTAAGAAGGCCTGGGGGGGGATTTACTAGGTGCGTTGCTTTTTCCGCTTCATCAATAGTACCATTATCACTACCGGTACGGACATCGCCCCGGACCGCGGACTATGAACCAAAAAACCGATAAACGTTTGCGCAAGGAAATTTTCCTCGGTGACCCGAAAAACACTCCCCTGGAAGAACGGGTGTTCAACGGGGTGCTGGGGCTGGTGTGCATACTGGCCGTTGCAGCGACCGTCACCAACACACTGTTCACCAACCTGCTGCAGGTCACCATTACCCTTGCGGCGGCAATCGTATCCGGTTCGCTGTATCTTTACTCAAGAAAAACAAAAAAATTCCGTCCCCTCATTCTGCCGACGTGCTGCCTGTTTCTCGGCATTATTGCGCTCGCCTGGGAAAGCCAGGGCGGAACCACGGGCAGCGTTCCCCTCTGGTTTTTCCTGCTGGTGATCGTTTCGGCCATCGTGCTCGAAGGCCGCCAGAGGACGCTGTTCATTCTCCTTGCGCTTCTGGTGATCGCCGCGCTCCTTTTCAAAGAGGGGCTCTATCCGCCGGCTGTCGCCGTTGGTGAAAAAAGCCGTCTGAACCGGCTGGGAGACATGACGACCGCCATTTTCCTCTGCCTGCTGGTCGTGGTGTTCGTGGTGCGCATCGTCATCAATGAGCACATGCAGGACAGTGAAAACATACGGAAGGCCATGGAGGAGATCAAAACGCTGAAAGGGTTCCTGCCGATCTGCGCGAAATGCAAAAAAATACGCGACAGCGGCGGTTACTGGAACAATCTGGAAAAATACGTGGAGAGCCACTCTGAAGCGGAATTCACCCACGGCCTCTGTCCGGAATGCCTGAAAAAACAGTATGACAAAGGTTTCACCGGAGACCGCCGCGCGGAAATAAAAACCCCCCATTCGGGGGATTCTCCGGCCTCCCCGGCTGCACCCGGAGAATAACGCTACCCCCGTGGATTACCCCGGGGATTACCGAAGGTCACCCTGATCCGCACCACTTCCGGGACCGCGCTGGTCCGAACCGGCGGGCCCCAGGTCCCGGCACCGCACGACACGATGATCGTGGAGTTCCCTTTCCGCAGAATTCCCCACGGAAGCTCATAGATCCTGCCGTAAAAAAGGTTCAGCGGAAAAAGCTGGGCATAATGGGTATGGCCGGAAAGCTGCAGGTCGATGCCGCACCGCTGCGCGGCTTCGAGATGAAACGGCTGGTGGTCCATCAATATGAGCGGCAGACCGCGGTCGACATTGACAAGGAGTTGGTCAAGCGTTGCGCGTCCCTTTCCCATGCGCTCGGCCGCCAGGTCTTTCCTTCCGATCAGATAGAACGCACCGGCGACCCTGACTGCGCTGTCCTGCAGTACCGTGACACCTGCCCGTTCAAGATAGGAGACCGCTTTATCCACGCCGGCATAATACTCGTGGTTCCCGGTGACCGCAAACACGCCATATGTCGCCTGCAGGTTTTTCAGCACCGCGGCCGTGTTCCGCTCCACGGACTCCGAGACGTCTATGTCGAATATGTCACCGACAAAAAGCACCAGGTCGGGCTTTGCGCCGCGCACAAGGCCGATGATCCGGTTGAGCTGGGCCGTCCCGACCACGGTCCCGAGGTGCATGTCCGACACAGCCACGATATTCAATTCTTTCAGGCCATTGGCTTTTTTTGCAATGGTCAGGTCATAGTTTTTATAATGCGGGTGGACGGCGTTATAGTGCCCGATTGCCGTTATTACAAGCACACAGAAGGAAGCGATTGCCCATGTCCAGTGCGCCGCGGCCGACGGGTGGGCGGCCACGCTTGCGGGAAAATACCGGAAGAAATGGTTCCCCAGACGCAGCAGATCGACGAACGCTGCCAGCAGAACTGCGTAAAACATGACGCCGAGATACAGCGAGCCTGTGACGACGAGGGCGCCGGAAATGCCGTTGTGAAAAAAATATTCCGCCAGCCGGCCCGCCGGAAAGGCGAGTACCAGAAAAAAAAGCGTCCACAGAACAGGGGCCCGTACGGCGGAAAGGCCCTCGAGCGCCTGGCCGGTCCGCCGGAGGAGATACAAATTGACTGATGCATATATCAGGAGTATGACGGCGAGAAAAAAGACAAAATGAGGAAATTTCATGGGCAGCGGTCACCTGGCATAGGGCATTCCGTCCGCGACCGCACGCGCCATTTTCTTCAGCAGATCGACCCATACCGCTTTCGTCATCGCATCGAATATCCGCATCCGCTCGCCGATGGTCCCGTAAGCGGCCACGGTGCCCTTCCTGTTGTCCCACATGACGAAGTTCGCGGTCGCGGTCAGGCTCTCGGCGCCGCTGAAAAAACCGGTAAAATTCCCGTCACTGCCGCCGCCCACCGGCGTGTTCATGTTCCGTTCGTGGCCGATGCTCAGGTAATCGATGATGCAGAGGTACGGCAGGCTGTCGCTGATGAATCCACGGCGCGAAGGGATCGCCGACCGCAGGCCGCCATTGTCAAACGGTACGGCGTCGTGTTCCTGCGACTGCAGCAGTTCGTCGTCGGCGTACGCTGCGAACGACACCGTCTGGAACTTGGAAGACCGCTTCATCGCCTCAGGGAACTCGGCGCCGAAAAAATCGTAGAACGCCGTTTCAGGTCCGCCCTTTCCCAGATCGCGCGCGGCGTCGTCCGCATTCAGGACCTGGATATTTTTTTTTATCAGGATCACGCCGAGCCGTGACGTCGAGACGTTCATGCGTCCGTAGCCGGGCATCACCCGGTTCGCCGTGGATGCGCACCCGGCGATGAGTAAAAGTGAAGCCAATAAAACCGGGCCCCGTGCAATCATAGTATAGCACAACCCTTTCATGGCGGTATTCTCCGGAACGAACTACCCGAAGCAGAGCTTCCGTTTATCCAACAATACAACTCACCCCTTTGATCCCCTCTCTTTCAAGAGAGGGGAAACCCGAAGGAAGCGGTGAGTTACTACCGTCATCGCTGCGGCGACGCGGTACGGACGATCCAGGCGTCGTTGTACCCGATCTTCTTGAGCTGGGCGCAGCAGTTCTCCGCCTCGCTGCGCTGTGCGAAATCGCCGGCTAAGAGTTTGTAATACGGGGCCTCAAAAACGACCGTTACGGGAAGGTCGATATCTGCAAGCTTGATTTTTGCGGCAACGTTGTTTTTTTCCTCCCTGACCTGCTGCTCCTGCGTGGAAGCAAGGATCTGGACCCTGAAGCGCGAGGGCACCACGCCCGCTTCACGTTTAGGCTCGCCGGACGGCCGTCCGGCGAAGGTATCCGGCGCAGCAGCGGGCGCCGGGACCGGCACAATCGCCGGAGCCGGAGCAGGAACAGGAGCGGACTGGGCCCCGATATCCGCGGCAGTGATCGACACCTCCCTGCCTTTGTTCAGTGTGTCAAGGAACGTCGCCGCCCGTGATCCCCGGGTAGACACTGTCAGCAACGCTGCCGCGGCCATCAGCGGTATTACGGTCCTGCGTTTTTTCATTGCCATCGCTCCCATCCATCGGCGGTCAACGACCGGGTGATCGCCTAGAACAGCGCCTTGGCGATCAGCGGGGCGATCAGGAGCGCCACGATGTTCACCACCTTGATCATCGGGTTGATCGCGGGTCCGGCAGTGTCCTTGTAGGGATCGCCCACCGTGTCGCCGGTGACGGCCGCCTTGTGCGCCGGGGAACCTTTGCCTCCGTAAGCGCCGTTTTCGATGTACTTCTTGGCATTGTCCCACGCGCCGCCGCCGCTCGTCATGGCGATCGCCTGGAACAGGCCGGTGATGATGGCGCCGATGAGCACGCCGCCCAGGGCCTCTTTACCGAGCAGAAACCCGACGATGATCGGGGTCAGCACCGGGATAAGCGCGGGAAGCATCATCTGCTTGATCGCGCCTTTTGTCACGATGTCGACGCAGGTGCCGTACTGCGGTTTTTCCGTACCGTTCATGATGCCGGGGAACGCCTTGAACTGCCTGCGCACCTCGTCGACCACGCCGCCGGCCGCGGTCCCGACCGCTTCCATGAGAAGCGAGCCGAAGTAAAACGGCAGTAAACCGCCGATGAAGAGGCCGATCAGCACTTTCGGGTTGGAGAGGTCGAAGGTGACCGTGGCGCCGAACGAACGCGAAAACTCGGCGAAAAGCACGAGGGCCGCAAGGGCGGCCGAGCCGATCGCATAGCCCTTGGTGACCGCTTTGGTGGTGTTGCCCACCGCGTCGAGCGGGTCGGTGATGGCGCGGACTTTTTCATCAAGCCCGGCCATTTCGGCGATACCGCCGGCATTGTCGGTGATCGGGCCGTAGCTGTCGATCGCGACAACGATCCCGGTCATGGAAAGCATTGCCACTGCGGAAAGCGCGATGGCGAAGAGACCGGCGATGACGGGATTGGAAAAATTATGCGCGACGGCGCTCTGGATGCCGAGGAAATAAGCGCCTCCGATTGCCGCGCAGATGGTCAGGACCGGCAGCGCGGTCGACTTCATGCTGACCGCGAGACCGGCGATGATGTTGGTCGCGTGGCCGGTCTGCGAGGCCGCGGCGATGTGCTTGACGGGATTGAAACTGGTGGAGGTGAAATATTCGGTGATCATCACGATCAGGCCGGTCAGCGCAAGCCCGATGATCGCCATGCCGAACACGCTCCCGGGCGAGAAGATCGCTTCGTTGCCGGGCAACCTGCCGAGGAAGACCTTTGCCGCGAAATAAAACGCGATTGCGGCCAGAATGCCGGAAACGGCGAGCCCTTTGTACAGGGCGCCCATGATGTACTGCTTTCTGCCCATCTTGACAAAAAAGGTCCCGATGACCGACGCGATGATCGAAATGCCGCCGATCAGGAGCGGGAACTCGACCCAGTGGCTTGCCGCGCCGAACGCGGTCTTCGCGAGAAGCATGGCGGCAACGATCGTGACCGTGTAGGTTTCGTAGAGGTCTGCGGCCATGCCGGCGCAGTCGCCGACATTGTCGCCCACGTTGTCCGCGATGACCGCGGGGTTGCGGGGATCGTCTTCAGGAATGCCGGCTTCGACTTTTCCCACCAGGTCGGCGCCAACGTCCGCTGCCTTGGTGTAAATGCCGCCCGCGATACGGGCGAACACGCTCATGAGCGAGCAGCCGAACCCGAGCCCCACGAGCGCGTGAAAGGCGCTCGCGGGCGCCGCTGCCTTGACAACAGTGAAAAATCCCGTAAGGCCGAGGAGCCCGAGACCGACCACCATGAGGCCGGTGACCGATCCGCCCTTGAACGCCAGGGAGAGCGCCTTCTGCAGGCCGCTCTTTGCCGCTTCGGCGGTCCGCACGTTCGAGCGCACGGTCACCATCATGCCGATGTAGCCGGCAAGCGCGCTGCCGATGGTGCCGATAAGGAAACCGATTGCCGTCCACATCCCGAGGACCGCGTAGATAATGGCAAACATGACAATTGCAACAATCGCTACGGTCCTGTATTCGCGACTCAAAAACGCAACCGCGCCCTCTTTGACCGCGTCCGAAATCTGACGCATCTTGTCGGTCCCGCCGTTCTGCTTCATGATCCACGCCGCAGTAACGAGCGAATAAAGAACGCCGATGACCCCTGCTGCAAGACTGAACATCGTGATTTTACTCATGATGCTGCTCCCGTTGGTTTAATGGTGGTATGGTGATAAAAAAACATGTGATTTTCCGGATCGACCCGCCGTAAATAAAGAAGCGTAAAAATACATTCCGGTGACGGTCGCGGAAAATCTCCTTCAGAAGCCGCGGTCCTTCGGTGCAGATGTGCGGCAGTGGCCGGAATGCGGCATCAGGTGGCATACCTGACGGCTTTTCCCGCGTGAAAAATGTAGCCCCGGTCATAATCCGGAACGTATCTTAATGACAAGCGAAAAACGTCCCGACAACAAAAAAATCCGAATCATCTCCATGAACCCATCCTTGAAAAACGAACCCAAGATCAGATCGTGGATGAAGCTCGTCGAAACTGCCGGCTGCACGATAAAAAAAATCGCGCCGCTCTCCGTGGTGCATAAAAAAAACGGCGACCTGCTGTTCGCGCTCCTCGACACCGACATCCGTTCGCCCGAGGGACATGCGCTTCCGCACATCGTTTTCATCCGCGGCGACGCCTGTCTTATCGTGACCCTTGTGCGGAACCGCGCCACCGGCGAAGAGCGCTTCCTCATGGTCCGCCAGCGCCGGGTCGGCAACGGCAGTGCAAGCCTCGAATTCCCGGCCGGCATGCTCGATACCGAGGTGGACGACCCGGCCGGCGTCGCCGCACGGGAGCTCGCTGAAGAGACCGGCATCAAAGCGGCCGCAGGAGACCTGTTCCCGCTGTGCGATACAAAGCTCTTCAGTTCGGTCGGCGCGTCCGATGAAGGAATTTACTACTTCGGCTGTATCAGGGAGGTGGACGATGCCGCATGGCGTTCACTCGCGGCAGGGAGGCCCGGAGGCAATCCGGCCGAAGAGGAACACATTTCCGCCGTTCTCGTGTCCCGCAAGGAGGCCGAACGCGAAGCGACATCGCTTCAGGTGCGCCTCGGGTTCCATCTGTTTGAAATATACCGCAAAAAAAACAGGACCAACCGATAAGTTTTGCTCTTCTATTAGTATTTTTACTATTTTAATAGTTTGCTCTACCGTCCATTTATTCATAGAATAAGGAGCAAGCCGTACATGAAAATGGAAAAAACCTGTCCCCCGCTGCTTAAAAAGGTCGTTGAATACAAGGATGCGGAAGCCGTCAGGGCCATGGGTCTTTATCCCTATTTCCGGCCCATCCAGTCCGACCAGAACACGGAAGTGCTCCTTGACGGGAAAAAAGTCCTCATGTTCGGTTCCAACAGTTACCTCGGCCTGACATGCCACCCCAAGGTCAAAGAAGCGGCCATCAAGGCGATACAGAAGTACGGCACCGGTTGCGGCGGGTCCCGTTTCCTGAACGGCACCCTTGATATTCACATAGAATGCGAAGAAAAAATAGCGGAGTTCATGGGCAAGGAGGGATCCCTCCTTTTTGCCACCGGCATGCAGGCGAACCTGGGTGGTATTTCCGCACTCGTGTCGGGCCGGAACGACCATGTCCTGCTGGATAAATTCGACCATGCGAGCATACTCGACGGGGCGAGGCTCGGCATGGGCCGCGTGTCCCGGTTCCAGCATAACGACCTCGGCAGTCTCAGACAGCACCTGTCGGCGCTCGGGCCGGAAAAAAACAAACTTATCGTCGTGGACGGCGTCTTCAGCATGCACGGCGACATCGCGCCGCTGCCGGGCATCGTGGAACTTGCCGAAGAGTACGGGGCCGCGCTCATGGTCGACGAGGCCCACGGCATCGGCGTGCTGGGTAACCAGGGACGCGGGACGTGCAGCCATTTCGGCCTCACGGACAAAGTCGACCTCATCATGGGCACGTTCAGCAAATCGCTCGCGACCGTCGGCGGGTTCCTTGCCGGCGACGCCGAAATGATGGACTACCTCAAGCACAATGCCCGCGCGCTCATTTTCAGCGCCAGCATCGCGCCGGCGAATGTGGGCGCCGTCATGGCAGCACTTGACATAATGAAATCTGAACCGGAACGCATCAGGCAGCTCTGGGACAACACGCGCCGCATGAAAGAGGGGCTTATCTCCGGCGGGTTCAACGTCGGACCGACCGAAACGCCGATCCTGCCCGTGCTCATCGGCGATGACCTTATCTGCTTTAAAATGTGCAAACTGCTTCAGGAAAACGGCGTTTTCGTCAGCCCGGTGGTCAGACCGGCAGTGGAACCGGGCCATTCGCTGCTGCGCGTCAGCCTCATGGCGACCCATACGTTCAAGCAGATCGACCGGGCTCTAGATATGTTTCAGCAGGTCGGCCGCAAGCTGGGCGTTCTTGCGAACGCCGGCGAACACCATCATGAACACCACCGTCCGCTGAGAAAGTAGGGCAAAAAAACCATGGAATGGTATAAGGACAAAAGAGCGGTCATTACCGGCGGTTCAAGCGGCATCGGCAAAGCCGTAGGCCTGCTGCTCTCCCAATGGGGCGCGCACTGCTGCATCATCGGCCGCGACAAACAAAAACTTGAGCGCGCGCTGCAGGAAATCCGGTCACCGGTTCTACCGAAGGCTGGATCCGCTCAAAAAATCATTGCAGTCTCCTGCGACGTGTCCGACCGCCGGCAGCTCATCGCCGCAGCGCCGTCCATTGTAAAGGATCTGGGCGGCATCGATATTCTGATCAACTGCGCGGGCATCACCCATCCCGGCTATATCGAAAAAATCCCGGATGCAGTCTGGGACTCCATGATCAGCGTCGACTATATGGGCACGGTCAATGCCGTGCGTGCGTTTCTCCCCTTCTTCATGCAGCAGAAACACGGCCATATCGCCAATGTCTCGTCCGTCGTGGGATACATGGGCGTGTTCGGTTACGCGGCCTATGCCGCGGCGAAATTCGCGGTGGTCGGTCTGTCCGAATGCCTTCGCCAGGACCTTCTCCCGTACAACATCGGCATTTCGGTCATTTATCCGCCGGACACGGACACGCCGCAGTGGCACGAGGAGAACAAAATCAAGCCCCCGGAAACAAAGGCCCTGTCGGGCACCATCAAGGTGATGCCGCCCCGGACAATCGCCGCCGCGCTGCTCAAGGGCATTGCCGGACGTAAATTTACGATCGTTCCCGGCGGCATGAACAGGTTTACGTACCTCATGAACCGGCACCTGCCCGGCATCGTGTGGAAAATCGTGTCGGGCGATCTGCGAAAATACTGGAAGAAGCACCCCGCAGATGGCCATTGACAAAAAGTTTCAGTCTCTTACCCTGCTCGCCGTTCTATCGCTTTTTTTTCTCGCTGCCGGCGCCCCGGCGCCGTGCACCACACAGCCGCTGTTCGTCATCGAGCGCAGTAAAAACGCCAACAAAGTGCACTATGAGGCGCGACTCACCGGCGAGGGCGTTTTAGACGTGCACAAGCCGGTCCATGCGTTCTGGGTCAACTGGGAAAAAGACTCCACGGGAAAAACCTGCGAGGAACTGAACCTTCTCGAAAAACAGATGGCCTTCGGGTTTTCGGTGGTCGGCCGTTCGCGGAGCCCGCAGTCATGCATCATGAAGCTCGTGTGCTGTCCCAAGCGGCCGATCAGGGTGTTCCTTAACAACGGCGCCGCATGCGCCGAAACCGCCATTAACGGCCAGCCCGCCTACCTGCATAAAATCAGCGTGGTCACGTGTGAAAAACAGAAGCTCCTGCCCAAGGTGCTCTCGGTCACCGTGATCGGCACCGACACCCTGACCGGACAAGCGGACACGGAAACGATCAAGCCCCGGTGAAGTCTCTCATCCGCCCGTCTCGATATGCCCTGAGAGCTACTCGACGAGCGGAAATAAAACCGCTTGCCGAGTAGCCTGCCTTAAGCAGGCGTATCGAGGCAAGCGATTATCACAGAGTTTTATAGTTCCAGCCTTACTTTACAAGCTTGATTTTCCTCATCACCGACCTGCTCCCCGCATTCAGCCGGCAGACGTACGTTCCTGACGCAAGCGCCGAAGCGTCAAACGCTGCGCTGTGTACCACACCTGCCTGCAACTCGCCGTTCACGAGCGTCGCCACTTCGCGGCCGACCATATCGTACACTTTCAGCGTCACCCGGCCGTCGTCTTTCAGCGTAAATTTAATCGTCGTCGTACGGCTGAAAGGATTGGGATAATTCTGATCGAAAGCGAGCACTCTCGGTACGCCCGTTTTCGCCGCCGTTGGTTTCGGCCCTTTCACCGCAGTGCTGATACCGCCCGGCACCACGGTCCAGCGCGAAAATGCGCTTATGCCGGAGAGCGTCACGGTGTGCGCCACCGAGTCGATTGTCCCGCCCATGTTCGTCCAGGTTTTTCCGGTGTCAATGGAACGGTACAGGCAGCTGCCTGTTTCAGCATGGCCATTCAACTCGCTCGTATCGTAGTGAAAAACAAGGGTAGCGCTCAAACCAGTATTAGTGGTCGGCGTAATATCAAAATAGCGCAGGATGCTGGAGTCAGTGCCGACGGTCTGCATAACGTGTCCGCGGCTTATCACCGAAGGACCGAGGGTCACTGCACTAGTCAACGTTGCGCCAAGCCCGAACGGATTGAGCGCCGACGGTGCGCCGATCGTCAGCGGACCAGTGATCTCTCCCCTGCCCTTGACCGTGTTGCCCGGCGTTTCGCTGAGGAGCGCGGTTGTCCCCATTTTTATCGTGTCGTTGTTCATGTCTATGTGGCCCACCATGACGGTAAGGTTGCCTCTCATGGCAATGTTCTTGTTCAGCACCACATTACCGGCGGCCTTGTTGACCGTCAGGTTCTGGAAGGTGTCGATGGCAACGCTCGATATAGTCTGGTTACCAGCAGCGCCGTTAAACGCCACAGTGCCGGCGCCCGCGACAAACGCGCCGGAATCGGTATAGTTGTTCGGCAGCGACAGCGTCGCGCCGCCGAGCGAAAACACGCTTCCGCTGCCGATGGTCAGGCCTTGGGCCGAGAGACCCGCGGCAAACACCATGAGCAGCAATAAAAATCTGTTTCTGGTTTTCATGGTCACTGTCCTTTGCTGATCGTGTTAAGTGCGATTTTTTCCTGCGATTTGCCCGTTCTGGCCGCGGCAAGAGACTGCAACTCGCTTTTCATGCTTATCATTTCAGATCTCATTTCGTCAACCGACGATTGGAGCGCCGAAATTTTGTCATTCGCCTTCTGCAGTTCGCTCGTCCTCTTCTCCAGCGCCTGCAGGCAGATCATCATGATGCCGTCCATGTCCGCCGAGGCTAAAAGTGTATCGCAGCCGATAATGCCCTTGCCGTCGTGGCCGAAGTAGTGGAAAATCTCCTGGGCCATTGGGCCGTAGTGACGATAGTTTTTCGCGTCCTGCGCTTTGTAGTTCCAGCTGCCGAGCCTGAGTTTGGAAAGGCTTGACAGGAAATAGTCGCCGTCTGCCTTTTGGAAATTGGTCTTTTTTGTGGAGTCGGAGATCGCAGACCAACTGTTGCCCCCGGCCGATAGAGAAACACCGATAGTCGCCGCGCCGTCGGCGAATAAATTATAGCCGCCCGCAAAACGCATGGTCATTTGATTATCGGCCGTAGAACTGGTCGGTGTCTGCGGAAAATAGTCACCTATAATAAACGAGCCCTGATGACCATTTGTCGAAACATAACTGCCCATCGCTGTGGAAGCAAAACCGCTTGCCGTGTCGTAACATCCCATCGCTGAGGAATACGTACCGCTTGCCGTGGTGTAATCTCCCATCGCTGTGGAATACGTACCGCTTGCCTTGGTGTAACTTCCCATCGCGGTGGAAGATGGTGCGCTTGCCACGCTCCAATACCCCATCGCGGTGGAATATGATCCGCTTGCCGTGGTGGTATTCCCCATCGCGGTGGAAGATGATCCGCTTGCCGTGGTGCTATACCCCATCGCGGTGGAATATGATCCGCTTGCCCTGGCCCCGTCTCCCATTGCTGTGGAAGCACCCACGCTTGCTATGGTGTTATGCCCCATCGCTGTGGAAAACGTACCTGCTGCCAGGGTGCCATATCCAAACGCTGTTGAATTAATGCCGACATATGCAGAATCCCATTCTGCACTGGAAACAAATCCTGCCCGAAATGCCCCTTTTGCCGGGTACCACATTAAACGGGTACCTGCACCTTGCGCAGGTATAACCCCTGTTCCAAAAACTCCGCCATAATAAAACCCCGCATCACCATTAAGCCGCAAAAGCGTGGCGCTGCCGCTATTCTGCACCTGAAAGCTGGCTGAACTGTCCGCCGCGGGCAGCTTGACGCTTGTGACCTGCGCTGATATCGATGCTGCAAAAACGATAGAACATACTCCCGCCAGAATCGCGCGGGAACGGCTTTGCTTGAAAGTAAAGATGCGGTTCATCGTAACTCCTCCTTTGATGTGTTGATGGTAAGTTGTTCTCTGTTTTTCGTTGACGATGAATATACTAACTGGCTGAGCTTTTCGATTTTCTCGGTAAGCGTCGCAATTGTTTTATCGCGCTCGATATTCTGTTTTTCAATTGAAGCAACTTTTTCTTTTTCCGTTTTCAATTCCTCTAAAGCACTATTTAAAGCTGTTGTCCTCTTCTCCAGCGCCTGCAGGCAGATCATCATGATGCCGTCCATGTCCGCCGAGGCAAGCAAAGTGTCGCAGCCGATCGTGCCCTTTCCATCGTGGCCGAAGTAGTGGAAAATCTCCTGGGCCATTGGACCGTAGTGGCGGTAATTTTTCGCGTCCTGCGCTTTGTAGTTCCAGCTTCCGAGCTTTAACTGAGCAAGGCTTTTCAGGAAATAATTGCCGTCGGCTTTCTGGAAGTTAGTCTTTTTTGTGGAGTCGGAGATGGATGACCAGCTAGCACCTCCTCCAGTAAGTGAGACGCCATTAATACTGAGGGCGTCAGTGTACAACCAATACCCGCCTGCAAAGCGCATGGTCATTTGATAAGAAAGAGTAGAATTCGTATTATACGGTGAAAGGTCACCGATTATAAACGATCCGGTCATGCCGTTTGTTGAGACATGATTACCCATTGCCGTGGAATAATTTCCGGTTGCCTTGGTGTTATAGCCCATCGCCGTGGAATAATCCCCGCTTGCTGTGGTAAAAGTTCCCATCGCTGTGGAACTTAACCCGCTTGCAGAGGTTAAATCCCCCATCGCGGTGGAAAAAAGACCACTCGCCGTGTCGCAAAATCCCATTGCTTTGGATACATCGTTGCTTGCTACGGTGCCATATCCCATCGCCGTTGAATATGTCCCGATACTTGCAGAATCCCATTGTGTACCGTCTACATACCCTGCCCGGAATGCTGCTTTCGCAGGATACCACATTAAACGCCTGCCTGCGCCGTTTATCGGTATCACGCCCTTACTCCCGGTTTCTCCTGCATAAAACCCACCATCACAGTTTTGTCGAAAAAGAATAACGCCACCACTGTTTAGTATTTGAAAACTGGCGGAGCTGTCCAGCTTCGGCAACTGTACGCTCGTAACTTGTGCGGAAATTGTTGCAGCAAAAACAACCGAACATAATCCTGCAATAATCGCGCGGGAACAACCTAGTTTGAAATTAAAGATGCGGTTCATCGTTGCTCCTCCTCGATGTGAATAAAAGTGACGGTTTCAATTGGTAATTACGATCAATTTGTTTTTTGTTTCAACACGCCAGAAATTTGCGGGTGGGGGTACGCAGAAGCTGAAGCACGCACATGTGGCGCCCACCCCCTACCCTATCGAATGCCTTTAGCCAAAGAAAATCTTTTACTATTTGTTGATACTATCCCGCAGCGCCGCAACCAGCCGCTCGTTCTCCTCAGGCAGACGCACCGCGAGGCGGACATAGCTTTTACCGTTCGACAATTTGTCGGTCACGTCCTTGACATAGATGGAATGTTTTTCGAGGAGCTGGTCGGTGAGCTGTGCGGCTGAAAGTGCCTTCGCCTTAAGCTCGACAAGCAGGAAATTGCCCGCGCTCGGATAAACGCGCTCCACCACCGGACACCCGTTGGTCAATCTCCAGTAAAATGAGGCGCGGTCCTTCGCCGTCTGGTCAAAGGACTTTTTGAGCGCGTTGCGGTGTTTGAGGATTATTTCGAGGTAGTGCTCGGCAATGGAATTCATGTTCCAGATCGGCACCTGCGTGCGCAGATACTTCATCAGTTCCGCATTGCACGAATAGGCGTAGCCCAGCCTGATGCCGGGAACGCCGAGCGACTTGCTCAGGCTCTTTATGATGAGAATGTTGTTCAGGGGTTTCTTTTCGATCAGTGAGAGCACGGACGGTACGTCGGCGAATTCGATGAACGACTCGTCGGCGATGACGGTCTTGTCCGTATGTTTTTCGGCGAATGAATAGATCCAGTCCGGCTGGATCAGCGATCCGGTCGGGTTGTTCGGATTTACAAAAACGACGATTTCGGCGTCTTTTGACCCGCGCTCGATCCCGTTCAAATCGAAACCTACCTTATCGTCGTAAGTCGTGCAGTTCGTAAAGATCCGCTGGTACTCGCCGAACGACGGCCGCGGGATAAACGCTTTCTTCGCGCCGAACCGGCCGGCGAGCATGGGGTAGATCTGCGACGCGCCGTTCAGCGCCAGCACGTTGGCCTCTTTGCACAGGAGAAACCACGACATCTTCCGGTCGAGCACTGCCTGGCGCGACCCGTAGTTGTGGATCAGGTCGGGCAGGCTGTTGCGCAGCTCGGAAACCATGGCGTGGTTCGGGAAATACATGTTGCGGATGAAGCAGAAATCGAGCACGTCGTAGTTCCAGTAGCCGCCGAAATTGTATTCCAGGATCTCTTTCCGGTTCTTATGGAACGCAAACTCCGCCACCTGCAGATCGTTCGGGTCGTCGACTTCGGACCACGATTCTCCTTCAACGATCTCGGCATGGATGGTTTCTTTCTGCATATATATAAGAATACCGAGGATCAGCTCGTAGTAGCAGTTACGGTCGATCGTATTGGCATAGTACACTAAAAGTTTTTTAAACGAGGTCTCGCAGAGCTCCTTCGAGAATTTGTAGATATTCAGGGTCTTGTATTTGTCGGAGAAGTCGAAATTTTCCGGCTGCAGGTGCGACGGGATCACGTTGGTGATGCGCTGCTCCTGCACGGTCACCACGGTGCCGTCCATGCCGTGCCGGTATTTGTCGACGAGCGCCACGTTGCCGTAGGGCGATGCGATAAGCCGCTTGATGATCTCGGGATGATAGATGAGGTCCGACTCGATCAGGATGATGTCGGTGTCGATGGCGACGGCCTCGAAGGCGAGCGCCATGGAGAAGATGTTGTTCGTCTCCCGGTATTTTTCGTTGTGCACGAAGGTGAATTTGACCTTTTTAAATGTCGTCGTGAGATAGTTCTTCAGCTCCTCGGCGCGGTAGCCGGTGACCACCACGATGTCGGAAATATTGTTTTCCAGAAGCCCGTCGATGATCCTGCCGATGATGGTCTTGCCCGCGACCGTGACCATGGTCTTATGAAGGTTATCGGTGAGCGGCCGCATCCTGTTGCCGTACCCGGCCGCAAGAATGATTGCTTTCATTGGTAGTTCCCTCGCATGAAAAAGTATCTGACCGAAAGTTAAAAATAAACCACCCCAGCAAGCTGCATGGGGTATCTGAATATATAACTCACCCCATTGATCCCCTCTCTTGCAAGAGAGGGGAAACCCGAAGGGAGAGGTGAGTTAAAACCGCTGCAAGCAGCGGGGAATTTAACCCATAAAGAAATAAAAATATACTAATTGGCTGATAATGCAATGGCAGTGCGGGCAAACAAAAAAGGGCGGCTGAAAGTTTTTTAGATTTTTCCCGGCCCATCGGGCAATGTATTTTTATAAAAAAGGATATCAAGAAAACATGGGAAAAATCAACATTAAAGCGATCCTTTTAGGGTGCGCGGTCGATTGGGCGGGGACCATGGCGTTCGGCCTGCTGTTCGGAACAATCGCCGTAAGCCTGGAAACGATGCGGGGCGCCCGTGTCGAACAGGCCACCGAATGCCTGATGAAGTGGTCGGCCACGCTTCCGGGGACACTGTTCTCGCTGGTGTTCGGACTCGGGTTCACGTGTCTTGGCGGTTATACGGCGGCGAGGGTGGCAAAACAGGACAGCCTTATAAATCCGGCGGCAGTCGGAAGCATGGCGGTTCTGACCGCACTGCCGTTTTATTCTCATTCCCCTGTTCCGGTAACAATCGCATCGCTCATTCTCTCCATACCGGCAGCGATGCTGGGCGGCTATTTCCACACAAAAAAAATTGCCCTCTGACCCGTTCCGTTCCCTTACAGCAAGGAATGTCTGTTCCCGAACGGATTTCTTCAGAACAGCCGTGCGGGATACGCCCCTTCGCCGACCTTCTTTGCAAGGTATCCCTTGACGCTCGCGATATCCTGCGGGTAGGTCATGCCGAACCACTGTTCTCTCGTGTAAAGCATTCTGACGGCAATCGCTTTGCGGGCAAGGCCGTTGTTGATCGCCGAGGGCAGATAGAACTCCGCTTTCAATTCGTTGCCGTGCGCGCGAAGAAACGCTTCAAAATCCTTTTCGAGCATCGGATACACCGTTGCGGGCGCAAAACCCCAGCAGTTCATGGACACCGTCGTATGCGGGTCAAGGGCGACCTTTTCGCCGGACGGGGTTTCATAGTACACGGCGTTTCCCGTTTTCCCGATTTTTTCCCGCTCGACAATTGACGTGACGTACTCGTTTTCCACCGAACAGACGCCCCGCGCGACCGCACCGTGCTCGGACAGTGTCTTTTCCAGTTCAAAGCCGACCATGACGAACCTGGTCGAGTCGGACACCATGCCGCCGAGCGCCTCGCAGAGCACCGAAAACGTGCGCGCGCCGTAGTAGTCGTCGGCGTTGATCACGGCGAACGGCACGCCGGCAATCGCCTCCCTGCACGAAAGCACGGCATGGCCCGTTCCCCATGGTTTGGTCCGGCCTGCCGGCACGCTGAATGCTTCGGGAATATTTTCGAGCTCCTGGTAAACATACACGAAATCCGCCCTGCTGCCGTAATGCGCATCCATATATCCCTTGAAATCCGTCCCGATCTTTTTCGAGATAACGAACACGATCCTGCCGAAGCCGGCTTTCCGGGCGTCGTAAATGGAATAATCGAGCAGCAGTTCGCCGTTCGGACCGGCAGGCTCCATCTGTTTGAAGCCACCGAACCTCGAACCGATGCCTGCCGCGAGGATGCAAAGGGTTGGTTTCATAAGGTCACCTCTGATAATTCAGTTTTGCCTCAAGACCGGGATAAAAATAATGTCTGCACCGATCAACCGTAAGCGGTTCGCAGAAACACCGTTGCGGCAAAACTGCGCAATGTTTTTCCCGCGGCCGAAATGTTCTGCTATTTAAAAAAAATGCTACCCTACCGGAAAACACTATTGTATAATAAGTAACTTGATATTCAAAACGTAGTTTATTAAATTCCATAGGTACCAAAATTTCGTTCCTGAACGCTCACGTGTGCCGGCATGACGGAAGTGGCTTGTTTTTTCCGTCCGGCACCTGCGGCGGGTTCAGCTGAAAATAGCGATAAAACCCTTTTTCTCTTTCGATACGTCACTTTAGAAAGGATCTTGTTATGCATTCCCCAGTACGCCATCTTATGGCGATCAGCATCATCCTGTGTGCCGTTAATCTCATCCGTGCGGACGATACGTTCACGAACCTCCTCCAGAGCGGAAAATATCAGGAGGCCATCCAATTCGCTGAAAAACAGCTGCCGCCCGCCTCCCGTACCATCGATATATGGCTCGGCATGGCGCAGGCCTATGAAAAAACCGGCGTGAAAGACCAGGTCCTGCCCTGCCTGAAAGAGGCGCAGAAGGTCAATCCGAGCGAGCCGCGCGTGCACTTTGCGATGGGGACCTATTACTTCGAAACAAAAAACTGGACCGAAGCCCTGCGGTTTTTCCAGAGCGGCTTCCTGCTCAACCATTCCGCCATTGCCGCGGAAAAAATGGCCCTGTGCGCCGCCAACCTCAACCAGTGGGACAAGGCCAAGGACGCCGCCGAGTCTGCGGTTTCTCTCGACAGTTCGGTCTATGAATGCCGGCCGATTCTGGTCAAACTGTATCTCCAGGACAAAAACTGGGCCGGCGCCGTCGAGCAGCTCGAATTCATCGCGAAAAGGGGCGGAGCATCGCTGGACCAGTGGAAGCTGATCGCCGAATGTTACGAACGGGCGGGAATGAAAGAACGGCTCCCGCATGCCGATTCGATGATCGTCTTGCTCGACAAAAACAACATTCCCTCCCGCCTCAGGTTCGCCGACTACTCGCTCGTCAAGGGCGACACCGCCATGGCGCTGCGGCTTTACAAGGAACTGGCGATCCTCACCCCGACCGATTCGAAACCGTTTAAAAACCTCTACCTGCTCTCCAAGACGCACGGCAATCTCGAGGATGCAACGCTGTACCTCAAGAACTATCTGGTGCTTGACAGCAGCAACTCCGGGCTCCACTGGGAACTCGGCGACCTGCTGTATGATAAAAAAGACCAGACGGGCGCGCTGGAGTCCTACCGCCACGCCTTCCGCAAGGACCCCCAGGGCGGCAAAGGGCATTTCAAGAAGTATTCCGAGATCCTGCTCCAGAAAAAAATGGACAACGAAGCGATTAACGTCATCAACGCGGCCATCGCCGCCGGCGAAGCCGACATCCCCCTGTATACCGCGCTGGGCGATATCTACCGGAAGCTCAACCAGTGTCCGAACGCCGCTAAAATGTACCAGGAAGTGCTTAAGACCGATCCTAAAAACCTTACGGTACTCGGCGCACTCGCGGACTGTCAGGCCAAGAGCGGCGACATTAAAAACGCCGTCATCTCCTATGAGCAGATCGTGCTCATGAACCCGCGGCCTTCGCTGGAGTATAAGGCGCTCGGCGAACTGCACATGAAAATGGGCAAACGCGACAATGCCATCGCCTCGTATAAAAAATATCTCGAAACCGTAACGACCGATTATCCGGTGGCAAAGACCGTCGGTCTTTACTCGTACGAAATGAAACAATATCCGGAAGCGGTGAAATACCTTACCATGGTGCAGGAACCCGCTCTGCGCGACGTTCCCCTGCTGATAGCGCTCGGCCTTTCCGCCTACCAGCTTAACGACTGCAATATCTCGGCAGAGGCCCTGGCGAAGGTATGGGCGGCCAGGGAACCGGCCCCGGTCCTGCTCCAGATCCTGAACCCGCTTGCCGAATGCTACGAACGCAATAACAACATGGCCAAGGCCGCCGAGGCGTACGAGGCGTACGCGGCGCTGCCGGGCGTAAAAAATACGGACGTGGCATACCGCGGCGCGTTCCTCAAAGAGAAAAGCGACCGTGCCGGCGCGATCAGGGGATACACCGCCAATACGACGGCCTATCCCAAGGATTACCGCAACTTCCTGCGCCTCGGCCTGCTCTTTGCCGCCGATTCCACGATGCTCGAAAAAGCGGCGGCCGAGCTTACGACCGCCTCCGTGCTCGCCGACACCGTGCGCGTCATGTGGCGCACCCTCGCAATGGTTGAAGGCAGGCTGAAGAATGAAACGAAAGAGCTTGCCGCGTGGACGAAACTCGTTGCGCTGGAACCGCAGGACGTGGAAGCCAACCGCCGCTGCGGAACGATTCTGGCGAACCGGAAACAGTTCGCGCAGGCGATCGCTCCCCTTGAAGTCGCGGCAGCGGCCGGAACGCAGGACTATGATCTCCTCCGTCTGCTTGCCACCTGCTACCTCGAAACCAAACGCCCCAAGGAGGCAATGTCACTCCTGCGGAAAGCAAAGGTGCTGCAGCCCGACGACCCGGCGATCAGGGTCGCCATCATCGCGGCAGGGACCGCGATCGGCCCCAACGAACCTGTTGACAAAGAGAAAGATGAGCTCGCCGAAATCGACAAGAAGGTCATTGCGAAGGACCATAAGAACATCGAATCCCGCATCAGGCTCGTCCTGTACTATGAAAAAAAGGACGATTTCGCCAATGCCTTTAACCTGCTCAAGGAGCTGTCGGTTCTCACGCCGAAAGACCGGGAAGTGTTCCATAAACTGTACGAAATCTCCGCGCGCAACGGCAACAAACAGGAAGCCGGAGAGTACCTGCGGAAATACATCGCGGTCGATCCCACCAACGCAAAGGCCTACCGCAGCCTTGCCGATCTCCAGTTCGAGCAGAAAGACTTCGACGGTGCGCTCACCTCCTACCGGAACGCTGTCAAGCTCGACCCGCAGATCAAGGGGTTCTACAAGAACTTCATCGCCATTGTCCTGCAGAAAAAGCTTGAGGCCGAGGCGATCACGGTGATACAGAGCGCCATCAAATTCGGCGAGGCCGACATGCCCGCCTATGCCGCCCTGGGCGACATTTTCCGTAAAAGAGGCCAGTGCGGAGAGGCGATCAAGATGTATCAGGAAGTGCTCAAACTTGACCCGAAAGATATCGAGGCCGTGACCTCGCTCGGCGAATGCCAGTCGGCAACCGGCGACGTGAAAAACGCGATCATCAGCTACGAACAGGTCGTCCTGATGAACCCGAAACCTTCAAAAGAGTATAAAACGCTCGGCGAACTGCAGTTCAAGGCGGGCAGGACCGACAATGCGATGGAGTCCTTCAAGAAGTACCTTGCCGAAACGCCGTCGGACCAGACCGTAGCGAAAACCGTCGGCCTCCAGGAGTACGAAAAGAAAAATTACAAGGAAGCGATCGGATACCTTGAACTTGTCAAGGATCCTGCCCAGCAGAACATCGATTACCTCGTAGCGCTGGGAAGCTGCTATTTTCAGACCGGTGAGACGAAAAAGACGATAGACATCCTTTCGAGGGCGTGGGCCGCCAAACCGGCGCCGGCAACGCTGGTCAATGTGCTTAAAACGCTCGCCGAGTGCTACCAGAAAAACGGCGACCAGGCAAAGGCGCTCGAAGCATTCGATGCGTATACCAGGCTGCCCGGCGTCCACGACCAGGAAGCCTCCTATTTCTGCGGCTTTCTGCGCGAGTCGAACGACCGGCCTGGTGCAATCAAGGCATACGCGGCCGCCACAACGGCCTTCCCGAAGGACTACCGGAATTTCCTGCGGCTCGGGCTGCTCCTTGCCTCCGACTCCACGGCTTTCGAGAGGGCGGCCGCTGCACTCAAAGCCACCGCGGCGCTCGTCGACACGATTCCCGTACTCTGGGAAACGCTGGCGCATGTTTACAGCAGGCTGCACAACGACGACGGAGAACTGCAGGCGCTCCAGAAGCTTCTGATGCTCCAGCCCCAGAACCTCGATGCCAACAAACGGGCAAGCGTGCTCCTGCTTAAGAAAAAACAGGTAGCCCAGGCGATCACCAATCTTGAGATGGTACTCACCATGTCGCCCAACGATGTGTCTTCCATGCTCCTGCTCGTTGAGGGGTATCTCGAAACCAAGCGGCCGGCACAGGCCATGGAAATTCTGGCAAAGGCAAAGGCGATCGACAACAACAACATCATCATCCGGGACAAGCTGTACGAGCTTGATAAGCAGAACGGCCAGGACCTGAAGGCGGAAACCGAAATCAAGGAGCTGATCGACCTTACAAAGGACAATAAATACCGCATCCTGTATGCCCGCGATCTGGTCGCCAAACAGCGTTACGACGAAGCGATGAAAATCATCGCCGATATCAAGACCAGCGACCCGATGAACATCGAGGGAAGGATGCTCCGCGGTGCGATCCAGAAGGCCCAGAAACAGTATGAAGGGGCCATTGAAACGTACAAGGAGATTTCATATATCAATGACAATTATCTCCCGATGCTGTATGAACGCGGCGATACCTATCTGCTCATGGGGCAGGCTGACCGCGCCGAACAGTTTTTCGCAAAAGCGATCAAGCTCGACCCGCGGTATGCGCCGGCTGAACTCGGTCTGGCGCTTGTCGCCAAGGCCCAGAAGAACAACGCCGGCTATCAGGAACATCTGGGAAAAGCCAAGACAATCGATCCTAAAAATCCGTTGATCCTGGAAGAAGCGGCAAAGGCCGGCAAATAGGCGGGACCGAACCGTTCCTGTTTTGTTAAATACAGTAGAGATGGAGTGATCGCTCATGAGTACACCTGTAAGGGCCATTTTCTCTTCCGCGGCGGAGGGTGCTGCACTGGCATGTACGCTGCTCTCCGCCGCATGGAGCGCCGCGCCTGATACTGCTGCGGGATCCGTTGCTGCAATGGCGGCAATGCCTGCCACGACCATGTGGGCCACGCGGGGCCTGACGCAGACCGTTTCCGCAGAACCTATGGGCGACGGCAGATTGACTTTCGGTTTAACCGGAACGTGGTACCGGCAGAAAATGGTTTTCAGCGGCATTGTGCCGCCGATAAACGGCGACGTTACCACCGGCATTGCCGCTTTCTCCTTCGGCGTCAATCCGTATATCGACGTCTTTGCATCGGTCGTCGGTTACGGCCTGCTTGCAACGGATAATACCTTCGGCCTTGGAAGCGCCGTCGGCGGTATCAAGGGTTCACTGCCGCTGCCAAAAAAAACTCCGGTGTACCTTGGCGCGGAGCTGTCAGTCATCGGCGGGACCTCCTCCAACCAGATCAACGATAATTTCCCTGACGGCTATAACTATTTCGAGACACGCGTGGGTTACGACTTCATCGGAAAAATCATCGAATCGCTCGTCCTGGGCAACGAATCGCTTGGCATCAAATTTCATTTTAACGAAGGCCTGGTAATGTCCGCCCAGTCCGGTCACGAAAAGCTGCTCCTGCTTGCCGGCGGAATTCAGGTGCCGGTGCATCCCCTGCTCGTGCTCGGCCTGGAAGCGAATTCGCGGACGACCCTCAGCAAGCTGAATGTCCTGACCGACCCTCTATGGCTGACCCCGTCGATCCTGGTGAGAACCCCGTACTATTTCGACATCAGCATCGGAAGCGATATTTCCATGTCAAAAGACCGCACCATGTCAACGGCCGTGCGTGCGCTGGAGCCGTACCGGATATTCGGCGGTTTTGTCTTTTCAACCGACCTTCTGGCAGGCAAACGCCGGGCGGCTTTTGAAAAAGCGGAACGCGAAGCAGCGGAAAAGAACGAGATGATGCGCAAGATACGGGAAGTGCAGGCGCGCAACGCCCGCCTTTCCCGCAAGGCATATGAAGATTCACTTGCTTTTGCAAAGGCCCACGAACTGGACGCCATCAAAGCGGATTCGATGGCACAGAAGGCCCGCGAAGATTCGATCGCTCTGGCCGAGACCACAAGGAAACTCGAGGAGGAGCGGTCAAAGCGCTCGGACGCTGAAAAACAGCTGCTCTCCACGGGGCTGCTGATCCTGGATGCCGTTTACTTCGAATCCGGAAAGTCGCGGATTTCCATCAACTCTTTCCCGTACCTGAATATCATCGGAAAAATGCTGACCAAATACCCGAGGCTTCGGATCGAAGTGACCGGCCATACGGACAACCTGGGGAGTTCCGAAAGCAACATCCTTCTCAGCCAGTCGCGCGCCGAAGCAGTGAAAAAATATCTGATCCAGGTGGCGCCAGAACTGTTGGACCAGCTCAGCGCCCGCGGGTACGGCTCCACGCAGCCCAAGGCCCCGAATAGCACCGCCGAAGGCCGGAAGATGAACCGCCGTGTGGAATTGCAGGTGCTGAACAAAGATGTCCTGATCGAATATAAATAAATAGGACCGGTTTCACTACCGATTATCAGTTTAAAAAAATAGCACTAACGATACAACAAAAAGGAGAGAGTACTCATGCGTAACCCGGTGAAAGGCGTCTCGTTTTCGGTGGCAACACTTGCGATGGCGGCATTCTTCCTGTATACCGATGCATGGAGCGCCGCCGCAACTACCGCCGGCAGTGCGGGTGCTGTGCGTACCGCGGGAACCACGGCAAACGCTGCTCTATCAGATACGGCAGCCATGTTACAACCTTCTACGACCACGTGGGCCACGCGGGGCCTGATTGAGCTTGCTTCCGCCGAACCCATGGGCACAGGAAGACTGACGGCCAGCTTGGTCGGCACCTGGTACCGGCAGGAACGCGATTTCCCCTATCCTCAGAAGCTGGGCACCGATATCATGACGGGTATTGTCGCTGTCTCCTATGGAATCAATCCGTATCTGGACATTTTCACCTCTCTGGCCAGCTACGGAGTGTTCTCCGATTCAAATGTTTTCGGCATGGGAAGCCTCACCGCCGGCATGCAGGGAGCCCTGCCCGTACCGGAAATTCTGCCCCTGCGTCTCGGCGCACAACTGGCCATTATCGGCCAAACCTCCACCAATCAGATCAATCCCAACTTTCTTGACGGCTATGACTACTATGAAACGCGCGTCGAATCCGAGCTCATGGGAAAAATCCTTGAAACATATACATTCGGCAATGATTCGCTCGGAATCAAGCTCCTCGCTAACCAGGGCACTTCGATGCTGCTCAGGCACCTGCGCCGTAAAATTCTCCTTTTAGGCGGCGGAATAGAAGGATCGGTAAGTCCGAGGATCGTCCTCGGCCTGGCCATGAACTCGCGTTCCGACAGTTACACCCTAAATGTCCTGACCGATCCCCTGTGGCTGACGCCGTCGTTTTTTTACCGGACCCCATATTCCTTCAACGTGCTGCTGGGAGCCGACATTTCGCTGTCAAAAGAGCGGACATGGACGCAGGCACGCGCGTTGGAGCCGTACCGGATTTTCATCGGCGTGACCTCTTCGTTCGACCTCCTTGCAGGCACACGGCGGGCGGAACGTGAAAAGGCGCTTCGCGAAAAGATGGAAATGGAACGCAAGATACGGGACGCGCAGGCGCGCAGCGCCTACCTTGCCCGTAAAGCCCAGGCCGATTCCATTGCCCTTGCCAGGGCCCGCGAAGCGGACGCGCGCAAGGCCGACTCCATGGCGCAGAAAGCACGCGAGGATTCAATCGCCCTCGCTGACACCAGGAGAAAACTTGATGAAGAGCGCTCCAAACGCTCGGACGCCGAAAAGCAGCTGCTGTCCACCGGAATGCTCCTGCTCGACGCCGTGTACTTCGAAACCGGCAAGGCCCAGATCTCCATCAACTCCTTCCCGTACCTGAACATCATCGGAAAGATGCTGACCAAGTATCCCAAACTCCAGATCGAGGTCGCCGGGCATACGGACAACGTCGGCAAGTACGACAATAATATTACACTCAGCCAGTCCCGCTCCGAAGAGGTGAGACGGTATCTCATCCAAGTGGCGCCCGACCTTCTGACCCGTATCAGCGCCCGCGGCTACGGTTCAACGCAGCCCAAGGCGCCCAACAACACCGCCGACGGACGGAAAATGAACCGCCGCGTGGAATTGCAGGTATTGAACAAAGAGGTACTCAAAGAATATAATTAAGAGCTTTATAAATCGTTCAATTGATGAACACGCTATACTATCAATGCTACAATAAAAAGGAGAGAATGATCATGCGTAATCCGGTGAAAGGCGTCTCGATTTCGGCGGCAATGTGTGCGACAGCGGCAGTGCTCCTGCATGTCAATGCCTGGAGCGCTGGGGATGCATGGAGCACCGCAGCCACCGCAAAACCAGCGGTAACCGCGGCTCCCGCGATTACCGCACATAAAAACACTGCTGCGTCCGACACGGTCCCGCTGTCGCCGGCAACGACCATGTGGGCCTTGCGCGGCCTCAGCCAGACCACCTCAGCGGAATCCATGGGAGACGGCAGGCTGACGGTCAGCCTTTCCGCAACCTGGTACCGGCAGGACCGCTACTATGGGTGGATACAGAAGGATGCGGACGTCACTACCGGCATTCTCGCCTTTTCCTACGGAATCAACCCGTACCTTGACATTTTCGGATCGGCCGCCGGTTACAGTCTCTTCTCCGGCGACAACAGCCGCACCGGCCAGGGAAGCACAAGCGGCGGTATCCAGGGGTCGCTGCCGGTTCCTGCATCGCCGTTGTGCCTTGGCATGCAGCTTGGTCTCATCGGCGGGACTGCGTACCATAATCAACCAATCACCATCGGCGGGACTTCTTTCTATAAGTCCTCACCCACCAAGTTCGATCCTGACGGATATGACTTTTTTGATGTTTCTATCAGGTACGAACTCCTGGTGAAAATCATGGAGACCCTGACGTACGGGAATGATTCGCTCGGAATCAAGTTCCACTTCAACCAGGGGACAACGATGTTGCTTCAGGCCGACTCCAGAAAGCTCCTCCTTCTTGGTGTTGGAATTCAGGGGATGGTGAGTCCGAAGGTCGTCGTCGGCCTTGAGTTTAACTCGCGGACAAAACTTCACGACATCCAAATCCAGACCGATCCGCTGTGGCTGACGCCGTCGTTCATGTACAGGACACCCAATAATTTCAACGTGTTCGTTGGGGTTGACGTCTCACTGTCAGCAGACCGGAATTGGACACAGGTCCGTGCATTGGAGCCGTACCGGATCTTCGGCGGTGTCTCCTCTTCCTATGACCTCTTTGCAGGCAAACGCCGGGCGGAACGCGAAAAAGCATTGCGCGACAAGAGGGAAATGGAACGCAAGATCCGTATGGCGCAGGCACGCAGCGACAGTCTTGCCCGCAGAGTTTACGCGGACTCCATCCTTCTGTCCAAGGTCCGCGAATCCGAAGCCCGCAGGGCCGATTCCATGGCGCAGAAATCGCACGATGATTCGATCGCGCTCGCGGACACCAGGAAAAAACTCGATGAGGAGCGATCCAAACGCTCTGACGCTGAAAAACAGCTGCTTTCCACGGGTCTGCTGATCCTGGACGCCGTTTACTTCGAAACCGGCAAAGCGCAGATATCCATCAACTCTTTCCCGTACCTGAATATCATCGCAAAGATGCTGACCAAGTATCCCAAACTCCAGATCGAAGTTGCCGGGCATACGGACAATGTCGGCAATTACGACAAAAATATGACGCTCAGCCAGAATCGCGCCGAAGCAGTAAAGAGATACATGGTCCAGGTGGTGCCCGATCTGCTGACCCGCATCAGCGCCCGCGGCTACGGTTCGACGCAGCCCAAGGCGCCCAATACCAATGCCGACGGACGGAAGATGAACCGCCGGGTGGAATTGCAGGTGCTGAATAAAGATGTCCTGAAAGAGTATAATTGATAAGATTTCTTTCAGCCGGAGTCTTATGAAGACGCCACTTTTGGGTGGCGTCTTTTTTTTTATGTCTCAACAATAAAAATGTGGTATTTTTATTAATCATTACAATTTTGTTCTTCTGCGCGAAAAATTTGCGGGAGAAGGCAATTGAACCATATCACTATTGAACTCGAAGAGTGTAAAGGATGCCGCCTCTGTGTGGAATTCTGCCCGAAAGGGTGCATTGCCATCGGCTCATCCATCAATAAAATGGGATACCTGTACGCAGAATTCAAGTCCGGGAAAAGCTGTACCGCCTGCGGCATCTGCTACTCCGTGTGCCCTGAACCGGGCGCCATTACGGTAATTTCAGAAAAAGAAACGGTAAAAAAAAGGTGACGTCCAAACAACTGGTGATGGGAAACGAAGCGGTCATCTACGGCGCACTGCTGGGGGGTGCTACCCATTTTTACGGTTACCCGATCACGCCGGCAAGCGAAATCGCCCATGCGGCGTCTCAGTATTTCCCGCTTGCCGGGAGGTTTTTCCTGCAGGCGGAATCCGAGGTCAGCGTCATCAACATGATGTACGGCACCGCGGCCGTTGGCGGACGGCCCATGACAGCCTCTTCGGGCCCGGGCATCTCGCTCATGGCAGAAGGAATGTCCTACATGGCGGGCGCAGAACTGCCGTGCGTTATCGTCGACGTGCAGCGTGCGGGTCCCGGCCTCGGCTACATCTGGCCGGAACAGAGCGATTACAACATGACGGTCAAGGGCGGCGGCCATGGAAGCTACCGCAATATCGTCTTTGCCCCGGATTCAGTGCAGGAGATGTGCGATTTCACCTACCACGCTTTCGACATTGCCGACACCTACCGCATGACGGTCGTAATACTGTCCGATGCGTACATCGGCCAGATGATGGAACCTCTCGCACTGCCTGTTGCCGTAAAACACGGAACACGGAAAGCGTGGGCGCTGTATGCCGACCGCGAAAGCAGGAAAAATCTGATCACGTCAATTTACGTGAACGCGCAGGTCTTGTCCGATCACAACGTGAAACTGCAGGCCAAATACCGTGCGATCGAACAGGAGCTGGTGGAATACGAGGAGACGGAAACCGGCGACGCCGAGGCGATTTTCGTCGCCTTCGGCATCAGTGCGCGCGTCTGCTTTTCCGCGCTCCAGCGCCTCCGGAGTCAAGGCTGTAAGATAGGCATGCTGAGGCCGAAAACTCTTTTCCCGTTTCCCCGGAAACGGCTTTCGACACTTGCTTCCACAGTGGAAAAAATTATAGTCGTTGAACTTAACAACGGACAGATGGCCGATGATGTCGAGCTTGCCGCTTCCGGCAAATGCCCGGTACTCCGTTACAACTGGTACGGCGGCATCATTCCCTCGGCGGAGATGATCGTCTCCAGGACGCTGTCCGATATGGCTCCTGTAAACGTATGATAAAACTGCAGAAACCGCAATCGTTCTATCCTGTCTTTGAACGCAAAGAAGCGTTGCAGAAAACGACCACGTACTGCCCCGGCTGCGGGCACGGCATCGTGCACAAAATGATCGCGCGGGCGATCGACGAACTGGCAATCCAGGACCGCACTATCATGCTCTCGCCGGTCGGGTGCAGCGTGTTCCTGTACTATTACTTTGATACCGGCAACATCCAGTGCTCGCACGGCCGGGCGCCTGCAGTGGCGACCGGTATCCGGCGTACGCTGAAGGACGCCGTTGTCGTCTGCTACCAGGGCGACGGCGATCTGGCGGGCATCGGCACCACTGAAATCATCCATGCGGCGAACCGCGGCGAAAACATCACGGTCTTTTTCATCAACAACGCGATTTACGGGATGACCGGCGGCCAGATGGCGCCCACGACGCTTGTCGGCCAGAAAACAACGACCACTCCGGAAGGCAGGTCGGTCCTGCAGGACGGCCAGCCCATCGGCATGGCTGAGATAATGAACGCCCTGAAATCGCCCGTGTACATCGAACGTGTTTCACTCGCTGCACCGGCGAAAATTCTCGCAGCGCAGGGAGCGGTCAAAAAAGCGCTTGCCAATCAGGTTGAAAAAAAAGGATTCTCATTCGTAGAAATACTCTCTCCCTGTCCGGTCAACTGGAAAATGGAACCGGCACGGGCGTTCGAATGGATAGCGAAAAACCTTGAACCGGTGTTCCCGGTGAAAAAGTTCCGCGACAATTCCGCAGCTGCCCTACCCCTGCAGGAGTACAGCTCGGTGCACCCCTGGCTCGGCGATCAGGAACTGCTGACGCTCTTTCAGAAAGAGAAAGCCGCGGACCCCGCCGCCCATGTGCCGGGGCCGGTAAAAGATCAGTTCGTGAAAATCTGCGGTTTCGGAGGACAAGGCGTCCTGTCCGCCGGCAGCATGCTTGCGAAATGCGCCGTTGCCGAAGGACTTTACGCCACATGGCTCCCCTCCTATGGCGCCGAAATGCGCGGCGGTACCGCAAATGCAAGCGTGATCATCGCTTCGGGGGAAATCGGCTCTCCGGTGGTCGATACGCCGAACGTTCTCTTCGCCCTCAACGGCCCTTCACTCGATGTGTTCGAAAGCGCCGTCCAGCCCGGAGGAATGATCATTGTCAACGAGTCAATTATTACACGTAAAGTCAAACGCAATGACGTATCGGTCATCTATGTTCCCGCCTCGGACATTGCGAAAAAAGAGGGATTCATTGCCGGCGCCAACAGCGCCATGCTGACGATGTACCTTCTCGCCACAAGGGTCATCGGTATCGAAACGTTTCGATCGCTCATTCCCCTGAGCGTAAGGAAAGAACAGCTCGCCGCACTGAATTTGAAAATCGTGGACAGTGCAGAACGTTTTTTCCGGGAAAAAATCGCTCCCCTTCTCTGATGGTCAGTCAATGCGGTGAAGTTCGACGCGCCGGTTCTTCGACCTGCCCGCGGCCGTAGCGTTGTTCCCGATGGGCTGCAGGCTGCCATAGCCCATGGGTTTTAGACGGTCGGCCGCAACACCTTTCTGGATAAGATAGTCACGCACCGCTTCGGCCCGCTGCTGCGATACATTAAGCCCGGTTTCGGTGTTATCGCAGTGACCCTGGATTTCAAGCTTGACCTCGATCCATTCCTGGAGCGACAGGCCCACCTGGTCGAGGACCGCACGGGAAACTGCCGTAAGCACCGCTTTCCCGCTCTCGAACATGACACCGTTCAGGATGAGCGGGCCGTGCCTCGTCTCTTCGACCTTCGGTTTTGACGGACCGGGGCAGCCGTTGTTGGCAGCAGTCCCTGCAGTCATCGGGCACTTGTCAAGCGTGTCCGGGACGCCGTCTTTATCGTTGTCGTAATCCGGGCAGCCGTCCGCATCTTCAAACCCGTCGATGTCTTCAGGCACGTCTGGACATTTGTCGACAGAATCCGGGACGCCGTCCTTATCGTTGTCGTAATCCGGGCAGCCGTCCGCATCCTGAAATTTGTCATAATCTTCAGGGAAATTCGGGCACTTGTCAAGCGTGTCCGGGACGCCGTCCTTATCGTTGTCGTAATCCGGGCAGCCGTCCGCATCTTCAAACCCATCTACGTCTTCGGCGATATCTGGACATTTGTCAATCGAATCAGGAATACCGTCCTTATCGTTGTCGTAGTCCGGGCAGCCGTCCGCATCTTCAAACCCATCTACGTCTTCGGCGATATCTGGACATTTGTCAATCGAATCAGGAATACCGTCACGGTCTCTGTCCGGCGTTCTGGCACGGCCCGCCCATCCGAAGGTTACCTGTCCGCCCCACCTCGGAACAGCCCTGGTAGAGTAACGATAGCCCTCACGGTTCCAGCTGGTGCGGAAGGAAGCATTATCATCAGAAAGGCCTATATCACCGGCGAGAATACAGTAGAAACCCCGCGGGAGGTCCAGGCGGAACCCGGAGGTGAGCCGCACCGGGTCCGCGGCAAATGCGCCGGTCGAATAAAGATCGGAATCGCTCACCGCGCCATAATGCTTGATCCTCGACTCGCCGGTCAGTTCCGTGAACAGGGTAAGGGAACGTGCGGCCCGGACTTCCAACGCCAGCGCGGCCGTGACCGCAGTGCTGTAAGTCGATTTCCCGAGTACTCCGCCGAAATTGGCATGGAGCAGCACCGGCATCCGGTGCGAAATGCGGTTGAAATCGAACGTCCAGACCAGCACCGGATTGAAAAACAGCGCTCCGCCCGAAAAAGCGTTGAGCCCGGAGTTTTTAGAATCATTTTTTAAATAATAGGAATGGCGAGGGAAAAAACCCTGCGACGTGGAGCCGGTCGGAACCATCACTTTGAGATAATAGGCCTGCGTACAAAATGCGCCCGGAATTTTATCCCAGTCCTTGAGTTTCGCGGCGACCTCGAGATCGCCGATGCCGGTGCTCGACGGACCGAAACCGGTGATGTCCTCATATACCGGCAGATCAACACTGATATCGCAGATGCCGGAAAGTCCAAAGGCGGTGAAAACGTCGTACGACAGAAGATCGGCGGGATCGGTGTGGTTGACCGGCAACTGACCCTGCATGACCGGACCAGACCCGTCCGGCCCTTTGACATATGATGGATCTGTCGCAAATTTGAAGACGCCGCCTAAAATAATACCTTCCTGCCCGATGGTAGACGCGGAAAGCGTGCGGACAACGCCGAGCTGGCCGCCGGTATTCACGTCATTTGCGAAAAGACTTGACAGAAGCAGAACACCGGACAGTATTCCCGCTTTGGCCGGAACCTGGTTCATATCACCCCGTACGTTTTTAACTGAACAATTGGTGCTCTGCCGCCGCGGGTTTTCTGAAGAAACATGTCAGAAGTATAAATAATCTTCCTCAGTAAAATCAAAACAAACTTTTCCGGAAGTTCCCTCCCTACGCCGCCTGCCGCGCGGCCTCTTCGAATTTGACCGATACGATTGTCGAGACGCCGGACTCGCGCTGGGTCACTCCGTAGAGAACATCGGAGGCTTCCATGGTGCGTTTATTGTGGGTAATCACGATAAACTGAGTGTTATTGGAAAATTTCCTGACCACTTTGAGGAACCGCACGGTATTTGCCTCGTCGAGCGGCGCATCGAGTTCGTCAAGAATGCAGTAGGCTGAAGGTTTCACAAGATAGAGCGCAAACAATAATGAGATGGCGGTAAGCGCACGTTCGCCGGCAGAGAGCATCTGTACACCGCGCATTTTTTTCCCGGCAGGGCGCACGTTGATATGAATCGCCGCTTCAAGCGGATCAACGTTCTCCTCGAGCTGGATATGGGCCTCGCCTCCCTCGAAGAGCGTGGTGAACATGGCGCCGAAATGTTTCTGCACCAGTTCGAACGTCGAGAGAAACTGGGTGCGCGCTTCTTTGTCGAGCTTCCGCACCGCGCGCTCCAGATCGTCAACCGCCTTCTGGAGATCGTCGCGCTGGGTGGTGAGCTCCTTGAGCCGCGCGCTTTCGGTTTCAAAATCCTCGAACGCGGCCATATTGACCTCCCCCACCCGCCGTATCCTCTCGCGCAGCATTTCGATGTCCTGCTGCAGCGATGCCTCGTCATCGGCCACTACCTGCAGCGGTTCGGCAGGCGAACTCAGGTCAACCTCGTACGCTTCCCACATGCGTTCGCGGATGCGGTGCTGTTCCTGTTCATCCCGGGTCTGGTCGAGCTCGATGGCATGAATCCTGCCGCTGAGATCTTCGAACCGGCCCTGTTCGATTTTCACCGATTTCCGCATTTCATCAATCGCCGCAAGCTGGCCGTTATACTCCTCTCGGATGCCGTCACGCACGGCTTCACGGGCGTTCCGCTGTTCGACAAGCCCGGCCTGTTCACGCCGGTACTGATCCACCGTACCGGCAAGCGCGGCAATTTCCGCCTCGGCCTTCTGCTTCTCTTCAAGCTTGCCCTGCTTCCGGTCAAAGTCCCTGGTATTCTCTTTAGTTAAGCGCTCGACGTCCTGACGGTCCTGCTGGATGCGGTTGCACAGCCCCTGCACCTCCAGCTCGCAATTCTTCTGCCGGTCGACCAGCAGCCGCCGTTCGTCTTCCATAGCTCGGACGTTCTTCCGTACCTCATCGACCTGCGCTTCGAGGACGTCATATTTTTTCTGCTGTGCGGCCATGTCGGCCTCGATCCGCGTGATATCTGTTTCAAATGCGGTAATCTTTCCGCTGAGGTCGATCTCTTCTCCGTTAAGCGCCTGTATTTTTCCGCCGAGATTCTGCACTTCGCTTTCAAAATGCCTGATCGTCGTCTGCTGCTCCTGTGAATGGCGCTGTCCTTTGTTAAGTTTCTCGTCGACCTCGATCAGCGCTTTCTTCGCCTCGTCGCGGTTGATGACGCAGATATCCTTGTCGTGCAGGGTCGCTGCATGTTCTTTTCCGCACCGTTCTATGGATTCGGCGAGCTGTCCGATCTCAAGTTTCCTCGCCAGCAGGCCGACCCCGCGGTCGGCCGTTTCTTTTTTCGCTTCACCCGCGATGACGGTACCATCCCCTTTGCAGATCATCCCGTCACGGCCGACAAAGGTATACGGCGCACCGTACTCCTTTGAAAGGGCCATAGCCTGATCGCCGCTGTCGGTGATGATGACCCCGGACAGCAGATAGGCGGGCAATGCTTCGCACCCTTTGACCGTTCCAACGATCGAACGTAATTCCCTGCCGCCAACAACAACCGGGGAAGGCGCGGACGCGATCCGTTCCAGCGCAACCATACGCGCGGTACCGGCCTTTTCCTGGTTCAGATACCGCGCGGCGGAACAAAGGTTCTCTTCGGTATCGAAG
>JBEKUX010000026.1:0-40907 GCA_049514575.1 Chitinispirillaceae bacterium | reverse complement strand
TCACGATCGTGACCATCAAAAACACCGACATCCAGTTCAATTTCTCACGCGGCCTGCTCATTTACGCATGGATCACTTCCATCATTCTCATTCTGGCTTCGCGCGCCCTGATCCGCTGGTCGTTCCGTAAGCTGCGCACCGCCGGGCTTGGCCGCGACCGGGTGCTCATCGTCGGCATCGGCGATGTGGCCCGGATGATTGCACAGAAAATCCGGTCATTGCCGGCATTTGCCGGCGAGGTTGCGGGCATGATCGCACGAAACCGGCCTGATCCGCCGATACCGGAAGAAGTTTCCGGGGTTCCGGTGCTTGGCGCCATAGAAGAACTCCCGCAGCTGATCGCGGAACACAAAATTGACGAAATAATTGTCGCGCTGCCGGAAGTCAGCCACCAGGAGATGCTTGCCGTCATCGGTTTGTGCAGTCAGGGCGCCATCAAAATCAGGGTGTTTCCGGACACCTTTCTGTTTATTGCGGGTCAGGTATCAATCGAAGATTTCGGCGGCCTGCCACTGCTTTCACTGCGGGACGTGGCCATGCACGGGTGGCGGCTGGCGGTCAAGCGGCTTATTGACATTATCGTAAGTTTTTCAGGCCTCCTTATACTGTCGCCATTACTGGTGCTTGTGGCTGTCCTGATCAAACTGGAGTCGCGCGGCCCGGTGTTCTATTCGCAGGAGCGGATGGGGCTCGATGCAAAACCGTTTCGCATGTTAAAATTCCGTTCCATGAGGGAGGATGCGGAGGCTAAAGGACCGGGCTGGACAATGCCCCGTGATCCAAGACGGACCCGCGTCGGCGCCGTCATCCGACGCTTGAATATCGATGAATTGCCGCAACTCATCAACGTGCTCCTCGGCCGGATGAGCCTGGTGGGCCCCCGCGCCGAGCGGCCTTACTATGTGGAGCAGTTCATGAAAAATATTCCCGGCTACATGAACCGCCACCGGGAGAAAGCCGGCCTGACCGGCTGGGCCCAGGTCAACGGTCTGCGCGGCGACACGTCAATCGAGGAGCGCACGAAATATGATCTCTGGTACATTGAAAACTGGTCCCTGTTCCTCGATTTCAAAATCCTGATCCGTCAATTATTTCAGCTTTTTAACAGCAGAAATGCTTATTAATAAAACATCGGGAGGGAGTCCGGATAAATGGAGGCGGCATCCAGATTTGAACTGGAGATGAAGGTTTTGCAGACCTCTGCCTTACCGCTTGGCTATGCCGCCTTATCGATCATTACAGGCAGACGGGGGACATACCAACGGTACGCCCCCCGCGAATAGGTAAAAAACAGCTGAAAAGATGGAGCGAGAGACGGGACTTGAACCCGCGACAGCCACCTTGGCAAGGTGGAGCTCTACCACTGAGCTACTCTCGCAGTGAAGCAGAAAAATAACACACTATCGTGAAATGAGTCAAATGAAAAAGACCAAAATCATCGCCACAATAGGTCCGGCAAGCATAAACCCTGAAATTATCAAGAGACTAATTCAACAAGGGGTTAATGTGTTCCGCCTGAATTTCTCCCACGGCGACCATGCGATACACGGAAATTCGATAAAGACCATCAGAGAACAGGCCGGAAAACTCGGCATATCAGTGGCGATTCTTGCGGATCTGCAGGGACCCAAGATCCGTACCGGGATATGCGCTGCAAACGGGCCGATCGCGGTCCAAAAAAGCTCAAAGGTAATCATCACCAGCAGAAAAAAAACCTGCACCGAAAAGCTCATCTCGATCGACTATCCGCACCTTGAACGCGAAATCAGGCCGGGACAGCTCATCATGATCAATGACGGCGCCATAGGTCTGCGGGTCGACTCGGTTGACCGGAAGGCGCGGAGCGCGGCGTGTACGGTACTTTCCGGAGGGAGTTATTCTTCCCACAAGGGCGTAAATCTGCCTAATGTCGCATTGCGTATCCCGTCGCTTACCGTAAAGGACCGCCGTGACCTTGCGTTCATCCTGAACGCCGACGTCAACTATATAGCTCTTTCATTTGTCAGGAGTGCGCTTGATGTTTCGGCATTGCGCACCATCGTGGACAGGAAGAGGCCGGAACTGAAGATCATCGCCAAGATCGAAAAACCCGAGGCGGCAAAAGCTATCGACAGTATCCTTTCGGTGAGCGACGGCATCATGGTGGCGCGCGGCGATCTGGGCGTGGAAACCTCTCTTTTCGAGGTGCCGGTATTGCAGAAAGACCTGATTACAAAGGCAAACGCTGCCGGCAAGCTGGTCATTGTGGCGACCCAGATGCTCGAATCCATGATCGAACATTCGGCCCCCACGAGGGCAGAGTCCACGGACGTGGCAAACGCCATTTTCGACGGGACCGACGCGATCATGCTTTCGGGCGAGACCGCGGTAGGAGCGTATCCGGTGCTGGCCGTTGAAATGATGACGCATATCGCCGAGTCAGCCGAACAGAGCAGCTATTTCCATACCGGGATCATCGACCTGAGCGCCGGAGGCCGGAGGTCGGCCCATGCGGTGTGCGAGGCCGCTGCCTGGGCAAGCCGCGACTTGGGCGGCGCACCGGTCTGCGTGTTCACGCTTTCCGGCGACACTGCGCTTTACCTTTCGAAAATCCGCAACCAGTCCCGGCTATTCGCCTTTTCCCCTGATAAAAATGTCGTGAACATGCTCTCCCTTGCCTGGAACGTGACACCCATCCATATCCCCTTTGCCAGACACATGGCAGACCTCATGCGCGACGCTGAAAACGCGCTGCTCAAACGAAAATGTGCAAAAAAAGGCGACGCCATAGTCGTCGTGAGCGGAACGACGCCGGTACGGGGAGCGACGAATTTTCTGAGGGTGAAGAAAATAGGGGAAGAGTAAGGCACCGTCCACTAAAGAAAAACGCTTGTTAAGCCAATCCCGATCCGTTCTCCAGTTCATGCTGTACAGAGTCAGCGAGAATGTCAAAGACGAGTTCGCCACCGAGAAGCACTCGATTGAGATCAGGCTCGAGTTTGATACCATGAGGAATGGTGTCCCAGTCAAGACACACGATGAATTCAGTCGGATCGTTGGCTTCGAGCCTTGCCCCCTCGTGCACAAGGGGGCAACGGAGGAATTTGTAGATGATGTACTCGAACGAAAACGATCTACCTAGACGAGCGATTTCAATGGTGTGAATTTGGGCTCTGCCCGAACGTCGCATCTTCGACCGCAAAAAGTTCTCGAACCTGTCAGCGCTGTTGGTGTTGGTCGGGGCTGCCTCTCGAGCCAAAGCATCAACCGCACACAGTAGGAGCAAAATAGCAGAGTGCTTCCGACCGAGATGGTACAACGTGACCGCGTCATCGAGCAGCCAGTGCGAGCTTTGTGAACGCTTCGTGTGCGTCATGGATTTGGCCTAACGACGGAGTTAAGCTGCGAGGCCGGCAGGCCGAGTCGCTTAAACGACTTGTTAGAACGCGATTTACTATTTCAAGATATTATTTATTAGTAATATTAATTAGTCTTGTCGCCATAGAGACATTATTTGATTTAACGATAATGAGCATAACTCCTTTAGCTATTAATTCTTGATTTAAGTTAAAAGACTTTGAACACCAGCCTGGGTATAATGTCCCAAGAGAATATCTTTTAAAAAGCGAGCCATTTAATCTAAAAAAAGAGATAGTATAATCTTCTTTGGATTTAGTATAAAATGTTATTAATAGCCGATTATTTCTAACCTTGACATTCAGTGAATATTCTGATTTGAAAATATCAGAATGATAGTTTTTAACGCCAGCAACAGAATCCCGCCATTTAATTAATTGCAAAGACGTCTCGTAATTATATAAAATATAGTCACTACCGACGGGGACAGATAGTTTATTCAAAGTATTGCCATAATTCACGTTATACAGTATCTTGCCTTTTTTTATATCTGATATTATTCCGTTATTTGTGCATACTTCAGAGTCTGATATTGACTGAAAGCGGTTGCCTGAAATATTAAAATGATAACTGGTATCTATCTGGCCATTTATTTGGTAAACCGAACTATCAATTACGAGAAGATTCCCGTTGAGCCAGCCAGAAAAGTGACCACTAATTGCATTGGTAAGAATACCAGCATTGTAAATTTTTGTGAGGTTATTTGCAGCATCAATATTTGCTATATACTGATTATCGGGTGATATTTGTGGGGCTCTTTCATAAATAAAGTTATCTGTAAATATTGTACTATCATTTTGAATTTTAGAAACAATATTAGTGTAACTCCAGACGCTATTAAAACGACCTGTTTTTTGACTGACAAATAGGCCATCATTAGACAGGTCAAAATCCCACAAATAATCTGAACCTGTCTCATGGAAATAATTGTGATACCAAGACCTAATTAAGGTATGAGATGTCAAATAATATGCTGAGAGAGACAGATCATTTGGCGAATATTGTGCATCAACATCACTGCCGCGACAAGCAAGAATACTGCCATCGGAAGATAGTTGAATATCGCCAGAATTAAGATTAAAAGTATCAATTCGCGTTGCAACATCCCCGATTAACCTATATATTAGCAGTTGACCGGAAGAAGCAGCCGCAGCAAAGTAGCCGTTTGGTGTACCGGCTAAAGCTCGTATATTACCATGGTTTAAAATGTTTGGAGAACCAGAAGAAATACCATAATTTACTACTCCGCTCCGATTTCCCGTTGTCCAATTGCATAATGTATCAGCATCTAACGCGGTTAAGAATGGACCCGAACCCTTATTATTGATAACAGTTACCGAATCTTTTAATAAGGATACAACGCTAAAACTATCTACTCCCCATTGTAAAATACCTATACAACCGTATGTGGGTATTACTGTGGTTAATACGCCCGTATTAATTATCTTAACTGAATTTGTTAATCCTACTTTATAAATCGTTATTGGATAATTAGGGTAGGCGCCAGAGAGAAAATACCAATAATATTCACCATAACCACGCAATGGTCCGAGAGTACCAATATCATTTATTGCTTCTTGGCTTCCACTTGTTGAATATATTCTAACTATAGTTCCTTGGACCGTAATAAATCGTTGACCATCTAAAAACCACGAATTGAATACGCCATTAAATTTAACCGTGCGTAGTTTCGATGAATTTAGAACAGAATAAACTTCAATTGAATCAGTAGTAGAATCGACTATATATATGCCGCTGGTGTCGATGGAGATTTTATCTGAAGCTGAAGAAAAATTCCCGATAATGCTGGCAAGTTGAATGCCTTGGGGGTTCCAAACTCGAAGATAGTTCTTATTGAAGCCCCAGATGTAATTACCATCATATGTTAAGCGAAAATTTATAGAATCTTTCAAAATAGCTGTCGAAGTCAAGAAGTCAGGATATTTAAATATATATAGACTGTCGTTTTTACCAATGATAAAGGTCCCATTTTTGAGATCAACGGTACCCGTTTTGCCTTTTGCGATTATTGATGTATCGGTTATATTCCAAAGAACCCAACAATAGCTATCTTGACTTAAGATGGTATTGCCCGATCTCTTCAATAATGAAATACTATTGATATGGCCTAAATCAAGAATCTCGCCAGCAATCGCTAATGAAACATTAAAAATCAAAATGCATGCTACAAGAATCTTATTCATTATGACCTCCTAATATTATTGGAATTTAATGTTTTTTCACTGCGTTCTAACAAGTATTAGCCCTCATCCCCCATATTCCACCTCCCTGAACGAAAACCTGTTTATCAGTCACGGGGCATGCAGCGTATGCTTTACCAGTTTTTCCCACCACCACTTATTATCCAGATACCACTGGATCGTTTTTTTAATGCCCTCTTCAAACGTGACTGACGGCGCCCAGTTAAGTTCGCGCTTTATTTTTGACGCGTCGATTGCGTAGCGCCGGTCGTGGCCGAGGCGGTCTTTCACGAAGGTGATGAGTTTTTCGGGCTTGCCGAGTTCGGCGAGGATGAGCTTGACGATATCGATGTTGTACTTCTCGTTGTTGCCGCCGATGTTGTACACCTGGCCGCACCGGCCTTTATGCAGAACGATGTCGAGCGCGGCGCAGTGGTCCCGCACATAGAGCCAGTCGCGGACGTTCATGCCGTCGCCGTACACCGGCAGCGGTCTGCCGGCCAGCGCATTGGCGATCATGAGCGGTATGAGTTTTTCCGGGAACTGGTAGGGCCCGTAGTTGTTCGAACACCGGGTGATGACTGCCGGAAAACCGAAGGTTTCGCAGTACGAGCGTACCAGAAGGTCGCTCCCGGCCTTGCTTGCAGAATAAGGACTGTTGGGCGAAAGCGGGGTCTCTTCGGTAAAGAAACCGCTCTTGCCGAGCGTGCCGTAGACCTCGTCGGTCGAGATGTGCAGGAACCGGGTCTCGTTGAACCGTTTCTCCCATGCGTCCTTTGCGGCCCGAAGCAGCGCGTGGGTGCCGACCACGTTCGTCAGCACGAACCGGTCGGGCGCCGTGATGCTGCGGTCAACGTGGGATTCAGCGGCAAAATGCACCACGCCGTCGAACCGGTGCTCCTTGAACAGCGAGTGCAGCAATTTGTCGTCGCAGATGTCGCCTTTGATAAACTGGTACCGCCGGTCGCTATCGATTGACTGGAGATTGTCCGGATTGCCGGCATAGGTCAGCGCATCAAGGTTGACTATATATACATCGTCATGGCATTCAAGGATATGGTGCACGAAATTGGAGCCGATGAACCCTGCGCCGCCGGTGACAAGAATGGTTTTCATAATATTAATTTATTTTTCTTTTGCTAAAGATGTTTTATGGCACTTGGTTATATATGTTCCGCGCCGTGCCTTTCTTTCAGAGCCCTTTAATGCGGGAAACCCTTCGCTCGGTCGGCTTTCTAGCTTAGAGCCTCTTGCCAACTTCCACGCTTCGCGTGAATTACCGCCTCCCTCGCTCCGGCCGCCAAAGGTCTCTTTCAGAAAGGCACGACGCGAATTCTGAGACGCGCCATCAAGCGCCCTTAAATCGGAAAATATATCTTGTAAATTTATGTATTGCTTTGTTGTTTAAATTTCCACTGAAACTTGCGGGTGGGGGTACACTGAAGTTCAGCCCTACAACAATGGTGCCCTCCCCACACCCCATCAGGAACCTTTAGCCAAAGAACCATTAATTACTTACTTATTTCTTTCTTCCTTCAAAAATTTCTCAAATGCTTCTTTCCAATCCGGCATGATATTCATGCCGAGCTTTTTCAAAGCCCTATTTTCAAGCACACTGTACATCGGCCGCGGCGCAGGCCGCGGAAATTCCGCGGTTGTGCAGGGCAGCACCTTTACCTGAATCCCGGTGGCGCGCACGATTTCCACGGCAAAATCATACCACGAGCACTGCCCTTCGCTGGTGCAATGGTACAGCCCGAAATGCCCGCGGGTCTCGATCATGCCGAAGGTCTGGCGGCACACGTCAACGGTATACGTCGGGGTGCCGAACTGGTCGTTTACAACGCGGATCGGTGTATCGGTCGGTGCGTTTTTCTGCGCCAGGTTCCTGATGGTTTTGACGAAGTTGGTGCCGTTTTTCCCGTAGAGCCAGGCGATCCTGAAAATATACGAGCGGCTGCAGCCCTTCTGCACCTGCACTTCGCCCTCGAGCTTTGATTTGCCGTATACCGAGGCCGGGTTTACCGGATCGGTCTCCACATATGGAACAGTTTTCGTACCGTCGAAAACGTAGTCGGTGCTGAAATGGACGAATGCGGAACGGGCTTCGTCCGCGCACCGGGCAAGCAGGCCGGCGCCGCGCGCATTGACGGCGAACGCTTTGTCGCGGTCGGTTTCACATGCGTCAACGGCGGTGTATGCCGCACAATTGATTATGACCTCGGGCCTGATCCCGGTGACCTGTTTCTGTATGCTGTCGATACGCGTTATATCGATGTCCGGAAAATCAATGCCCGTAACATGGTGTCCGGCATTGCGCGCCGCAAGCACCATGTCTTTCCCGAGCATGCCGTTATGACCGACGATAAGGATGTTCATTACGGAACCGCCTACATGAGCAGCCAGTGGTAAAACCGCCGTAACAGGTATTTAAAGTGCAGGAACGATTTTATCCCCAGAATGTTCTTGACCAGAATCCTGGGCCGAAGGTAGAACCGGAAAAACGCCCTGCGCTGGTAATTGCGCAGCTGTTCGCGGGTCATGCCTGCAGGAGCATAGGGCGCAGTCATGAAATGGAACTGTTTCCAGTCGATTTTCGCCAGCTCTCCCTTTTGTTCGAGCTCATAATAAATCGGTGTGCCCGGGAGCGGCAGAAAATCGAAATAATTCGCACGGATGAGCGGCAGTTTCAGCGAAAATCTGATGGTTTGTTCGATGTCCTCTTTTGTCTCTCCCGGAAACCCGATCACGAAAAATCCGGCTATGTCCAGCCCGGCCTTATGGATCAGGTTGACTTTTTCTTCCGTGGCCGCCACCTTTAATTTTTTGTTCATCAGCTGCAGCACCCGGTCGGAACCTGACTCAATACCCAGAGAGATGAGATACGCGCCGGCCCGCTTCATCAGTTCTAAAAGTTCATTGTCCACGGTCTCCACGCGGATGCCGTTGGGGAACGCGATGCTGATGTCCAGCTTCGCCTCAATGATTTTTGTCAACACCGCATTGGCATGCGACCGGTTAATGGTAAAATTGTCGTCGATGATATGAATTTCGCGGATGCCGTATTGCGAGTGAAGGAGACGTATCTCGTTTAAAATTTTTTCAGGATCGTGAAACCTGACATGCCGGCCGCTCAGAATCGGCGCTGAACAGAACTTGCAGGCATAGGGGCAGCCGCGGGTCGTGACGATAGGAGCGATCGGGAACTTCTTGAAAAAAGCGCCGTGCTGGGCCGGCGGATAGGTCTGCGGCTGGATCAACTCCCACGCCGGCAGAGGAAGGGCATTCAAATCCTTTACAAACTCATGCGGGACATTTTCAATGACCTTGTCCGCCTGCTTCCATACAAGCCCGGACACGTTTTCCACATTTTTAAGGTTCTGCTGCAGGCACTGCAGGAAAAGAGGAAAGGTGAGGTCACCTTCCCCACGCAGCAAAAAATCCATGACCGAGGAAAAATATGCCATGGTTTCCTTCGGCAGCAGCGTGGGATGCGGCCCGCCGGCAATGGTGACGATCTCCTTTGAAACGCTTTTCACCAGCCCGGCCAGTTTGGCAACCGCCTGCAGTTCCTGCGTATAGCATTGAAAACCCACAACGTCGAACTGGCCGGACTGCACATACGCGCAGAATTCTGTGTCGGTCATGTGCGTTTTAAGCATATCAAGAATGGCGGCTGAGTGCTCGTGCTGGATGGCCCCGGCCAGGTAGGCCAGACCAACGGGCGGCTGGATGTGGTCGCTCATGCTGGGCGGTTTGACAAGCAAGACTTTCACGGTCGGTCATTCCTCTGCTGTACCGGCAAACAGTAAGATAAATGGAAGTGCTAGACAAAAATACAATAAGAAAATGCACCTTCCGGTGTTTTTCTACGGCGAAATGGTTATACTTTGAAGCGGTAATGGTTTTATTTTCTCTGAAGCATCTAACTATGCAACTCACCCCTTGATCCCGAGGTGAGTTAATGCTGTACGAGGAATTAGACCCATAGCGATTAATCCGGTCTGAACTATGACTTCAAAACTCGCACATGATCAAGAGTATATGGCCCAGGCCATGGCCCTTGCCTGGGCAGCAAAAGGAAAAACCTTCCCGAATCCTGCGGTCGGCGCTGTTATCGTTGCCCAGGGGAAGATTGTCGGAAAAGGGGCAACAGAAGTTTGCGGCGGGCCGCATGCCGAGAAGGTCGCACTCAAACAGGCCGGGAAACGGGCTTCGGGCGCGACTCTCTATGTTACTCTCGAACCATGCTGCCATTATGGCAGAACCCCTCCCTGCACCGACGCGATCGTTGCCGCGGGGATAAAACGCGTTGTTGCGGCAATCAATGATCCCAACCCGCTCGTTAACGGCAAAGGCCTCGCCCGACTGCGCGCCCGGGGTATTGCTGTTGAAACCGGCCTCCTGCACGACGAGGCCGCTGCGGTGAATGAAGATTTCTTCTGGGCAATCACTGAAAAACGCGCCTGGATAACACTCAAGCTCGGCCTCACACTGGACGGCCGGATCGCCGATACCTTTGGCCATTCCCGGTGGATAACGGGGAGCGAAGCCCGCGAGTTCGGCCATGAACTGCGGCGCCGGCATGCCGCCGTTGCGGTCGGCAGAACAACGCTGGAGCGGGACAACCCGCGGCTCACGCCGCGGCTTACCGTGCGTCACGTGAAAGGCTTACAGCCTGCCCGAATCGTGTTCACGTCACAGCGAAAAATCCCGTTAACGACTTATTTCGTACGGCACGCCAAAGAGACGCGAAGCATCGTGGTCGTTTCCGGCACGGGCAAAAGAAAAATTCTCCGCGATGCAGATTCCGGCCTTGAATACTGGCACACCGGCGAAGAAGAGAGCCGCGCGCACCTTTCCGTATTTCTTGAAATGGCATTCGAGAACGATATTACGAGCGTTCTTGTTGAAGGCGGCCGGAAGTTGGCTTCGAGTTTTCTGGAATCCGGACTGGTAAACAGGGTGTATCTCTTTTACGGGAACAAGATCCTCGGGCAGGGCATTGAAGGCCTGCGGTTCTCCAAAGGTTTACCGGTAAATAAATGCATCCGCCTGAAAAAAAGGGAACTCCTTGTGTTCTCCGACACTGTTGGGATTACCGGCATTCCGGATGCTATATAAGCCGTAATTTTGTTCTGCTGCTGAATTTAGGTTTATTTCTTCACTACATAATAGTATTTTAAGTCGCTTTCTGTCTTGTTATTGCGGGCCTTATCCCTCACCAACCAAACGATCAGAAACGGATTTCAGGCGGGATACATGAATTTTTTCAAAAGTCATTCAAAAACCAATGCCCTTGTGGCCTTTATCGTGTTCGGCATTTCTTTGACCGTCTATTTCCTCACCATGTCCCCATCGATCTGTCTCTGGGACTGCGGCGAATACCTTGCCTCCTCGGCCGATCTGGGCCTGCCTCATCCCCCCGGAACGCCTCTACTGATTCTATTCGGCAGGGCATGGATTATTCTGTTTTCCTTTATCAAAGATATCGGCTTCCGTTACAATTTCAGCACGATCGTGGGAAGCGCCGCAACGGTGACCTTTATCTATTTAATCATTATCCGAGGGCTCGTCATGGTGCTCGGCGAACCGGATACTCTCTGGAAGCGGCTGAGTTATTATACGGCCGGATTTGTCGGCGGTCTTTTCTGCGCGTTCAGCAGTACATTCTGGTTCGAATCGCTCGAAGCGTCGGAGCAGAGCAATATCACCAACGTCCCGGTCGCGCTCTCGATCTGGCTTACGCTTGTCTGGGCGCAGTCGAAATCCGAAAACCGCGACCGCCTGCTGCTTCTGATCGGCTACCTGGCGTTCTTGGGAATAGGCCTGCACATGATCTCCATGATCACCATGCCCGCCATTTTCCTTTTTGTCGTGCTTTACGACAAGGAAAAACGCAAAGACTGGCGGCTGTGGGGCGCCTGCATAACCCTGTCGTTTGTCATGTACAATCTTTCGTACTTCCTTGTGGCCGCGCCGATCGTCGCCGCCGTATCACTTATCATGCTTTTCCTGGATCGGAAATACCGCCGCAACTGGCGTTTCTGCTTCTGGTTCGTCCTGCTCGCGCTGGTCGGTTTTTCCACCCACCTCTATCTTCCCATCCGCTCCTCGCTCAATCCGATGATCGACGAAGGACATCCAATTGTAAATTTTACGTCCACCTTCCCTTATCTCGATATAAGACCGCTTAAAGAGGTGCTTGATCGAAAGCAGTACGGTAATGAAAGCATGGTGTCCCGCTCGTTCTGGCGCCGCGGGAGTTTCGAGCACCAGTTCGGCATCGAGGGCCATATGGGGTACGGCGGGTTCCATCTGACCCAGTTCTTCCGTTTCAGCACCAAAGATGCGGAAAAAAACTTCGTCGACGGGTCCCCCAAAGGGTGGGGAATGCTGTTTATTTACCTGCTTCCGAGTTTTTTCGCATTGTTCGGCTGGTACCTTATGGCAAAAAAGAACCGGAACGTCGCGATCTTTTTCATTTCGATCACGCTTTTAACCACGCTCCTCATGGTCTGGTACATGAATTTCTCCGACGGCCAGCACTGCGATAACCGTGCGGAATACAACCACTGGGATCAGAGCGGTCAGCAGGGTCCCATGCCCACGATTTACCGCGAGGTGCGTGTGCGCGATTACTTTTACAGCGCGGGTTTCATGTTTTTCAGCATGTGGCTTGGATTTTCCGCCGGGCTTGTCCTGTGCAGGATGTTCAGCGGCAGAGGGCGGCAGACCCGCACGCTTGCCGCGCCGCTGGCCATGGTGCTTTTCGCGGTGTCGCCCCTTCTGCCGCTTTCCCAGAACTACGCGCTCCGCGACCGCTCAAAGAATTTTCTGCCGTTCGATTACGCCTACAACCTGCTCATGTCATGTGATAAAAACGCCATCGTATTTACAAACGGAGACAACGACACCTTCCCGGTGTGGGCCATCCAGGAGGCATACGGCATCCGCCGCGATATCCGTCTTGTCAATTTAAGCCTCGTGAACACCGACTGGTATATAAAGCAGCTTAAAAAAGTCGAGCCGCGAGTTCCCATCACCTACACCGACGCCCAGATCGACCGGCTGCAGCCGGAATACAACCCCTTCGAATCGCCGACTCCGGTAGAATTGACAACCAGTAAACTGCGGATCACCATCCCGGGCCGTCAGCAGCAGCAGGTCATGCGCGTGCAGGATAAAATGGTGCTCAATATCGCCGACGCGACCAACTGGAGCAAGCCGGTGTATTTTGCCTGCTCGGTATCGAACGATAACTTCATGGGGCTCGATCCATACCTGAAAATGGAGGGAATGGTGTACCGGCTCATGCAGGCTCCGGTGGCTGCAAAGGACCGGATCGACGTTGAACGCATGACAACGCTTCTTGAGAAGGTGTATCGAATTCACCCCCTGCCGCCGCACGTTACCGACCGTGACGAACCGTACGAGGGCATAGCCAACGATTACGCGATCTGCTTTCTGTATCTTGCCATGCAGCTCCAGGACCGTTTAATCGTCCTCAATGATGAAATCAAAGTGCTGGAAAAAAACCCTGCGGCAGCGGCCAGACAGAAAAAAGCGACTGCCGCGGATACGGCGATGCTCTCAGCGAAAATGAGCGCGTTCAACGCGGATTTCGACCGCGTCATCAGAAATCTTGACCGGTGTGTTTCTCTTATGTCATGGAACATGCAGCCGATCCAGTACCGGCACCAGTTTCTCATGAAATTCAACCAGCCGAAAATGGCCGAGGAGCGGGTACGCAGGCTTCTTACCGCCGATCCGTCCAATACCCAGCTTCGCGACCTTCTTGCCCAGGCGCTCGACGCCCAGGGGAAACGGAAGGAAGCGCTGGAAGTGCTTCAGCGGGGGTAATTTTACCGCTTATGGTATGCAGGATCACGGGGTTTGTCGACCGGGTATGACCCGAGGAACCGGTAGAACGTCGTAATCTCCTGAAGGTGGTTGATCGCGTTCCGCTGCGCTTCGCTTCGCGCGTCGCCGGCAAAATCCAGGTAAAAGAGATACTGAAATCCACGGCCATGCACCGGGCGCGATTCGATTTTGTATAAATTGATGTCGCGCAGCGCGAAAACACTCATGCATTTGAAAAGAGCCCCGGGAATGTCCTTGGTCGAAAAGACGATGGAACTTTTTATCCGTTTCGCGGCCGGAGAAGGAAACCTGGCGGTTTTCGATACCACCAGAAACCGGGTGGTGTTCCATTTCGTGTCTTCAATGTTTCGCGCAAGTACCTGCATGTCGAAGTCCGCCGCCGCCTGCTGTGAGGCGATGGCCGCCGCGTCGCACAGGCTTTCATTACGGATTTTTTTCACGGCCCAGGCGGTATTGGATACCGGCACCACGGTAAGGTGGGGAAATTTTTTCAGGAATTTCTTGCACTGGGCGAACGCGGCGGGGTGCGAAAAGACCCGCCTTATCTGCCGGCGGGTACTTTCCTTGTTCGCGATAAGAAAGTGCCGGATGCGCAACAGCACTTCGCCGACGATGGAAAGGTTGCTTTCGAGAAGCAGGTCGTAATTCTCGTGGATGCTCCCGGCCAGAGAGTTTTCGATCGGTACCACGCCGAAACGGTACCGCCCTTTCGCCACGCCGCGGAAAACATCGGCGAAGTCCGGAAGCGCGGTCAATTTTCCTTTCTCGCCGAAATATTCGATAGCGGCAAGTTCGCCGAAAGCCCCTCTTTCACCGGCAAAAGCAACGGTCATTTGAATAACCTCCTTGCTGCAATTAAATGAGAACGATAATACTCGTCGTTCAAGCCGCTCTCGATGACGCCGTGTTTGGAGCTTGCATGAACGAAACGACCTCCGCCGGTGCAGATACCGACGTGATCGACCGAACCGAAAAATCCCCACCGGAAGAAAACCAGGTCTCCGGCCTTTGTTTCCTCAGGTTGAACCGCTGATCCCAGATCCACCATATCCACAGCCGAGCGCGGCAGTGTGATATTGTAAAGCTCTCTGAACACGAGGCACACCAGACCCGAGCAGTCAACCCCTTCCTTCGACATGCCTCCCCACCGGTAGGGCGTGCCGAGGTACGCGTCGAGGACTTTTTTAAGCCGGTCAGGCTCGACCGGTCCACGGATGGTCGAGGCGACGCTGTCAAACCAGAGCTTGCCCCGCTCGTTCGTCCCGGCATAGGATGGACGGCCGTAACGTACGGTCGAGGTCACGCATCCGCCCGCAAAAAACACGCATGCCACGACCGCCCATTCGGCGGCGCTGCATCGGGCAGGCCTGGAACGGCCCGTCATTGGCGCAACCGTTCTGCGGCATACGCCGCCTTGAGCAGCGTTCCTTCATGCCATTGCGGCGCCATGAACTGAACACCCACCGGCAAACCCGCGGCAGCGTCTTCTCCGGCCGGCACGCTTATTCCGGGAATTCCGGCAAGATTGGCCGATACCGTATAGATGTCGGTCAGATACATCTGCAGCGGGTCGCTGACTTTTTCGCCGAGCCTGAATGCGGGGGTCGGCGCAACCGGGGACATAATGACATCACATGCGGTAAATGCCTGTTCGAAATCGCGCGCGATAAGCGTCCGCACCCGGGCGGCCTTCAGGTAATAGGCGTCGTAATATCCCGCGCTTAGCACGTAGGTGCCGATCATGATGCGACGCTTGACCTCTGCGCCGAACCCCTCTTCCCGCGACAGCGTGTACAGGTCCGAAAGCGTCTGCGCCCTTCCGGTGCGGTGGCCGTATTTCACACCGTCGTACCGCGCCAAGTTCGACGACGCCTCCGCGGTGCAGATAATATAGTACGTGGCGACCGCATAATTAACATTAGGCAATGAAACCTCGACCGCTTCGGCGCCGCAGTTTTTCATGGCGTCAAGAAGCCGCATGAGCGGGCCGCGGACTTCCTCGGAAAGTCCCTCGCCGAAATATTCGCGGGGCAGGCCGATTTTAAGTTTCGAGATGTCCGCGCCGTACAGCGACGGATCGTCGATGTATGGTTTGCCGGCATTGGTTGAATCCCGATTATCGGCCGCAGCTATGACTTCAAGCAGTGTCCCGATGTCCCGCACGTTGGCGGCAATGGGGCCGATCTGGTCGAGCGAAGAGGCGAACGCAACCAAACCGTACCGCGAAACCCGGCCATAGGTGGGTTTGAGCCCGACGCAGCCGCAGTGACTGCACGGCTGTCTGATCGAACCGCCGGTGTCTGATCCGAGCGCCGCAGGCACCACACCGGCCGCAACCGCGGCCGCACTGCCGCCGCTTGATCCGCCCGGAATATATGCAGGGTTTGCCGGATTAAAGGTGTTCCCGAACGCCGACGATTCGGTGCTCGATCCCATGGCGAACTCGTCCATGTTGGTCTTGCCGACAATCACGGCCCCGGCGTTGTGCAGCGCTTCCACAACCGTCGCATCATAGGGAGGCATAAAGCCCTGCAGCATTTTCGACCCGCAGGTAGTCGTGATTCCTTTTGTACAGATATTATCCTTTATCGCCACTGGAACGCCGAATAAAGCAAGCTTCTTCCTGTCGCTCGCCGGAAGTCTCTCAAGCGCTTCGGCGCGTCTGAGCGCCCCTTCGGCGTCGACGGTGATAAAGGCATTCACGTCATGACCTTTTTCGTCAATAAGCGACAGCGCACGCGCAATGTTGTCGGTGCATCGCAGTTCGCCTGTTGCCATACGGCGTGCGGCTTCGGCTATGGTCGTATCGAAAAAAGGCATATTGTCGGCGTTTCCTTTAAGGATTATTTTTCCGATAATAATAAAATAACGTGTGCCCTGCCCTGTAGCGCATGATTGTACACCAAAGTACCGTTGTTACGGCAGGAAGAGCTGCCCGGATTGCAGGCATTCGCAGAGCTTCCGATAAACCCCGCCGATTCTTTTCACTGAGACATCACTGCCGAGTGCTTTTAGTATCCGCGATGAAAGCGTTCCCTGCGCCAGGTTCTGTTCCAGAACGGCTTTGTGCGGTGCAATCCAGACCGGATCGTCAAGTTCGATGTTTTTAACCAGTTTTTTCCATATGTCGCGGCCAGTGCACGTCCCCCCGTCAACGCCGAGCATCCGCAGATAGCCGGTGTCGGATACAACCGACCACTCTCCGTTTTTTATCGTATCGAGCAGAATCGCATGGAGCGGAGCGACCGCCCATTTCTTCTGTTCCCGCAGCGGCGAAAAATGTTCCTGCGTGAGAAGTTTTATCGCGCCGATGATTGCGGCAGCAACCGCGAGGTCGGCTGAAGGGGTTTCCTGTGAGTCAATGACCCTGATCTCGATGGTATTGCGCTCGAACCGGGCTATCGCGCCCCGGGCATTTGCCCACTCCTCCTGCAGAATTTTTCCGGTGTCGTAGGGAGCCAGGTCACGGTAGAGCGGCGCCAATATTTTTCCTTCGTACTCGCTCCTGGAAAATACCGCTTCCGGGATCACCGTGCCGGTCATGGAGGGAATGCGTATCGAATTGGTGCGGTATGCTTCAAGACGGGTGTCGGAAAAACCCGAAGGGCGGCTTTCACAGATAGGAGAGGCGGCGGCGAGCGCCGGGATTACCGGCAGGACCAGCCGGACCGCGGCGTGGAGCCTTCCGAACTCTTCATCGTTTGCAAAAGGAAGATTGACGTGGACGCTCTGCAGATTTGCCCAGCCGTGCCGGCTGCATGAAAATATCCGGTCGAAGGTACGGTAGATTTCGGCGTTCCCGTGCGGCCACAGTTTCGTTTCGCGCTCCGGGACCATGAAGGGGTGCATGCCGCTTCCGAGCAGCGCCGCTCGTTCGCCCTCAAGGAGCCGGTTCGCTTCACGAACATTTTCCAAAAAAACATCGCCGAGCCCCTGGAGCGAAACGACCGGACCGTTTGTTTTTATTTCGATACAATGCAGCGCGAGTTCGTTGGACCACGCCGCAGGCCCGCGCGCGATTTCATTGTCGCAGTTCCCCGCTGCGGCACGAATAAGCCGGTCCGCGATCGGTTTGACGGCGAGTGAACCACGATCCACGATCATGTATTCGGCTTCGATGCCGAACCTGCTGAACAGATGATACGCAGGTGCCGCAGAGTTCATTAATACGCGACGCCGTTCTTGCTGGTTAAAATCCGCTTGAGGAAAATTTCCATGATTCTTTCGTAAAGGGCCGACTTCAAGACCGTGTCCTCGATGCCCGCATCAACGTTGGGGTTATCATTGATCTCCATGACGAAACAGTTGCCGTTGATCTGTTTGATATCGACACCGTAAAAACCATTGCCTATTAGATTGGCGGCTTTGAGCGCGGTATGAACCACCTGGCGCGGTGCGAGTTCCACGGGCAACGTTTCAAAACGGCCCTCCTTTTTCCGTCCGACCGAATCGCGTTTAATCACCTGCCAGTGGCTTCGTACCATGAAATATTTGCATACGAAAAGCGGTTTATTGTCAAAAATGCCGACGCGCCAGTCGAAATCGGTCGGTACATACTCTTGGACAACCACGATGTCCGACTTTGAAAGCATCCTGTTTGCCTCGGTGAAAAACTGCTCCCGCGTGTCGGTCCGGATCACTCCCTGCGAAAAGGCGCCGTCGGGCTGTTTGAGCACGCAGGGTACGCCGATCTCAACGAATGCGCTTTCAAGGTTATCGCGGTGCACAAGGCTCGTCGTCGGCGTGGGAATATTGTGATGGTCGAGAAGTTCGGCAAGATACACCTTGTTTGAACATTTGAGTATCGATTCCGGATCGTCAACCACGATAAGCCCTTCGGCGGCGGCCCGACGGGCGAAACGGTAGGTATGATGGTTGACATTGGTGGTTTCACGGATGAACAGGGAATCGAATTCGGCAAGGCGGCCATAGTCGTCACGGGAAATGATCTCGGTATCGAGGCCGAGGCGCCGGCCGGCCGCCATGAAATACCGTATGGCCCTTTCATTTGAAGGTCCCTCAACTTCGTTACTGTCCCAGAGAATCGCCAAGTCGTAGGGTGCGGCCCTGCGTTTGGGAGCACCCACGCGGCGGCCTGCAAAATGCTCGGTGGCGACATCGATGAGAAAAGCGTGGTGTTCGGCGGGAATTTCACCGGTCGAAATCGGGTCGATATTGTCAAGGTGCCAGATTGCCTTGGTGCGGATGAATTCCGCCCGCAGGAGCGGACCGGGGAACAGGTTATACAGATGCAGTGCAAGACGGTCGTACCGTTTCGCGATGTTTTTGCCAAAGTAAATGCTCAGGGTAAACGTATCTGATTGAATCGGGGCAAGGCTCCGCTGAATCAGTTCGTCAAGCTCATCGTCCACTATCCGGACAAGGGTCTGCGATTTCAGGTCCTGAATGGTGGAAATATTGGGAAGGGGCGTATGGCCGCGCGCCGATGCAAGAAGCGAAACATAATACCCGATGCTCTGGTAACGGTACGACTTGCACAGGTTGAATACCCGGCAATACCGCATCTGGCTGTAGACATCATCGGTCAGGTATGACCGTGCGGCCACGAGATCGACGCCCGGAATCTGGAAGGTCCAGTCTTTCGGGTTGTTCACCACGATCAAATTCGGCATGGGACGGTAGCTAAAATATGAAACCACCTGGTGAAAGGCAAATTTTAAATGGAATTAGATGTTTTATTGTGACAAAACTTTTGTTAATAATTGAAACGGAACATTAGAATGAATGATTTAGATTATAGAAAGATGACATTATCGAGGGGATTTTGCCTTAATGATACATTGGCATGTTTGTTGCGGTCAGAAAAGATAACATTTTTATAAAATTAAAGGACGATTAATTATGGACATTGAAAAATTAACCCGTAAATCGCAGGAAGCAGTGAATGCCGCCCATGCCATCGCCGTGGAGATGAACCATCAGGAACTGGTGCCGATGCATGTCGTTCTTGCACTTATCCGCGATGGTCAGGGGCTGATTCCTTCGATGCTTGCCAAACTGGGTGTTTCGGCAGCCTCTGCCGAGAATGCCGCCATGGAGATTCTCCGGAAACTTCCGCAGGTTTCGGGCCAGGGGGTGCAGACCTATACTTCGCGCAGTCTCACCGCCGTGCTTGCCGATGCGGGCCGCAAAATGTCGCAGATGAAAGACGACTTTGTAAGCGTGGAACACCTGTTCCTTGCCGCGCTTGACAAAGACCAGGATACCCGCGAATTCGGCCGTACGCTGGGCTTCACCTTTCAGAAAGTGCTGGAAGCGCTCAAAGACCTCAGGGGCAAACAGCGCGTGTCGAGCCAGGACCCCGAATCCACCTTCAACGCGCTGGAAAAATATTCACGCAACCTTACCGAAATGGCAAAGGCCGGCAAGCTCGATCCGGTCATCGGCAGGGACGAGGAGATACGGCGCATCATTCAGATACTATCGCGCCGGACAAAAAACAATCCGGTCCTGATCGGCGATCCGGGTGTCGGCAAAACCGCCATCGTGGAAGGCCTGGCGCTGCGGATTGTCAGGGGCGATGTTCCGGAAGGGCTTAAAAACCGCTCGGTGGTATCGCTCGATCTCGGCGCGCTCGTTGCCGGGGCAAAGTTCAGGGGAGAATTCGAGGAGCGCCTCAAGGCCGTGCTCAAGGAAGTCGTCGAAAGCGGGAACATTATTCTTTTTATTGACGAGCTCCACACCGTCGTAGGCGCCGGCGCTGCCGAGGGCGCCATGGACGCCGGCAACATGCTCAAGCCCATGCTCGCGCGCGGCGAACTGCACGCAATCGGCGCGACCACGCTCGACGAATACCGCAAGCACATTGAAAAAGACAAGGCGCTCGAACGGCGATTCCAGACCGTTCTTGTCAATCAACCGAGCGTCGAAGACACGATCTCCATCCTGCGCGGCCTGCGCGAGCGCTACGAGGTGCATCACGGCGTGAAGATCAGGGACAGTGCACTCGTGGCCGCGGCAGTGCTTTCGGACCGTTACATCAGCGACCGGTTTTTACCCGACAAGGCGATCGACCTTATCGACGAAGCGGCCGCAGGTTTGCGCACCGAGATGGATTCCAACCCGAAGGAACTCGACGAGGCGATGCGACGACGGATGCAGCTTGAAATCGAAATCGAGGGTCTGAAAAAAGAGAAGGACCAGGCGTCGCGTGAACGCCTTGCCAAACTCTCCGCCGACCTTGCCGAGGTGAAGACGAGTCTGGCTGCTCTGAAGGCACGCTGGGAAACGGAAAAAGCCAAAGTAGGCAAACTGCAAGTATTGCGCGGGCAACTGGAACAGGTTCGCCATGTGCTTGAAAAAGCGGAACGGGATTACAACTTGAGCAGGGCTGCGGAACTGCGGCACGGAAAAATTCCCGAACTTGAGCGGACGCTGAAATCGGCGGAAGAGGCGCTTAAGGCCGAAGGTAACGGCAAACGGCTGCTCAAGGAAGAGGTTGACGAAGAGGATATTGCAGGTATCATCAGCCGGTGGACCCATATCCCGGTGGCAAAACTGGTCGGGAGCGAGAAAGAAAAACTGCTTTTGCTCAACGACCGTCTGCACGAGCGGGTGGTGGGTCAGGACGAGGCCGTGGACGCGGTTGCCGATGCTGTGCTGCGCGCACGCGCCGGCCTCAAGGATCCGGCGCGTCCCATCGGCAGCTTTATCTTCCTCGGGCCGACCGGCGTGGGTAAGACGGAACTGGCGCGCAGCCTCGCTTACAACCTCTTCGACGACGAACGGGCCATGGTCCGCATCGACATGTCCGAATACATGGAAAAATTCGCGGTATCGCGGCTTGTGGGCGCACCGCCCGGATATGTCGGCTACGACGAAGGCGGGCAGCTCACCGAAGCGGTGCGGCGGCGGCCCTATGCGATCGTGCTCTTTGACGAAATAGAAAAGGCGCATCCCGAGGTGTTCAACATTCTGCTGCAGATCCTGGACGACGGACGCATCACGGATTCGCAGGGACGAACCGTCAATTTCAAGAACACGATCATCATCATGACCTCGAACATCGGGTCGCAGTATTTCTCGGAAGCCGCGGTGGATGAAAAAGTCCGCGCCACGGTTCTGGCGGAACTGCGCAAAAACTTCAGGCCGGAATTCCTGAACCGGGTCGATGAGATCGTAGTGTTCCACGCGCTTTCAAAAGAGCATATCAAAAAAATCGTCTCGATCCAGCTTGCGCGGTTCACGGAACGGCTTGCCGGACAGCAGATCTCGTTTACGGCCGAGGAATCGGCGACAAAGCTTCTGGCGGAAAAAGGCTACGATCCGGTGTACGGCGCCCGGCCGTTGAAACGGGTCATTCAAAGAGAACTCGAAACGCCTTTGTCGAGGAAGATCATTGCGGGAGAAATTAAAGAAGGAAGCAAAGTGAGGGCGAAAGCGAAGAATGATGAAATAGTGTTTGAAATAATATAGAGAAATTATCGCCTGTCTTATTGGAAAAACACATATAAATTACCGTATGCGGACACATCGGAAACCGTTTTCATAAGATCTGCTTACCGGATTAAGGCCTCCCCGATATGCAGAACGCAGACTGTAGCTGTCGGAGAGCCAAGACCCTCCGCGCAACACGCGATAACTTCCACTTGCCGGCCCTGCTGGATCGGTCTGACTGTTGCTGTCATAATTGGCGTACCAGTCGTTGCACCACTCCCAAACGTTCCCGCACATGTCGTACAACTCCATGGCATTCGGCTGCTTTGTCCCTACGCTCGTTGTAGAATTGTTCGAATTTTGCAACCATACCGCATTGGTATCAATGGCAGCGGTATCTGCGGCTGTTGCCGGTGGATAACTTCCGCCCCAGTAATAATCGGTCGTGCTCCCGGCTCTGCAGGCATACTCCCATTCGGCTTCGGTGGGCAGGCGGTAACCGTTCCTAGCCAGGTTTATCACCAAGTTCCCAAGGCCCGTGCAACCGTTACCCGGTATACCGCTCAATGAGCTGTAAGAATACACGGTATCCATACCGTCCCGTTTGCTGCGCGCGTTGCAATAAAGCACCGCGTCGAACCACGTAACCTCTTCCACTGGCCGATTTGTATCCCCGGTAAAATACGACGGATTTACTCCCATCACGGAGTAATACTCTGCCTGCGTAACGTCAGAGGTGTCCATATAAAAATTATGCGTAAATGATACGGTATGAACCGGCTGTTCGATAGGAAACAATGTGTCTTTGCTGCCCATCTGAAAGGACTGGCCGGATGCGGAAACAAGTACCATTCCCTCATGCAGGAAAAAATCATACCCTGTTGTAAATCTCCATACGCTGCCGGACACCTCCGCTCCCCGATTATCTTTGGCGACAATCCCCCAGTAGTACGTTGATAGCGAATCAAGTCCAGTTTGCGCAATAGCCGTGCTTCTTTGATTTGATGAAACCACCGTGGCCGGCGGATTTGTTTTTCCGAAATAAACATCGTAAACAAGCGTGTCTCCGTCAGGATCGCTGCACGACCAACGCAAAGTTATGTTTCGTAAAACGTTGACCGAACCATTAAGCGGTGAAATAAGCATCGGGATGTTCGGCGGACTGTTTTGGGTGAAATAATACAACTGGATATCGGCCGTAACCGTCTGCCCCGCTGCAACAATGATAGTGACACTTCCAGGATTGTAGCCCGTCTTTGCAGCCGTGATGGTGTATTGACCCGGCGCGACACCCGTAATTATATAATTACCTTGATTATTGGTGTTCTCCGAGGCCGTCACGGGCACGGCCGTAACGATCGCTCCGGCAATGGCAACATCTCCTTCCGCATTTGTAACCCTGCCTTGAATGGTGCCGGTTGTCGGATTCTCCGTAATCAAATTAGAGCAATTGAAAAAAAAGAGACATGAAAGTATGGCGCTGACAACAATAAACCATTTGTACATCATGGCCTCCTAATAATAGCAGCCTTACCGGTAGCCCGGGAGCACGAACTTCTCCCCTTACCAAGAACATCGTATCGTGGTCTTATTGTTTGATGTTTTTATAGACATTCCACGTACTTGATAAAAGCGTTGTCACATCGCTCACGCGCGTTTTCCAGCCCAGCAGTTTACACGCCTCTTTCGACGAAGCGACGAGCTTCGCCGGATCACCCTTCCGGCGAGAACCAATGACTGCGGGAATCGGCTTGCCGGTTATTTCGCGCGCCTTTTCCACCATGGTTTTGACGCTGATGCCGTTTTCGCTGCCGAGGTTGACGATAAAGCTTTTATTGCTCTTTACAAGGTTTTCAAACGCCAGCACATGCGCGTCGGCAAGGTCGCTCACATGGATGTAGTCGCGGATGCATGTTCCATCAGGCGTGCCATAGTCGTTGCCGAAGATCTCCAGTTTCTGCCGTATTCCGACCGCCACCTCCATGACCACGGGCAGGAGGTTTGCCGGGTTGCGCTCAAGACCGGTGATCCGGCCGGCAGGGTCATACCCGGCCGCATTAAAATAACGCAGTGCGGCAAAATGAATATTCTTCAGCCGGTCATACCACTCCAGAAGCCGCTCTATCTCAAGTTTTGTAAAGCCGTAGTAGTTTTCCGGGTTGCACGGGTGCTTTTCGTCAATGGGGAGATACTTTGGTTCGCCGTAAACTGCTGCCGACGAAGAAAAAACACATCTCACCATGCGGTGCGCTGCCGCAGCATTAAGCAAATTGATGGTGCCGCTGATGTTGTTTACCGAATATTTTTCAGGTACGATCATGGATTCTCCGGCCGCCTTGTATGCCGCCAGATGTATAAAGCCGTCAAACCCCTTCCCCATTGCTTGGTTGATCTCGCGCTCGCTGCGTATGTCACCCTCGACAAACACGGCCTCCTTGAAAAGGTTCTCACGACAGCCGCTCGATAAATTGTCGAAAACAGTTACACTGTACTTTTTATCAAGAAATGCCCGCACCACATGACTGCCGATATATCCTGCACCGCCGACAACGAGAATATTCACGGTTGTGCCCTTTGTGTTACTATTTACGCCCCCGCACCCCGCAATACCTCCTGCCCGCGCCAAGGCTTCGGCAGGCAGGCGCAGGGGGACTTAGGGGGCGATTTCTTTCTTCTTCAGCGCCTCTAAAAGCGCTGAGCCGAACTCGGTTGACTTTTGCGCCTGCTGCAGAGTGGGCGCACGCTGGCTGGTCAGAAACTCCTTTACTTCTGCCGTCTCCTGCCGTGACTCCTGCTTTCCATAGGAAAGCGATATGCGGCGCTGCAAAGGATCGAGAGATCCGATATGCACCATGATTTTTGCACCCTCGGCAAGAGACGCTTTTTTATCCGCGGCAATGTTGGGAATCGCCAGAAGACCGGTGACCCCTTCGGCAAGGTCGATAAAATACCCGAACTTGGCCTTGCGTGCCACCGTTCCTTCGGCGTCGGAACCCGCAGGAAAACGGCTTTCAATGTCGCGCCACGGGTCGTTCGCCATGTCCTTGAGGCTGAGCGAGACGGTCTTTTTCTTTTCGTCAATGGAAAGGACCGTGACCCGAACCGGCTGCCCCGCCGACACAACGTCTGACGGATGTTTCACCCTTTTCACCCACGACATTTCCGACACATGGACAAGGCCTTCCACGCCGGGAGTCAGCTCCACGAACGCGCCGAACGGCGCGAGACGGGTGACCGTGCCCGCCACCGACTGGCCGACAGAGAATTTCGACGCCACGCTTTTCCACGGATCATCGAGGGTCTGCTTTATGGAGAGCGATATCTTCGAGTTCCGCAGCGGCGATTTCTTTTCGACTGAAAGCACAATACATTCCACGTTCTGACCAACGGAAAACGACTGCGCCAGGTTTTCGGCCCGCTCCCAGGAGACCTCGGAAATATGCACAAGACCTTCGCAATCGCCAAGGTCGACAAAAAGCCCGAAATCCGCTATCCTGCTTATTTGCCCTTTGAGAACGAGACGCGCTTCAGCAGCTTTGACAAGCACGTCGATCTTTTTTTCAAGGTCGACTTCGAGGAGCGGAACGCGGCTGACCACCACGTTCCTTCCGCCATCGGTGATGCGGGTAATGACGAAATCAAGCGTTCTTCCGAGATACGAATTAACATCATCGGTGAATTTAAGGTCGATCTGGGAAACCGGACAGAACGTGCGGTGCCCGAGCACCTTGACGTTCAGGCCGCCTTTGTTGATGCCGGTGACTTTACCCTGAACCGGCACCCTGTTGTTCATGACGTCCATGAGTTCCTGTACTGCCGCACTCCTGCCCTTGCCGGTAAAACTCTTTGAAAGGACCGTCTCGCCGGCGGCATCGGATACGATATAAGCCGATATTTTATCGCCCATTGAAACGGTCACTGCACCTTCTTTATTCTTAACCTCTGTTGCCGCAATGACGGCTTCGTTTCTGGCGCCGATATCCACGAAAAGATATTCCGCCCCTATTTTGGTAACCGTGCCCGTGACCTTGGTACCGACCGCAAGGTTGGTTCTGATTGAAGCGTCTTTGGCATCGATCATCTTTCGCAAGGTCTCAGACGCATCATCATCGGCGTTCTTTTCATCAAAAAAAGTGTCGTCTTTTTTACCGAGCATATACTGCTGTTCCAGTCCTGTCTGATCTGTTAAATATCACTCTTGTATAAATAACGGCTTAAAATAACTTCTGGAGGCGGGCAAATTAATTAAATCAGTTTCTACCACTTCTTCAAATTATTCATCGCCCTGTTTGCCACGATATAGTTCCACGACTCTGACGGAAGGTTCTGTATCAGATCCTGCAGATAGATGTGGGCAACGACCTCTTCCTTCTTAAACATTGCCTTCCGGGCGCAATAATAGAGATATTGGAAATCGTCGGGAGAGAGAAGGTTCCAAGCCGTCTTGAATTGGCTTTCGTTCACCTCTCCGAGGTAAAACCGTGCAATGAGACGGGGAAGCGGGAAAGGATGATCGCCCCGTATCACTGTTTCGAAATAGTGTGCATAGTTCTGCGTCGAATCCCTTGAAGCAAGTTCGCCGAGCTTGAGCGCCGCCATCCAGTGGACGCGGAGCGTCGGGGGACTTTCCCGGTAAATCTTCTGATAAATCGTCGTCGCTTCGGAATACTGGATGTCGTATTCGTAAATTCCCGCAAGCCCCATCCACGACTCCCATACCCATTCCGAAGAGAGGTGCGCCGTGATGCACTGATTGAAAAGGTCGCCGGCCCGGTCTTTCCTTCCCTTATCGAGGTATATTTCCCCCAATGCGGTTTTTGCCCGGGTAAATATCTCGCTGTTTTTATCCTGCAGTGCAATGACACGCTGTGCTATGAGGGCCGCAGAATCAAGCAGCGTCGCCCTGACGTAGTTCTCCAGTACCATCATGCTGAGTCTGCCCCACACGTCGGTATACCGCGGATAATTGCCGGCAAACTGGTTGATGTTACTTTCAGCAAGATCGAATTCACCCCTTTCGATATGTGAAGCGGTTTGGATTATGGCTGAGGCCATAGCCGAAAAATCGGCAGGGCTGCCGGCATAGTGGCGTGCAAGCATCCTGAAGACGCTGTCGGCGGCGCCTTCGTTTCCAAGTCCGTTCAGGAGTGTTCCTTCGATGAACAGTTTCCGGGATTCAAAGGACTCTTCTTTACCGTGAACCGCTTCCTGTGTCTCCTCCAGGGATTCCCTCGCCTGCCCGTACCGGCCAAGCCGTACCAGGCAGTCTGCAATTTTCAGGCGAATCTCCCTGGCGCGCTCAGTGTTTCCGAAGTCGACCAGAAGCGACCGGTACTCCTCCAGCGCTCCGTCAAAATCACCGCGTTCCCAGAACCGGTCCGCCACGAACGTAGGACCGGGCTTCAGCGGCACGGCCCGGCGGGAAATCTTCAGATTATCAAACCACGCGCTGCTGCCCTCGATGAAAAAACCGAGCCGCTCATGGGTCATGCCAAGCGGCGGCAGATAGTCCCATACTTTGGCCACCACGACGCCGTTTATCTGAAACGTGATCGTGTTCTGAATCCGCTCGATGACGATATGGTTTACAGACGTTATAAAAATTTTCGCCGGATCGGCCATCCGGAACAGAAAGTCGCTGCCAGGAAAGGTGATACCGCACGATCCATCGCCTCCCCGGTTGCAATAAAAGCGGTAGGCGCTGTCCGGTGTGTCGCCGAAAAGGAAGAAACCGGCATTATACAGATCCTTTCCCGGCGCGCCGATATCGAACTCTATCTGAATATCATGGTTGATGCGCCGCTCAAGACGGGCAAAAGAGCGATGCTCCGAACGGCCGACAATGGTGCCGTTGGTAACCTGCCACGCGACCGAATCACCCTTTGCGGCATCAGTCGCGGGCCAGAAACTCCATTCGTTCTGGTTTATCTTGTTTGTAAACCTCTCGGTGTACAGCTGCTGCCAGCGGGACATCTCCTTACGGTTCTGAATATACAGCGAAACGATAAACAGCGCCGAAAAGACCAGCGCCGTTATGATGATACTCAGCAGCGGCCAGCGCCGTTTGATGAAACGGCGGATCCGCGACCACAGTGACGGCGGCTGGGCCAGGACCGGCTCGTTGCGCTGGTAACGGTTGATGTCTGCACGAAACTCATCCATCGACGGATAACGGGCCGCAGGATCTTTTGCCATGGCTTTGAGGGTGATTGCTTCGATTTCAACCGGCAGCCAGGGTACCAGTTTCCGCGGCGGGATCGGATTGGCCTCCATGACGTTCAGGGCGGTCTGATGGAGATTACGCTGATCAAGATACGGATTCTTGAATGTCAACATTTCATAGAGCATGATCCCGAGCGAACAGATGTCGCTCCGGTGGTCGACCACGCCGCCCAAGAGCCGCTCCGGAGCCATATATGACGGCGAACCCATGACCTCGCCGGTACGGGTGATACCGTCTTCCCCTTCGTCTTCCATGGCTTTGGCCAGGCCGAAATCGATGAGCACGGGCGTAAGCCGGTCCTTCATGATCACATTGTTGAGCTTGAGGTCGCGGTGGATAATCTTCTGCTGGTGAGCGTACGAAAGCGCGTCCGCGAGCCTGGAGACGATCTCAAGCACGTCCACAAGTTTTGGTTTGTTGAAATTCAAATAGTAGAAAAGGTTCTGGCCCTGAATGTACTCCATCGCCAGATAATAGATGTTGTTGTCCATGGCAACTTCGTAAATGGAAACGATGCTCGGGTGGTCGAGCTTTGCCACGGCACGCGCCTCACTCATGAACCGTTCCATGAAACGGCGGTTGATGGAAATGTTGGACGGCATGACCTTGAGCGCCACCTCGCGGTCGAGATCGAGCTGAATCGCCTTGTATACTACCGCCATCCCGCCGCGGTCGATCTCCTCGACGATACGATACTTGCCGATAATGGAGCCAATGGGTAGAAACGTCCGCTCGATGTTGGTAAGCATGTTGCGGATATAAACGTTACCCTTGACGGTTTCCTTCGGTATTTTCGGATCTTGCATAGATATTTTACCTAATAGAAACGCTTCCTCATTTGCTAAAGACTTTTATATGGGTACCTTTAGCAAAAAAATAGTTTTAAAACGTATTAAAGCCTTATTATTATAGTAACATCTCCCGCAATGTCTTTCAACGAGGGAGTGCTTCCTCTTCCATTATATTCTTAAATTCCTCAGGCAACGGAGCCTTGATTGAAATGGTCCTACCGCCTGAGTAACCCGGCACTTCAAGCTTGAGAGCATGAAGATACAGCCGCTGCACGACGAGGGAGCGCCTGGTAAATAGTGCCTTGTCAAGCACCGCATCGCCGTAACGGCTGTCCCCGACGATCGGCGCACCAATGTAGGCCAAATGAACACGCAGCTGGTGCGTTTTGCCGGTTTCTAAAAACAGCTCCACCTTGGAAAGATCGTTATGATAAGCGTCAAGCCGGTACACGCTCCGTGCCGGCATGCCTGTTGGCATGCCTGCCGCGCCGAATTCTTCCTGCCCCTTGACCCGCATCCTTGTTTCACCCCGTTCATCACGGTCGCGGACAAGCCGTACCGCCACCTCCCCTTCGGCTTTGGGCGGCCGATGGTGGCAGATCGCGACATACTTTTTGACAAGCGATCTGGTCCGGAACGCCTCGTGCAGCCGCCTGACCGCCGGCTTGTTTTTCGCTATGAGAATGACACCGGACGTATCCCGGTCTAGCCGGTGTACCAGTGCGATATCATCGCTCTCCTTGATTGTACCGCCGGCCAGTAGATATGCGGTCGCCAGGTCGATAAGCGTATCGCGCTGCAGATGCCCTGTCCCGGGATGAACGACGAGCCCGGCGGGTTTATTGCAGGCAAGAAGGTCACGGTCTTCGTAAAGTATAGAAAAATTGCGTTTGAAAAATTCCGTTCGGACGAGCGCTGAAAGGTCCTGCCGTTCATGGTGATCCGGAACCGCGAGTTCGGCGGCGTCTACATCGATTTCAATCACGTCTCCCCGCTGCAGCCGGTAATCCTGCCTCACCTTTTGTCCGGAAACGCGGACACCCCCCTTGCGTATGAGCGAATAAATCCCTGAAAGCGCTATGAGCGGGAGCCGTTTCCGTACAATCCGGTCAAGCCGGCACCCGGCTTCGTTGTCGCCTGCAAGAAGTTCGATCATTAATATCTGTCGTAAAGATCGCTGATCGATTTACCCTGATGGGTGTACAGGATCGCTTTTGCGAAAAGCTCGGCAACCGAGATTATTTCGAGCTGCGGGATTTTCTTTTTTTCCGGTATGAATACCGTATCGGTCACTACGAGTTTGGTAAGCGGGGAATTTCTCAAACGCTCCGACGCATTTCCCGAAAGCACGGCATGAACGCAGCACGCCTTGATCTCCCTGACGCCGAGCCGTTCAAGCGCTTCGATCACCTCAAGAATGGAGGCGCCCGAGGCGATTTCGTCATCGAAGATAAGCGCGCACTTGCCCTTGACATCGCCGATGACATGGTGGATTTCCGGCGATTCGGAGTCATCGGAGCGGCGTTTATCAAGTATGGCCAGCGGCAGGCCAAGATGGATGGCGTAGCTTCCGGCGCGCTTGGCGCTGCCCGCGTCCGGCGCCACGACTACGGAATTCTCAATACCCCGGTGCACAAAATAATCGCACAGGATGCGGCCTGCCAGCAGATGATCTATCGGTATCCTGAAGAACCCCTGTATCTGCGGCGAGTGGAGGTTCATGGTGACAATGCGGTTGGCGCCCGCGGTTTCGAGCAGGTCGGCGATCAGTCGGGCGGTAATGGAGATCCGCGGCTCGTCCTTCTTATCGGACCGGGCATACGGATAGTAAGGAAGCACGGCCGTAATCCGTCCGGCGCTGGCATGTTTTACGGCATCGACCATGATGAGAAGCTCCATGATCCCCTCGTTTACCGGTGAACATGACGGCTGAATGATAAAGACGTCCTGACCGCGCACACTGTCGCCGATCCGCACCTTGATGTTCTCATTCGAAAACTTGACGATTTCGCATTTTCCAAGTTTTACCCCGGCGTGCCTGCAGATCGCCTCGGCAAGCGGAATGTTGGCGTTTCCTGAAAATATCTTCAAATGATCGTTCATGACTCCTCGCTTCCGCTGTTCCCGGCCTTCAGGCTGTCCGTTGCGTCCCCCGGAGGTTCTCCGGGTTCTTCAGGTCGAAGAGCATCGCCCTCGGCTGGAACGGTTTGATTGACAATTGCTTCGTCCGGTTCCGTGCCCTCGCCGGGCGATAGTTCTGAAGAAGGCTTCGCGGCCGACTCAGTATCGATCGGGGGTGCAGTATCGCCCGTTGCAGGAACGGATTGTTCTGAATTTATTTCTTCCGATTGAGCGCCTCCCTCCGGAACCTTTTCGGCCGGCGGCGGTTCTTCCCACATCGGTTCGCCGCCGAAAGCGCCTCCGTACCGCCGCGCATCCCACTCAAGCGCGATATCCATCATCGATTCGGTAATGACCCTCGGCTGGCTTATACCCTTTGATTCAAAATAAAAATCTCCATAGTCAAGTTCAAGCATCTGGAAAATCGCCTCTTTGCCGGTCGCGTCCCGGAAAAAGGCGTCCACAATCTGGCCTCCGACGAAAGTAATGTATCCTTTCCGGCGGCCGACGTAGATATGAAGTATTCCCTCGCGTCTGCCGAGTTCGAGGAACTGCAGCGCGTCAAGCAGGTTGGTCTGCTTGAGATTGCCCGAATACATGAAACGGGTGGTGGACTGTACTGCGATTCGCCGCAGGATGCGGCGACGCCGGAGCAGGAGCGCGGTCACGATTCCGACGAGAAGACCACCCGCAAACCCAAGTGCCGCAATTTCTGTGACGCTCGAGAATATCATAATGGTTCCGCCGCATCCTTAAGGGAAGTGTCTTCGGCATAGGAAATATAATCTTTTACACGGGACACGTTTTCAATTCCCTTTATCTTCTGGAGCCTCCGCAGTATCTGTTTGAGCTGGTTGCGGTTGTAAATTTCGATCTTGAACATCCCCTTCGCCTGCTGGCCGACGGTTTTTATCCCGGCATCGGTGACATTGGCGCCGAATTCGGAAAAAATCCTCGTCACTTCATGCAGAAGACCGGGACGGTCGGCGGCCGAAAGCTCGATAGAAACGATATATTTCTTCTTCTCCCCCTCGTCCCAGGCGACGTCGATCGAACGTTCCGGATCGGCGGAAAAGAACGGCGCATTGCCGCAGTCTGCCCGGTGGACCGAAATACCGCGCCCCCGGGTGACGAATCCGATGATTTTGTCGCCGGGAATCGGGTTGCAGCAGCGGCCGAACCGCACCATGAGATTGTCGGTGCCTCCCACCAGAACATGGGGCGTCCGGCCGGTAATGGAACCGACCAGCCGCGACACCACGTTCGACGGGGTGACCCGGTGAACGCGCTTCGCCTGAAAATAGGCCATGACCCGACTGGAAGGGATTTCTCCGCTTCCCACCTGCTCAAAGAGCCGGTCAAGGTTTCCGACGCCCAGCTGCTGCAGAAGTCCGGCTACGATATCGGCAAAGGGGGTTGTCATTCGCGACCGCCGGTATGCAGCCTGAATGATCTTTTTGCCGAGCTCGATGCTCTCCTGGCGCCCCGTTGTTTTAAGCCAGTGCCGGATCCCGCTTCTCGCTTTAGGCGTTTTTACCTCACGCAGCCAGTCGATTGACGGTTTCTTCGAAGCGGCATGCAGAATTTCAACGGTCGATCCGCTGCGCAGCTCTTTGTTGATCGGCTCTATCTTGCCGTCAATTTTGGCGCCGAGACAGTGCAGGCCAAGGTCGGTGTGCACCGCAAAGGCGAAATCGAGCACGGTTGCTCCTTTGGGAAGCGAAATGAGGTCTCCCTTGGGCGTAAAGACGAAAATCTCCGCCTGAAACAGGTCGATTTTGAAAAATTCAAAGAACTCCGAGGAATCGGTCAGGTCTTTCTGCCACTCAATAACGTTTTTAAGCCAGGTGATCGCATAATCGTCCTTGTTCATTTTCTCTTCACCGCTTTTGTAAAGCCAGTGCGCCGCGATGCCGTCTTCAGCGGTATGGTGCATCTCCCAGGTCCTGATCTGCATCTCCACTATGATGCCATGTTCACCGAATACCGTGGTGTGGAGCGACTGGTAACCGTTGGACTTCGGCGTGCTGATGTAATCCTTGAAACGGTCCTGGAGGGGCGTCCACAGCGAATGGATGATGCCGAGCGTATGATAACAGTCGCGCACCGAATTGACGATGACCCTTATTGCCAGGAGGTCGAAAATCTCTTCAAACGGCTTGTTCCGCTGCACCATTTTGCGGTAAATACTGTAAAAATGCTTTGGCCTCCCCACAATGGTTGCTTCGATCTTCTCCTCTTCGAGACGCCGCCGCAAGGGAATGGCAAAACCGTCGATAACGGATTCCCGGTCGTTGCGCGAGGCGACGACCTTGGCGACCACCTCTTTGTATTCGTCGGGGTAGAGGTGCTTGAACGCCAGATCTTCGAGTTCCCATTTGATCTTCGCCATGCCGAGCCGGTGGGCAAGGGGCGCGTAAATTTCAATCGTCTCGGAAGCGATCTCCTCTATTCGTTCCGGTTCAAGATATTTGAGCGTCCGGAGGTTGTGCAGGCGGTCGGCGAATTTAATGATGATGACCCGCAGGTCTTTTGCCATGGAAAGCAGCATTTTGCGGTAGGTCTCGGCCTGCCGCTCGCGGATCGAGGTCGTCTGAAAGGTGCGGATCTTGGTGACCCCGTCGACCAGAAGGGCGACCTCTTCGCCGAACTGCTCCTGGAGCGCCTCCCGCGACACGGCAGTATCTTCAAGCACATCATGCAGCAGGCCGGCGGCAATGGTCGCTGCATCGAACTTCTGTTCCGCGATTATAAGCGCAACCGCCACCGGATGGGCGAGATAGGGTTCCCCGGATTTGCGCACCTGTTCCCTGTGGGCGTTCCACGAAAATCTGAACGCCCTTTCGATCAGATCGGTCGCGATCTTAGGATTGACTTCCTGTACTTTCTTTACAAAAGCCTGTACCGCGTCATCGAGCGAGGCGGTGGGAAGGAGCAGTAAGGGGTCCATATAACAATAATATACATAATAATAAATAATTTTCTTTTGCTAAAGTCTTTAGTGTGGGTATCGGGTGGGCGCCATTATTGCTGGACTGAACCTCATTGAACCCGTACCCACAAGTTTAAATGGAATTGAACTCAAAACAACAAATAAAAACCCTTACTGAGACTTTTTTGAATTTTACAACGCTTGAGGGTGCGGGTAAAGGATCTATATAAACTGTTCCCCTGCCTGCGCCGAGGCTCTCGCCACGCTAACGCTGGCGTAGCGGGTCGGCAGGCCACCTCGAAGAACGCCTTTAGCCAAAGAAAAATATTTATTATTATTTTTTGTTCTCTAAATTTTTCTCAGCAAAATCCCAGTTTAAAAGATTATCAAGTACCGCTTCGACGTATTTCTTCCGCTCATGCTGATAATCGAGGTAATAGGCGTGTTCCCAGACGTCCACGGCAAGGAGCGGCTGGAACCCCTTGACGAGCGGCGAATCATGGTAATCCGACCGGTATGCTTTCACCGCATCGCCGTCAAGCACCACCCATACCCAGCCGACGCCGAGCTTCATCGATTCGTCGATGAACACTTTGCGGAACGTGTCGTACGAGCCGTATGAGGCGAGAACTCGTTTTTCAATCTGCCCTTTCGGAGCACCGCCGCCCTTGGGTTTAAGGCTCGGCCAGTACCAGTTGTGATTGTGCAGGAGCACCGCGATGTCGAATATCGTTTCATCGAACATAATGCCGCCGTTGTACTTGTGGATGAGCTCCTCAAGGGTCATGCCCTGATAATCGGAATGCGAATCGATATAATCTTTCAGCCTCGTATAATATTCCTGATGGTGGCTGTGATAATGCTCCTTGATTGTCCGGGCTGAAATCGACGGTTCAAGCGCGTTTTCCGCATAAGGCAGCTTTCCCATGACAATGGACTTTGTCGCAGGCTGGGCCGTCTGACCCAAAACCATCGACCCCTTAGCCGAAGCAAGCGCAATCGCCGCCCCTGCTCTTGCCGCTGTTTTTATAAAATCCCTCCGGTTGAATTCCTTTTCCATCAAATACCCCCTATTATATGTGGCTTTTATCTTTCTAATTCAACCACTGCATTGATGATTCCGCTTACCGTTTCATTGTTAATGGTTTTATCAAAGACAACCCCGCGGGCTGCGGCTATTTTCGGGCAGTAAACGTCAATCTCGTTTTTATCAAAAACACCGATGGCCTTTGTGCCCAGAAGCGTTGCAAGCCCGAACAGAAGCGTATTGCCGGTGATCACGAGTTCAGTGTGGCCGAGGAGCGCCCCTAACTGGGCGACAGTGAGATGATGCATGAGGGGCAGATTGAACCTGGAAAGCCATTCCATTTCCGATGCGTCCGGGGTTTCATCGGCGTACAGGTAAACGGCATTTTTTACAACAGGCAATAACGCCTTTATTACCTCGGACGCCTGCCGGGCGCCAAAGGCGCGGTAAAAATAAAACGCATCAATGCCGACAGGTCCGGATTTACTTTTTTTGCTGATCCCTCTGACGAGATAGTCGATCTCAGCCGTTGTCTGTCTGGCCACTGCCCAGGCGCTGTCCGGCGTTTTTTCAGCGCCGAGCATTTCGGCCATTGCAAGGTTTCTGTCGGCACGATACCGCCGTTCCGGCGACGGGTTAACGTGAAAATTCAAATAAGGGAACTCCCCTGCGCCCGCATAGCCGATCCGTACCGGCGCGGCGGTCCTGCCCGCGAGGTACAGGAGCGGCAGGTCTTCGCTGCTTGTCAGAAGGCAACACACCCCGGTCGAATCCTTCAGTGTGCGGCTGAACACGCTGAAAGAGGCGGAAAACAGCCGTTTTTCTTCACGGCGGTACTCGATAATTGAAACCCCCTCGACCATACCGGCAAGCTGCGTGCACGATGCCTCGGCAAGGAGCGTCATTTCCGCGTTTCTGAAATACGCTTTCAATGCAGCAACGTTTTTCAGCTGGTGCAGCACCGGCAGCTGTTCCGGCGGCAGAATGACGAGCACCCGCCTGACCGCGGCCGCATCGAGCGGAAACGAAAACAGCGGCAGATGGGCCGTCTGCTTCCGGACTACTGCGGCCAGAACTTCACGGCCGTTGGCAGGGCCAAGCAGAGTGAACGCCAGCCGCTTCCAGAAACCGGTGTTTTTGTCGTTTGCCATAATGGTATTGTAATATAGGGTTTGCCAGTGAAAATATATTAGAAGCGATCTCATAAATACATCCCCTCCATCTCCTGCCTGCGCCGTTGCTTTGGCAGGAGCGTGTTGAAAATGCCCCTTTCGGGGGTGAGGGGGAATAAAATTTCGCGGTTGTGAAATTTATTTTTGCGAAAGAGCAACATTTTTTCCAATTCCGTATTATATTATATATGACGATGGGATAGACCTGTTCCGTATCACCCCTTCTACGGAGAGCCCATGAAAATCACTACAAGAATACTTGCCTATGCCGGAATCGCGATAATTATAGCGATTGCTGCTGTTCATGCCGATTTCGTGACCAAGACAATCACGACAGGAACCGGTCCTTATGCCGTAGCAGTGAATCCAGTGACCAATAAAATCTACGTAGCAAACAACAACGACTCCAGTGTGACCGTGATCGACGGTGCCACAAACGCGACAACTACTATTGCCGTTGGATCCTATCCCACCGCCATTGCCGTGAACCCGGTGACCAATAAAATCTACGTGGCAAACGGACTCAGCGCCAATGTGACCGTAATCAATGGCGCCACAAACGCGACAACTACTATTGCTGCTGGATCCTATCCGAGCGCCGTAGCCGTGAATCCGGTAACCAATAAAATCTACGTGGCGAACTCCAGCAGCGGCTACGGCAGCGTGACGGTGATTGACGGCGCCTCGAACGCTACAACAACCGTTTCTGTAGGAACCTCTCCCTGTGCCATAGCTGTGAATCCGGTAACCAATAAAATCTACGTGGCGAACTACGGCAGCTACCAAAGCAACAACGTGACGGTGATTGACGGGGCCACAAACGGCACGACCCCCGTGGGCACGGGAATAGAACCCAGAGCCGTAGCCGTGAATCCGGTGACCAACAAAATTTACGTGACGTACGACTTAACCAACAATGTGACCGTTATTGATGGCGCATCGAACACTACGACCGACGTGGGCGTGGGGAACCAACCCTCTGCTGTAGCCGTGAACCCCGTGACTAATAAAATTTACGTGTCGAACCTTAGTGATGGCTTTACCAGTAATACCGTTACCGTGATCGACGGGGCTACGAACAACAAAACCACTTTGGCCTGGGGGACCTATTCCACGTCCAGGACCCCGGTAACCGTGAACCCCGCGACCAACAAAATTTACGTGGCAAACTATAGCAGCAATTCAGTTACCGTTATCGATGGGGCTACGAACGCAACGAACACCTTCTCTGTGGGAAACAGTCCCTGCGCCGTTGCCGTGAACCCAGTGACCAATAAAATTTACACGGCAAACTACGGCGACTCTACAGTGACCGTGATCGACGGTTCTACCATCTCTATTACTACGGTTACTGCTGGAAGTCAGATCCATGCCATAGCAGTGAATTCGGTGACCAATAAAATCTATGCTGCAAATCGTAATAGTGGTAATGTTACAGTAATCGACGGGGCCACGAATGATACGGCCAACGTTGCCGCTGGAACCAATCCTTATGCTGTGGCAGTGAATCCGGTGACCAACAAAATCTACGTGGCAAACAATGCCAGCAATAATGTCACAGTGATCGATGGCATCACGAATTCTACTTTAACAATTACCGCAGGGACCAACCCCATTGCCGTGGCAGTGAATCTCGTTACCAATAAAATCTATGTGGCAAACAATAGTGGAAACAGCAATAATGTCACGGTGATCGATGGAGCCACCAATGTTACCACTACGGTCGCCACAGGAAGCGGTCCCATTGCCCTGGCAGTGAATCCGGTGACCAACAAAATCTACGTGGCAAACAATGCCAGCAATAATGTCACGGTGATCGATGGAGCTACCAATGTTACCACTACGGTCTCCGCAGGAAGCGGTCCCAATGCCGTGGCAGTGAATCCAGTTACTAATAAAATTTACGTTACAAACGGTCCCGACAACGATGTAACGGTGATTGATGGAGCCACCAACGCTACCACTACAGTTCACGGAGGATACAATCCCAATGCCGTGGCAGTGAATCTCGTTACTAATAAAATCTATATAGCAAACAATAGTACTAACCCGCACTTTAAACCCATCGTCACGATCATCAATGGTGCCACCAACATAACCGATTCGGTTGCTATCGGATTAGGATACTTCTCTTATTGCGTGGCAGTTAATCCGGTTACTAATAAAATCTATGTAGAAAGCAGCAGTGATCTCAGAATAATCGATGGTGCCACCAACACTACCGATTCAGTTGCTGGTGCAGGAATCACTAGCTTATGCATAGCAGTAAATCCGGTCACCAATAAAATCTATATAGGAGACCCTGGAGGCAATACTGTTAAAGTGATTAATGAAACGCCAATAACGGATACCCATCTCCAAGTGGTCATGGATTCTCTGCCCAACGATACAACCTCACTTGCACAGCCAGCTCTCATTGGCAAAGCAGTAAACCGGCAGCTGCCCGGCCATACCGGCATCTGGAGCGTACAGAACAATATGAACACCGACCAGTCCTCATGGAAGCAGGCCTTGATTACAAGCAACGCCGGCAGCGATTCGCTCCGCTGGTCTTGGATATGGGGAACCGATTCGCTTATCATGGGAGAAAATTTCCTATGCGTAATAGCGTTTGATTCTCTGGCTGGAACCACGAACAATTTCGGCTTGGGCACCCCATATGCAGGAAACGTTGCGGTGTATCCTGTGTATCGTTTGGGAGGAACCACGACAAGGGTCGTATCATCTGGCCCATCCGTAGCCTGCGCGTTTTCCATGAAGAGTTCTCCCGGGATCGTGCGTTATAACCTGCCTCTCCAATGCCGCGTGAGCCTGAAATATTATGATCTGAAAGGACGGCTCGTGGCAACGCTCGTTAACAAACTTCAGGAGCCAGGGAATTATATACTGTCCGTGAAAAACGCTCTTCCTTCCTGCGGTTCGTACGTCCGGGTGTTTGAGGCCGGGAGCTTTATCAAACGCGAAATCGCAGAAATGGTGGGGAAATGAAATAGGCACATAGGCATCAGGCATAAAGACAAAAACAAAATTCCTATATTTGAACTTCCTAATTCCGCCCGCCATAGCTCCCTTCATTGCATTATTTTAACAGTATCATGAAAATCATTTTCCTCGGCACCGGCACCTCGCACGGCGTTCCGCCGCTCGACTGCATGATCGACGACCACGCCCGGTGCAAAAAAGACGTGTGCCGGCTTTCGGCAGACGACCCGCGGCATGCGCGCACCCGCTCTTCGATACTCGTGGAATGGGACGGGAAAAACATCCTCATCGACGTGTCGCTTGACTTCAGGCAGCAGGCGCTGCGCGAAAAAATCAAACGCATCGACGCGGTGCTCATCACCCACCGGCATGCCGACCATATCGGCGGCCTGCCCGACCTCCGTTCCTATACCCGGCAGAAAGATTATAAGCTTCCCATTTACGGATCTTCTGAATCGATGGATGCGATCCGCCGCTCTTTCGATTATATGTTCGACGCCAACGCCTTCGTGGGCGGCGGGATCCCGAACATCCAAACCCATCCGGTAAGCGGACCGTTTAACCTGTTCGGCAAGGCATTTGTTCCGATCACGGTTACACACGGCCCGCTCGATGGCTGCTTCGGCTACCGTCTCGGCCCGCTTGTGTACATCCCTGACATGAAATCGATCAGCGAGGCCGAGGTGAAAAAGTGCCTCGGTGCGGAGGTGCTTATCCTGAACTGCCTCCGTGACGAACGCGAGCATATTTCACATATGATCCTGCCGCAGGCCGCAGCGCTCGCGCGGGGTATCGGCCCGAAGCAATGCTATTTTATTCATATGTGCCATGATATACATTATAAAGTAGACAAAAAGAACTTGGAGCCGTGGATGGACTTTTCCTATGACGGACTTACAATAGAAATTTAAAATATTATTAATATTTTTTTTGGGGTGCTGTGCTCAGTCACCCCGGGGCACCAGCCTTGCCAAGCAGCAATCGTAAGTGTGGGGGGACTGTCAAGCTGTCATCTCATAAAAAACTGCTAAATAAATGAAGCACCGCGCCTTTCTGGAAGAGCCCTTTGGCGGCCGAAGCGAAGGAGGCGGTAGTTCACGCGAAGCGTGGAGTTTGGCAGGATGCTCTAAGCTAAAAAGCCGACCGAGCGAAGGGTGTTCCGCTTCAAAGGGCTCTGGAAGAAAGGTGCGGCGCGGAACCATATAATGCCGACATTTTTATATTGGGTGCCCGGAAGAAGGGATTATTATTATGGAAAAATATAAAGAAGAATTTATTGAATTTATGGTGCGGTGCGGAGTGTTAACGTTCGGCGATTTCACGACCAAAAGCGGCCGGAAAACCCCGTTTTTCATCAACACGGGCAATTACCGGACCGGCGCGCAGATCCAGCGGCTCGGCGAATTTTATGCCGCTGCAATAAACCGGAACTTCGGTAAAAAATTTAATGTTTTGTACGGCCCGGCGTATAAAGGCATCCCGCTCGTCGTGACGACGGCCGCTGCGCTCGCGACAAAATACGATCACGATGTCGCCTTCTGTTTCAACCGCAAAGAGTCGAAAGACCACGGGGAAGGCGGCGTTTTCGTCGGCCATACTCCTGGGGCGGGCGACCGCATCGTGATTGTCGAAGACGTGGTGACTTCCGGGATCTCGGTACGGGAATCAATGATGCTGCTCACAAAAACCGCCGCGGCCGGCGTGATCGGGCTCATGGTATCGGTCAACCGTCTGGAACGGGGAACCAGTGGGACAAACGCTCTTGCCGAGCTTGCAGAGGG
>JBEKUX010000025.1:0-41000 GCA_049514575.1 Chitinispirillaceae bacterium | reverse complement strand
AGCTTCGCCGCTGCCGCCGGGTCATCCGCCAGTGGCGAATAAGTCCGGGCAAACTCGTTAAAACGCTCCACGGTCTCCCGCCGCAGCCCGGGAAAGGAGACCTCGGACGACGCCTGCTGCGAGTTCGCGGCCTGGTAGACGCACAGCGCCTCCTGCCAGTAGCGTGGCAGCACGGTGTACCCAAATTCCGGGGCCCCCGGCGCTAGAGCGGCCACCCCGTCGAGCAGGTCGTTTAGAAGATAAAAAGTCATCAGATAGTCATAGGCCATCTTATTGCCGAGATTACTTTGCAGGAGATGTTTGAGAATGGCATCGTAGCTGACGTTAACCAGGAAGTAATCGACGGTGTCCATGTACGCGCGCATCGCTGCAATCCGTGGTTCGGAAAGAAGGGCACCGTTATTGTCGAGCATGCCCAGAAGCCGCTTCGCCACAGCGCGATAAAACGGCATGCATGCAAGCTTGTTGAGGTACACGGCGGCCGCCTCCTTGTTGCCTTTGGCTATTTGTACAAGCACCCGGCGATAGATAATATCCGGATACGGCCCCATGTTCTCCATGATTTCGCCCGCCATCTTCTCAGCCGTGTTGACCATCCCGAGATCCATGGCGAGATCCAGCACAACGACCCAATTTACGTATCCGGTGGTTCGCGTGCGCTCCAGCATGAGGAGCGGATCGTCGGAAAACAATGTCTGTGGAAAGGTAAACAGCCTGTCGCCGAGTTGGCCTGTGCGGCAGAGCGCGCGGTCAACGGCATGCACCATGAATTCCTGGAGCGGACCGGCCCTCTGCGGAAAATCCCGGAACAGCGCAGCGGTCTTTTCATGGAGGACCGCTTCCCACTGTCCGTTCATGACATGGTGCATGGTCCGCGCAATGGTCCGGGTATCGCGGTTCACCGGTTCTCTGCACAGCCACACTGCTGCCGCGGCCGTGAAGCACACAAGCAAAGACGTCCGCACGATTGCGCCGGTCGCCGCTACCGTGCCCTCCGGTGCGCGCCGGAGCCGGTTCCAGACCGCGAGGATGATTGCGGCAAGCGGGAAAAAAACGATCACGACAAGCGGCAGACCGGACAGCGTCGTAAAATCGCTCCAGCGGATCGTCATGTTGAGGGGAACAAACCAGGCGTCCACGAAATAGAGCATCGCCCCATTAACCGCTGCCGCAAAAGCGATGGCTGCGATCCTGCGCTCTCTGCTGAAAAGTTCGTGGATGACGGCAAAAAGAAGCACGAGCAGACTTCCCCACTGCATAAGGTACCATGCAAGCCAGAAGAACAACGACAGCCATAGCGCGCGGGACACAGCCGAAGCAGGCCGCAGGCGCTGGTAACAAACGGCGAAAGCGAGCGCGCCGGCAACCGGCAGCAGAAAAGTGCAATCGCTCAATTCGTACCAGGCGCAGATTGTCAGGATGAAAAGCGCGGGAACAAAGCGGAGGATAAACGGCTGAATTCCGCTAACCCCCTGAAGATACAGCGAAAAAATCCAAAAGAAAAACAGGGCCAGACCGGTAATTATAAGTGCGCCGATAATTGGATAGTGGCACGCATAGATACACAGCGTAACGGCGAGCCGCGTCCAGCCTCCCGGTGCGACGGCGATCCCACGCAGATACTCCGGCGTCAGTTCGAGAATGAACAGGCGTCGAAACGACGGGTCTGCATAAGAGGAGGTGTGCTGCGGGGAGGCATCCTGCGCATGCATCGTCGCGACATAATTATGGATATTAATGCCGTTGCTCGAATAGATGACGGCAGGATCGATATAGAGCAACAGGAAAACGAAAAAAAAACTGAAAAAAAACAACGGGACTCCGTACCCCATGAGGCGCACACTTCTCAGCGCCATACCCGTTCGTGGGGCCGGTGGTACGGCGGCGGCGTCTTTTCCTTTTTGTATAGTCGCACGCTTCATCCGCAAATAATATACTGTTTTCCCTGCTATTTTAGCATAAATAAAAACGGCTGCCCTGTGGCGCCGGATCAATCGGAGAACCAAGGCCGGATTTATTCTACGCAATTTTGCGCGAAAAAACCGCATTACGAACAAAAATTATATTATCACACCGCAGGTAAACGGATCGTTTGAATCGGGTTTTTCATAAGGCCGGCGGCAGTTTGACCGTCAAGAGGGCGCCATGCAGATGAAGCAATTCCATCGTTCAAAACCAGCACGGAAAATGGCTTTAGGTATTCTGTCAACCGTGCTCCTGTTTTGCGGTTTTTTTTCCAACTGCTGGCACGCAGCGGAGCAGGAGTGGTTTCTCCATTTCCAGCACGACGACGAAAGCCTGGTTATCGGAAGAATGGTAAAGGCCCGCGGTGACGGCATCTTTTCCGCCGGGGGAATGCTGGGGGCCGGGATCCGTCATAATATTCACGTGGAGTGGATATCCCCGGAAGAGGCTGACCACCAGTATACAGCCTATCTCACGGGGCTTACGTTCGCCGATTATTCACCCTACATGTCTCAAATCGGCGGCCAGGCCATGTTTTTCAGCCTGCTCGACCGCATGCTGCCCTTATTGCCGCGAACGAAGATAAACATTTACCATATATTTACCTCTCTGCTGTCGGCGGTCGCCCTGACCCTGGTTGTCCTGTGGTTTTATGACGAATTCGGCTTGTCGGTCATGCTGTTCGTTCTCTGTTCCATGGTTTTCTCCCAATGGCTGACCGTCTTTGGAAGAAATCTCTGGTGGAGCCTGTGGGTCTTTTATCTGCCGATGATCGCCGTCATGCGCTTCTACAGGTCTCATAGCCCAGCCGAGGATCCTCGCTTCATCAGATTGGGCGTCCTCACATTCGTCTCTGTTTTTGTAAAGTGCTTGTTCAACGGCTACGAATACATGACGACGACACTGCTCATGATGGTCACACCCTTTGTCTACTACGGCATTCTGTACCGATTGAACGGACGGCAATTCCTTCGCGGCGCTTTTGCCGCCGCACTCGGCTCCTGTCTCGCTATCGGGGTAACCCTCACGATCCTGTGTTTCCAGATCGACTCAATAAGAGGGAACGCGCAGGGCGTTACCCACATCACCAACAGCTTGATGAAGAGAACCTACGGCAATGAGCACGCATTCCCCGCCGTGTATGCCGCCAGTTTGAAATCTAACGTCATTGACGTGGTCGACGCGTACGTGGAAGGCGTTTTTTTTGATGCCAATAATTACCTTTCACCGCACAGCCATTTTATATCCAGATATTTATTCATCGTACGGTACTACTTTTTAATCGTGCTCTTTCTGGCGGCGTCTCTGCTTATCGTTTTTCGCCGGGCCGGCCCTGCGGTGGTAAAGCAACGGAACGCAGCGTTACTTTGCGCGACATGGTTTTCTCTGCTCGCCCCCCTGTCATGGTTTGTCATTTTTAAGGCGCATTCATTCATCCATACGCATATGAACTTCATCGTATGGCAGATGCCCTTTGTTTTTTTCGGTTTTGCGGTGTGCGGAATGGCCGCAAAGAGTTTACTCTCCGGCCTTTTAAGCTGTCCCGGCCGCGGCAGCGATGGCAACGGCCCATGAGCAAACCCCGTCTCCTCCACCTGATTCCCTCCATTGCCCGCGGCGGCCTTGAGACGCTTGTCGCCAGCCTGGTGCCCCTGCAGACCGAAAGCTTCGACGTGGATATCTGGTTTACCGGAGGAGTCCCCGGCGCGCGTCTCCTTGACGAAACGCTCCGACGGGGCGGAGCCCGTGAAATACGCCCCGTGAATCCGCCGCACCCCAAGGCCTTCCGGCGTGGACGCATCCCCCGCGGACTCAGCGGCATCGACCGCTATGACGTTCTCCACAATCATATCCATCCCTATTTTTACCTTATCGGTGCACTTAAGAAGGCCGGCGGCATTCAACGCATCGTTTCCACGCAGCACACACTTTATAGTTACGACTACAGGCCCGGATGGCTGGAACGTCTCCGGGAAGCCCGGTACGGCCGCGAGGTCGATGCGCTCACCGCCGTTTCGGAAGCCGTCCGTCAATCCCTTCCGTTGTTGACGTCGGAGGTGAAGGTGGTTCCCAACGGCATTTCTCCCGACGCTTTTCCCTGTACGGTCCGCTCCCTTTCAGGTATGGACACCTTCATGTTCCTCTGTGTGGCCAACGTAGTGCCCCGTGTCAAGGGCCATGATATCCTCTTGCCTGCGTTCAACGCCCTCCATGCGCAGTTTCCGCACGTACGCCTCGTGTGTGTCGGCTATTATGATAAAGCTTACGTTTCCGGCCTGCTGGATCAGCTCCCCTGCCGGCGTGCGGTCACCTTTACGGGAAGCATCGATGATGTGCGGCCATTGCTGGAGCAGGCAAAGGCTTTTGTTCTGCTGTCCCGGACCGAAGGGCTTCCGGTATCGCTCCTTGAGGCGGTGATGTCCGGTCTGCCTGTCGTTGTCTCGAATACGGCGGGAAGCCGCGAAGTGCTGGGTTCTGAAACTGCCGGCTTTCTGGTGCAGTCGCCGGACCCTATAGCGGCCAGCCAGGCCATGAAGGCATGCCTGCTGGACTATCGGGACGCTCTGACCAGAGCGGCGGCGGCCCGGAAACATGTCATGGCTCGTCATACCCTGCAAACCATGCACGAGACCTACCTCTCGCTCTACCGAGAGGATCACCATTAAAAAGAAAAAACATAAAAAATATCTTGCAAAGTTAAAAAAAAAGAGTATATTAATTAAAGAGATAAAGTAGAAGAGAAGCGTATTAGTGCACTATTGCAGTTTGTCTGCAGCAGGGTCGAAGAGGTTTGAAATAAGCGTAAAAAGAAGCAACGCGATCCGGAATAAGAAAAAAAGATGGCTTTGCTCTTTGCTGAAATAAATTTTATCAATGAGTGGAGCAATCGATAATCTCACTTTTTTAAAAGGAGGGGCCGATGTTTTCAAGACTCAGCAGGTGGTATGTTCTGCCGCTTTTTCTGGCGGCATGCACGGCATTCCCGGTGATCATCCAGGCGCAGACGCTCAAGCTTAAAGCCGGGTTCAACCAGAACTGGAAGTTCTTGAAGAGCGATCCCGGTACGGGCGCGGCGGCTACGGGGTATAACGACGCAACATGGGCCGTTGTCAATATTCCGAATTCGCCCTCCTACGATGCGCCGACCAATACGGGCGAGGCAGCATATTTTATTGGTACGTGCTGGTATCGGAAGTCTTTCACCTTACCGGCAAACGTAAAAAAACTTTTTATCGAGTTTGAAGGGGCCATGCAGACTGCGACCGTCTATCTCAACGGCAATCAGATCGGAGTCCACCTCAACAGCGGTTACACGCCTTTCGTCTTTGAACTCGACAACAACAACTACCTGGTGCGCGGCGGCAACAACGTGCTGGCGGTCAGCCTAAACAATGTGCGCTCGTCCGATATTCCGCCGGGATGGGCAAACGCCGGGCCGGACTATTACCTTTACGGAGGGTTGAACCGGTCCGTCTGGCTCCATTTCAAGGACAGCGTGTACATTCCGATCTACAGCCAGCAGGTGTGGACGCCGAATGCCTCGGCAACGAGCGCAACGGTAAGGGTAAGGACCCCGGTGCGAAACGATGCGGTGGCGGCAAAGAATACCACGGTCACGGTGACCCTTCTGGATGCCACGGGGGCCGCCGTCACTTCCCAGACCGGAACGATGTCGATTCCGGCCGCAACGCTCGATACATTCACGCTGACAACGCCGACCTTCACCCCGCACCTGTGGTCGCCGTCAAGTCCGTATATGTACACGGTCCGGACGCTGGTAAGCGTAAACGGCACAGTGGTCGACAGCACGGTGGAACCCTGCGGCGTGCGGTTTATCTCATGGTCGGTAACAGATGGTTTTTATCTTAACGGTTCCCGGTTGGAAATCCACGGCATGTGCCTTCATCAGGGCCTGGGCTGGATCGAAAGTGCGATACCGGATGAACGGTATTATTATGAAGTGAAAGTGATAAAGGCAATGGGGGCCAACAGTATACGCCTTTCCCACTATCCGCGCGCTCAGGCGTTTTACAATGCCTGCGATAAACTGGGCATGCTGGTCTATCCCGAGGCGACGAGCTGGGGCTGGAGCCTGACTCCCACCGTGCTCTGCATGGCGAGAGTGGATAGCTGCGTCAGAGAGATGGTCCTGGCGGGGAGGAACCATCCCTGCATATACGCCTGGGGAATGTATAATGAACCGGACGGCGCTAACCCTGCACCGGATTTTACTCCGTATTTTACGGCGTCGACCGCTATCTCGCACGCGCTTGATTCAACAAGACTTACAGCCGTAGCATTTAACGGTGCATGCAATGGTGCCGGCCTTATTGATGTAATGGGCTTGAATTATGCGACATCGATTTCAGGAACTTATAATGGTGTTGACCTGTCGACTAGGCCCTGGTTTGGTTGTGAATCGCGAAATGCCAGCACTTTTGGCACACAGAATTCCCGCGGCAGCAATATAGACCTTGATACGGCGGACGACAATGCATTCGGTGATAATGCTTACAACGAGTGGCTGACCTTTAATTTCACTACTGCTACCAGCGGGCATATGGCCGGCGGTCATTTCTGGGAGTTCAAGGACCACTTTTCCTCATGGAACTCTAATGCGTACGAAGGGGTCGCCGACCATTTTGATATTCCTAAAACCATGTATCACTATTTTGCAAAGAAGTGGAACGCTTCGTATGTTCCCGATTATGCACGCGCGGGCACGCCCACCAAGCTCGATTTCAAGGCCGACACCAATTCGCTCCCGGCCGACAGCGTGAACGTGTTCCTGCTGACCGCGGCATTGCGGGACGCCAACAACCATCTTATATCCGCCACCTGCAATATCACGTTCACTCTCAGCGATCCGACAAAAGGCATTATTTTCGGCGGCAATACAGTGGCTGCCTTGGGCGGCCTGGCGGCCGCGTACCTGCGGACCTCAAAATCGTCCGGGACTTTTACCGTCACTGCAGCTGCGTCATGCAACTCACTTCCGTCGCAAACGGTAACGCTTACCACGACGCCGGTGCCTCCGGAGTCATACGTGACTGTCGGCGTCCTGCCTCCTTCCGCGCAGGCAAAGATGGAAGCCAAGGTGCTGGAGGTGTCGCATACCTCAAACGGGATTGTTTTCCATTGTCCGCACTCTGCCGGACACCTGCGGGTCATCGATTGCCGGGGCAGGACGGTTTATTCACAGGATGCCCGGAACGGCGCTTCGTTGGTCGTGAGCAGGCGTTCCCTTGGCGCCGGACTCTTCTATGGGGTCTGGGAAGACGGGAAGCAGCGTCTTGTCTCGCGCGTGATGACAGCTTATTGATACTATCTTCGCAGTATTTCAGAGACGCCACGCTATAATGCGTGGCGTCTCTCGCTTTTTCTCCGTTCTGCCTCTGACTGAACGATTTCGAACCGAGCGAAAGCGACCAGGTGTTGTGGACATTTTTTAAGGTAATATATTGATAAATATTGGATTTTTGGTTAAATTATTTAAAAAACGGCTTTTTTGTGGACGTTATTGTCCACAATATTTGAAAATATTTAAATAAGGGCCCGGATATTCGACTATATTAATATAGGTAGAGGATCATACTGAGTCCGAACGTATACCGTATTTTATATAGAAAAAGCGAATCATGAAATCCGTTTTTGAATACCTTGACTACCGCGATTTTTTGAAAGACTTCTACGAAGAGAAAAAGAACGAGCGGACCTTTTTCTCCTACCGGCTCTTCGGCACAAAGGTGGGGATGGATGCAAGCTACCTGGCAAAGGTGCTCATCAAGCACCGCCACGTTTCGAACAATTCCATAGGTAAAATTGCCCTCTTTTGCGGATTGAACGAGAGAGAAGAGGAATACTTCGAGGCCTTGGTCCATTTTGTCAAAGCAAAATCCCACAAGGAGAGCAAAGTTCTCTTTGAAAGACTGCTGTCGCTCAAGAGTGTCAGCGCAAAGACGCTCGTGGAGCACCAGTATGTATTCTATCAGAAATGGTACAACTCGGCCATCCGGTCGATTCTTGAATTCTACGAATTCAGGGGAAATTACAGAGCACTGGCAGAACAACTGTCGCCTAAAATTTCGGTTAAAGAGGCGAAGGAATCGATCGGGCTATTGGAAAAGCTCCAGCTCATAAAAAGAGATGAAACCGGCCGATACCGGATGACCGACAGCGCTATTACCACTGGGCCGCAATGGCACTCCCTTGCAATCCAGGCTTTTCAGGAAGAGACCATCCGCCTTTCGCTCGAATCGTTGTCGCGTCATCCGAAAAAGCACCGGGACGTATCGACCATAACAATGAATATCAACGGACAGAACTTCCAGGAAATCCGGGAAAGAATCAAGGATTTCCGGAGCACCGTCATTAACTATGCCAATGAACAGTCGTCACCCGACCGGGTCGTCCAGTTGAACATCCAGATGTTCCCGCTCAGCAAGATTGACGGGGGTTCAGAATGAACCGCCTTCACGCACTGCTTGTACCCTTCATTGCTTGTGCGGCTGTTTTTGTGTATTGGTCATGCAGCGGGCTGCAACCCATTGCCGGAGGCACGTCCGAGACGACCAACGGGTTTGTCGCCGTTGTTCGGAACCAAAACTGCTCTCCGGTTTCTCACGCTCTGGTCAGGATGAGGCCCGAGGGCTATCTTTCGGACACGTCCAACTCCGGCGTGAAGTATGACCAGTCATCAATTATTGACACCGTTACCGACCTTTCCGGCCGCTTTCTCATCAAGAACATCGATGCCGGTGCATATGCCATCGAAATTCAGGACGGAAAAGGCGGAGGTGCGCTTATCAGAAACAAAGCCCTGAAAGACAGCATCGTTGACTGCGGTATTGCCGTAGTCAAACCGGTCGGGAGTATTTCCGGCTTCGTTGATCGAGCGGTGGTCGCTAAAAGCGTTACGGTATATGTGCGGTTGAATGGCTTGGAACGGGTAGCGCGGGCCGATCCTGTTTCCGGAATTTTTGTCCTGAGCGGATTACCGCAGGAAAATTACACTGTTAATTTCATTGCCTCTTCCCCCTCATATGCCGAAAAGATGATCGCGGCATCCGTTACTTCCGGAAACCCCACCGATATCGGTAGAGTAGCTCTCTTTCCTTTTTACGGCTGGGGGTATTCGAAGGCTATCGTTCTCAACACGACACCTTCGGGTGCGAATATCTTGGGAAATGTTTTCAATTACCCGGTACTTATCCGTCTCGCAGACGCCGACTTTACTTTCAGCCAGGCAAAAACAAACGGCGAAGACCTTCGATTTGCAAAATCGGACAGCACTCCGCTGTCGTATGAAATTGAGCAGTGGAATGCGGCGAACGGCAAGGCCGCACTATGGGTTAAACTTGATACGGTCTATGGAGACAGCACGCAATCAATCGTCATGTACTGGGGAAACCCGGGTGCAGCAAGCGCCTCAAACAGCATGGTAGTGTTTGATACGGCAAACGGTTTCCAGGGAGTATGGCATCTGGGTGAGGCAGGAAATTCCACGGCTTTCGATGCGACATTTAACCATTATGATGGAACCCCGTCCGGCATGACTTCGGCTTCTGCAGTGCCGGGCATCATTGGCACGGCGCAGGATTTTGACGGTTCTTCATCGTATATCATTATGGCAAATACCGCAAACGGCAACCTCAATTTCCCGCAGAACGGCAACTATTCGCTGTCGCTCTGGGCATACGTCGATACGATAGATACCATCTGGCATGAGATCGCTGGCAAAGGACATGAACAATATTATTCGAAGATCAAGTGCTTCGGAAACAATCGGGCGACATGGGAATTCGTTGAATACCAGGACCAGCAAGGCTGGGACTATACCGAGGACTCTACGCCCCCGGCCCCGGGCGCCAAGCAATGGGTGAATATCGTCGGTGTTCGTGAGGGCGCCCAGCAGATGTTGTATATCAACGGTGTCCTTGTCTCAAGCACATTTGGGCTTATGGCTGGGAACTATACGAGAAACACTGGAGATAATTTCATGATCGGACGGTACGCTCGCCTCGTTACCATTCCGTATTATGAGGGATGGTGCTATTTCGACGGCAAGGTTGACGAAGTACGCGTATCAAGCGTCGTGCCGAGCGCAGACTGGATCAAGCTGTGCTATATGAACCAGAGAGCGGATGATAAATTGGTCGTCTTTAAATAGTTTTTTAAAAATTGCCGGTGATCCCGGCAGGGAAAACGTTGAAGCGCTTTTTAAAAATTTAAACAGTATCAAAATCAACCTAAAGAGAGGGAGGCAGTATGAAACACCAGACAGCCGTGGTCGCCGTGGGAAAAATACTTACGGCAATGTTTTTCAGCGTCCAGATGTGCTTTGGATTGAATGTCACCTCCTATGTGACGAATACCGACGGCATAACATTCACCTGCAATACCGGCCTGATGAGGATCCAGATCTGCCAGGCTGATATCGCGCACCTGACCTATACGCCGACCTCGTCATTTCCGTCAAAGACGCAATTGGTCGTTACCCGGACATGGCCGACGCCTACTTTTACGACAAGCGATGTCGGCGACACGGTGACACTGCAAACCTCCCGCCTGAACATCAAGGTGAGTAAATCGACGGCGAATGTCAATTACGTCGACCTGACCAATAGCAGTATCGTCAGCGAAACAGGCAAATCCGTGACCGCGACAACCTATTCGGGCGTCAGCACCAATACGATTACCACCACTTACACCTCTCCGACGAACGAAGGGCTGTTCGGGCTCGGTCAGAAAATGGTCGAGGGCGGCGGAACGCCTTATAACAATTTAAAAGGCGTCAGTTCGGTAGAGATCGGCCAGGAGTACGGAAATCCGGATCTTAATGCAGTCCCGGTACTGATTTCCACCCGCGGGTACGGCATCTACTGGGACAACTATTCGCAAAGCACCTTTTATGGCGCCGATAATAACAATACCCAGTACCACTATACCTCGAACTGCGGCCAGATAGTCGATTATTATTTCTTTTACGGACCGACGATCGACACGGTGATCGCGAAATACCGTACGACGACCGGAACGGTTCCGCTGTTCCCCAAGTGGTGTTACGGTCTCATCCAGTCGAAAGACCACTATGCGTCGCAGGCTGAATATCTCGCTGTCAAAACCGGCTATCGGAGCAATAATATTCCGGTCGATTGCATCGTACAGGACTGGCAGTATTGGAGCACCAGCGGCGACAACTCTTACCAGGGCTGCAACTGCTTCGATGCGAACTGGACCAATGTCAAAGCGATGGTCGACACGGTGCATGCCGCCAATATCCATACCATGATTTCGATATGGTCGGAAATAGGGACGAATGCCCCCCAATATTCGACGCTCAACGGCCTGGGAGCGCTCTGGCCTTCGAGCGGCAACGACCATTTCCTTGACCCTTTCGACTCTGCGGGCCGCGAAACGTTCTGGAACAATATGCGGGACCAGCTCTTTAAGGCGCAAGGCTGGGACTCCTGGTGGCTTGACAATGACGAGCCGCTCCCCTATCCGTACGCCTTGGGGAGCTATAACCGGAGTACGGTTCCCACCGCAATGGGCACTAACTGTCTTTATTACAACGCCTACCCGGTCTACCTCACGAAAATGGGGTATAACAACTGGCGGCGCGATATATCGGGAAAGCGGTTCGTCATTCTGCACCGCTGCACCTTCGCAGGGGAACAGGCGCATTCGGCAATGACCTGGAACAGTGACATAAATTGCAATTTCGGCACCCTTGCCAATTCGATCCCCTGCGGGCTCGGCGCCACCATTACCGGCATTCCCTACTGGTGTACTGATATCGGCGGCTATTGGGGAAACAGCGTCGATTTCACCACGGCGGCGAACCGGGAGCTCATGACCCGGTGGTTCCAGTACGGAGCGTTCTGTCCCGTGTTCCGTATACATGGCAACATGGAGGCCGGTCAGGGCAAAGAGCTGTATTCGTCAACGTGGGACGCGACCACCAAGGCCAATCTTCTGTTGACGGACAAGCTCCATTACCGCCTTATCCCGTATAACTATTCTCTTGCGTGGATGACGACCAATAACAACTATACGCCCATGCGCCACCTGGTGATGGATTTTACCTCCGATACTACGGTCAAGAATATCGGCAACGAATACATGTTCGGGCCGGCATTTCTCGTGACCCCGGTGACCACCCAGGGAGCCACCACGCAATCGGTTTACGTGCCGGCCGGGACCTGGTACAACTTCTGGACGGGCGCAAGCCTCACCGGCGGACAGAGGACAACGGTCAATGCGCCGCTCAACCAGATTCCCCTTCTGATACGGGCTGGATCGATCGTTCCCATGGGACCGGAGATCCAGTATGCTACACAGAGGGCCGACACGATCGAGTTGCGCGTATACAAGGGAGCCAGCGGATCGTTCACGCTGTATGAGGACGAAGGTGACAATTACAACTACGAAAGCGGATCGCACGCGACCATACCGATGAGCTACAATGACGCGACAGGAAAAATAACCATCGGCACGAGGGTCGGAAGCTTTACCGGCATGCTCACGAACCGCGTTTTCACGGTCGTGTTCGTCAGCACCGGACACGGGTCCGACGAGCCCATGACCGCCAATCCGGACTGCATAGTGAACTATACCGGGGTCGGAGTCACTGCCTGCCCGGCCACCGGGGTCTGCGCGTCATGCGGGTCTTCCAGAGCTATGACGCCGAAATCCGTTACTCTGAAAACGGCACAGCAAATAATCGCGCTTGCGCCCGAATTCTCCGGACGCGCAAAAGAGATCACTCTCTACGACTGTTCGGGACGGCTTCTGCGGACACTCGTCACGCGGCGGCAGCGTATCGACGTCGCCAGGGATTTCGGCCTGCCGGCGGGCGTGTATATTGTACATGTCAAGGCCGAGCGGTAAAACGTGACCGGGTCAAAGGGCGGGTCAATGGGTTTGATGATAGTATTCACCGTCAGCTATCGCCTCGTGAGGGGCGATGGCATTATGACACGAAAGGAAAATGGTACTATCATTTTGAAACCAACTTCGTATAAGTAAAACGGTCATCATAGTATTGTTTATATTATTATTAAAGGTATACTAGCACACTATCACAACGTAAAGGGTCTAAGCCTATTAATTCAAACAGAGGGGGCCGGACAATGAAAAACAAAATTTTGGCAACGTTTTCATCCCTGTCGGTTATTCTTCTTTTTATCACGGCCGGTTTCGCGGACAATCCGATAATACAGACGAATTATACCGCCGATCCGGCCCCGATGGTGCATAACGACACGGTATACTTGTATACCAGCCATGACGAAGACGATGCCATCAGTTTTCACATGCTCAACTGGATGTGCTATACCACCACCGATATGGTCAACTGGACCGATCATGGAATAGTGGCATCCCTTCAGAACTTCAGCTGGCAGGCGGGCAATGCATGGGCGCCCGAGGGTATCTATCGAAACGGAAAATGGTATTTATATTGCCCTCTCACCAGCAGTGTAAACGGGAACCAGATGGCTGTCGGCGTATTGACCTCGAACAGCCCGTTCGGACCGTTTACCGATCCGATCGGGAAACCTTTAGTCTGCTGCAGCTACGACCCTACCGTATTCATCGACTCTGCCAGCGGGCAGGCCTATCTCTATTGGGGGGGGAACGGTCCTTGTTATTGGGTAATGCTGAATGCGGACATGATTTCTGTCGCGAACAGCAACCAAACGGCATCCATCAACGTCAGCGGATGTCCGACGACTGCGTCGTACCAAGAAGGCCCTTGGCTTGATAGGAAGGGTAACAATTACTACCTGGCTTGGGCGTCAGACTGCTGTCCCGAAGGCATCGGGTATGCTATGAGCAGCAGTCCTATGGGACCATGGACGTGTAAGGGGTTGATCATGAATACTGACACCGCATCCTCAGGAAACCATCCGGGACTTGTCATGAATTATAAGGGGAATTCATACGTTTTCGGGTTCGATTACGAGCTGCAAAAACTTCGTTTGGGAACGAAAGTGGGGGAACGGCGTTCGATATGCGTGAAACCAATGACTTTTAACAGCGACGGCACGATTGTCAATGTTCCATGGTGGGGAAAAGGCGCACCCCTGCCGAGCGTGACGCAGGTCGGCAATCTCAATCCGTACGACACCACGCAGGCCGAAACGATCTGCTGGGAAGTTGGCGTCAGAACTGAAGTATGCAGCGAGGGCGGACTGGACGTCGACTCGATCCATAACGGGGATTTTATAAAGGTAAAAGGAGTCAATTTCGGTTCCGGCGGCGCCAAATCGTTTAACGCGCGGGTGGCTTCGGCGACAAGCGGCGGACGCATAGAACTCCACCTTGATACCACAACCGGAACTCTGGTGGGAACGGACACTGTCGCGGGTACCGGCGGCTGGCAGACCTGGACGACAAAATCCTGTACCGTCAGCGGCGCGACCGGAGTGCACGACCTGTACTTTAAATTTACAGGAGGGACCGGTCTGCTGTTCAATTTCAACTGGTGGAAGTTCACTTCGGCAACCGGAATCAGGATAATGAATGGAAAAAATATAGATCAGAGGAATTTCTTAAAGGTCAGAACGTGTTCAGGCAGTACAACATCACTGTATCTGGATTTCGATGCTTCGGTTCCGCAAGGGGACGTGCGTGTCTGCCTGTTTGATCTGACCGGGCGCCTGGCTACCGTCCTGTTTGCCGGCCGATTGTCATCCAGTCAACTTGTGCTGCCCGTGAACCGGGCGGAGATACGAAACGGCATCTATGTTATAAAGGTTATAAAGGCGTCATTGAACGACAAGGTTATCTTGATGAGAGATATCATGATATTCTAACGAATCATGTGCTTTCCTAGGTCACAATAGATTATCTTTTCTATCGGGGGAAAACATATTTATTAATAAATTGAGGGGATCAAAGTAAACACAGAGGGGGCATTATGAAAATGCGGGGAATTTCGGCGTTTTTAGCGGTAGTATTGTTGTCCCAGGCAGTGCAGGCGCAGACCAACAAGTATTATCCTTCGGGCCGTTCGCCGCTACTGGCGACCTCATATGTAAAACTGCCCTTTGGCGCGGTGAGACCGCAGGGCTGGCTCGACAGCCAGCTGGTACTGCAGTCACACGCCCTTACCGGACATGTCGACGAGATCTTTTCTGCCCTTGCAACTCCCTCCGGGCTTGCCACCGGGAATGAATATCTGTATTGCTATTATGAAGGGCTGATACCGCTTGCTTACCTTTTGCAGGATACCATGCTCCTCAGAAAGGCGAATACCGCAATTAATTACTTTATCGGCACCGCCGTTGCCAGCGGCAATTTTCTGACCTCCACCAGCATAGCTTTCGACCACCTCTGCGTACTCCGGGCCCTGAGAGCTTTTTACGATATAACAAAGGACAGCCGGGTCATTCCATTCATGACCAATTATTTCCATTATATAAATACGTCAAACTTCTCCGGTGATGGCGACATGTGGTCGCTGAACCGATTGCCGGAGTTTATGCCCGTTGCCCAATGGTTGTATAATCAAACCGGCGACGCGATCATCCTCAGCGCGGTCACAAAGGCGTGCGCGGATACTTTAAACTCATGGGTCAATAACTACACTAATTACACGTGGACGGATTCCGTCAATCCGTCTGCAGGATATCCCGCCATGTTTAACCATAATGTCAACATGGGAGAGGCATTTAAATATTCATTGTATTACTTGCAGAGCAAGAATACCAACGTCGAGACGATTATGAATAACGGTCTTGCTCTCACCGACAAGTATCATGGCTCGGTCTGCGGCCGATTCGACGCCGACGAACACCTTACCGGGAAACAGCCCACACGAGGCATGGAACTGTGCGGAATTACCGAAACGTCTTATTCGATGGAACAACTTTTTGAGGGCTTCGGCAATGTGGCCTTTGCGGATCGCGCCGAGTACCTGATGTTTAACTGTTTCGCCGGGACCAACACCGGTGATTTATGGGCGCACCAGTACGACCAGCAGGCGAACCAGGTACTGGTGAACAATTCTAACCGGCCATGGGATGGAAATAATTCGACGTCGAACGAGTATGGGCTTCAACCCAACTGGCCCTGCTGCCTGTGCAATGTCCACCCGACGTGGCCGAGATTTCTTGAACATATGTGGATGGCAACGCAGGACAACGGTTTGCTTGCCGCACTCTACGGGCCCTGTCAGGTGACGGCGCAGGTTGGAACTGATACGGCAACAGCGACCATAACCGAAAGTACCGTGTATCCTTTTGACGGCACGATCGGTTTTAAAGTAACGGTATCGAAAACCGACTCTTTCCCGATCAGTTTCCGGATCCCGCAGTGGGAAAGCAGTGCATCTGTCAATATTGGAACGAGTACGGCAACCCCGGCGGCCGGGACCGTATACAGACTGAACAGAACGTGGCATACCGGCGACAGCGTGACCCTCACCTTCCCCATGAAAATTCGCTCCGAATACCGATGGAACAATTCTGTATGCATCATGCGGGGACCGCTCTGGTATTCCCTCAAGATCGGCGAGAGGTGGGTGCAACTGGCAAACAACGGCCAGGGTTCCAGGGACTGGGAGATCGACCCGACCACGGCGTGGAATGTGGGTTTGAAAGTCGATCCTGCGAATACGGCTGGTTCCTTTACCGTGGTCCGCAATCCGATCAGCAGGGTGCCGTTTGCGCAACTCGGGGAACAGGTCTATCTTCCTGGCGCAACAACCTTCACCACATGGACGCAAGACCCGCCCGTGATATTGAGGGGTCAGGGAAGAATAATTACAAGCTGGACATATAATACGACGTATACCGGAAACGCCAACGATCCGCCGACAAGCCCGCTCGCATCAACGATAGCGGGAAAGGACACCAGCATCGAATTGATTCCGTACGGTTCTGCCAAGCTGCGCGTGACCGAATTTCCGTGGATCAGCACTCCTGTCGCAGTTCTTTCCCACGACAACCAGATACCCAAAGTGCCGGAACTGATGGTCACTTCCGTGAAAAACGGGAAACGCCTGTTTACGGTAAATCCGGCCGGCAATTTTGACCTGAGGTTGTTTGATATTGCCGGCAGGGCCGTTTACCACCTGAACGCAGAGGGTCCGAAGTCTTTCGTGCTGGATAGGGGTACGCTGCGTAATGGGACGTATGTGGCGCACCTTGTCTCGAACGGCAGGAAATTTGAGGAAGAAATCTTGATTGTTCAGTAACAATCCGTCCAACGGCAACGCGGTCATCAGCTACGCCTTGCAGAACGCCCGGCGCTGCCGGTCATCAACCCGGCGAATCACTCCTTTACAGGCGCCATCGGAGCCCGATCGAACTGGAACAATTACACCTATCCTACCCCTGTGCCGGCCGCCGGGATTTCTTTTCCCAATTTGACAACAAATTGCCAGGAATGGTATATTCTTCCATTCTTCCCACGAGTCGAAGTCGATGGCGGCCGGGGCGGTACAACGACGGGAAATATGACGTGTGTAAAGGAAAATTTATTATACGCCCGCCTGTTCCTGAAAAAATCAAATTACCCATCAGTTACCAGTGGCGCAATGTAAAAATGAAAAACGATAGAGAACAATTGAATTAGATTTTTATCCGCCTACGCAGAAGACCTAGGGCGGTAAGCCCGGGGATGAATGCGTCGGACGGACCTGCCGTAGCTTTAGCGGAGGCAGGTTCTTGAAATGCTTCGGCGGATTCCGCCGAAAAATAGTAGGTACCACGGCCGTAAGGCCGTGGGGCTCCATGGAGAATTAACGGATTTTTATTATATCGTTGCTGTCATAGCGTACTGCAAAACCATCAGAGAGTGCTTCAGTGGATATTTACATTGACAGAAATTCTCCGGTACCTCCTTATCGACAACTTAAAGAGCGAATTATTGATATTATCGATAGCGGAGAATACAAGGAAAACCAGAACATTATTTCCGTCAGGGAGATTTCGCGGATTACCGGCCTATCGCTGGCCACGGTGCAGAAAGCATACAGCGAACTCAAACAGGAAAAGTTCATCTATGCAAAGGCCGGGGCAGGCTACTTTGTCGCACGGCAATCGTCGCTTTCCAGCAATGTTTTCGTGTTTCTTCCCTCAAGCAGGCTTACTTTTTACACCTATATTCTTGACGGAATGTTCGAGGCAAACAGGAACAACGACCTTAATGTTCAGATATATAGTCTCAATACGGACAAACTTGCCTGGAACGAAAAAACCATTGAGCTGCTCCGGGTCGCCAGAAGAGATAAATGCGCCGTTATTTTCATCGAAGAGGCCTTTGGGGAAATGAGAAGGGAGTGTCTTATCACTGCGAAGAAAGTCCCCTTTGTTACCATCGAATGGATTCTCGAAAATTCCATAAGTATCGTTAACGACTACCGGAAGGCAGGGTATTCCATGATTGAATACCTGGTAACAAAAAGGAACGCGAAATCCATATTCGTCATGAAAGGAAGGGAGAAACAATACAACGCGCATGAAAGAATTCTCGGAATGCATGATGCGGCCAGGAAATATAAGCTTGTTGAAGGCAAAACCATCGTTTATATCGATACCGATTTCGATGCGATATCCGCTTACGAAACAATAAAGAAATATTATCCCGCTCTGCAGAAAAGCGATGCGGTCATCTGTGCCAACGATTACGAGGCAATGGGCGCCATCGGCGCTTTTCTGGAGAAGAGAGTGCTGGTAGGAAAGGATGTCTCACTCATCGGGTTCGGCAACATGATCGATACGGTAACGTCCTATATACCCCTTACCACAATGGATCAGCGGTTGAAATTGATAGGTATTAAAGCTATCCAAGCGGTTAATAATTTGCGAAAGGGAATCGAGTCCGGCGGATCGACCGTTACGATTTCCACGAAACTCATTGAAAGGAAAACGTGATTTTCCCCGGGGAGGGGAATTCAGGTGAACTGGTTACATGATGTGTGTTAGCACACTATATCGGGCGTTTGAAACAGATCAACCGGGAAAGGTATTTTCAAAGGAGCAAAGCTAATGAAAAAAACAATGAACGCGGCTTACCTGCCGGGCAACAGTACGGTAGTAATAAAAGAGGTCGAAATTCCCGAACCGGGGCATGGTCAGGTGCTTATCAAAACCAAGTCATCGACCATCTGCGGAAGTGATATCCGTGCGATTTATCGCGAGCACCTCGGCAAGGGCCCGGAAGGATACCAGAATAAAATCGCTGGCCATGAGCCTGCGGGCCAGATCGTGAAATGCGGGCCAGGCATGCGGAGGTTTAAAGAGGGTGACCGGGTCATCGTTTACCATATCTCCGGCTGCGGACTCTGCAACGATTGCCGCAGGGGATACATGATCAGCTGCACAAGTCCATTACGCGCCGCCTATGGCTGGCAGCGCGATGGCGGCATGGCCCCGTATATTCTGGCGGAAGAAAGAGATCTGGTTCTTCTTCCGGATTCATTAACCTATACCGACGGGGCGCAGGTGGCCTGTGGATTCGGTACCGTTTATGAAGGGCTTGAGAAGATCGGCATATCAGGCAACGATGCGGTACTGGTGGTCGGATTAGGTCCTGTAGGTCTTGCAACGCTCATGCTTGCAAGGGCCATGGGCGCGCAAAAGCTCATCGGCGTCGACGTGACCGCGGAGCGCTGCCGGATCGCGCAGGAAAAGAAACTTGCCGACAACGTGTTCGTTTCGGGCCCGGACACCCTTAAAAAGGTCATTGCTTTAACAAATGGTAACGGGGTCGAGCGCGCCATCGACTGTTCGGGCAATACGCACGGGCGCCAGCTTTCCATCCGGGCGACCCGTAAATGGGGGAAAATCGCGATGGTCGGCGAAGGCGGTACCGTGGAGTTTAATCCGAGTCCGGATATTATCCATGAGCAGAAGACCATTTACGGCTCGTGGGTGACGAGCATCTGGCTGATGGAAGATCTGGTGGAGCGGATCGTCCGCTGGGGCATCCATCCGGAAGATCTCGTCACGCACCGCTTTACCCTTGATAATGTATCCGACGCCTACAAGCTCATGAATGAAGGCAAATGCGGCAAGGTGGCGGTGGTATTCGATGAGGAAATAAAATAATTTTTTGGGGCGGCAGTCCGCCCGCTTGGTATGGAAATAGTTAACCAGATGGGAGTTACTGCATGGCAAAAGTCAAAAATATTCGTGCATTTGTCGGCGCCCCGGACGGGGTCGATCCGGACAAGGTTCCCAAGAAGGTCCTTTCCGGCGGTGCCAGTTTACCGTGCATAGGATTGGGGACATTCGGTAATGACCGTTACGGCGGCGAACAGATAGCCGAAGCGGTGAAGGACGCGATAACGCTCGGTTACCGGCATATCGACTGCGCCTCTGTTTACGGAAATGAGGATTGCATCGGAAAATCTCTGAAGGACGTAATGAACCGCGGCTTGAAACGCGAGGAATTATGGATAACCTCAAAACTCTGGAACGATAAGCACGCCGAAAAAGATGTCATCCCGTCATGTGAAAAATCCCTGCGGGATCTTCAGCTTGACTACCTCGATCTTTACCTGATCCATTGGCCGTTCCCCAACTTTCACGCAAAAGGGGTCGATGTCTCTTCGCGTGATCCGAATGCAAAGCCGTACATCCACGAAAACTATATGAAAACCTGGCGGCAACTGGAAAAGCTGGTGAGAATGGGCCTCGTAAAACACATCGGCACCTCCAATATGACCATTCCGAAGCTGAAACTGCTCCTGCGCGACGCTGAAATAAAACCGGTGAGCAATGAGTTCGAATCCCATCCGCACTTTCAGCAGCAGGAACTTTTCAAATTCCTGGTTGATAACGGAATTGTTCCGATTGCTTTCAGTCCAATCGGATCGCCCTGCCGTCCGGAACGCGACAGGACGCCGGACGATACGGTGGATATAGAAGACCCGGTGATCGTTGCCATTGCAAAACGGTTGAATGTGCATCCGGCCGTCGTATGCGTTAAATGGGCCATCCAGCGCGGACAGGTGCCCATACCGCTTTCGGTCACTCGAAGTAAATATCTGGCAAATCTAAAAGCCACGCTCTCCGATCCTCTTACGAAACAAGAAATGGAACAGATCGCAGGCATCAATAAAAACTGCCGCCTTGTCAAAGGGCAGGTGTTTTTATGGAAAGCGGGTCAGAGTTGGGAAGCGTTATGGGACCTTAACGGGGAAATCACGCCGGCGTAAAAAATCCGGTTGCAATAGGGACCGCATACTAAACTTAACAATGTGCGAATAGAAGGGGAGTGTTATGAAGTTCTCCCAGATGTTCAAGGCAGAGGACGGCAGGAATTACGCGTTTGTTTTCGCCCTGGTCTGCACGTTGTTTTTCCTGTGGGCGCTCTGCAATGGAATGATCGACGTGCTCAACAAACATTTCCAGAACACGCTCCATATTTCCAAGGCGCAGTCGGCGTTTGTCCAGTTTTCCAATTACATGGGATATTTTCTCATGGCCCTGCCGGCAGGCCTTCTGGCAAAACGGTTCGGCTATAAAGCGGTGATTATCCTCGGGCTTCTGCTCATTGCTGCCGGAGCATTCTGGTTCATCCCGGCAACGGGAATAAATACCTTCCCCGCTTTTATGGTCGGCCTGTTTATTATTGCCACCGGCATGACGTGCCTAGAGACCGTTGCAAACCCGTATACCACTATTCTCGGCCCTGCGGAGATGGGTGCGTCGCGCATCAACCTCGCGCAGTCGTGCAACGGTATCGGCTGGATTTTCGGTCCGCTCATCGGCGGCCAGATCATCCTTTCGGCGACCAGGGAAGTCAATACCAGCAATTCTACTCTGTATATCCCGTACATGATCATCGGCGCCGTGGTCGTCGTTATTGCCGTCGCGTTTATTTTCACAAAAATCCCGGAGATTAAGGCCGAGGAAGAGGTCAAAGTCGAAGGCGCTTCCACGTCAACCAAGTCCATGTGGAAGCGGAAACATTTTACGCTGGCGGTCGTCTCGCAATTCCTGTACGTTGCGGCGCAGACAGGTATCTTCAGCTTTTTTATCAATTATTTCGTTGAAAATTCAGGCGTTGCCGACCGGACCGCGTCCAACTGGCTGACGGTCGGGTTTGTATTGTTCCTGCTCGGCCGGCTTTCCGGCAGCATGATCATGCGCAGCACGAAGGCGCACTCCACGCTCGCCGTATTTTCCTTTGCAAATGTCGCGCTCATGGTTGTCACCATGCTGGTGCACGGCAAAGTCGGCGCCGGCGCCCTGCTCATGAGCTTTTTCTTCATGTCAATCATGTTCCCGACAATTTTTGCACTGGGCATCCGCGGACTCGGCGAGCAGACAAAACAGGCCTCGTCGTTTATCGTCATGGCCATCGTGGGCGGCGCAATTGTGCCGATGCTCATGGGCAGGATCGCGGACGTTGCCTCCATGAGGGTCGGGTTTATCGTCCCGCTGATCTGTTTTATTTTAGTCGGCGCATACGCCGCTTCATGGCAAAAGCTTGAAGCAAAGGATGCGGCTTGACTTTAAAAACTAATTAACAGGGGCGGGTCACAACCTGCCCCTCCTCACTAATCATTGAAAGGATGTTGCTATGCTTAACGGAATACCGTCGATTCTCTCTCCCGAACTTCTTAAAATCCTCATGGAAATGGGTCACGGCGATGAACTGGTCATTGCCGATGGGAATTTTCCTGCAGTTTCTATTGCACAGCGTCTTGTGCGGAGCGATGGAAACATGGTGCCGGAGCTTCTGGAAGCAATTCTGAAATTCTTCCCCCTTGATCCGTATGTGGATCATCCGGTTGCGTTGATGCAGGTTGTTCCCGGAGATAATTACAAACCGACGATCTGGGAGACCTATAAAAAGATCATTCAGAAATTTCCCAACAAGAACAGCAGTATTGAAAATATCGAACGGTTTGCGTTTTACGAACGCGCAAAACGGGCCTTTGCCGTAATCGCCACGAGCGAATCCGCGCTGTATGCAAATATCATTCTTAAAAAAGGAGTGGTTGTTGGGTAACCGCGGCGCGCTTATAATGCCCTCACAAAAATTACGATTTTAATCAATTGCAGAGGTTCCTTTTATACTTTTCGAGCAGCAGGTGCGGTCGACCGTCGCACAACGATCGTTCCTTCGACGTCGACGAATTTTCCCCGCTGGCTTACAGGAATCGTTGACGGCGTAAGAACATACCTGAGCATCATGGTGACGATGCCGTTGTTGTTGAAATCGTACGAGGTAAGCTGGTATTCCATTGCGTCAAGTGTATTGTCGAATGCGATCAATGAAATATCTTCCGGCACGCGGATGTTTTTTTCCTTAAGGTAATCGAACGCGAGTGTTGCCGCAAAATCGTTCGCCATAAGCCAGGCGGTTATGGTTTTGTCGCGGAGCGCTTTCTCGCAGAGAGAACGCATCTTCTTGTAAATTTCACCGCTGGCGCAGTTCCATTCGGTAAGATACTTCGAAATGCTGTAGCTTATATTCCCGAACTTTCTGAAAAAATTGGAATGGGCATACTCCTTCCATTGCGAATACTCACCGAGAAGCGACTGCAGGTCTTCGTGGCTTTCGGCATCGCGGAGATAATCCCACTGGTAGGCGTAATGGTCAAGCACAAACGGCGTTATTCCTCCGGGATATCCTGCGTCCCGGTAGACTGATGCGCAACTTGCATGGCGGATTTTCGACCACGGCGCCCGGTGAAAAGGTGAGATAAAAGCAACCGCTGTGTGCCTCAGGCTGAGCAGGTACCGGGCGACCATCTTCGCCGGAAAGGCGGAAGCAGTGGTGGTAAAAAACTGCAGGAACCGGTTTCCGGAGAAACCGGGAGAGACGTTCAGGATATCCTGAAAATATCCCACCACATCCAAAACGGCAACGGGTTTCTTTAATAACGACAGTTCCTTTAAAATGTCCTCAGGATTAACTTCGAGGTTTGCCACTATGTAAATGATACCGAGGATATTGTCATTACCAAGGTCATAGGGTTTTCTGGTGGCGGAATGAATAAAGGACAGCTTGTCGTTCTGGCGGTAATAGACAATAACGTCAAGTGCAATTTTTGATTGTATGCATTCGGATTCAAGTATGCGGAAGTAATTTTTGTCCTGATAATCGGCCCAGATCTTGCCGTCTTTCCATCCGCAGCCTATGGCGACGACCCGCGCATGTGCTTCGGATATGGTGATCATCGGAACCGTATATCCTCTCTTAAAAGGTTTAATCATTCCTTCAGACACCAAAGTGTCGAGAGCTTTTTTCAGCGTTCGGAAAGAAACGCCGTGGTGGTACATGAGTTCTTTGCAGGAAGGCAATGGCTGGTCGTGCGGATATCTGCCGCTGAGTATGTCTTTTTTCAGGCGGTTTTTCAGCTGCTGCCAGAAAACGTCTCCGGTTGCATCATCGAGTTGCGTTTCGGCTGTTTCGGGGCGGTGTTCCTTAAGACCTCTGGTTTTGTCGTGATAGATCATGTTTACATGGCCGTCTTCAATGACCTTTAATTTTTTCAATTGATTGACGGCTTTCCACATAGTCACAAAGGACACGCGAGCTTCGTTTGCCAGGAGCTGGATGGAAGGAAGCCGTCCCCGGAATTGTTGCGTATCAATCCCGTTTTTTATAAATGCCATGGCTTTTTCGATTCCCGGTTTACGTTTTTCCATAGATGAAACCCTTCGCATATTTGTATTTACTTTGTCATGGGCCACAATGCCGACTCGAGATTATGGTTTTAAAAATATATCAATCAGGACAATTTGAAACAAGATATTTTAAATACATGTTTGAAAAAATGGTGATATATTATATTAAGAACGATAAATGATGGGATGGTGTTCTGGCCTAACTAGTACACTATGACAGTGTATTTTGTGTTTAAAGAGCAGGTGCATTTATAACTTAATTTAATCGATAATATATCGATAATATTTAGACTGCCTCAACAATTGTTTATAAATTAAAAATAACATTTTAACAAGGAGGGGCTTATGAAGTTGGCGGAATTGAGTGGTTTGGTGATTTCTGTTGCCACGGCCGTGGTTTTTGGCGCGGACATATATGTCTCGCCTTCCGGCAATGATGGCACCGGCGACGGAAGTATCGGCGCGCCTTATGCGACACTCACGAAGGCACGAGACATGGCCACGAGCGGTACGAACGTGTATCTTCGGCGCGGCACCTATTATCTGACCGCATCGGTGGTGTTCGGCGTCTCGAATTCGGGTACCGCAGGGGCCCCGATTATTTATCAGAGTTATCCGGGCGAAAAAGCGATTATCAGCGGCGGCATATTATTGCCGAGTTCCACTGCCTGGTCAGCCGTGACTTTAAATGGTGTAACCGTCCAGCATACCACAATAACGGCCAATTTGCATGTGGACCAGCTCTTTTTAAACGGCAAACTCCAAATCCTGGCGCGCTATCCGAATTATACTGCCGGCGCGGTACTTAATGGTAATGCCGCCGATGCACAAACCAAGGCGCTGGCAGGTGCAAATCCGGCCGAAGGCCCGGGATATATCCGCGGTATACATTCAAGTCAATGGGGGGGCAATGATTATTATATTACCAGCAAAACCGCCACCCAGTGGGTTGGCGATAATAACCGCGGCGGCGGCATGAACACTCAAATGATGGCGGAAAACGTCATTGAATTCCTGGATGCCGCGGGTGAATGGTTCTATAGAAAATCCACCGGAGAGCTGTGGTTCTATCCTCCTGCAGGCGCAAACCTGAGCACCTCTACGATAGAGCTGGCATCAATCTCCCAACTGCTCAGGTTTGTCGGGTCCGGCGGCACTTCCGCAAACAGCGTGAAGTACATCACTTTTAGAAATGTCACCTTTACCCATGCCTATCGTTCGCTCTTCGACAGCACCGGTCAATTCTACGAATTGGTAACAGGCTCAGACTGGGGTATTTGCCGCAAAGGCGCTGTTTTCATGCAGAACGCGGAAAATATCAGGATTGATAGCTGCACTTTTGATCATGTCGGCGGCAACGGCGTTTTCATGAGCGCGTATAACAATCACAACGTTGTTTCTGGTTGTGATTTTGAGGGTACGGGCGCAAACTGTGTCGTTATGATGGGGCTCAGGAGCTCTATCAGATGTCCGAATTACTGGAACGGTGGCAATCTCGCTAATCCGGCCTGCAGCGACGTAACTCCGGGTCCGCTCACCCAGGACTATCCGAGATGCTGCGTGGTCTACAATAACCTGATGGACACTTTCGGAGTATTTGAAAAACAGGTTGCCGGCGTTGCCTTCTCGGCCACCGAGTTAGACACGGTCCGTCATAACTCCATATGTCACTGTCCGCGGGCAGGCATAAACTTCTGCGATGGGTGCTGGGGCGGAACTGTGGTGGATTACAACTGGGTCTACGATGTTGTCAGAGAGACAAGCGACCACGGCCCCCTCAATGCCTGGGGCCGCGACCGGAATGAGATTTACGGATCGAATAATGCTGCCGCTACTTTTTATGATTCCAGGAACTCGACCAAGGTGCGCATGAACCGGTTTGAGGCGCCGGCCGGAATGTTCGGCATCGATCTGGACGACCAGGCGTCGAATTATTTTCAGGAAAAAAACCTTATCCTCGGCGCGGGCTTCAAGTTCCAGTGGACCAGGGCCGACACAGCCATCAATAATATCTCAACGGCAACAAACAATGGAAACGTTCAGTTTCACGGTACGTGGGGTTCAGCCAGTCAGCCTTCATACCACTATGGCGCCCGCAATATTATTTACGCAACATCAACATGTGTTTACCAATTCTGCTGCGGTGCTAATCCTTCGTATATGACGGGGACGCAGATGAAGTGGGACTCCAATATGGTTTACAGTACCGCAGGTACTCCGAACTGCTCGGATTGGAACAGTTGCGGCACGGGTAATTACACGTTTGCGACATGGCAGGGTGCCGGAATGGATGCTCATTCGAGCGTCGGAAATCCGACGTTTACAAATACAGCACAGACGTGGACGGGCCGGACGCCTGCGTATCTGCCTGTCGGCAATTACAACCCGACTAGTACGGTCGCGCTTAACACACTCCATTTCCAGACGTTCGCCATGGATTCGTTCGGTATCATAACGTCAGTGGGTGTTGGCGTAAAAGAACCGTTCACGGGCAGGACCGAAATGTCCGACCTGGGCAAAGCGGTCTCCGTTTATTACAGCGCCCGCCGGCTCACGGTTTCGTACGGCGGCAGTTACCATGTGTCGATCACATCAGTGGCGGGCCGGACTCTGGCGACATTCAACGGGAAAGACCGTTCGAGTTTTGCGCTTGACGCGATGCGATTCGGAAGCGGATTGTTCTTTGCCGTTGTCAACACCAAGAACGGCCTCGTGTCCAAGCGGTTCCTTGTGAGTAAATGAACTGGTAGCAAGAGAAGTTGCCATCTAATGGGAACGCAATCGCAGCAGGCGATTGCGTTCCCAACTGTTTCAATGTCTTGAAGTTTCGGCATACAGATCGTTTCTGCACTCAAATCCTGTCTGTTACCTTGAATGGAAAGATGGGTGTCAGTCACGTTTGGAGATGAGGATTCTCATAAATTAATTTATAATAAAGCGAAAACTATACCTTTAAAGAAAGGGGCTTTATGGTTCGTCAAATTCTTATTACAAGTGCGGCAGTAGCGTGTATTGTTGCGTTAACGGGATGTCCCAAAAAAAATCCTACTGAGCCTACTGAGCCTCCTGCAAGTGAGACCCCCACGGCACCGGCAGGCAGCACGTTGCTGTTAGCCGAAGGGTTTGGCGGCAATCTGTCGCATTGGGAGGGTGTATATATGGTTTCCTCGATGGAAATGTACCGTCAAATGCGCATCACCACCGATGCCGCCCACACCGGAACGCACTCCCTTACCACCGATTCCAATATGACGGCGTTATATCATACAGACACCAACAGGGTGGAATCCGGTACTGCCGGCGTCGAGTTCTATATGAAAGCCCAATCGCTGGGTGAGATCAATTTTGGCCTGGAGATAGGGCAGAACCCGGGATCGAGCGGGGCTGTAACGCCGGCTTTCGGCATATTTTTTGATCCGTCGGATTCAATCAAGTGCACCATTTTTAACACCTGGCCTGCCGTCAATACTCAAACCATGATTGCCCCGATTCAGGCCGGCCATTGGTACAAATGCAAGATAGAAGTGAATATGACGGATTCAACCGCTTCCTATTATCTCGATGATACCTTGAAACATACGGAACTAATTGCCACCAGCATAGGACTCATGGGAATCGACAGGGTGCTTGTATTCCGCGGCATGTATGGAAATAATTATTCATCGTCGTCGGAAGGGACAAAGCCTTATTACATCGATGATATTGTCTGGTACAAAAAGTAGAACCAGAGACCCTTAAAATTCTACCGCAAAGTTAACCAAGGTTAACATTCAGCGCCGCATCTCCCCAATCAGGGGGATGCGGTATAAGGGGGATGTATATTTAATCACTATTGGTCAAATTCCCCGAAGCTTGCTTCGGCTTTCGCCTCACCCCAGACTTCGTCTTTCCCCTCTCCACTTGTGGAGAGAGGGGACAAAGAGGAGAGGCGGTTTTAAGATACCTCGCAGCATGCTGCGAGCTTGCTGCGGGGTAGTTCATTTTCCGAAAGGTATACCTATGTCGTTTTCATTGATTACCAGGACCGTCGCCATTGTCGCGCTCCTTTCTTTTTTCTGTTTCGGTCAGGACTCTTCGAGTATAAAAATCGTACCTTTTGGCCATGCTTCCATGGAGTGGGGGCAGGTCGTACAAGGCTTCGATAAAAATGTCGGAGACATTGCGCACGTCGCAGTTGAAAGAATTTATCTTGGGAGCGGAGTCAACGCCTATTTCAGCCCGGAAACAAAATTTACGGGCAGTCTTGAGGTAAAGGCTTTCAACGAATTTCCCAGACAGGTGAATCTTGGGAGGACAAGGAGATATTACTATTATTTTTATTTGACACAGGCCGAATTAGTCCATCGTCTTTTCGATAACAACGGACTGCGGGTGGATGTCGGAGGAGGGTATTTCCCGTATAAGTATGATGACAATGCGCGAAACCTCGGTGAATACCTTTTCAGGAGCACCGCGTATCCTCAAACGCTCACAACCGAATTCGATTTTCCGTTTGCCCGGATTGCCGGACTGTATGCGCGGAGTTCATACGTTTCCGGGCCAAACACAATAAATTGTGATCTGATTGCCAACATTAATACGGAATGGATGGCCATCGGCGACCTGAACCTTACCATGATAGCGTCCTATAATTATGCGCGTCTGTTTGAACTCGGCGCGGGTGTCCAGTTCGGCAGCATTATTTCAGCCGACGAAAGCGCAACGACGCCTATCAGCGAGTATACACGATACCTGAATGGAACGGACACGTCGAACAGTTATACATTCAGAGGGACAAAGCTGATGGGGAGGTTTTCATTCGACCCCAAGAAATTGATTCCCGTGCGCGACATATTCGGCAACGAGGACCTGAAGATATACGGCGAAGCGGCCCTTCTGGGTGTAAAGAATTACGGCGTCGCGCTCCACTCTCCGGTCTGGTACAACAGCATTCTGGAACGGATCCCGGTTATGCTCGGATTTAACTTTCCAACATTTAAAATTCTTGATGTCCTGAGCCTCGAAGGCGAATGGTGGGGAAACCGGTATCCGAACAGCATGGAAGGTATCGTTAACGACGGACTCCCTATTCCGTTTCCTCAAGGGACTACGACCATAGATTCCACCAAATATAAAAACGACAATCTGAAATGGAGCATTTTTGGCGCAAAAACCTTCGCAGGGCGTTACAGAATATCGTTTCAGGCGGCAAGCGACCACATGCGCACCTTTGCCTGGGATTTTCAGTATCAGGATTGGGAAGAGTCTCTGCACGGTCCTAAGAAATGGTGTTATGTTCTAAAATTTGGAGTGCTTTTTTAGTTTTTTATCACCAGGAAAAAACGAGAACCATGAAGGGGTTTGTTTTTAAATCTATTAATCATCGAGGGTAATATGAATCGAAAAAATCTTTTGTTTGCATTTCTTGTCGCTGCAGCCGCAGGCGTGATCGTGTTATGCAATATCCAGACTGCGTCCGGGCCGACTCCCTACTCAGTATTTAATGACCAGACTACCTCTTCATCGTCCGTTGCGGTCGGGATGGGCCCAAAGACTTTTATAATCCCGGCTTCCCTGCCTATTGTCGCCGGCGATCGGACAGTGACTATTACGGCTGCGACAAACGACTCCATTTTTATGGATGGCATTATTACGTCTTATGATGTTAAAACGGGCAGCCTGACTGTTAATGTTACCACTATAAAGGGCTCCGGGACTATTAACAATTGGAAAGTGGTCCTTGGAAAAACATTTGACGAGGTCCAGGACAGTCTCCGACAGGCCTATACAAACATGCAATTCGGCATGTTTCTCCATTTCAACATGTCCACCTTTGACCGCTGTTGCTGCTCCGGGTGTTATAGCGTCACCGGAGAGTGGGGTCTGCCCAATACCCCTGAAATAGAATTCAGGCCGAATAATCTTAGTTGCGGGCAATGGGCTGATGTTGCCAAATCCGCCGGATGCAAATATGTGGTGCTTGTCTCCAAACATCACGACGGCTTCTGCCTGTGGCCTTCCCAATGGACGAACCATTGCGTGAAGAACGCCGCGTGCACCACCGATGTCATCAGGCGGTTCGTCGATTCCGTGCGTTCACGGGGCTTAAGACCCGGCTTATACTATTCGATCCGGGACCTTACCAACGGGATCGATACTAATTTCATTAAACACCAATTAACGGAACTCCTTTCGAATTATGGAGACCTTGTCTGTCTCTGGTTTGACGGCTGGGGGTGGGACGCCGGGTATAACAGAGTGCCCTTCACTATGGTGCGGAATCTTATCAAGAGCATTCAACCCTACTGCTTGCTTATAGAAAATAACCACGAATATACAACGAAACATTCGGAAATTGTCGAGTATGAAATGCCGATCGACGGGCCGCCCAAACTTAATAACGTCCTGCCTGCCGAAGGGAATGAACCGATCCGGCAGGATGTGGGCCATTGCTGGTTCTGGCACCCGATTGATAGTTGCACCATAATGTCGGCATCCTATATTGTTAGTCGACTGAATCTGTGCAATTCCCGCAACGCCTCTTATCTGCTGGACCTGACGCCGGACACCACCGGGGTCATACCCGGGTGCCAGGTGGAAGTTATGAAAGAGGTCGGACAGATACGCAACGTGGTGCAATAAACCAATTATATGCAATAGGAAACCGAGAATGGCGGCGCGCCAGTATGGGTAATATCAAAAAGGCCGTCCAGCCCGGCTCCTTTTCCCCGAGCCAGGGCGATATTCAGTGTCCTATGATGATCCTACCTTCTGATCCATGCATCTAATGCAGATCCGACTCTGGTGCTATCGTTTTAAAAATATATCAATTAGAACAATTTGAGGCAAGATAGTTTAAATGAATGTTCGAAAAAATGTTGCTATATATATTTATATTTATCAATTATATTTGATGAAGATAAAAAATTCTTGTTTCTTAATAAAAACTTTCAAAAAGAGGGGTGTATGTTTTTATCTCTATTGCGTATGAGCGTTGCTGTTGCGCTGTTCGCTTCAACGAGCCTGTGGGCCTTGGCGCAGACCACAGGAGTGCCGCTCGGTGGTATGGGAACAGGGTATGTTATTTTTAACGCCGTCACCGGGCAATTCGCCTCAAGCGGCAAAACGATGCCGCCGGGGCAGCGGATGGCCAGCGAATACACCAATTATCAATCATCGTCGTGCGGTTTTCATTTCTTTGCAAACGGCTCCCACGTTCAAAAGGCCACAACCACCAATGAAGACGCGAAGTGCCCGGTGTATACCGCGGACTTCGGCGCTACCGGCGGCGTGAATTTCAGTCTCAACGCTTTCGGTCCGTATATTCCGGGCAGTAGTCCGCTCTATGAAAAGCTCGCGCAATCACCGCTTGCCTTGTTCGACATTCAGGCAACCAATAATAATGCAGCACCATGCACGGTCGCTGTTGCCCTGGAATTCGCTAACAATTCCGGCGGTGCAACGATCACGGCAAATAACGGCACCCCCATTCTGCGACATCTACTCAACACTATTCAAAATGCCAGCAATACTTCCGGCGCTGCAAGCCTGTTAGGCGGGGCCAGTATAGGCGCTCATGACGGGAACAATGCCATCACGTGGGCCGGGGCTACCGAGAATGCATATATGATTACAAACTGCACCGGGAACAGTCCCATATATACTGCCGGCAGGATGGGCGATTTTTTAACAAACGGCAGTTTGACGACGGCCGACTCCGGCAACCTTGTCGCGGCAAAATGCTACGTTGCGGCCAACGGCACTGCACATTTCAGGTTTGTCATAGCATGGTATCAGCAGTGGCAACAGAGCGGGGCGAATCCAAAGACGCCCATCGACTCCAGTGAACCCTTCGGTGAAGGTCACTGGTATTACCATTATTATACCAATCCTAAAACAGGCTCAAAAGATTGCGCGACGCTGGGTATGAACAACTTTGACCTGATTGAAAACGGCGCGTTGTCGATCAAGAACCGTGTTATGGCCAGCAACTTCCCTGGCTGGTACAAAGACCGCCTTCTTGGCAATCTGTATCCCATGGTCCACAACATCCAGAACGCTTATGACGGCAGAACCGGAATGTGGGAGGGAGAATACCCGATCCTCGGTACCCTCGACCAGACCCAACATTCTGCGCTGTGGTTTACTTTCAACTGGCCGAGCATCCAGTGGCGCGAGCTGCAGTTCTGGGCCGGCCAGCAGCACCCGGCGACGGATCCAGTGGCCGGACAGATCCACCACGATTTTAACGGCTGCGGGACAGGAAGCTGGGACGAACTTTCTCATTTCTTTTTTGCGTGGAAAGATTACAGCCACATCGACTACTGGTTCCAGCCGAACACGACCGACTGGGGAGATCTGCAGAGCATGTTCATTTTCAAGGCCTATGAACTCATGGTCGCAACGGGCCAGAAAGACTCCCTGAACATATACTGGCCGAACATTAAACTCGCCAGTGACCGCATGGTTAATCAATGCGGCATTAACGGCCCCGGCACAGGAGGCACCGCGCATCTGGCGTATGAGGGCATTCATAGTTCTTACGATAACGGCTCCGGAGCCGCTAAATATTGCGCCTCCACAGAACTTGCCGCCTGGGAGGCTGTCATTGCGATGGCGAAGTGGCTTGGTGATGATTCCACAGCCACAAGAGTGCAAAACTGGTATAACCTTGGACGGGCTGAATTCCCCTCACGCTTTGTTGACGCTAACTTTGCAACCGGCAGTAAAAATTCTGAACGGGATGTTGCCGGATACAGCTGGGCACGGTATATGTGCCTGCCTGCAATCATGGATTCAGATGTCATCGCTACCGCATGCGCCAGGTTGTGGACCTATTACAGCTCGCAGGGCGGCGAGCGCGCCAATCTGGGTTATTGGCATTTTTATACCTACGACCACTGGGGCGGTTCAGCCATCGCAATCGGCGATGTGGACCATGCGATGACGTGCCATCAGTGGGATTATGATTATTATTATACCCAGAGTCCGGGATATGTCCACTGGCAGTCACTTCAAAGTTCCAATAATTCCTATCACAGCTACGGGACCGCCTGCTGCGTCTGGCGCTCGCTTTTCCAGATGGAAGGCTATCTGCTTGACAACGCCAACCAGCGGCTGTGGATAAGACCAATGATCCCGACTTCCATGAATAACGTAATCACCAATGCTCCGCTGATCAATCCGAATGGATGGGGTACCCTGAACTTTAATGACAGCGATAACGTAATTGCAGGCGTTGATACTTTCTATCAACAAGCCGCAATTTCTTTTGATTCCAGCATTATTGTCCGTGAGATAGTGCTTAAAAACGACCTGCCGGGAAGCGTAACGTCGCCTGTATATGGTACCAACGTCAAAATATCAGGTGTGACAAACGCTACGGTTACGGCAGAGACCATGGGCAACGGGTTCGAAAAGAACCTGCGGGTAACGCTTAATACGCCGATTACGATCGGGCCCGGCGGCACATTGATCCGGGTTGGTTTTTTGCACTCCGGCCTGCCCCATCGCTCTATTTTCAATAACAATAAGGCTCATGTCATGCTGCCGGAAGGCAGTGTCCTTGCCCTGTATGACAGCCGGATCAGTGCGGACAAACCGGTCCATTACTCTGTTGCGAATGCCGGTCATGTGGTAATAGATCTGATGGCGATAAACGGCGCGAAAATAAGCTCGGTTTTCAGCGGGAACGTTTCCGCAGGGTCGCACACTGTGGTATGGAACGGCAGGTCTGCCGGCGGAATGCCTGCGGGTTCTGGCATTGCCGTGATGCGGCTGATTTCGCAGACCGGGGTCATCAATAGGGTCGTTTATATCGGCAAATAATCTTCTTCCCTGAATGGTTTCCCCTTAGCGGAAATAGTATATTGCCGCACGGGGAAGACTTTTTTCACCATTGTTTTATTGAAAGGGCTTGACGCAATGAAACATTTGACACGCTGTGCACTATTTGGGATCATGGTCGCCTGTCTTCAGGTAACGAGCTTTGCCGATGAGGAGAAGCTGGGGTCAAATACGACTATATCCGGATTCGGCTATTTCATGTTCGGCCAGATCGTTTCAGGCATTCTCGGAGACGGTTTCCCCCAACCTGGAACCCCGAGCACCTATATTCTCGAACACTATTGGCAAGAGAACGCCGACGTGGACCTTTACCTAACATCAAAACCGAACGATTGGTTCACTACAAAGGCAGGACTATCGGTGATTAAGAGCTTTCCTATCCAGGCAGGCTCAATGGATAGAGCGTCATTTTATACAAGCTACAATTTTTCCATCCCAATGGCCGAAGGAATATTTCATTGGAATTTTGATAAAGACCGCTGTTGGCCGGACCAATCGCTCAGGCCGCCTACCGCGATCACTTCCCTTATGATTGAAGCCGGTTTTTTCCAGTATACGTTTAACCCCGAAGTAAAGAACCTCGGAAACTACATGTTCCGTAGCACAATCCTTCCCCTTTCACTCCAGACGGGAATCGATTATCCGTGGGCGGACCTGATGGGCATGCGGACGCAGGTCGGTTTTCTGGATAATAAGGTAAAATTGGAAGCGATTTTAAGAAGTGAAATTACGCAAATTCCCTGGTATGACTGGGACCTTGCATTTACCGGTTCATATACCCCTAATAAAGTCATCGAGGTGGGCGCAGGCATTTGTTTTAATCGTCTGATTAACGTAAGTCATTCTCCATTTATAGCGGATTCGACGGAAAATTTGATGAAGGGGACGAAAGTAGAGGGGCGTTTTACCTTTGACCCCAAGCCGTTGATCAAGGACCTGTTCGGTGACCCGGAATTTTTCGGTCCGGAAGACTGCAAGATATATGGCGAAGCGGCCGTGCTTGGCCAGGATGACAAGTCCCTTTATGCCTATATTCCTGCCCCCACCTACTGGCTGGGCCTGCCGATACGCCGCATGCCGTTGCTTTTGGGGATAAATGTTCCCGGTTTTAAAATATTGGATGTGATTTCAGTTGAGATGGAATATTTTAAAAGCCCTTATCCTAATGACTGGATTGGCGACCTCCAATATGCTAATCCTTACCCTACAGATTTCTCCAACCCCTGGCAAATAGAGAATTATGTTAATAAGGACAACTTTAAGTGGTCACTATATTTAAAGAAAAAGATCGCTAATTTCGAAATCCGGGCAATTGCCGCAAATGATCATACAATTTATAAAGCTTTTAATTTGGAAGACGTCCCATGTTTTGAACAGACGCTCAAGAGGCCCGGGGATTGGCATTGGTATTTTGAGTTCAGATATAATCTGTAACATTTTTCATGCTTTCTTTAAGAAAAGAGCTGTTTAAAAAAGGCCGTAGTATGATTCGGGCATGAAAAGAAAAGGTGTTCCCGGGGGTGTAAACCGGCTTTGCGTATTTATCGACTTACCGACAGAATAAAATTTTTCCAGTAAAAAGAAGTAGTGCATCATCCGACCTTCTTGTTCTGTAAAATCCTAATTTACCTATTGCCTGTCCACAAAAAAAGCACCCGCGGAGTCCTTTCCGCCAGTGCTTAACAATAGGCTAAATCGGCAAGAAATATTTTACAATTTGTATTTCAGACCCGCCTTGATTTCGCTCCCGTGGTTTTTGGCCGAAACGCCTTTGGGAGCGTCCTTCCAGGTATTTGCCAGGCCTTCATAATAGACGTATTCAATATAGGGCACTATTTTCGCCAGGTTTAATTCAAATCCTGCGCCGAAATCAAGCCCGAAATCAATTGAATTATATGCATTTTTCGCATCGGTGCTCTGGTTGCTGGAATCTGCCGTAGCGGACATAAGAATACCGGCATTGAGTCCTGCAAGAATATACGGGCATATAACAGGGGTCGCCGGAATTTTTAACTTTGCATTCACCGGGATTGTAAGATATGACAGATTGTCCTTTTCCGTTACGCCTCCTCCAATGTCCAGATAGGCGCCGCGTTGCGAATAGACAATACCGGGCTCAATCGAGACCATATTCTTCAAAAAGATTTCAAATACTGCTCCACCGGAAACGCCGGTTTTGGGATCCGCGGAAAGCGCGGTCCCCAGCGCGGTTACCTTTTCATTGTATATGCCGAGGCCGACGAAAACGCCAGGACGATAATTGACCTGTGAAAAAACCGAGGCACTCAAAAAAATGACTCCGCTTGTTGCCAAGCTTAAAAAACGGTTCTTCATGACCTGCTCCTTTCCAAAAAACTGATAACCTGGCTGCGCAATCTTCCGCGTCTGCGCATTTGCAGCAGGTTTAAAAATATATAAACTACCGTAGAAACACAACATGGATCTCAAAGGGTATCATTTAAAACATTTCCAGGGGCTTTTGATCAGTCGTACCGGATCGCCATCGCAGGCCTGCTGCGAAAACCCGAATAGATAAACGGATAAAAACGTTGTGCTTTATGTGCATTAATTGTATTTTTTAAGTATATAACCTACCGCGACCGCATAATACGATACCATTTTCAGAGGAAGGGGAATGGTAGAGGGATAAAGCCTATAAAAATGTCCACAAGCGGCGTTTTTACTGACTTCAGGAACTGATAAAAAAATCATCGCGAGGGGGGTCTTATACCAAACTGGATTTTTATCGGCGGAACAGCACATCGAGTCCGGTCGATCATCGGACACCTAACCGGGCTTTTATTGGTCGCGTCAGGATTGTTCCTTTCGGCGCAGGCCGTCAAGGCGCCCTGCCTTACGCCGGTGATGGGGTGGAACAGTTACGATTGCTACTGTTACGGAGTTACAGAAGCACAGTTCATGGCAAATGCCCATTACATGGCGAATAACCTGAAACAATACGGTTGGCAGTATTGTGTCGTTGACTATATCTGGTGGGTCCCGGACCAGGGCGCCGGATATCCCCCGAATCAGAACGGGAACTGGAATTTCGGCAATATGGACCAATATGGGAGGTTTCTGCCCGATACCACCAGGTTCCCTTCTGCAAAGGGCGGCAGGGGTTTCAAGCCGCTGGCCGATTCCGCCCATAATTTAGGCCTTAAATTCGGGATACACCTGATGCGCGGCGTTCCGAAAGCGGCGTATAATAAGAATTGCCCCATATATAATTCAACATATACCTGTGTGCAGGCGTCCGATCAGACCGACCCCAGCACTTTTACCGATTATATGTATGGAGCAAATATGAGTAATTCTGCCGGTCAGGCGTACCTGAATTCCATACTGAGCTTGTATAATGATTGGGGCGTTGATTTAATAAAAGTCGATGATTTATTAACAAATTCCACGAATTTCCATACTCCAGAGATGATCGGCTATGCGAATGCCATAGCCTCGGTCAGCCGCGAGGTTGTGTTCAGCACATCGCCGGGTCCGACGCCCGTGGCCGAAGACAGCATTCTCATGCAGTATGCGAACCAGTGGCGTCTTGTTTCTGATTTCTGGGACAACTGGGGAGCGCTTGTCAATGCGTTTCAAACGGCGGAAACATGGAGAAAGCTCCTGGTGAACGGCAAACAGATATCCGCCCCGGGCCATTGGCTTGACGTGGACATGCTGCCGCTCGGCCATCTTTCACTCTATGGCCCCCCGATAGGTACCCCACAGCCGCGTTACAGCCTGCAGACGCTCACAAAAGGCGAGCATAAGCTTATGTTTTTTCTCTGGTGCATAAATAACGGTCCTCTGATTTGGGGCGGCAACCTTCCGGACAATACCAATGACCCCTTTTATGATTCCTTGACGAAGAACAGTAGTGCCATTTTTATTGATCAGCACGGCACCAACGGAAAGGTTTTCAAGGGTTTTGCGCCGGATAGTACGACGATATGGTACTCTACACATCCTACCGATACCACAACAAAATTTTTGGCATTGCTCAATCTTAAGGGCAGTACCGCCACTATGTCCGTGACATTGAGTTCGATAGGCATTACTGGAACAGTTCCAATCAGGGATGTATGGACAGGAGCGAACCTCGGCAATTTCACCACGACTTTTTCCCAGTCGATTACCACTCATAACGCGGGTCTTTATATTTTGGGGAATGGAATTACATCGATCGCTTCGCCCGTCTTGCCTGTAGAAAAAACCGTGCAATTGAACGGAGAAAAGGTATTTTTGACGGCAAATGACCGATGCATTATTCCTGCCGGGTTTGCGGGAAAAACCGTTAAAGTCTCCACGTTCAGCCTGGGCGGGAAATTATTGAATTCGGTCATTACCCGTGATCGCTCAGTCAAGCTTTACAAGGGAGAGGCATACGGGGAGAAGGTCGGCATTGTGAAAATCACTATACTCCGATAACTGACTGCGGCATGGGTTTCGTCTCAAACCTCATGCCCCGTACTTATAAAAGGGAGGATTTATGAAACGGTTTTATGCAATTTTAATCGCTTATTTGGTTTTCTGGTCAACGGGCATTGTCTGCGCCGAAGTATTGATTAAACCCAACGATGCAAACATCAACTATTACGGACGTTTTGATTTTTCCAATTCCGCGACCACCGTACCGTTCAACTGGCCCGGCGCCATCATCGAGGCCAGCTTCCCGGGGCCGTCGATAGGCGTGGAATTGAGTGACGGCGGAAGCAGTTACTTCGACGTGGAAATCGATGGTGTAAAGAAGGATTCTTTGCCGCCCACGACCGTTACCCATCGGACTATCTCAACAACCCTCTCCACCGCCAATCACACCATACGAATTATTCTGCGTACCAATGGGTATAACTGCTCCTTCGGCGGATTCTACCTGGCTGACGGTAAAGCACTGGCCGCCAAACCAGCCCAGCCGACCCGCAAGATGGAATTTATCGGCGACTCTTGGACAGCCGGAGATGTCACGCTCCAGCCACCGGGGGGGTCCACTACTTACCCGCAAGATTTCGAAGCTGCGCTGACGTATGCGCGGCGGACGAGCACTGCCTTTCATGCCCAGGACAAACTGATCGCGCGCGGCGGACGCGGCATGGTGGTGACCACCTATGGGGCGACCCTGCCCTCGCAGTATCCCAAGATATTGTGCGATGGCACTGCGAACTGGGATTTCACCTCGTGGATCCCCAATGTGGTTTGTATTTTCCTCGGCATCAACGATTTCAATAATGGCGCAACGGACGCTAATTTCCAATCAGCCTATAAAACTTTTATCAACACGGTGCGTGGTCATTATCCGAATGTGCCGATCATTTTAATCGGAACAACGGACAACATTAATGGTCACAGTATCCTGACCAATGTCCAGACCGTGGCGCAGTCATTTACTAATATTTATACGTTTTCCAGCCCGGTCACGCTTGCCACTGCCGGTGCGATGTACCAGCATCCAACCCCGGCGCAGCACCAGCAGATAGCCAACGCACTTATACCTATTGTCAAGCAAGCCACCGGTTGGGACACAACGGCGCCGGCAGGAATCAGCGTTCCGAATCCGAAACAGGAAGCGCAAAACGCCGTGTGTGCAAATCCGATGGTCGTTAAAACATCGCAGGATAAAATTGTTTTTCCATCAAATCTTTCCGGGACGTTAAAGGAGATAATCGCCTATGATTGTACCGGACGGCTGTTGCGGAAAATCGTTACCGGGAAACAGACCATTTTTCTCGGCAGGGATTTTGGTCTCCACGCAGGAATGTATATTATTAAAACCACTGCGCTGCGCTGAGGCCGGTACTGGAAATAATTGCGGTTGTAATGTATAATTATGTGGTGGAGCAGTCTTGTAACGAAAGCAAAAAAACGTTTAAAGGGTGATCATTATAACTTCAAAAGGGGGAGGTTTTATGGTTTTTCCGAAAAAAGCATTGTTTTTCTCATTTATTACCCTTCTGACGGCGTCACCGATCAACGCAGCGGTCGATTCGACATTTCATATCTATCTTCTCTTCGGCCAATCGAACATGGCAGGCGGCGGGGCCGGGAACCAGAACGATGCGGCCGGCCTTCTTGCCACGGATTGCGATACGAACACGAGAATTAAAACACTTGCTTTCTGCAACTGCGCGTCGACGGATTACAGCTTGAAGTGCTCAGTATATAAGCCAACACGTGTTGATAGCCTGTGGTATACGGCATTTCAACCTATCCATATCTGCACCGAAGGTATCAGCCCGGGGGAGTATTTTGCCAGAACGATGCTCGATTCAATCCGGTCCGATATTAAAATCGGGCTCATTCCCTGCGCTTTGTCGGGGCAGGCCCTAAATGTTTTTTTCCCGGGCGGCAGCGGCTTTAATATCCCGACGTGGGCTCATCCCACCCTCGTCAACAGCAGTCCCTACGCCTGGATGCTGGCGCGATGCAAACGTGCCCAGAAGACCGGCGTAATAAAGGGGATTCTTTTGCACCAGGGCGAAAGCGGGGCGGGTTCTCCCCCTGCTCTTTCATGGGTCGCCATGGCTACCGCGATTATGGACAGTCTTAAAAAAAATTTGGGCCTCCCCAGTACGCTTCCGGTTGTTGTCGGAGAGTTGAGGCAAGATGCCGTAA
>JBEKUX010000024.1:0-41123 GCA_049514575.1 Chitinispirillaceae bacterium | reverse complement strand
ATAACGGGGATTTCTTTTTTTGGCCGTTCATCACTAACTGCGATTATTCCAGGTCTGCTTTTCCATTCGGTTCCTTTGAAAAATCACCGGCTCATTCCTTCTACAATTTCAGCTTCCCATTTTAAGCGCATTGTTTATTACCTGAAATCCGAAGGTTTTTCTTCAGTCACTTTCGATCAGATATATTTAATGGACCATGGAATTTCTGAGAAGCATCTCTTACGACGCCATATTCTGTTTACCTTCGATGACGGTTGCAGAAGTTTTTATACGAATGTCCTTCCTGTACTTGAGGAAGTCAATTTTAAAGCGATAGTTTTCCCTGTTGCAGGTTTTCTTGGAAAATCATCATCGTGGGATGTAGTGCCACCTTTCACCCATTTGTCTAAATCTGAGATTATAGAAATAAGTTCCCTCGGCCATGAGATAGGCAGTCATGGTTTGACCCATGCCGATCTTACCCGGCTTAACACAAAAGACCTTTCACGTGAACTTCATGATTCAAAAAAAATGCTTGAAGATATCATCGATAAAAAAATAACTGCGATTTCTTTCCCTTTCGGCAGTTGGAATAAACGCGTATGGGACTTGGCGCAGGAGGCAGGTTATCTGTTCGGTACTATTTGCCGAAAACACGATAAACTGCTTAATGGCCTTTTCCCGGTACACGGAGTATATAATTTTGACTCGCCGCGAAACGTTGTTTCAAGAATCGTCCCTTCATTTCCTATTTCATCTTCTTTATCGCGAGCTCGAATTATCAGCCACTTTGCAAAAGGAGCACCAATATGGAAATTTGATAAGAGATATATATCCTAATAACAAGTTAAATTTTGATTGACCTCATTAAAATTCAACAGCGTGCGCTACGCTTCGCATTACTCAGGTCATGTACGACACATATCCGTAATGCGGTTCTTGATCAGAAAACACGTAATTGAAGAAACTCCATCAGGCGTCTTACCCCATCGGAAAAATCATCTGCCGAAATGTGGAAACCTTCCTGGCGCTGAGACAAACAGCAGTTACTACCCTATCGTAATGCGCTGATAATTTGTGTAATTGATATCGTACCTTCACGCAGTACTATAAATCTGTTATCAATCCCTATTTTGACGATTGTCGAAGGTGGAGACGGGGGTAATGGGCCAGCGTCAATAAAAAAGTCGACAGTTTGAGAGAAAACCGATGAAATGAAATCCGGATCATTTACATATGCGTCGCCGCTGCGGTTGGCGCTTGTTGAGAAGATGGGCGTATCGATATGGCGGAAAAGCGCTGTGATAAAGGGATGACTGGAAACTCGGACAGCTATCCCCTGTTCCGCTTCCGGTGAAGGAAGTACCAGCGTAAGCATTCCCGGCCAGAATACTTGTGTCAACTGTTCCGCAGAAGGGGGAAAAACTACTGCTATTTTTTTGAAAAAACTGCGATTCGGCGCTATAAGGATCAGTGGATGGCCGTGAGGCTTCTTTTTTACCTGAAGAATTTTTTCCTTCACCCCTGGTATATTGAAAATACCTCCAAGGCCATATATCGTTTCAGTAGGATATACGAACAATGCGCCTTTTCTGGCAGCTATTGCGATGCGTTCGAGTCTTTCCCGGCCGTGCCGCTTATCATCAAGTAATGTACCCAGCGGGATACGTTCAGGTCTCGTCATCACCGAACCGTTTTCGATACTCTAGGATTTTAGAACGGAGTGCCGGTTCGGCACAGCACATTATTTCAATCGCGAGCAGTGCCGCATTGGTTGCATTGCCGATACCGACACACGCCACGGGTATGCCCGGCGGCATCTGAACTATGGAAAAAAGCGCATCGCGACCATTAAGAGGACCGGATTCTGCTGGTACGCCGATAACCGGAAGCGTGGTCATGCTGGCTATCACCCCGGGGAGATGCGCGGCAAGTCCGGCTATGGCGATAATAACCGAAAAACCCTTCGAATCTGCCGAATGAGCGAAAGTTTTGATTTTATTCGGAGTCCGATGGGCAGAGATAACCATAGTCTCAAATGAAATACCGAATTCGCGCAACACACCTTCGGCCTTTTCCGCTACAGAAGCGTCAGACTTGGATCCTATAACTATAGCCACTTTTCCGGTCACGTTATTTCCTTTTCTATCTAACTTATTTTAAAACTTTCATCTTTTTCAGCCGGGCAAGACCTTTAGCGCCTATATCCTTACGGAAAGTTTTCCCTTCGAAATCGATATCAGCGACCCCTTCGTAGGCCATGCTGATAGCATCGGCAAGCGTTTCCGCCCATGCGCTCACGCCGACGACTCTCCCGCCGTTAGTGATAAAATGCCCCCCGGCATTGAGCGCAGTGCCGCTGTGGTAAACATCGCAATTCGGTTTTGAGTGTTCTGCCTTATCAAGTCCTGAAATCTTTTTTCCCTTTGTATATGCTCCGGGATATCCTTTCGAGGCAAGTATCACATTAACACAATACCCGGAACGGACCGTCCAACCGACCTCATCGAGTCTGCCAGCAGCACACGCATCAAACACGTCATACCAGTCACATTCAACTAACGGCAATACCGCCTGAGTTTCAGGGTCTCCGAACCGGCAGTTGAATTCTACCACCTTGGGACCTTCGTCAGTTACCATAATACCGCAATAAAGCAGACCACGGTAACGCGCGTTCTCCTGTTCCATCGCTCGCAGTGTAGGAACTACAATCTCCGATTCAATCCGTTTCAACATTACCTTATCGACAAGCGGGGCCGGAGCATACGCCCCCATTCCTCCGGTATTCGGTCCCCGGTCACCGTCAAATATCGCCTTGTGATCCTGTGCCACCGGCAGCACTCGGTAATTCCTTCCGTCGGTAATGACAAAAATTGAAGCTTCCTCACCGACCATTTTTTCCTCGAGAACAACACTTGCGCCGGCATCGCCAAAACTTTTTTTATCGAAGATATCGGACAGTGCTTCCTTTGCCGCTTCGACCGTATCACACACGGTCGCTCCCTTTCCTGCAGCAAGCCCGCTTACTTTTACTACCACCGGAGCGTTTTTCCGCGAAAGGTACTCCAATGCCTTTTCCTTTTCAGTAAACAGCTCAAACGCCGCAGTCGGAATCCCGTATTTTTTCATGAGATTTTTTGCGAAGGCCTTGCTTCCCTCGATACGGGCAGCCGTTTTTGTCGGCCCGAAAATACTGAGCGATCTTTTCTGAAATATATCGACAATTCCTTCGACAAGCGGAACCTCCGGGCCTACCACGGTCAGATCTATCTCATTCTCCACGGCCCAGTTTGCAAGTTCCTGCCAGCTTTCTATTTTTTTATCAACGATGGTACACCCATCACGTTCCATGCCTGGATTTCCGGGATACGCATAGATGCATAGCGGACGGTCCGAGCGTAATAATGCTTTCAGCAGTGCGTGTTCCCTGCCCCCGCCACCGATAATAAGCACTGTATTCATGAAATCCACGACATTACTCCAAACTGAATTTCAGACGATATAAAATGCCGAATATCCACCTTCGATAAAATAGCACCTGTGTTGTTAAAGTGCAACCGAACCATATAAAATATACTCAACTGTACCTCTTATAAGTTATAAACGGGAGTTTATTTAAGCCAATTGAATTATGTAAGGGGTCATAAGCGACAATATTTCACGTGAATCGTGAAACGATAGAAGTTTCATCGCCTCGTCGATAGTGCACCATCGGGGGAAACGACCTATTTCTCCATTGTTTTCAGTCGAGCAATAGGTTAATAGAAAATAGACGACATGATACCGTCTATTATTTAAACGATATTCGCTATTCCCTGCCTGTCGTACCGGTTTTCCCTTGATTCCAGCCTCCTCAAGGAGCTCCCTCACTGCGGCGTTTTCAGCTTTTTCACCCGGCTCAATGTGGCCTTTGGGAAAAATCCAGTGAGACGTATCCTTCTTTGCCCGTATGAGTAGCACCATGGGCGGCGTTCCGGGTTTTACAAGAATTGCTCCGGCCTGTTGAATAATGTGCCCGGTTTCACTCATCAGCTATGTCTTCTATTCTACTGAATATTTTTTTAAATGTTTCAGTCACATTCCGCAATTCAGACTCTTTATTTCTTTTCCGCCACAGCCGTTCGAAGCTACCGAGCAACTCTTTACCGTTTTGAAGGAGAAGCTGTCTGCTTCCATATACCGCAGGGCACTCTTTCTGACCATATTCGTTCCGTTTTTTAAAGGCAAGAAGGGCAAGTGTCCAGCATATCGCTTTGGCGCTGCATATGAACTCGTCAAGATCCTGCGGATTACCGTCGAATGTTTTTAATGTCTTCAATGCAATAAAAGCGTTAAGGATTTCCAATGCGCGCACATACCGCTGTGCTATAACTGAATGATCCGTACGCTGCACCTCTATTTCCTTGTCCCACAATTCTTTTACACCATTGACCCACGCATACATATTACCAAAATGATAAAAGCAGAGGTTGCCGAGTTCACGCAACAGTTTTGCAATTTTTCCGGTACGGTCGCCCCATTCAATTGCCGATACGACATCGTCGAACGCTTCATCCTCCGGATATGACGACGCATTCCACGATAACGCTGCGCCGATCGCCATGCCGTGAAAAGAGTTCGCGAGAAAATTGACATGCCCGCAATCACCCCAGTCGGTATTAAGCACGCCGATCGCATTGTTTTCCTTGCCGTAGCAGATCATTTTCCGGATATTTTCCGATGCAACGGTAATGTTGTTTGCAAACCTGCTCCACCCCTGAACCCCGGGACAGACATACTGCTTCACCCCTGCTCCGGCAAAAGCCTTTGCCGCATCGACGGTCACGTCCGCTCCATATCCCCAATTAAGAAATATTGTATCCTTCGGCAGTTCACCAATTAATTCCGGATAGTGCAGAATAATGTCGCCCCATACCATCGGCGATTTGCCATGATCGTGTATTGCTCCCATGATTTTTTTTAGAAAATCAACATATAACCGGCCTTTCCCCAACTTTACGGCTCGCGCCAGGTTCTTGCCATTGCCGAGATCAAACGTCTCGTCGCAGCATATATTGCAATACCGAGAACTGAACAGCGGCACGAACTCGTCAATCATGCTCTTTATAAGCCGGAAACTTTCATCCTGGCTCACGTCAATGGTATAATGGGCCATCCTGTCCCAGAGATTGTGCGGAATACGGGACGCTTTGATATCTAGTTCATTGAGATGCTCAAACCGCTTGAGCCTGAGTAACTCGTACTGATGACCAAAGGTGGCAAGCGAGGGAACAAGCTCGATACAATTACATCGGCAATAAGCGTCGAGGTCTCTTATTTCTTCGGCAGTAAGCGGGTCTTTATTTTTCCAAAGCTCCGGGACACCCTTAAAAGCGAAAGTGTGTTCAATATAAAGTTGCATCTGGTTGATTTTATAGAATGCCAGCTTATCGGCCAGCAGCTTGAGGGTCGCAAGCGTCGGCACCTTACCCCGCGTCACATCGTGATAGAAACCGCGGTTCGGGAAGTCAGGAGAATCACTTATTTCACAACACGGGAGCGCCGGTCCGTGCAATCGGATGATCTGTAAAAGAGTCTGGGCTCCCCAGAAAAGACCGATGGGACCATCACCGTCAATCACGATATTTTCTTTATTGATAGCTAATCGATACGATTCTGAATCCGAGCCTTCTGAAGAAACCCGAAAACGGATACACTTTTTTTCCGCATAATCAGACTGAACAAGAGGGAGTTTTTTGCATGTCAGCTCATAAACACTATTTTTCAGTTTTTCAAGCACGTGAACATATTGTTCATTATCTTTCAAAACAGCAATCTCGACATCATCATCAAGATAGAAGTGGCCTTTTTTATCGCGTATTTTTTTAGGCTGAGGGATCAGATTCATTCCGCAACCTTCTTACCCTGACGTTTTGCCTCAGCGTGAAGTTTATCGCCACCCGGCATCGGATGGTTCAAAAGTTATTCTTTACTCACTCCGTTCTTATTCTCACTATCAACCGGTTCAGAGGCGGATTCCGCGTTATTATCGGCCACCTTATCCTCCCCTTCAGGTTCGTGCTTTTTACCCTTCGGGCCTTTGCCGTGCGGCTTGCTTCCTTCCACAGCCGGTTTCAGCGGAAACGCGGCTTCGTGTTCTTTCAAAAGCGCTTTTTTGTCTTTGAAATACTCTTCAACGCTCAGCACGATTTTGCGGCTTTCAAGATCAAATTCGACGATCTCCGCGGGGATCTGATCTCCTACCTTGTAAATCCGCGACGGATGGCTGACTCCTTCCCTGCCGAGTTGATTGAGCGGAATAAAACCTTCGATGTCGTTTCCGAGATTCACCACGAGACCACGGTCAAGTATGCGCGCCACTTCACAGGAGGCAAGCTCGGTACCGACCGCATAGGCAGCAGCAAGGTTCGGCCATGGATCTTCGGTGAGCTGCTTGATGCCGAGCGATATTCTGCGCTTCTCCGGATCAATATCAAGCACCTTGACTTCTACGGTATCGCCCTTTTTAAGCATTTCCCCCGGATGATTGATCTTTTTCGTCCATGACATATCGGAGATATGGATAAGGCCGTCAATGCCCTCTTTGAGTTCCACGAACGTACCGAACGCCGCCAGATTGCGGACTTTCCCCTGCACAACATCGCCCGGATGGAACTCCTCCGGCACCTTTTCCCACGGATCGGGTTCAAGCTGCTTGATACCGAGCGAGATTTTCTGGTTGGCCTTGTCGATTTTAAGCACCACGGCTTCAACGATATCGCCGACACCGACTATTTTTGATGGATGTTTAATGTGCTGCGTCCATGACATTTCTGAAATATGAATGAGCCCCTCGATACCTTTCTCAAGCTCCATGAAGGCGCCGTAATCGGTGATCGAAACGATTTTACCCCGTACCCGTGATGACTCAGGATACTTTTCCTCGATTCCCTTCCATGGGTGTTCGCTCAACTGTTTAATACCAAGTGAGATACGCTCCTTGTTTTCGTTGAAATCAAGCACCTTGACCTTGAGCCGATCGCCGAGCGCGACGATCTCCGACGGGTGGTTGACGCGTCCCCACGACATATCGGTAATATGCAGCAGACCGTCGACGCCGCCAAGATCGATAAACGCGCCGAAATCCGTGATGTTTTTAACCGTTCCTTCGCGTATCTGGCCTTTTTCGAGTTCCGCAAGGATTTTGCCGCGCATCTGCGAACGATCCTCTTCCAGGATGACCCTGCGCGAAACCACGATATTACGGCGCGCCTTGTTCACCTTGATGACCCGGAATTTATAGGTCTGGCCGATGATCGAATCCATGTCAGGAATTTGCCGTAAATCAATCTGTGAGCCGGGCAGAAAAGCGTCGATGCCGAAAAGATCGGCGACCACGCCGCCCTTGATGCGCCGCAGCACTTTGCCTTCTATCGTTTCCTGCTTTTCGAAAGCCTTGAAAATACGGTCCCATACCTTGAGAAAATCGGCGCGCGATTTTGAGAGAATAATCTGCCCCTCGCTGTCTTCCACCTGTTCCAGAAACACGTCAATCTCGTCACCCGGCTTATAATTGGTGGCTCCTTTGAACTCGGAAAGCGGGATGATGCCTTCGGATTTGAAATTGACATCAACGATTACTTCCTTATCGGTGATACGGAGAATCTTCCCGTGCACCACCTGACCCTCTTCGAGGCCATCCAGCGATTTATTATAATCCTGCAGCGCCTTCTGCACCTGATCGGGAGTATAGAAATCCTCTTCAAATTCACTTAAATCAACTTTTTTACCTTGCGCATCTACTCCCTTGAGTTTCTTAATTTCCTCTGACTGTGCCTTGGACATAACTTCAACTGCTCCTACGGGTTAAGGTGAATGGGTTTTTGTTTCAGCACCGCAGTGCTTTTTGCTGCACGAGCGACGCTGCTTTTTTAACTATATAACTTACCTGTTCTTCGAGCGTCATTGCGGTCGTATTGATCTCTTCGGCATCAGGCGCTTTGCAAAGCGGGCTGTTTTCGCGCGTTGAATCCTTGGCGTCTCGCGCGGAGATCTCCGCGACTAATTCGTCTTCCGATTTTATAACACCCGCGGCCAGAAAATCCTTCTGCCTCCGCCGCGCACGTTCATTAACCGAAGCAACCATGAAAAACTTGAGTTCCGCATTCGGGAAAACGACCGTGCCGATATCACGTCCTTCACATACCACCGAGCCTTTCGCCGCTATTTTCCTCTGCTGCTTCACCATCTGTTTTCGCACGACAAGCGGCGCGCAGTAATCCGAAACGTTTTTCGTCACCTCATCGCTGCGAATTTCGGCGGTAACGTCTTCGCCGTCCATGAAAATCCGCATTTCCGGGGGGTCGCCCGCAAAACCGATATCCGTTGCCGCAACGATTTCACTGAGCCCCGCATGATCGGCCGCCGGAATTCCCCTCCGAAGGCACTTGAGCGTCATCGCGCGGTACATGGCGCCAGTGTCAAGCAATGTGATTCCCAGCCGCGCCGCGACCAATCGTGCCGTTGAACTCTTTCCCGATCCGGCAGGACCGTCGATGGCAATGATCATAGCGATCCCTGTGCGCCTGATTCAAAAAGAAAGAAATTTTTCGCAAATCTTATTGAAAATAGTCGATAATAACAACATAAGTCAATAAATAGGCCGATCTTTAATAAACCTTAATGAAGCTAATTTATCGTATGGCTTAAAATTATTTTTCGTAATCTATAATACACCGAAAGGAGGGTTAATGTTTCCCAGAGAGGTACTCCGCCGAAATTTACATAATTGTCTTGACGACACTTCTTTCCTTAACCTGCCCGGTAGAAAACAGGGCAAAGTTCGCGACAGCTACGATCTCGGCGACACTCTGCTGCTCATTACCACCGACCGCCAGAGCGCGTTCGACCGTGTTCTTGCCAGTATCCCCTTCAAGGGCGCAGTGCTGAACCAGGTAAGCGCTTTCTGGTTCGAGAATACACGTCACATTGTGCAGAACCAGGTCGTTTCGATCCCTGATCCCAATGTGACCATTGCGAAAAAATGCACGGTATTTCCTGTTGAATTTGTCGTACGCGGCTACCTCACCGGCTCAACCGACACCGCGGCCTGGACCCAGTATGCCGCAGGGGTACGCGACATCTGCGGGAACGTTCTGCCCGACGGAATGGTGAAAAACCAGAAGTTTGCAAGTCCTATCCTCACGCCGACCACAAAAGCCGAAACCCATGACGAATCAATCTCCGCGCAACAGATTGTCGAACGCGGGATTATTGACGAAAAAACATGGGAAAAACTTGCATCGATCGTATTCGAGCTCTTCGAATACGGCACGAAGACCGCGGAACAGCACGGCCTGATCCTCGTTGACACCAAGTATGAACTCGGGACCGATAAAAATGGCAACATCCTGCTCATTGACGAAGTCCACACGCCCGATTCATCGCGCTACTGGCTTAAAGAAACATATGAAAACCGCCAGCGCAAAGGTCTGGAGCCTGAAAATATAGACAAGGAGTTCCTGCGTCTCTGGTTCCGCCAGCATTGCGACCCGTACAACGACAAGGTATTGCCTCCTGCGCCGGACGATCTGGTCATTGAGCTTTCCGCACGCTATATCAGGCTTTACGAAATGATCACCGGCAGAGATTTTATCGTGGATGCCTCTATACCGATACGCGAACGCCTTAAAAAAAATCTCAAGCTATGAACAGAAAATTCGTCATCGGCATCGCACTCTTTTTCGGTTGTATCTACGCTATGGGTCTTTTCTGGGGCATGCCGTCGGAATTCGTTTCAGAAATCGATTCGGAGTTTCCATCTGGCCCGTTCAATATCATTTCCCACCTGAAGGATAATTCATACGCAAGCCCTTATCCGGTATTCCATCGGCTTTTACTACTGCCGATGTATGCGGTCGTCCTACTCGGCCTTAAAATTACAGGCCAATGTTCCTCTTTTTCAGCAACCTGGCCGTACGGCTTCCGTAATCCCGCAGCAGCCCTGACCATGCTGATCACCTTGGCACGTCTGGTATCGCTTTTAATGGGCGCAGGAACCGTCTGCGTACTCGGCTTCATTGTTAACCGGATTGCCGGAAAGTCAAACCCAAAATACCGCTTTCTTATTTTTTTACCGGTTTTGGCTTTTGGTTTAAGCGGTGTTGTCGCGTATTATTCAAGAACCTCGACCTATGATATTCCGCAGCTTTTCTGGTGGTCGCTCTCATTGTTTTTTCTCTGGAAGTACCTTTTGGGGCCACCATTAAAAAAAAGAAACTTGATCTTTTCCGCTCTTTTTGCCGCATTGACTACCGCCACCAAAGACCAGATGGTCTTTTTTGTGGCAAGTTCCTCGTTGTTACTCCTTGTTTTTCCACTATCAACGGAAAGCTTCCCTAACAGATTAAAGTGTTTTATTATATACTCACTTTATGCAACTGTTTTTTATTGTGTTGCAGCAGTCATAGTGCAGCCATATCATTGGATCAGCCATATGAAGGAGGTTCTCCTTCTAAACATCACGAGCGGACGATTTGTGATGTTTCCAAACACTGTTTCCGGACAGATCAGCCTTTTTATGGAATCCTTGCGCTGCCTGTCGCATATCATAACGCCATGGGGTATGGCCATTTCAATAATAAGCATACCAATCCTGATTATCAAAAAAAAATTCAACGTTCTTCTCACCATCGTTGTTCCTATATTTTTCACCTATATTTTTGTATTTGCCAGGATCCATTTCGTTTTTGAACGCTACATGCTGAACTATGCCTTCCTTCTCTCTATCGCTGCCGCCTTGGGAATCCGCTGCGTCATTGATACTGCCATTTCCCATAAGACGTTGAACTATTTACTATCTGCGCTTTATCTCATCATGGGATGCTGGCTTCTTCACCAGCTTATTTTCAGCTTTTTCCCTGTGACCTTCGCCCAGTACCAGGATACCAAGAAACAATTGTCCAGAATACTGCCGGCAATTGTTCCTGCCGGCGATACCATTGAGTGGCAGGGATCGAGATTTTCCTTTCCAAATGCTTATGCGTATACCAGGTATCATTTTGCTGTTCCTGATACGGTCTATTCATCACTTGGTTCTTCACGGGTACATCATGCGCTTGTCCCGAGTAATGCCAGCCGGGCATATGTTCTGTCGGACCGGGATCTTTTTTGTAAAGATAAAAACCCGATCGCCGTTTCGCGCAAGAATTGGATCGATACCGCAGGACTTAAGCTGATCGCGGAAATCCATGACCCTGCGTTTATACAAAACCACATCCAGGTCTATTCCGCTGCTCACCGGGTACTTACTTTCAGGGTATCAATACCGTATTATTTGTATAAACGAAGTCCGAATTAATGGCAACTATTGCCGATCTGCGGTTCAGATTCATTGCCCATTCCTTCCTCGGTAAAGTATTTTGATTAGGATATTTATTTGATTTTTATTTTTCCCTGTCATTTTTTAACATTTCCGGAGGAGTGATGGCAGCACCGAGCCCTGATCTGATGACCACGATGGTAAGCCTGTGCAAGCGGCGCGGTTTTATTTTCCAGTCGAGCGAAATATACGGCGGGCTCAACAGTTGCTGGGACTACGGCCCTCTCGGCGTTGAGTTGAAGCGCAACGTAAAAGAGGCATGGTGGCGCGCCATGGTGCACAGCCGCCGCGATATCGTGGGACTCGACGCATCCATACTCATGCACCCTAAGGTGTGGGAAGCTTCCGGCCATCTGGCCGGTTTTACCGATCCCCTTGTCGACTGCAAAGACTGCAAAGAAAGGTTCCGCGCCGACCATCTCGAAAACCTGCAAAAATGTCCGAAATGCGGCGGGAAACTTACCGAAGTACGGAAATTCAACCTGATGTTTAAGACGTTCATGGGTCCGGTTGAAGACTCCTCAGCCACGGTGTTCATGAGGCCGGAGACCGCCCAGGGTATTTTTGTGAATTTTCTCAATGTCCAGCAGGCCGCGCGGCTCAAACCTCCTTTCGGGATAGCCCAGATCGGGAAAAGTTTCCGCAACGAGATCACGCCGGGCAACTTTACCTATCGCACGCGCGAATTCGAGCAGATGGAAATGGAATTTTTCGTCCCCCTTGCCGAAGACGAGCAATGGTATGCGTACTGGAAGAAAATGCGCTTCGACTGGTATGTCACGTACGGCATCAAATCCGGAAATCTGCGTCTGCGCGACCATGCCAAAGAGGAGCTTGCACACTATGCCAAGGCATGCTGCGACGTTGAATACAATTTTCCGTTCGGCTGGAGCGAGCTCGAAGGTATCGCCAATCGGACCGATTTCGACTTAAAACAGCACTCGGAACACAGCGGCAGGAGCCTTGCCTTCTTCGACGAGGAGACCAAGCAGCACTATTTTCCCTATGTCATCGAACCGGCGGCCGGCGCCGACCGCGCCACACTGGCATTTCTTGTTGACTCTTACGCGATCGAAGGCGAAGGCAAGGACGCTCGCACCGTTCTGCGCCTGCACCCTGCACTGGCGCCGATCAAAGTCGCGGTACTGCCTTTGGTTAAACGGGACGGAATGCCGGAAAAGGCCGAAAAGATCTACGCAGACCTGCTCAGAAACTCGGTCCGGTCGTTCTACGATCATACTTCGTCGATCGGGAGGCGCTACGCCCGCCAGGACGAAGCAGGCACTCCGTTCTGCATCACCATCGACAGCCAGACGCTGACCGATGACACGGTCACCATCCGCGAGCGGGACAGCCGCGCGCAGTACCGCGTCGCGTCTGACACTGTGGTCGCAGCGGTTTCCGATAAACTCAAGGAAGCGATCGTATGACCGTTCGTGTACATATTGTCATGGGAGGCCCATCGGTCGAGCACGAAATTTCGCTCCGCTCCGGTCTTGAGGTCATGGCGAATATTGACAAGAGCGCCTATGCGGCTACAGCGGTGGTGGTTACCCGTAAAAAGGAATTATTCTGGTGCGCGGATGCTGATGCACCGCTCACCACAGATGATTGCATTGATCCGGCATCATCGTCCGGCCGATTTTTGGGCCCGCTCTCCCCTGCGTCTTCAGAATCACTCTGGAAAAAATGCGACGTCGCATTTCTGGCGCTCCATGGCACCTTCGGCGAAGACGGCGTGATCCAGGGCTATTTTGACACCATCGGAATACCTTACACGGGGTCAGGCGTCTGCGCCAGCGCCCTCGCCATGGAAAAAATCGATTCGAAGTTCATCTACCTGAACAGCGGGCTCGCTGTGCCTCCATGGTCCATTTACGGAAAAACATACCCGGAGATAACAATCGGACAGATCGAAAAAAAACACGGATTTCCCTGTTTTGTCAAATGCCCGCAGTCCGGATCGAGCCGGCTTCTGGGCCGTGCACATGACCGGAAGTCCCTTGAGGAACTTATTGCCGAGCTCGAACCCCACGCCGAAAGGCTGCTTATAGAAACCGCCATTCGCGGGGTGGAATTTTCATGCGGCATTCTGGAAAAGAGCAATGGTGAACTCCTTGCCCTGCCTCCCATTGAAATCCGGCCGAAGCTTGCTTCCGGAGGCGGATTTTTCGACTATACGGCAAAGTACTCGTCCGGTGGGAGCGAAGAAATAGTTCCTGCGCCGCAACCCAAAACGCTCCTCGACCGGATCAAAACAACGGCTCTGACTGCCCACCGTGTATTAGGATGTGGCGGCGTTTCACGCACCGATATGATGTATGCCGACGATACACTCTACGTTCTTGAAACCAATACCCTGCCCGGGTTGACGCCGAATTCGCTTTTACCCAAAGCGTTCCGCGCCACAGGCGGGACCTACAGCGGTCTGCTTGATATTTTGATCCGTACGGCGCTCAACAAAAAAAAGAACGTGAAAATATGAGTGTGGTACTCGGCATCGACACCTCTTCCACCGATCTTTCCATAGGTCTGTTCCGCAATGGACAGCCGATGGCCCCATATTCCCTGTTAATTCAAAATTCTCACGCAGAACATATTACTCAGTCAATGACGATGTGTCTTCATGCAAACGGCCTTCGGCCCGGAGACATTACCCATATCGCTATAGCCGCGGGTCCCGGCTCCTTCACCGGACTCCGGATAGGATTTGCATTTGTCAAAGGTTTCTGCATCTCTTCCGACACGAAAGTCCTGCCCGTGTCGTCGCTCGCCGTATTGGCGCATGGAGCGCTCGGCCGCGCCAGAACAGCCGTTGCCGCCATCGATGCCCGCCGCAGCGAGGTCTTCTGGGCTCGGTTCAGGATCGAAGCGGCACAGGTGCTGCGCGAAATCCCGGACACTGTCGGCACGGAGTCTGACTTCAGAAAATTCCTGAATCCCGGCGACGCAGTCGTCACGGATACGTTAGGATACGCTCACAGCAAGGTCTTCGAGTTTCTGGTTGACCGGCCAGACATAGTTGCCCTTGAGCGTATTCCTTTTGATCGCGGCCACTGCTGTGCCGCGGTCGGCGCAGCCGCGCTTTTTGACGGCTCGCAGTGGAAAAATGCGTCCGAGGTTCTTCCGGAGTACCTTCGCCCATTTTCATCTCCCTCCACACCAAAACGCCGTGGGATGTCATAATGGCTGTCCCCTTTTCACTGTTCGTCATCATAGCCGCAACGCTTCTGGCGCTCGCCGTGGCGATTGCCATCGCGTACTGGAAATTCCCGCTGCATTTGATTTACAAAAGCAAGGTCGGCTACGAAAGCATGCTGGACGCGATCAATGATCCGCTGGCGGTGGTAACGTCCGACTATATCGTTCGACGGGCCAATAAAGCGTACATTTCGCTTGTCGGCGGTTCATTCCAGAGTTCCATCGGCCGGAAGTGCTACTACCTCCTCCGGGGACACAGTGAGCCGTGCGTTGACTGCAGAATGCCGAACGCCCTGACCCTTCATAAACAGCAGATCGTGGAGCATTCACCGCACCCGTCCGGCAATGGCGCCCTGCGCCTGAGTTTTTCCCCCTACGAACCGGAGACGGTGACGCCTGCAGCAGATTTAGTCATCGAGCACATCCGCGATATTACGGTGCTCGAACAGCTCAAGACCGACCTTGAGGAAAAGAATAACACGATCGCGGCCGCCATGAAAAAACTCAAACTGGCCCAGCGCAATATCCGCGAAGACCTCCGGCTGGCCCGACAGATACAGGAGGGAATCCTTCCAAAGGCGGCGCCCGAATTTCCCGGCATTGCAATGTCCATAACCTATCATCCGGTCGCCGATGTCGGCGGGGATCTGTACGATTTCATTCCCTTTTCAGAAGAAAAACTCGGCGTATTTATAGGCGACGCTTCCGGCCACGGCCTCGCGGCATCGCTTATCGGAACTATTTCGAAAATGTCGCTGTTCAATCACAGCAGGCATGATATCCCGCCCGGCGAATTGATTTCGGCGATCAACCTGGATCTGGTTTCGAATATCCGCACCAATCACTACCTGACCTGTTTTCTCGGGGTATTCGACCGCACGAAACAGACCTTCACCTACAGCCGCGCAGGTCATCCCATACCCGTGGTCCTGCGTCGCGACGGATCGATCCATCACCTGAACAGCATGGGAACCTTTGCGGGTGTGCTTGAGGACGCCAAGTACGAAGAAGAGGTTTTCAACTACCGGAAGGGAGACCGTTTTTTCATGTTTACCGACGGTATTTATGAGATCCAGAAAGCGGATGAACCTCATTTCGGTTATGATCGGTTTATCAGCTTGCTGAACGATTACCGCCGCCTCCCGATTGACCGGATCATGCCCGCTATAGAGGAACATTTTTCACAGTACACCTATAATGACGACTATACGCTTATTGCCATTGAAATACAAGAGGGTAATAGCAATGCTGAAGACACCGTTTTTATTTCCAACGCTTGATCTTTTTAAAGTAATGTGCGTCATTTCGCTGACAATGCTGTCCCCGCTTTCCGCGTTGGCAGTACTGCCAGCCGATACCTCAACCATAGCAGCTCCGCATGATTCTGTTGCTAAAAAAGATGCGAACCTGGCAGCAAAACATCTAACCGATTCCGGAGCAACAACCCTGGTTTCCGGAAACAACGTACCGACGGCAATAAAAAAGGATCACTTGTCGGCCACAGACTCAACCAAGGCTTCAGCCAAAGATTCATTCGACGTCCGTACCGGTTCAATTATCGGAGCCGGAATAGGACTGTCAATCGGGAGCGTTCAGGTCTTTGGACTCTGGAAGGACGGTCTGCCGAAGTCTCTTGCCGATTTCGGCCTGACCGACAGTTCGTTCAAGCTGTCCGGCGATACCCTGCAACTGGCGTTCACGGTAAAACAAGAAGCAGATGTGTATAATATGATTTTCCCGGTGACCGTCAGCTTCGGCAGACTCTTTCGGACGCATCGGTATGAAGCAGCCATTTCCTTTTCAATGCTTTCTAAAACGGCCCAATCAAGCGTGTCCATCGGTAATGATTCCGTCGGCCGGCGCATCGACATCAGCCAGAGCCTCGGAATGTACTCCATATCGTTTGACTTCCTATATGGTACGGAGATACCGATACGCTATTTCTCCATTGACGGTGCGGACCGGACCGATTTCATTGCCGGTGTTTCCATAACTCCATTTGTCAGTCTGAGCAAAACGAACGATATCTCCGGGCCGGACTCGATTTCTGACCCCCGCTTATGGACGGTGCGGGACAGCATCGTAAGCCGACTGAACACGGTTTCGGCAACGGGAATCGCCTTTGGCTGGCGTCTGGGCATCTCCAAGCTACGGCGTCTTTCGAAAAATGGCGCCGTCGAAGGACGCATCTGTTATTGCGGAACGTGGTCCACGCTTTTCAGAAAACCTTCGGCAGGAAATCTTACCGAAAAGGAGATCAGCGTCAATAGCGGAGACCCGGGCCGTAAAGTCTCGTGGGTATCAAACCGGTTTGAAATCAGCGTTGCACTGGTCCATAAACTGTAACACTCTCCCGAAAGGAACATCATGGACGTCTTTACTCAACGGCTTCCCTACGAAGGTTTTGCGAAACGCACCATAACGCTGGAACAGGACAAGCTGGTCATCGATTATAAAAATATCGCACGGAGTTTAACTGACGATTATTCCTACGGGAAAATCGACCCCGTTTTCAAGACCATCAGGCGTGGTGAGACTGAATGGAGTTCCATCGTCTACGGCCTTGTGATTACCTCAATGGTATTCTTCATCCTTTCAAAAATGTCGCCTTCACTGCTGTTCAAGAGCATCGTCCTCGGCATCCAGGTATGTACGGTGGTTATCGCGGTGTATCTTCTTGCTCTTATCTTTTACAAGAAAGCCCATATTTACGTCCTCGATACTTCAGGTGACTGCATTCTTGCGCTCAAATCAACGCCGAAGTCAAGGGCGTTTGCTGCGAAACTGAAGGCGAAAGTTGAATCTGCAGCAAAACAAAAAGCGGCTTGAGCAGGCTGATGCAACAGTGCGAGGGTACTGTTGCATACATGAATGGGTAACTCGGCTATGACAAACACGCCCCGAATTAATGAGAGACGAATAAGGTATTCACACTTTTTTTTTATTGTATCTTTTTCACTGACAATAACCGCTCAACAGCCCGATTCAACAGTACAGGCGAAACAAACAGGATATCCAGGATGGGCGCTGTGGATACCCGGTGCGACACAGTTCTATGATAGTCGGATCATTGAAGGCCTCTTATTTTCAGGCGTTGAAATCGGCGGCTTAACTCTTGGAATAGTCTGTGCGGACAAATTAAAATCCGAGAGTTCTACCCCGTACTATAATTTTCCCTTGTTAATCGGACTTGAAGCATATAACGTTGATAAGTGCGACTGGCTCAGGGCCAGGCTGGAATATATCAAAGGCAAAAGGCCCGCGTTTAACTATGACACGATACAATTCAACGATTTATTGCTGTCCCCGTTCAAACTGAAAAATATTTTTACACCGATCGCCGGCGGTTTTATACTCGCCGCTTTAGCTGAACTGTATTTTGAGGGCAGAAACACGGGTCAAACGATAGGCGATGTCAATAAGATGTATTTCATGAATCGTTTTATCGATAGAAATCCTGCGCTGTCGATATACGGTTCATTATCATTGGCGTTAAGCTGGGGGGCTGGCATTTCCGAAGAATATCTTTTTAGAAATGGAATCATGCCCCTCTGGGACTACGAATATGGACAAACAAGGGGGCTGGTATATTCAAGTTTATTTTTCGGTTCCCTGCATTTTTCAAATGTCCTGTTTTCAAATAACCCAGATTATAAAGCGGCGTTATTACAGGTAGCGGAGACATCAATCGCCGGATTTTTCTTAGGCAGAGATGTTCAAAGCAGGAATTACAGCATCGGTCCGGCAGCAGCGGCCCATACATGGTATGATTTTATATTAATGGCAGGTTCATTTTTAGTTGATCCAAAAGATAACGTTTTTGGCGTCAATGTTAAATTTGTTGTAAATTGACAAAAAAGTATTTAATATAAAAAATTTACCAGATTCCATCTTTTGACACTCCAATGTCATACAGACTATATTAAAAACAGGTTCCTCATATCGTCCATCTTAAAAAAGGGGCTTGCATGCGAAGGATAACCGTCTCAGCAGTTGTTGCCGCAATAATGCTCTTTTCCATTGCTTCTAACGCCCAGGTGTATAACACTGCACAAAAACTCAGAGAGGGCACGTTCCGCCTCTGCATCGCCCCCATTCTGCTGGTCGACGGCGGCGTCAGTCCCGGCATTTATGCCCTCGGAGGCGCAAGCATTACACATGAAATCGATCTTTACGGAAATGTCCGTCTTGCAAACAACGGACGTTCTTTTTTAGGCATCGACCTCCAATGGGCATTGGCCCGCGGCACGCCCGCGTTATCGCTGACTACCGGTGCCCACGTGTCCGATAACATAGGTCTTGACGGAACACTGGACCTTGCGTTCCCGGTGGGACGGACCGTGGTCATCTACGGAGGCCTTGACGCCGATATCGATTTCACCACCGGTGCGACAACGGTTCCGGCCTGGTTCTTCTTCGGCCCGCGGATATCCCTCCATAGAAACACCGCTCTTTTCATGGAAATCGATCTCGGCATGACGGAAAGTGCGCCGAGTATCGTTGGTCTTGGATTAAGTTTTTATCTGTGACAAATAAATACTGATTTTTCAGCAAAAGCCGATGAATGGCGGAACAATAGGGAATATTTGATCATCGCTGTTTTCAGGAAGCAGAATACACATTTACTTCGCTGGTCGTTATTTCCCGCCTGCCTGATACCCAGTTATACCATTTGTAAGACATGTCGGCAAGAACTACCACTGCAAGCGCACCCATGCAGCCGACCAGAATCGCGTCCAGATTAAAGGTGAACGCATCGGTTGCCGCCTTTGCCGCAACGGCCTTGGCCCTGAAAAACCAGGCCAGCTGCCATGCCGCAGTAAGGGTGGTGACGAACATGAAGCACATGGGGACAAAGGTAACCCACGCGTATTTCAATCTGCCGGATTTTATGATGACCGTGGTGCCTATGCCGAGCGCAATGGCGGCAAGGAGCTGGTTGGCCACGCCGAACATCGGCCAGATGGTCGAGATACTGCCTGTGTAAATCATATAACCCCAGGCGAACACAACGATGCCGCTCATGACGATGTTCCCGGGCAGCCAGCGTGTTCGTCCCAGCGGTTTATACACGTAGCCGCCCAGCTCCTGCAGCAGAAACCGCGCCACGCGGGTACCGGCATCGACCGTGGTAAGAATAAAAAGCGCTTCGAACATGAGCGCGAAATTAAACCAGTACGGCATCAGATTTTTCATGCCCGGAATATGGGAGAGTATCGTGGACATGCCGACCGCGAGCGATACGGCGCCGCCCGGCCGGTGTTCGACATTGATGCCAACCATGGCCGACAGCTCTTTTATCCGGTCAACAGGGAACCCGATCGCCGCAAGTTTATCGAAACCGAGCGTGCTGTTGATCGCAAAGTAGTCGCCGGGAATAAGGATAGTAGCGGCGACAAGCGCCATGATTGAAACAAAACCTTCGGTGATCATGGCGCCATAGCCGATGAGTTTGATCTCCTTTTCGGACATGATCATTTTTGGTGTTGTTCCCGAAGAGATAAGCGAATGGAACCCGGAGATGGCGCCGCATGCGATCGTTATGAACATGAAGGGAAAGAGCCTGCCCGGTATGATGGGGCCGCCGCCCGCCGCGAACTTGGTCACTGCCGGCATCTGGATGATCGGCGCCATGAAAATCACGCCGAGCGCCAGAAGAAGTATGGTGCCGATTTTCATATAGGTTGACAGATAGTCTCTCGGGCAGAGCAGCATCCACACCGGCAGGACCGAGGCGATGAATCCGTAGATCGCGAGCGATACGACGATGAATTTCTGCGGGTGGTTGAAAAGCGGTTCAAGGAACGAACCGGGGATAAAATGTCCGGTGCCGACCGCGATGAGAAGCAGGGGTACGCCGATAAGGCTTACCTCCGCCACCTTGTTGGGCCGCAGCCATTTGAGATACAACCCCATCAGCAGGGCGATTGGAATCGTCAGAAATATGGTATAGGCGCCCCACGGGTTCTGCCTGAGCGCATTGACAACAGCAAAACCGAGTCCGGCAAGTGCCACGATGATGATAAAAATGATGGCGATGGCCGTTGCCAGGCCCCCGACGGGGCCGATTTCGTCTTTCGCGATCTGTGCGAGCGACCGGCCGTTCCGTCTGACCGATGCCGTCAGGATGACCATATCGTGCACCGCGCCGGCAAGGGCCGCGCCGATAAGTATCCAGAGAAACCCGGGCAAATACCCGAACTGCGCTGCCAGCATCGGGCCGATGAGCGGGCCGGCCCCGGCTATCGCCGCGAAATGATGGCCGAACAGCACCCACTTGTTGGTCGGATCGTAATCGACGCCGTCTCCGAGACGCAGTGCCGGGGTCACGCGACGAGGGTCAAGCGCAAGCACTTTTGCGGCGATGAATGAAGCGTAAAACCGGTACATGATGATATAAAAGCAAGCTGCAGCAGTGACAATCCAGAGGGCGTTGACTTTTTCAGTCGGATTGAATATCCGCACCACGAAGCCGATTGCAATTGCGGCGATAATGGAGAGCGTTATCCAGAAAATTTTACTGTAGGTTTTCATAATGATAAGATCAGCTTAAAATTAATTATGAACTTTCTTTATTTCTACTCACCGGAAACTTGAGAGTACGGGTCAAACGAAGTATGTTTCAGCACAATGCCGCCCACCCGATACTCAATCGAAAGCCTTTAGCCAAAAAAAATACCTCTATTTCAAAAAATAATTCCTTTCAGCAAGCTACAGCCATTCCCTACCATCATTTTTAATGAGCAAATCCGCCGCTTCCGGCCCCCAGCTTCCGGCAGAGTAAAAATACAACTGTGCGTTTTTCCTTGTTGCCGAACAGTTGTCCCACGCCTCCAGCACCGGAGTGAGAAGCCGCCACGATTCCTCGATCCCGTCTTTGCGCCAGAAAAGCGTATGATCGCCGAGCATGCAATCGAGAAGAATGGTTTCGTAATCTCCACCCATGTCGGTTCCGAAAAAACCTTTATAATTAAACGCCATATCAAGCGGGCTCAGGCACATTCTGCCTCCCGGAACCTTCACCATGAAGTTGAGGGCCACGCCCTGTTCCGGCTGAATATCGAATGTAAGCACGTTGGGTTTGTGGTCAATCCCCAGAGTGCAGAACAGACAGTCTGGCGCGGGTTTGAAAATAACGGTGATTTTCGCCATTTTCCTGTTTAACCTTTTCCCTGCCCGCAAATAAAAAGGCACCCCCTGCCACCGCTCGTTCTCTATAAAAAGCTTTGCGGCAAAGAAGGTCTCAACGCATGAGTTTTTATCGACTCCCTGTTCCTCACGGTATGCCGCGGCATCATTTCCGTTGACCGTGCCCCTTATATACTGCCCCCGGACAATGGATTGGTCCAGCGCTCCAATATCAAATGGCCGAAGGACTTTTATTACTCGTACTTTTTCATCCGAGACAGCCGATGCGTCGAATGACGCCGGCTGTTCCATAGCGGTTATGGCGAGCAACTGCAGCATATGGTTCTGCAGTATATCGCGAATTAGGCCGGCACGCTCGAAGTATCCGGCCCGGCGTTCTATGCCTTTATCCTCGGCAACGGTTATCTGGACGCTGTCGATATACCGGTTGTTCCATAGCGGTTCGAAAATAGCATTTGCAAATCTGAACACGAGTATGTTCTGCACCGTGTTCTTGCCCAGAAAGTGGTCGACACGGTAGATCTGCTCCTCGTCACAATAGTGCAGCATATGCGCATTGAGCGCCTGTGCGGTCTTTGTGTCCCTGCCAAATGGCTTTTCCACCATAACACGTCCGAATGGCCTGTCTGCATCTGACGCCGCGGGCAGATTTCGCTGCAGCAGGCTGTTGCAGCTCAATTTTTCGGTGATCATGCCGTAAAGATCCGGTGGGACGGCCATATTGAAGACGACGTTACCGCCCGTCGCATAGCGCTGGGCAAGCTCCGCGCATCTGGCGGCAAGACGCAGGTAGCCGTCATCGTCGTCATAATTTATTGAAATGTAAAAACAACGGGAACAGAAACTCCGCAGTGCCTTTTCTTCCGTGTTACTATAAGCTTCCAGCACCGCTTTCTGCACTTTCTCACGGAAGCCGACATCATCCATGTTTGTGCGGGCGGCTCCAAAAATAAAAAAATTTTCCGGGACGCCGCCCGCCGCATAAAGCCGGAAGAGCGAGGGCAGAAGTTTTGTATAAGTCAAGTCCCCTGATGCGCCGAAAATGACTATCCCGCAGGGACCCGCCCTTGCGATTTCACATAAGCCCTGCGTCGGTATTGCAGAGGTAACATTGCCACTCATCAGACCGCCTTTTCAGCCGGCTGCGGATGTTGCACCACAACGGATTATACGCTGCTTAAAATAGATGAAATACTGACGCTTGATCAAAACAGGGAGATCAGGCAGGACAATCAGCACTAAAACATACCCCATCATTATGGCGATCACAGGGGTTTCACTATCATCCGGCCCGGTTTTGCCGAGGCATTTTTGTTGCTGGGTCAGCCAGTCGACCGTCCGTCGAAAGGCCCATTGAATATTTTAAGTCAACAAGTACGTTTCCCGGACCGGCAGAAATGTACTGTTTCAGCGGCGATCCCTCTTCAAACAGCACAGCGAATTTTTCGGGGGCTGGAATTCGAGATAACGTATTTTCGAAAATTTTCCGTAGTACCGGAGTTTTCTTTAAATCTGCTCAGGAAATCCGGTACTTACCTTTGATCTCTCTTTCAGCCTGCAACCAGTCGGAAAGCGCGTCTCCGTGCTCCTTGGTCTGCTGACGTTTCAGAAAAATCTCCTTTGCCCGTTTTTCGATTTCCGCCTTGAACCGTTCCAGAGGGGGTGAAAAAGTTTTGGGTTTGCTATTAACCTGTTGCATAAAAAAACCTCCTGAAATTTGTTGGTGAGATACATGGTGAAGGTGAGACTACTTGAGACTGCAATAGTTAATTTACATTTAAAGCAACCATGTGTCAACATTTAATCAAGACACCTTCGGAAACGATACCCGCGCCCTCCCCATTCGGCGGATGCGGGTATCATTTTCCGTAGAGCACTTTTAATTCGGCAACGGTCGGATGGTCCTTATAAAATTCTCCCTGCGGGCCTACATAGCCTTTATCAACTTTAACCAGTTTTACCGGTGTATACCCTCCACTCGCATTCGGTACATTGATAGTGACAGCCTCTCCCGACGGCTGTGTCGCCTTTGGCTCAACGTTTGCCGGTGTAGCCTCTGGTGCCGTATTTGGCGCCGGAGTGACGGTTGGCTCGGCTGCCGGCGGAATGGCTGCAACGAGCACATCACCGGATGGCGTATAGTATTCGCCGCTGTAATAGTAATAAGGAACCCCTTCAACTATAATGGTTGGCCCCGGATACCATACCGGGCCGATGTAAAATCCACCCCAAAAACGAGAATGATGAAACCCTCGAGACCAGCCATAGCCATGAAAACCGACACCCCGAAAACCGCTTCCATGAAAACCACCATAACGATAGCCGCCTCCATGAAAGCCGACACTATGGAAGCCGCTTCCACGGAAGCTGCTGCCATGAAAACCGGCCCCTCCGCCCCCGCGTGCCACAGCCAACGAACCCACCCCTGCCGCGAGGAACATAAGGAAACACCCGGCAAACATCCGCATTCTGTTTTTAGCTGTTCCCGTCTTCATACTTACCTCCTTACATCTTGTCAGATATTCGACTTCGGAATCAAGAATATTGTTTCAAAATTCTACTACAAAATATACAATACTTACCTGGATACAAAACCACGTATGTAATTATTCCACAAACATCATAATAAACCAGATTAAGAGATCATCGTAACTATCTTGAAATTATGGATATTAAAACAAAAAAGCCTCCCGCCCATATGAGGGTTGGGAGGCTTCTTATTATGGCGGAGAGGCAGAGATTTGAACTCTGGGTACACTTACGCGTACACATGCTCTCCAGGCATGCCCCTTCGGCCGCTCGGGCACCTCTCCGAATGTTACACATAACCTCTAAATATGGCGGAGGGGTAGAGATTCGAACTCTAGGCACAGGAAACCCCGCGCAACGGTTTTCGAGACCGCCGCCATCGACCACTCGGCCACCCCTCCTGATATAAGCTGCATTTACCGTAACTTATATATTTGTTAATGTTTTAAAGAGCAACCACTCAAATATTTATTTCCTGACGATATCCTGACGCTATTATTGTCTTTAGAGAAAGAATCAATACAAGATTTCAATGCAAATATAATAAAATGAAGCGGTCGGATGGGTTGTAATTCTAACCGGCATCTTTTCGGCCCGATAGCGGGATACATCCCGATTTCATATCACATACTTTCGCTGGTGTGTCACAGCGTGTGGGTATTTATAAAAATATCGCTCAGCAGAACTTGCGCCAAACTGCAACTGCACGATAATCTGGTTAATCAATGCACGTTAAAGCTGGTCCTCTGTACGTCCGAGATCCTCAGCTCGTCGATCATGCAACTCACACCTGCATTGCTCCCGCACTGCATCATCAGGTAACCCCCGTAACCACTGGCCGGACCATACGTTGAGGAATTACTCCCCACTTCTACGCCGTTTATGTACAGCTTGACCCCGGCGCTTCCCCAGGTGACCGCTACATGGGTCCAGGCGTTCATGGGCACGATCTGACTGGACGTCACGCCTCCGCCCCAGTCGCCGGATCCGTCCCAGTCGCTGGCAGTCAGATGGCCGGTTGCATCGATCCCCATGCGGAACGTCCAACCCGAGCAGGAGTTGTAATATTGCCCCTGGTCCGCGAGGCTGAGACCATATGCCGTCGGATAAACCCAGAACTCAATGGTGCCATTGGACTGACATAAAATATCCTGTGTGGAATATTCCAGATAGGAGGCTGAACCTGCAGGCTGGCCCGCCGGCGGACCCATGGTGATTGCCTGCCCTAGACCGTTCTGTCCGGAGCTATAGGAAGATGTCGGAGTCGCGGCAGTCCACGGAGTAGTGCTCGAACAACCGCTGCCGACAGTAAAGGCGTTGATGCTCGCGCTTGTAGAGCTGTCAAAATGGTCCAGCAGTAGTGTGTTGCCGTCACTCGTATACGGCACAACGGCGTTGGCCGGCGAATAATTGAATTGCCACACGTCCCCCTTGGCTTGTTTGCCGGAAGCAGTCAGGCCGACGACCTGCCAGTAGTATATTCTGCTTAAGGTGAGAGGCTTTGTGAGCGTATAGGAACTGTCTCTTACCCCTGTTGCCGCAACAGCAACAGGCGGGTTGACGGTGTCGAGCATTACTCTGAAACTATCGGCATAGAAGCCCGGAACCCAGCGAAACGTGGGAAGGGAGTCGGTAATTGTGTCGCCCTTTGCGGGTGAAATATTTACAGGCGTGCTGTCTTTAACCGTCACCTTCACCGTGTCAACCGGCGATTGAAAACCTTCATTATCCCGCACCTTGACCAGCATCGTCTTTACACCCGTATCGGTAAATGCCGTTTTGACCCGCCCAACGTCTGTGCTGTCGTTGTAATTAGTTCCATCCAACGCCCAGAGGTATTTCTTAACGGTCCCATTCGTGTCCGTGCCTGTCGCATGGATATAAAAACTGTCGCTGACTGCGACGGCCGTGTCCGGCATCGCAACCACGACCGGCGCATAGTTGTGCACGGTAATCAGTACTGTATCAGCCTTGACAGATACAATACCGCTGCTGTCCCGCACCTTGACCAGTACGGTTTTTACTCCCGCACTTGTAAATGCCGTTTTGACCCGCCCGCTGTCCGTACTGTCATTGTAATTCACGCCGTCCAGGGCCCAGAGGTATTTCTTGATGACCTCATTCGAGTCCAGTCCCTTCGCATGAACAAAGAAACTGTCGTAGATCGCGACATTCGTGTCCGGCATCGCAACCACGCCCGGCGCATAATAGAATTGCCACACTTGTCCCACGGCTTTCTGGCCGGATGTATTCAGGCCGATGACCTGCCAGTAGTAGGTTTTGCCGGAAATGAGAGGCAGTGCTGGAGTAAAGGAGGTGTTTTTAATATCTTTTGCCGCAACAGCAACAGGAACATTGAGGGTGTCGAGCAGCAGAGTAAAACTGTCGGCATAGAACCCCGGAATCCAGGTGAACGTGGGACGTGAGATGCCGATAGTGTCGCCGTTTGCCGGTGAAATATTGATCGGCGTGCTGTCTTTAACGGTCACCTTTACCGTATCAACCGCAGATACAATTCCGTCGTTGTCACGCACCTTGACAAGTACCGTCTTTATACCGACACTTGCATACACCGCTTTTACATGTCCGCTGTCCGTGCTGTCATTGTAGCTCACGCCGTCCAATGCCCAAAGATATTTATTTACCGTTCCATTCGTGTCCGTGCCTGAAGCGTGGATAAGGAACGTGTCGTTCACACCGACACTCGTGTCCGGCATCGCTGTCACGACCGGTGCATAGGTGTGTACGGTGATCTTTACGGTATCGGGCGTTGACATAATGCCATCGTTGTCCCGAACCTTCACCAGAACCTTTCTCACGCCGGCGGTCATAAATGCGACCTTGATCTTCCCGCTGTCCGTACTGTCATTGTAATGCACACTGTCCAGTGCCCACAGATATTTCTTTATCGTCCCGTTGGTGTCCGTGCCTGTCGCATGAATAACGAAGCTGTCGATGACTGCGACATTCGTGTCCGGCATCCCTACCACGACCGGTGCATAGGTGTGTACGGTGATCAGTACGGTATCAGCCGTTGTCGACATAATGCCATCGTTGTCCCGAACCTTCACCAGAACCTTTCTCACGCCGGCGGTCATAAATGCGACCTTGATCTTCCCGCTGTCCGTACTGTCATTGTAATGCACGCTGTCCAGGGCCCACAGATATTTCTTTATCGTCCCGTTGGTGTCCGTGCCTGTCGAGTGGATATAGAAACTGTCGATAATCGCGACATTGGTATCGTTCATGGCGGTAACTACAGGCGCATATAAATGCACCGTCACCTTCACCGTGTCAACCGCCGATAGAATTCCGTTGTTGTTCCGAACCTTGACCAGCACCGTCTTTACACCAGTATTTGTAAAAACTGTTTTAATTTTCCCGCTGTCAGTGCTGTCCTTGTAATTCATGCCGTCAAAAGCCCACAGATATTTCTTTATTGTGCCGTTGGTGTCCGTGGCTGTCGCGTGCATATAAAAGCTGTCGATGACCCCGACATTCGTGTCCGGCATCGCTACCACGACCGGCGCATACAGGTGAACGGTTATTCGAACAGTATCAGCCTTTGTCGATACGATGCCGTCATTGTCCCGCGCCTTCACCAGGACAGTCTTTATACCCGCAGTTGGAAATGCCGTTTTGATTTTCCCGCTGTCCGTACTGTCATTGTAATGCACGCTGTCCAGGGCCCAGAGGTATTTCTTTATCGTCCCGTTGGTGTCCATGGCTGTCGCGTGAATGAAGAAGCTGTCGATGACCGCGACATTCGAGTCCGGCTTAGCAGTTGTAACAACCGGCGCATACAGATGCACGGTGATCAGCAAGGTATCGGCCTTTGTCGAGACGATACCATCATCGTCCCGCGCTTTCACCAGGACAGTCTTTATACCCGCAGTTGGAAAAGCTGTTTTAATTTTCCCGCTGTCCGTGCTGTCCTTGTAATTCACGCCGTCCAGAGCCCAGAGGTATTTCTTTATTGTCCCGTTGGTGTCCATGGCTGTCGCGTGAATGAAGAAACTGTCGATGACCGCTACATTCGAATCCGGCTTAGCAGTTGTAACAACCGGCGCATACAGATGCACGGTGATTTTTACGGTATCGGCCATTATCGATACGATGCCGTCGTTGTCCCGCGCCTTGACCAGGACCGTCCTTACACCTGCGCTTGTAAATGCCGTTTTGATCCGGCCCGTGTCCGTACTGTCATTGTATTTCACGCCGTCCAGGGCCCAGAGGTATTTCTTGATGGTTTTACCCGTGTCCCCGCCTGTGCTGGCTCTCGCGTGAATGGAAAAAGAGTCGTAGATCGCAACGTTCGTGTCCGGCATCGCTGTTACGACCGGACTCCAGTTAAAACTTCCAGGATCCAGCGGGTTATCGCGGGAAAATCCGGCGTTTTCATTCGTGCAATGGATGAAAGCTAAAAACGCCAATGGAAACAGTACGCCTATTGTTTTTTTACTCATAATAAAAACCCCGCGTTGAATTTTTCCTTCCCTGTGGACTCCCGGACTCAGCACCTAAAATGGGATTGAAATCACAAACCCGGCGGCAAAAACGCCTGCAATACCATAGAGAATGTTGCGCACGTTAGCATTACTTTTCGCCTTGTCTCCGGCATCGTTATATCGCTGTATGTACGTGTTCCAGTCCGTGGTTGCCGCGCGGTAATCGGCCTGTGCCTTGTTCTGATCTTTCACCGCTGCCGCAACCTGAGAATCGAAATAGTAACCGATGCCTCCTGTTACGGCAGCCAGACTTCCGAACACGATCCTGCGCTTCCACCGTGCATGTTTATACTTTGCCAGTTTAAACGCCGCAACCGAATCGAGCCATGCCTTTGAACGTGAAAGCGTGTACTCCCTATGTACCGCGGTTTCCTTCTCGATGGTTATTTTCTCTTCAGGTATGCCTGCGTATCCGGGTAATTCGAGCCGAAGGCTGTACGCCCCGCTCAGCAGTTTGTCGTTGCGGTAAGGCGTTGTGCCGTACTGCTTGCCATTTATAATGACAGCCGCGCCGGCAGGCGTCGTTGCCAGCGAAAGGATCCCGTAAAGGCTGACCATTTTTTTCTCAATCGCGATCGGCTCTCCGGCATTCAGTATGACCGATCCTTCCATAGGTTCATAACCCGCCATTTCAAGCCGCAGCCGGTAACTGCCGGTCGCCAGTTTGTCGCTGCGGAAAGGCGTTGTGCCGGACGACTGCCCGTTGATGAAAAGGGTGGCGCCGGACGGCGTCGTTACCACCGAAAGGGTCCCGTACATGCTTACCATTTTTTTCTCAAACGCGCGGGTTTCACCGGATTTCAGCACGACCGATTCTTCAATCGGCTCATACCCCGGCAATTCGAGCCGCAGCTTGTAATTGCCCGGTGCCGTCTTATCGTTGCGGTATGGCGTTGTTGAGCCGGACGGCTGACCGTTGATGGTAAGTGCGGCCCCGGGCGGCACGGTCGTGACCGTCAACGTGCCGAATGCCGCGGTAAGCGTTTTATCGACCTCATGCAATTCGCCGGCCTTGAGCGAGACCGTTTCTTTATAACTATCGTAGCCGGGCGCTTCGATCGACAGGGCAACGTCTCCGGCCGGAACTTCCATGCGGTTTACCTCTCCTGTTCCGGCAGGGGTCCCGTTAATGATGACGGCTGCGGACCTGGGCTGCGCTTTAACGCTTATGAACGCCGAGGACTTGAGCGTCACGGTTATGTTCTGGGTTTCATTGGTCGTTATCTGCACGCTGCTTTCGAAGGTCGAATATCCCTGCAGACGGAGCGCCATCATGCGTTCTCCTGCGTCAATGTTTATGATTTTCAGCGGGGTGGTGCCGATGATTTTGCCGTCGATCACGATTTGGGCGCCGGGCGGATCGGAAAAAACCTTGAGCGTCCCTTTCCCGTCCTGCATGCGGATGGTCACTCTCGAAACATCGCCCGGGACCACGGTTATTTTCTGCGCCCCGTACCACATTCCTTTCCGCACGATGATGCGGTGCTCGCCCGATGAAAACGCTTTAAGCGTGAGCGGCGTTTCGCCGGGAATGCGTTTCCCGTCTATTTCGACGAGAGCGCCAGAATGGTCGGACGAAATAATAAGATCGCCGGTTTTTCCTTCGAATGTCTTTATCGCAGTCTGGGCGCTGTTACCTGAACTGTCGTTACCGGAACTCACCTGCTGGCCAGAAATATTTATTACCGTTGCAAATAAAAAAGTGAATAAAAATGCAAGGCAATCCTTTTCAGCAAAACGCTTCATTTAAATACTCTCCTCATCTCATTCGCTAACTCAGAAGTAGTATGCGTAAGCTCCTCCAAAATAGAAAGGCATACTGTAGGAGCCTTTCGTATCCGTGGCCGGCACAGTATAATACCCACCAATTGTATATGCAGGCTGATGTATCGTGTAGTCCGCACTGCCGGCCTGATATCCGAGTTCAAAGGAGACCCCATGATTGCGGTTGATGCCGAAACGCCATTCCCCTCCGAGCCCTATAATAAAGTTTGGCAAAGAAAGGTCTATCGTCGAGCCTGGAATGCCCATTATTTCCGGAGTGGTAATGCTCATCCATTGATATCCGAGCCCTGCAAACAGATACCAGCGGGCGCGGCCCTCTGAGTTCAGCGCCTTCATGACTTCACCACTAAGATTAAATCCGCTTTCGCCAAGCCATAGTAACGATCCTTTGGCGCCGAATCCCCAGCCTGTGGAACCCCAGTTCCGAAGGCCAACGCCTATTGAGCTCAACGACGGAAGGATGTTTATGGCAAGCATACCCGAACGCGGAACGACTTTGACGCCATCGGTTCTTGTCGGCGGGTCCAGACGAACCTGCGACAATCCCGCAGGAATTGCATCGTTGGTATCATAGTTCATGCTAACATTGTTCATGGAAACATTCGCGGTAACCGCAGGGGCAGGGGGCTCAGGAGGCGCAGATACCGCTGTCTTTGCCCTTTTCGAAAAAAATCTCGCCTCAGGTTGAGGAGGCGGGCTTTGGCGTTCGATGCGGCTTGAGTCAATCGCTGAACTCCTCTGCTGAGAAGGTATCTGCGCGGTCTCGTTGACCCTGTTGTAGTCTACAGAAGGAAGAGCTGCCGGTTCCCGGGCAGGTACGGCAGGCGATGTTTCTGCTCTGACCGGTGCCTCGGCAATTGTCGGGCGCTGAATGCCTCCCCTTTCTGCTGCGTCGCTGCGCAGCACCACGCTCTGGTAATCCACTACTGGAACCCCGTCTTGTTCTGATTCCTGCACGGCAGCAGTAGTGCGTACATTCTGCGCCGGTGCGCGGTTTTGCTGTTCCACGTTGCTTACAACAGGCGCAGGCGGCGGCGTTACCTTCCTGGGAGAAGTCGCCGGCAGGGTCGCATGTATCCATTTGAACACCTGATCGCGGCCGACCGTGTGCTTGACAAAATCAGGATCGTTCAGCTCGAAGTAGGCCAGAGAGTCGCCCATTTCCTTTACCAGGCTGGCCTTGATCACGGTCATGTCCTTGAGCACGATGCGGTCAAAGGGTTCCGTTTCCGACGTAGAAGACCCGGCAGCGGCGGAGCGGGCATCGAAAGCCAGGGAAATCAATAACACAGCAAGCAGGAAAAATGTCTGTCGTTTCATCGGGGTTCCCACCCTGTCGGCGTGATCCGCTTACCGGGAAGTTTCTGCTCCAGATCATAAATCATCTGTTCCGTTAACATAAGCAGCGGATGCCCGTTGAATTTTGCCAGCGCCTTGCCCGATGCCCTTTGCACAAAGGCATCTCCGATGGCCCTGGTATTGAGCGCTATGTCCCTTTTGGACGCTTCCGCCGTGTCCGCCCAGAGGAGGTCGGAACGCCGGAAAAGTTTCATGGTGGCCCTGACCTCTTTTTTATTGTAAAAGCCGGTAGTCAATTGGTTCGCTTTTTCCAGGTTGCCGATAAACACCGCGTCCACTCCCAGCATCTGGCACAACCTCTCGGGAGGGATGTTCGTAAGCTGGCCGCCGTCTGTCAGTCCATTCTGCTGCAGAAGGTAGTCCACATCGCCGTTCTTTGCGACCGGATATCCCAGGTCCTGAAGGGAATTTTTGAAGAGTTCACGGAACATCTGGCCCGATTTAAGGTCGTTGCTCATATTGTTGACCGGTAGCACGGCCACCGGAAGCGGCGACTGGAAGGAATCCACCTTGTAGCCGCCATGGGTCGACGCGCAGCTTCCCAGCAGGGCGGCCACGGAAAGAACGACGAAGATTCGGAAATACCGCATATGATCCTCTTAGTGTTTGTCGGGCGGCCGGCGGACGATACCCTGTTTTTCCGGATACTTGCCCGATAAAAGTATGGCAATGGCCCCGTCGGTGCCGAGCAGGCGGTCCACCTGCACGACGCCGGTCTTCACTTCGTCATACCCGAGCAGGGCGCCGGTCGTCGGGCTGTATATCGCATCGCCTTTTGTAAAAATCTCGTATTGCTGACCCACGGCCACGCCGGAACGCGAACCGGCATCGAGGTAGGCCTGATCGCCGCGTATCACGGCATAACACATCCATGTTGTTTTTCCGACTTCGGTCGCGATCCTTGCCGCGAATCCGGCCAGACTGGACCGGAGGGCCTGAGATTCCAGCGCCTCGTCGTACCCCCCGCTCGATCCCATTCCCAGAATACTCGTGAATTTGCGCTTCGCATGGCCGGTGCCGCTGAGCGAAAGGGCGATTTCTCCGGTCTCTACATTCATAAGCTTTATGTCAACGGCCGCGTCCGCGAACTGTGTCTTTGAATCGCCGAAGAGCGCTTCGGACGATTCAGTCCGCACTCCGAACTGGGTCACGCTGCCGAACAGTACGAATTCCGCACCGACGAGTTTACCTACCCGCGGCGCAAAGGTCGAATCCATGGCCCCGCTCTGCCCCAGCGACTGCTCGTTGAGCGTTTTGTCAAGCTGGTCCCGTTCCACAAGGACAAAGCAGCCGGTCTTTGAAACTTCGGTCGTCAGCATGTCCTTCACCGCATTGCCGATCCGCTCCTGGCCGTAGGAGGTACGATTGACTATCGAAAGGATCGCCACCCGGTGTTTGAGGCCGCCTTCGCATATGACCGACGATTGCTGGCCCTCCTCAAAAGCGCCGGCGTTCTGCTGGACGACGTGTTCGCTCGCCTGAGACGACGCGAACATTGCGGCAAGCACCGTGACCGCCGGGAAAAACACGGGATTGAATTTGTCGTGGAACCGGAAAACGGGTGTGTAGATTTTCATGGTTCAGCCTTGGTTGTGAATGGTTATTGACCGCATTGAAGGGGCCATCGTTATTCTATCGGTTTATACTATCCGCATATATTATTCGAAGGAACGATTTCATAAAATTATAACGATCCGCCCAAATATTGTCAAGCATGGTGACGCTTCAAGAAAAGATTTTGATGGTTCAGGATAAATACCATGTTGCCGTCAAATTCATCACTTAATTCATTTTCTGTTCCGCCAGTGTGTCGAAAACAGGGGCGCACCGTAACCGTAGTAGAATGAAAGAAAATAATCTCTGCACCCCGACGGCGTATTCATCTGCCGGTTTCAGGCCATTGAGCTTGCCATTGCGATATATTAATGGTAGAATTGTTAAATAATTATATTGTCAGACTAATCTTCGGCCGACCCGGACTATCTCTGCAAGGAAAGGACTCCTGACATATGATACGAACTTCATTGATGGCGTTTGCTTGTGTTCTGACGTGCATGACAACGGTCCCGGCGGCCACAACCGGCACAGACACATCGGCACTGAAACCGATCGAGGTCGAGGCCGAAGGTACAGGCCGCAATCACGACGAGGCAATGGTCAGTGCAAAACGCGCGGCTGTGGAGAAAGGCATCGGCACGCTCATTCACTCGGAGACTGAAATAAAAAATTTCATGGTGAACAAAGACATGGTGATCGCGCGCACGGCCGGTGCGGTTAAAACGGTGCAGACGCTTTCGGAATCGACCGGCCCTGACGGCGCCGTAACGGTCAGGATCAAAGCGACCGTCTCATCGAAGCAGATCACTGACGACCTGATGGCCATGCGCATCCTGCTCGAAAGCATGCAGAAGCCGCGCGTCATGGTACTGGTGCGGGAAAACAACATGAACGACACCGCGGCTTCCGGGAACATCGCGGAAAATGAGATCATCAACTACCTCACCGAGAAGGGGTTTTCGCTGGTCGATCATGCTGCCGTTGAGCAATTAAAAAAACACGAGCAGGCGATCCAGGCTCTTGACGGCAATGCCGCGGCTGCGGCGGTGATCGGTACCCAGGCGGGCGCCGAAATTGTGATCACCGGCAATGCGGTAAGCCGCGTTGTCGACAATACGCTGATAAATCTCGGCAACATGAAATCGTGCCAGGCCGATGTCTCCCTCAAAGTCTTCACCTGCTCGAATGCGGCCGTCATCACCGCAAAAAACGAACATGCGGCGGTCGTGCACATTAACCCGGCATCCGGCGGCGCCAAGGCCATTACCGCTGCTGTCCAGAAAATTCTTGACCGGCAGCTGCTGGAAAAAATTGTTGACTCATGGCAGGACATTATCAATAACGGGGTGCCGCTCCGCGTCATGGTGAGCAACGTAAAGAGCTTCAAGACGTCCAAGGCGGTCATCGAAGGCCTGCCGGCCATCGTTGCAAACGTGGTCAAGGTTACCAAACGCGACTGGAACCAGGGCACCGGCATCCTCGAACTCGAGGTGGTATACAAAGGCACCGTTGACGGGTTCTGCGAGACTGTTGACAACGGCAAACTGCCGGACGGATCGGTCCTTTCCGTGACCGGATCATCGAGCGGCAGCGCCCGGCTTAAGGTTTTGTCAACCCCTGCCGCCCGAAGCCCGGCGCAGGGACTGGAAAAAGCGTCCCCGGAAAACGATGACCAGTAATTTTCACGTTCAACGGAGAATATCCAGCATGACTACCAAGCATTTTGCCTTCTATGCGGCCGTCGTTGCATCGGCGGCCATTGCATTTTTCGCCGCTGCGCCAATGCCGCCTGATGCGTCTACCATTATCCATAGGGCAAAACCGGGCGAAAGCGTGAGCCTTGTCTGTATCCGCTACTATGGCCATTACACGAATACCATGGGAACCGTGATTCAGAAGATGAATCCTTCAATAGAAAACATCGACCTCATTTTCGCCGGACAGAAACTGACGCTCCCGAATCCCGCCAGGCCTGCGGCGGCCGCCCGGCCCCGGACCGATACATCGCTGGCCGCAATATTCGAGAAAAAAATCGATGCAACCCAAGGCGTGGTCACCTGCGTCGAGGAAAACGCATTCATCACATCGCACGACGGCACGCCGAAGAAAAAACTCCTTGTCAATACGCTTGTGTATCCCGGCGATACAATCCGGACCGGGTCGCCCGGCCGGGTGGAAATCATCATCAACCGGGAGTCTGTAGTACGGATGAAGGAAAACACCCGCCTGATCATAGAAGCGTTCAGGGACAATATCAGTCAGAAAGGTTCCACGCAGGTCGCCTTCCCGCTCGGAATTGTATGGGCGAAAATCAAAAAATTCAAGGATGCGGTCAGCCGTTTCGAGCTTGAGCTGCCCACGGCAGTGGCCGGCGTGCATGGCACGATATACCAGACGAGCGTTTCAATGGACACCTCGGCGGAGATCAAGGTGTTCGACGGTGAAGTTGCGGTCAAAAACCGGCCGGCTGCAACGAATGACTCCGTGGAAGGACCGACCGAAGTCCCGGGTCCCGGCGAAATAAAAGGCCCGGCTGAAGTTACTTTGGAACAATGGACCCAGATCGTGCGCGCCATGCAGGAATTGACCATTGACAAAAAGGGCAAGCCGTCATCGGTGCAGCCGTTCACCAGAAACGATACCGACACCTGGGAGCAGTGGAACGAAGAACGGGACAAAAATATTGAAGAAATTTTTACTGATTGAATTTCAGAAAAAAAATAGTAATCCTTCATTTTTTTGCTAAAGATTTCTATATTGGGTATGGGGTGGGCACCATTGTGCAGAACCAAAATCTATTTGACCCCTACCCTCAAGTTTCAGTGGTATTGAAATCAAAACAAAAAAATGACTTTTCAAAGAGTGTTTTTGAATTTACCGAAGCTTGTGGGTGGGGGTAAGGGGTGCTCAAAGCTGCACGACTGGTGCCCACCCCACACCCAAACGGGTGTCTTTAGCAAAAGAAAATATTATTAATGAATCTTAAAAAACTCTGCTTCCTCGCAACAGGCGCCTTACTACTCGTTCTCCTCGTATTTTTTGCCCCGCTCCGACCGCTCAATAACCTTTATTACGACGTAAACTTCAGTTTCAGGTCAGCAAAGCCGCCTTCCGACGTCGTCATTGTCGGCATAGATGGAAAAAGCATAAGTGAATTCGGCGGCTGGCCCTGGCCGCGCGGAACGACTGCCCGGCTCATCGATGCAATCGGCCGGGCCAACCCCCGCGCCGTGGCAATCGACATCATGTTCCCTCCACGCTTCGATGCTCCTGGCGCAAACGACAGTCTTGCCGCGGCATTTGCACATGCGCCACGTCTTGTTCTTCCCTTTCACGCTGCGGGATTCTCCGAAGAAACCGGCCGGACGAACCTAACCCTGCGTCCCGACATCCTGACGCACCGGTTCCTTATGCTGCGCAACCAGGATCGTTTGAGGGGAATAGGCTTTTTCTCCGCAACCCGGATCACCGGATCCGACACGATGTTCACCGGTCGCGCCGTTCAAAGCGGATTTATCAACGTCACGACCAGCACATCGACCCAGCGGCTGCGCGAAGCGGTGCAGGTCATCAGAGCAGGGAACGAATATTACCCTTCGTTCGGGCTGGCTGCGGCCTCGGCTTTCCTCGGCATCGGCGCAGACAGTCTTGTGCTTGACGGCAGCGCAAGGGTGCTGGTCGGCAGTCGCGCAGTACCGCTCACTACCTATGCCGCAACGACGCCCGTGAACTTTCGCGGCCGTGCCGGAACAATCACCACCCTGTCTGCGGTCGATGTTGTAAAGGGCGAGGTCGATTGTTCGCTCCTGCGCGACAAACTTGTATTTGTAGGAATCACCGAGCCGGGCAGCGGCGCGGATTTCTTCATCACACCTGTCGGCAGCCAGTTTCCCGGCGTTGAACTGTGGGCCAATGCCGCTGCGGACATCGTGAACCGCGCCTGGATTACTTTACCGTCCGGTCTTTCCGGCATATTCAATTGGCTTGTCCTGTTCCTTATCTTCCCCGGTATGGTACTGCTGTTCCCGTCAAAATACCGCATCGCGGCCATGCTCTGCGGAGCAGGCATTACGCTTGCAAGCCTCGCGGGAGGCAGTTTTGTTTTTTTTAAACTCAATCTCTTCTGGGATGCGGTCAACCATGTTTATGCGTGGGTTTTCTCGGTGTTGTGGATCGCAGTACAAAAAGTGGACCCTTCGCTTATCGAATCTGCTTCCATCGATCTTGACATACCGGACCAGGACTCAAGAGACGCACTGCCTCCGCCCGGGGAAAGCGAGTTTCTTACCCAGGCGCCTGCATGTTCCACGGCCGCGTTTGCATTCAAGAAGGTGACGGCCGCGCACGGTGTGCCCGATGTTCCCATCAGCCGTGAAGCCGCGCCGGAAAAACCAATAGAAAAGACTCATGCTGACACAGGGTCGCCGGACACGGCAACCTTTCACCCCGAGGAATTCCGCGCTACGCCTGTTCCCGGTGCCGTGCTGACCGACTTCAGAACCATGGCGGGCGGCACCATCCTCCACCTTCTGGGAAGCGGCGGCATGGCCGACGTGTATCTCACCTGGAACCCGCGGCTCGAAGTCTATCGCGCCGTCAAGGTGCTCAAGCCGGGCCAGCCATCATCGTTCCTCGAACGGTTCGAGACCGAAATAAGGATTGTTTCCAAATTGAACCACCCCGCCGTCGTGCACTGCTACGGGGTCAGCGAATGGCACACGCTGCCGTGCGTGGAAATGGAATACGTGCATAGCGTTTCCCTTGACAAAGTTTTAAAGAAATGCGGTGTTTTCACGGCAGAACAGACGCTGGCCGTCGGAATTATTATCTGTAAAGCTCTCGGCTACGCGCACGGGCAGGTTTTCGCCATTTACGGCCAAAGCTATAACGGTGTGGTGCACCGCGACCTCAAACCGGCAAATATTCTTCTGAGCAGGGCCGGCCGGGTAAAACTCACCGATTTCGGCATAGCCCGTCCGGTTGAGACAAGCCTCCACACTCTGGACTCGGGCAACATCGTGGGCACGCTCCCCTACCTCGCCCCTGAGCAGCTCGACGGTGCGGATATAGGGCCACGGGTCGACATTTACGCGCTGGGTGCAACCCTGTACGAACTCATTTCCGGCCGCCGGGCGTTTCCCAGAGCCGAGTTGACTGCAGTGATCAAGGCAAAGACCATGGGTGATTTCACGCCCCTTAAGCCTTCCGCTGCGGTACCCGGGCCGGTTGTTGACGCGATCATGCGCGCCATGGCGACCGATCCTGCCGACCGCTTCGAGTCCGCGGCCGTCTTCGGCAAATCCCTGGAAAGTTGCCTTAAGAAAATGATTACGGATAAAAACGGCAAGGCCTACGGATATTTGCAGGATATGGCTGCAAATTACTGGGGATGAAATTGAACTTGCCAACGCGATGTATTAAATTGTACCATTATACACATTCTGTTTTGATCGTTGCACATAATTGTTTAACACGAAAGAAAAGGAGGCCTCATGAAGATGCAGATAGCATGCGCGGCGGTAACGACGATGCTGTTCGCTGCCGGTTTTACGCTGTACGGCCAGGTACAAACGGTGGGCGACTCAGGCAGTATTAACTGGGGAAAGCGCGTGATCACGGCAAAAGGGATCGGCGTTCCGAATCCCGACATGCCTGAAGCGACGCGCCGGGCGGCGGCCATACGCGCCGCGCAGGTACTGGCGCTCCGCAACGCGCTCGAAGTTGTCAAAGGGATCCTGATTTCATCCGAAACTACGGTCGAAAATTTCATGTTGACGAATGATGCGATCAGCACGTCGATCACCGGTTTTGTCAAAGGGTTCCAGTTCGAACCAAACCCGCACTACATGAGCGACGGGTCGGTGGAAATCTCGGTGACGATTCCTCTCGACGGCACCGGCGGTCTCGGCGGCGCACTTTACGGCAAGGGTGACTCGATCGTCAAGGACAAACCCACGGTGACCGCAATGCCCGAACCCGCTAAGCCGGCAGTGACCGCAACACCTGAATCCGCTGTCAAGGACAAGCCTGCAGTGACCCCGACACCCGTACCGGCAGCCGAGACGAAGGTCTTTACCGGCCTGATCATCGACGCGAAAGGCCTCGGCATAAAGCCGGCAATGGCGCCGAAGGTGCTTGACGAAGCTGGCAACGAAATTTACGGATCGGCATACGTGGGCCGCGCTTTTGCTGTCAAATACGGTATGGCCGGCTATGCCAAGAGCGTTGACGACGCGGGTAAAAACAAAGACCGGATCGGCAAGACACCCGAAAATATCAAAGCAATCAAGGCATCGGGCGCCAACAAGTGCGACGTCGTTCTTTCTAACGACGATGCCGATGCGGTGCGCTCCAATGCGAAAAACCTGAAGTTTTTACAGGAATGCCGCGTGATAATCGTAGTTGATTAACGGATATTCACTTCAAACGAGGAGATACCTTTATGAGAACGTTTGCAACGCTGATTGTTACTGCGGCCGTTATTTTCATGGCCGCGGGCTGCGCATCGACGGCCCGGAAAGCGGGCGGCTTCATGGACACGCCCCAGGCCCATTATAAGGAAGGAATGAAGTACTTCAACGACGGCAAAATCGACAAAGCAGCGGAAGAGTTCAACCTTTCCGCGTCGCTCGACGCCAAGTATGCGCCTGCCTATGCGGGACGCGCTTTTATTGCCGCACTGAAAAGCGATTTCAAAGAGGCGAACAAGCTTGCAGACAAAGCCCAGTCGCTCGACGAAATGTGCATCGACGGCTACCTCGCAAAGGCCGTAGTGATCTTCGGTGAAAACATGGGAAAACCGGCCAATGAGTGGCTATCCGATGTAGAGAAGCAGTACAAGAAGGCGATCAAGATCGATCCGCAGAATTCCGAAATATTTTTCCGCCGCGGCATGATCTATAAATCTGCTTTTCTTTTTGGCAAGGCGGCCGACGATTTCAAAACGGTCCTTGATCTGAAAAAGGAGTGGACAAAAGAAGCTGATGACCAGTGGCAGATCGTGCAGATGATTGAGCGCGCGGCGCCCGGTACGGACGTTGGCAAAAAGATCGCGCTTGTTGATAAAATATCCCGAGCAGACATCGCAGCGCTGTTCGTGTCCGAGCTGAACGTCGACAAGCTGCTCCAGAAAAAAGCGGCCAAAACGTACGATACCGGCTTCAAGGCTCCGCAGGACCCGCGCGAGATGAAGACGTCAACTGTCACACCGACCGCGGCGGTCACCGACATGAAGGGGCACTGGGCAGAAAACTTCGTCAATGACGTACTGGCTTTACAGATGCGGGGCCTCGAACCCTATCCCGACCATACATTCAAGCCCGACCAGCTTATTACACGCTCAGAGTACGCTTTCATGGTCGAGGACATCCTCATCGCCATCCTCGGCGACCAGAGCCTGGCGACCAAATACGTCGGTTCCAGCCCGTCGCGCTTCCCTGACGTCAACGTTTCGTCGCCTTACTACAACGCGATCTGCAACATGGTCGACAAAGGTATCATGAAGTCTGAGCTTAACGGCGAATTCGGTATCGAACATGCGGTATCCGGCGCCGAGGCGCTGCTGGTCATCCGCCAGCTCAAGGAGCTGAAAAAATAAACTTATTTAGAATCTCCGGTATAAAAAACGCCCCCTTCAGATGAGGGGGCGTTTTTTATCAGGGTTTCTCTTCCGCCGGCTATTTTTCCTCCATCTCGGC
>JBEKUX010000023.1:0-41318 GCA_049514575.1 Chitinispirillaceae bacterium | reverse complement strand
GGTACGATGCAATGCCCCTGCTGCAGGAATTTCCGAACCTCATCATAACCCGCACTTTTTCAAAGGCTTTTTCAGGCGCGGGTCTGCGGCTCGGGTATCTTTCTGGCACGCCGGCGGTGGTGAACGAAATCAACAAAATAAAGCTGCCGTACAATATCAACTTTTTTTCGGAACATGTTGCCTCGGTGCTTCTGCGGAACCTGGCCGTGGTCGAAGAACGGCTTGCGCTTATCAAGGCCGAGCGCGGGAGCTTATATGAATTTCTGCAGAAGTTGCCTTTTGATAATGTGTATCCCAGCGCGGCCAATTTCATTCTGGTGCGCTGCCGCGCACAAAAGCGTCTTTTTAATGAGCTTAAAAAAACGGGCATCCTCGTGCGCGACGTTTCATCGTACCCGATGCTTGAAAACTGCGTGCGCATCAGCATAGGGTCAACGGAAGAGAACGCCGTTCTTAAAAAGGCCTTACGGTCCTTTTTCGCCTCATAACCACACAAGGAGCATTTTTTATGGAAAGAAAAGCAGCGATCAGCAGAAGGACCAAAGAGACCAACATCGAATTTTCACTGGTTATCGACGGCAGCGGCGTGTCTGGAGTCAGGAGCGGCAACGGCTTCATGGATCATATGCTGGGCCTGTTCGCCAAACACGGGTTGTTCGACCTGTCGATCGACTGCTCTGGCGATACTGAAGTCGACTTCCACCACAGCGTCGAAGACATCGGAATCTGCCTCGGCATGGCCATCGCCCAGGCGCTCGGCGATTGCAGGGGCATCACCCGTTTCGGCAGCGCACACGTGCCCATGGACGAATCCCTTGCCCGCGTGTGCGTCGATATTGCCGGCAGGCCCAACCTTGTTTATTCAGTCAAACTTGCCGACCGCACGGTCAATGACTTCGAGTGCGACCTGGCCGAGGATTTTTTCAAGGCGGTGGCCGACCATGCAAAAATCACCGTGCACATCGATCTCCTCCGTGGAAGGAACAGCCACCATTCGCTTGAAGCGATCTTCAAGGCGTTCGGTCGCGCTCTTTCGCAGGCCTGCTCGATCAATCCAAGAGCGCCGGACCTGCTCCCGACCACGAAAGGGCTGCTTTAAAAGAAAATGGCCGGTTTAACCGGTGGCCGTTAAAGGAATTGCAATAGAAGGAAGGAAAAAAATATATTACTATGCAATAGGGGAATATTCGTATCTCCTTGCCGCTGAAAAACGGACAGGGAGCGACGGAAGCATATACCACCCTCACGAGAGTTAAAGAAAAGGAGATGACCTATGGTTATGAGAACGCTCCTGATTGCCATGGCGGTTTGCGGATTGGTTTTTTCCGGCTGCGGAAAGAAACCGAAGCAGGCTCAAGTCCAGAATGTTCCTCAAGTACCAGAACCTGCCGCTGTTGCGCCTTCAGCCCCTGCAAAAACCGATACCGGAGATGTTTTTAAGGAGTTCTCTAAAAAAGGTTCGAAAGAAGCTGAGGGGAAGGGAAACAAAAAAGCCATTGCCCCGGAGTCATATACTCCTGAATTTTCCGATAACGGGCGCTACGTGGTGCAGATTGCGGCCGCTTCCGCACGGACCGCGGCGGATGAGCTGGCAGCTGCGTTTAAGGGAAAAGGGTATCCTGCCTATGTCGTCGAAGTACAGAACCCCACGCCTGCGCTCCAGGGAACATACTACCGCGTGAGGATCGGCGGATTTGCCATGCTTGCCGATGCCAAGGCGTTTGGGGAAAACATCCTGCGGCAGGCGAATTACGATTACTGGGTGGATTTGAAATCGAACGAAGGGATGACTTACGGGAATCCCCTTAATCAAAGTACTTCTGCTCCGTACAGCACATCGACTCCGTCAACGTTTACACCTGCCCCTGCCCCTGCACCGGCATCCACCAATGAACCGGCTTCAACACCTGTATATACACCGACACCTGCTTCAACACCTTCGACTTCGACGCCGCCGTCCACGTCCACCGAAACGAACTGGAACGCGTCATCATCGGCTCCAGCAGCAACGTCGTCACCCGCAACAACATCGGGTTCAAGCGTGACCACTCCGACCACTCCAGCAGCCAGCACAACGCCTGAACCTCCTGCAACGACGCCATCAACATCAACAGGATCTAGCTGGACGAGCGGTTCGTCTTCCGCTCCTGCAACAGAGTCGCAGACGACTCCGCCAACTCAGTCAACAGAATCGACCCAGCCCGCAGCGACCACTCCTCCTGCTTCATCGACGGATACGAGCAAAAGCTGGGGAGGGGGCTGGAAGTAAGTTTTTAAACATAGAAGAAATACACCATACAACAGCCCCGCCCTTCAGCGCGGGGCTGTTTTTTTAATTCAGTTTTTTGAAAAACAATTTTACAAGTTCTTTGTCCTGGTTTGGTACGGGCATGATTGTTTCATTCCCTGATTTGTTCTTGACAATCGTGTGTAACTCTTTTTTCTCCGCAATCATTTTTATAAGCCTGTTTTCTTGATCTGTCCTGATGGAATTTTTTAAAAGGTTACTATACCTGCTCAACCTGAACGCAGTTATCATGGCTTCGGTTGAAAGTGACTTGTTCCAGGGATATGCCACAGAACCGAGGCAGAGAAACGAAGGGGAATTGTCGAACATCGAGAAATCGGTGAAGCCGGGAAGGCCGGGGACTGCATAGAAAATTGATATACCTGCAACTGTTTGTTTATTATGTAAATATACCAAGTTACATGCAGTAGATTCTAAAGCGTCGTTTTTTAATCCGCAGATGAAATAGGTCACGCTTGGAACGTGTTTTGAAGCAAGAAAACCGATCGTTTTTTCATAACGTTCGAGGTAAAGGAAGCGTCCCTCCTTTGCGAGTATCTCCGGGGCAAGGGACGCGAGCGAAAGATTGAATTTACTCATTCCGTTTTGCAGCAGCCATTCGCACAACGCAGGGGTAAGCAGTGAATAATCGATGCCGTTTTCGGCGATGAACGATGCGCCGGGCAGGTGTTTTTTGAACAGTGCTATTGACGAGTGGAGAAACGTTTCGTCACAAAGAAGGTTATCGTCTTCAATATTAATGGTCACGTGCATGCCGTCATTTCCGGCGTGTTGGGAAAAATCGGTAAGAGCTTCTTCAAGACGCTCCGGCAGCGGAGTCCTGATCTGATCCCCGAAGAGTAACCTGCTCGAACAGAAGTCGCACTGTTTCGGACATCCCCTGACAAGGGAGGTGGATAACGTGGTGCGGCGCGAACTTTCCGCGGTCTTTACCAGCGCGATTTCAATTTCCGTATCCGATGCGAAAGCGTGGAGTGGAGAAACTGAAACGATATTTTTATCCTTCCAGGCACAATTGGGGACCTTTCTGAAATCAGGATCGGGGAGCAAGATTTCCGACAGGAATTGCGGTAATCCGGCCTCTGCCTCACCTGACAAGGTAAAATCGATACCGTTCTTTTTCAGGAAATAACCCGGATACGCGCTTACGCCTGCGCCGCCGGCAATTAACGGGACAGCCGGCATTTTCATTTTTATTTTTTCAGCAAGTTCGATCGCGTCATCGGCGTAACAGAAGGCGAATACCGAGAGGAAACAGATTTCAGGCCGGACTGCCTCGATCATTTTTACGCACTGCTCAGGCGACGGGCCGAATCGCCGGAAGGCCGTAAAAAATGAGAGTTTTCCGGTTTCTTCAGGCAGGATAAAAGGTTTTAGGTATCCAAGCTCCGGAGGGATTTCAAGTTGAACTCCTTTTTTATTCATTAGCGGGAAATTCAGCAATTCCACCTGCATTCCCGAGCGATTCAGCAGCTTTGCAACAATATGCGCGCCGAGTGATGAAAACCGGTGCCGGGTAAAGTAAAAATCGCGGAACGGCGGGACAATAACGGCCGCACGCTTGTATTTTGAATCCAATACTGGAATTTTAGAAATACTCATAAGAGGAAAATAAATACTACAGTCATCACAAAACTGCGCATAAATAGAAGGCGCCGGCTTTGGACCGGCGCTTCCGCTTCACCCTTTTTGCTGCAAGAGAACCTTGCAGGACATGATAGGAGATACTCACCATCAATATAATGACGTTTTTTTTATTCTGCACGATTTTTCTTTATTTTTTTTTTAAGGAATGATAGTGATGACCGTAGCGTAACGCTGAAATTATTTTATATTTGTTTAAGTAGCTGATAATTATTGCTTTAAAATGAATAAAATACTGATACTATGCCTGACCTGATACAGCACGCGCTTGTTCTGAATTTTCATCAACCGTCCGGAAATCTTGAAACTCTTCTCCTGAACAACGAGTGGGAGGCCAAAGAGATCCTCTGGGCCATTGACCGCATGCCGCGCACGCTGTGGGGGTATGAAGACATCGCGCGGGTTCACCTTTCGCTTTCAGGCACGCTCCTCGAAACATTGTCCAATGCCGCATTTCAAAGCAAAGTGTACGGGACCGTGAAATGCGGCGATCTTCTCTGGTACCTTCAGAACACTGCGCTGTTCGATGTTCTGGGCACCGGCTACTATCATCCGGTCCTTCCGCTCATTCCGATGGAAGACTGGGAGGAACAGTGCAGGCGCTGGCTCGGCATCGGAAGGCATATTTTCTGGCGCCCGCAGTTCAGCGGTTTCTGGCCGCCGGAAATGGGGTTCTGCATGGAGATGATTCCGCTTCTATGCAAACTCGGGTACCGCTACGTGATGGTCGACAGCAGGCACATTGAACCGGAACAGCCCATGCGCTGGGAAGAGGTGCGTTACCGGCCGCACTTCGCACGTTACGGCAGCGACGAGATCATCGTCGTTGTGCGCGACCGGGAGCTTTCCGACGCACAGGAGTCGGGTATGGACTGGGGATGGTTTGCCAGGGAGGTCAACGAGCGGACCAAGTGGTGCGATTTCCCGCCGCTCGTCACCACCTGCACCGACGGCGACAACGGCGGATGGTTCCGGAACACGAGCGGCAAGGGAAATTTCTGGGAGTATTTCTACCGGGAATATCTGGACAAGGTGCGGTCAAACCAGTGCAACATCCGGCCGGCGTTCATCACCGATTATCTTGACAAATACGGGGCCGCCGGCCGTGTCAGGGTCCTGCGGGGCGCCTGGAACACGGGATGGCACGACGGTATCGGTTTTACGCAGTGGACCGGCTCCCGCCTCCAGAATGAGGCGTTTTCGCGGATCGCGGAAGTGAGCGGACAATTTCACCGGCTGGAACATGCCGTCGAGAAAGAGGGAACCGGGTTATCGCTGTATACCCTGCTGAATGAGGCCCAATGGCGCCTGCTCCGTGCCGAAACGAGCTGCAATTTTTTCTGGGGCGACGCATGGGTGGACAAGTGCCATGCGGATTTGAATGCAGCTGTGGAATTCCTGGATCAGGTGGAAAAGGAAATTAATAAGAAGGTAGTAATTTCGGATAGGATGTAGGGGCAAAAGATTTTTTACCCCTACGGTAAGAAAACACAATTATTGGAGGCAAAGGAATAACGATTATGTATAGTAACATTCCGGAACACATCAACGGTCTGCCCAATATATCGGGTTCAGAGGAACTCGTTGAAAAGGCGGTACGGAACGGTCTGAAGAAAGAGCTTTATAAAAAGGAAAGCCGCATTGATTTCGGCAGGATCAAAAGTGCGACGGCCATTGCACTGCACATGCACCAGCCGCTCATCCCTGCCGGCGGCAGCGATCTCCGCACCGCAGCGATCATCAGCAACCTGAAGAACATGATGGACAATCAGGGCATTGGCGACAACCATAACGCGCCGGTGTTCCACTGGTGCTACAAACGGATGGGCGAGTTCATTCCGCAGCTGGTGCAGGAGGGCAGGGAACCGCGCGTCATGCTTGACTATTCGGGAACGCTGCTGCACGGTCTGCGCGCTATGGGTTGTGATGACGTGTTCGACAATCTCAAACGCATTACCTGCGATAAAGAATATCGGCGCTGTGTGGAATGGCTCGGCTGTCCGTGGGGGCATGCGGTCGCGCCGTCAACGCCGGTGCAGGATTATGCACTGCACGTGAAAGCATGGCAGCACCACTTTGCGGCCATTTTCGGCTTCGAGGCGCTCGAACGGGTGCGCGGTTTTTCACCGGCGGAAATGGCCCTGCCCAACCATCCCGACGTGGCATATGAATATGTCAAGACCCTGCGCGAGTGCGGTTTCCGTTGGGTGCTGGTGCAGGAGCACTCGGTGGAGCGTCCGGACAACGGGTGGGGGCCCGAACGCAAACACGTCCCGCACCGTCTGGTATGTACCAGCTCGCACGGCGAAAGCGCATCGATCACGGCGATCATTAAAACGCAGGGCAGCGATACCAAACTGGTGGCGCAGATGCAGCCGTATTACGAAGCAAAAACGCTCTCCCGCTGGCCATTGGCAGGCCATGACGTTCCGCCGCTCGTGACCCAGATCGCGGACGGCGAAAACGGGGGAGTGATGATGAATGAATTTCCGCCCAAATACATCGAGGTCGTGCGTGAGAGCTCGGGTAGCGATTCGCCGCTCATGAACGTATCGGAATATCTCGAATTTCTTTCCGGTTCCGGCATCACGGAGAGCGATTTTCCGCCCCTGCAGCCGATCATGCAGAAACGGATATGGGACCGCATAGAACCGGGCGATGGGCCGGAAAAACTTGCGCAGACCATCGAGCAGCTCAAAAAAGAGGACGGCCGTTTTCACATGGAGGGCGGGAGCTGGACCAATAATATCTCGTGGGTGCACGGGTACGATGCGATGATCGGGCCCATGGAAAAGGCGAGTTCCCTGTTTTATCAAAAGGCGCTAGCTAAAAACGTAGGGACCGGCGATCAGCGTTTCCGCAACGCCCTGTTTCATCTGTTGACGTCGCAGACGAGCTGTTACCGGTACTGGGGGCAGGGGATCTGGGTCGAATACGGCAAAGAGATCTGCAGAAGGGCGAGTGAGATTCTGGAGAATGATTTTAAATAAACAGGGGTATAAGGTTTTAATTTAATTGTTTTTGGCTAAAGACATCTGTTTGGGTGTGGGGTGGGCGCCTCTATTGCAAGGTTGCACTTCGGTGAACCCCCACCCACGAGATTTTGTCGCGTTGAAACCAAAACAATAGGACAAATAAACACATGGGAAATATAATTGCTGTTGCGTGAGGCAGGGGGAGGGTGGCGAAGCCAGTCGCGAAGCGACCGACCGGAGGGTAGCCCGGAGCTACGCCGACCCCGAAGGGGACACGCCCAAAGAAGTTATAAATTTCCATCTGACGCCATCCGCAGGAGTCTTTAGCCAAAAAAGCATAATTACTATCACTTGACATCGTACGAATTTAATCATAATTTATAAACATATCGTCTGGAGGTTTATTCTTAAATGAAAATCGCTCATCTTGCCTGGGAATCTCTTCATTCTGTCTCTGTCGGCGGCGTGGCGGTCCACGTTACGGAACTTGCCGCCGCAGTACAGCGCAAGGGCCACGAAGTGCATGTGTTTACCCGCATGCGGTGGCATGGCGACTGGCAGTACGACGTTATTCACGGCGTGCATTACCATCGGGTTCCCTATCCGGGCGCCGGAGACATTGTCGATGACGTCAACAATATGTGCCGCGCTTTCGTAACCTCGGTGTTTCAGGCCGAAGACTATATGGGTGCGCATTTCGATGTAGTCCATGCGCACGACTGGATGGCTTCAAACGCCATGGTGTGGATCAAGAAGGGAAGGGGCCGCAAAGGCGTTCTCACCATGCACTCGACCGAATACGGCCGCAGCGGCAACAATTTTTACGGCGGACGTTCGCAGCGCATCATGGACCACGAGCGGAACGGGACGTTCTGTGCCGACAAGGTGATTACGGTCTCGAATGCGCTCAAATCCGAGGTTCAATGGATTTATAATGTTCCTGATTGGAAAGCATCCACCGTTTATAACGGCATCTCGTATGACCAGTTCAACGGCTTTCTGGACCCCAGCGGCGTCAAAGCACGCTACGGCATCGGGCCTCTGGACCCCACCGCCCTGTTTGTCGGCCGCATGACTGCGCAGAAGGGTCCTGACCTGCTCGTGGAGGCGATCCCGCATGTGCTGAAATTCCATCCGTCCGCCAAGTTCATCCTCACCGGCGACGGCGACATGCGCGGCCACGTGGAACACAGGGCACGGCAGCTCGGCGTGAGCCACGCATGCCGCTTTTACGGCGTTTTCCCGCGTCAGGAGATCATTGATATTTACAAGTCGGTTGATTGCGTGGTTGTTCCGAGCCGCAACGAGCCGTTCGGCATCGTGGTGCTTGAAGGGTGGGCTGCCGGGAAACCGGTGATCGGCACCATGAACGGCGGGCCTTCGGAACTGATCTGGCACGATGTCACCGGATATAAAATCTGGCCGAACCCGGATTCCATCGCATGGGGCATCGGTACGCTTTTCAGCGATTTCGATCACGGCCGCTGGATGGGCGCAAACGGCCGCAAGGCCGCCGAGACCACTTATTCCTGGGACACCATAGCCGGCCAGACGCTTGGCGTTTATAATTCCTGATCAACCATTTTGTACCGGAATCGTTATTGAACCCGGAGCATCGTCCCTTGCAGTCGTTAATTCTTCTAATCCTCGCAGGCGCTTTTTGCGCCTTTGCCGGTGAACGTCAACACTGTGCCGGACTGGACAGTTTTACAATAAAAGAGTGCGGTCAGTTTACACTCGGCGAATGCGTTAAAAGGATCCCCTCGTGCGGGATCGCACAACGCCTGAACTCGTTCGCCGTCTGGATCGACAGTATTCAGAGTGACAAACCCTGCTCAAGCAGGGTGGCGGCGCTTGCCGAGCGGTATGCAAGTTTTAACGATACCGTCCTGCATAAATTTGACTTGAGCAGTGTGCCGTTTGTCGGCACTCCTGCTTCACCGGTGACGATACTGCTGTTTGTTTCCACCACGTGTCCGCTGTGCAAGAAAGTGTACAAGGAACTGTACAGTGAAGTGACTGAAGGAAAGCTGAAGGACAGGGCGAAAATAGGTATAAAAGTATTCAGCGCCCGTCCGGCCGACATTGCACTTCTTGCCGCGAAAAAATTCAATAAGCAGAGCGAATTTCTTTTGTCCCTTGCCGGCGTGGAGGAACGCATCTCCATGAAAATAGTCATGCAGAAAGCCGGTGAGATCGGCATTCCCGAACGTGAATTCCGCGCGCTGCTGCAGGATTCCGTATTGATGCGGGAGGCACAGGCCTCTGCGCTGGAGGGAGAGGGAAACGGGGTCACTGTCACCCCGACGGCCTTTATCAACAATAAACGGTATCGCAGCTACAAAGACCCGAAGTGGATCGTCGACGCGGCGCTGTATGAGTATGAGTTGTTGGCCCGAGGGAAAACCGATGAAAGCCATCGGTAATTTTAATCGTAGCGGAAGCGTTATAGTAATCAGGAGCCGTTTAACCAGTGTCCCATTTAGCCGAATTCGCCCGTGAATTGCACGAGACCAGCGCCAGACAGTACCAAAGGCCGCTTGAACCGGTTGTGTGCCCTTCGCGTGCAGAGAAACTCGGCGATATCCGGGCGGTTATTTTTGATGTTTACGGTACGCTGATCAATTACTGGAGGCCCGGCCTTGATGACAAGGAACGGGCGCCGCATTTCCTGAAGGCCGCTTTTCGCGAAGTTGCTGACCGGTTCGGTTTTTCCGATTTTTTGATTGATATGAACCCGGAAGAGGACCCGGAAAAGACGCTGTATGACCTGTATCACGGCTGCATCGCGCTCTGTCACGAAAATGCGGTGAAGAAAGGCAAGAATTTCCCGGAAGAAAAAATTGAAGAAATATGGGGACTTATCCTGCTCATGCTCAAACGCAGAGGCTATGACGCTGAAAAAACGCTGCCCGGAGAGTCCGGGGACCTTGGAAGATACTTTGCTTACACCTATAACTTTTACTCCCTTGGCCGTGATCTCTATCCGGGCGTGGTGGATGCGCTTACTGCGTTTAAAAGAAACAATATCGTGCTCGGCATTGTTTCGAATGCCCAGTTTTATACCCCCATTGATCTGACGCTCCTTATCCGCGATCAAAGCCGGGGAGCGTATGACGATTTTAATGAACTTTTCGACCCTGACCTCACTTTTTTCTCCTACGAATATAATGTAGCAAAGCCCGATAATTTTCTGTTCGGGCAGTTGTATGATTCGCTCTACGAACATCAGATCCTTCCCGAACAGACGCTTTTTGCCGGCAACGATCTGGCGCTCGATATCGAACCGGCCCAGCAGGCAGGTATGCGCACGGCGTTCTTCACCGGAGACGATAAATCCGCCTACTTCCGCGGCAGGGAGGGCAGTGTGCTGCCCGACATCACCTTTGCCGCATGGAATGAATTGCCGAAGAAAGTTTCATTTTTTTCAGAAAGAGCAGAGCCACTATGATTTTTTATCGCGTGTGTATTATCACGACGGCTTGTTTTCCGCTGCTCCATGCCGTTGAACTCAATTTCGACCTTGACTCTCTCGGGGATAAAGCGCTTGCGGCGCAGATCATAAAGACCGGAAGTGAAGCCTTTGAATTAAACAAAAAAGGGCTTGATGCGATCGACAAAAACGATTTCGAAACCGCCATGAGCTTCTTTGATCAGGCGCTCCAGGTGCTCCCTGATTTCAGCGACGCGCAGAACAACCGGGGCGTGGTAAAATTCAGGAAAGGCGATATCGGCGGAGCGCAGGAGATCTGGGAAAAGCTTGCGGTTAAAGACCCCGGCTACGCGATCGTCTCCTACAATCTCGCACTTGTCCAGATTCACGAAAAGCATTACGATGCCGCCATACGTCTTCTCGAACGCGCACTCAAGGCCGACAAGCAGTTCGTTGAACCGCTGGTACGGCTTGGCGTCATTTATTGCGAGCGCGGGGAGAAGGGAAAAGGCCTTGACCTGCTCCGCAAGGCGTACAAACTCGCGCCGACCCACCCTGATGCCTGGAGTTTTTATTCGTGGGCGCTGGTGGAAAACGGCGACACGAGCGGGGCCGTCGCGGTGCTGACAAAGAACAGCGACAAGGTGGAAGCGCTGAAACTGCTCGGCAGGATCGAAGGCGGACGGAAAAACCCTGCGGCAGCGGCGCATTATTTTTCGCAGGCTGTAAGCCTGGGCGCGGACCCGTCGATTCTGCTTGAACTTGCAGGAACGCAGATGGATGCGAAAGACTGCAAAGGCGCCCTGCAGACCATTAAATCGTATTTCGGCCGGAACACCGCACCGGCGGCCGACGCGTTCCTTCTGGCCGGGATTGCCGCAAAAGAGTGCAATGATATAAACGCATCGCAGAGTTATTTCGAGCAGGGACTTAAAAATTTTCCGAATGACGGCATCCTGCGCTACAATCTCGGACAGGTATATTTTTTCCAGAAAAAAAATGACCAGGCCGAAAAAATATGGGCAAGTCTTTCGGACACGCTGCAGGACCCGTCGCTTCTGTATTTTCGTGCGATCAATGCGAAGCGCACCGGCGACCTCGGGTCGGCCGAAGCGCTAATCCGGCGTGCGCTCGAATTGGACGACCGTGCCGAATTCCACGATTTTCTCGGCGTCATTCTGTACCGGAAGGGGAACAGCAGAGGAGCGGAAGAGGAATTCCGCAAAGCAGTCGCAATAAACCCCAATCTCCGCAGCGCCCAGCTTGATCTGGCCCTCAGCACGCGATCGGCCGCCGAGCTTTCCGTTGCTGCGAAGACGCTCGAACAGCGGCTCGGTTCCTGTACGGAAGATTCGTGCGCCGACATCGCGCTGCAGCTTTCCGTCATGTACTACTACCAGAAAATGCCCGACAAGGCGGCCGCGGTATTGACCTCTGTCAAGGAGAGCGAAAGGGACGAGCGGATCTACCGCAGTCTTGCAATGTATTATCGGGAACTTCACGAGTGGGGAAAGGTCATTGCCGCGCTTGAGACTGCCGTCGCGAAGTATGTGACCGACCCGCAGACCGACGTTGAGCTTGCGGAAGCCTATCTCATGGCGGGGTTTTATCCCAAGGCGATCGAGCGGTTCAACCTGCTGTTGAACCGGTGGCAGCAGAACCCGTGGCGCATCTACTATCAGCTCGGGTACGCCTATCTGGAACAGAACGATCTTGCTGCAGCCAAGGCATGTTTTGAAAAAAGCATGAACAGCAGGAAGGACAACCCCGCTTCGCGCGGGATGCTGGCATTTATTTACAACCGCGAAGGCAATATCGCCCAGGCGCGCGAACTCTGGAAGAAAAATCTGGACGACGACCCCTCAAATGCGGCGCTCTGGGTAAACATGGGACTTTCGTATCAACATGACGGCAACTATGAGGAGGCGCTGGCCTGTTATAAAAAAGCATCTGAGCTGAAAAACGATGACCCGCAGATACAGATCAATGTCGGGAATGTCTGCGCCGAAATGGGACACTATACCGATGCGCTGGCCGCGTACCGGCAGGCGCTGAATTCACCTAAAAAAGAGAGCGCGGCGTACAATATGTTCCTCGTGTACGCAAAAAAACGTGACAGGGAACAGGCCGAAAAATCACTGCGGCTCCTGGAAAATGAGTTCGCTACATCAGCCAGCACGAAGCGGTCGCGGTCCGAGATGGCGCTCTGGAGCGATGATACCGCAGCGGCCCTCTCCCTGCTGGAAAACCTTCCTGACAAGGAAGCCGGTGACTGGGTGCGACTGTCGCAGGTGTATGCGGCCCGGGGGCAGCAGCAGAAGGCGCAAGCGTGCTTGGCAAAGGTTCCGGACGAACCGCAGTGGGGGAGCGAGCGGGCCGGCATACAGGCGCAGCTCGCATTCCAGGCGGGAAATTACGAGGAAGTGGTACGGCAGGTCCGCGAAAGCCGGGACACCGGTTTTGCGGCGCAATACAATCTGGCGCTTGCCTATTATCAATTAAAGCGGTACGACGATGCGCTGGCGATTGCCGAACATCTGGTGAAAAACGCCGCAGGGAACGATCGCGCCGATCTGTGCCGCCTCGCCGGCAATGCGGCGTTCGGCCATAAACAGTGGAAAAATGCGCGGCAATGGTATCTGCAGCTCTCCAACGTTGATGCGCACAACGCGGTAGTCCAGTACAATCTGGCGGTCGCGGCCTATAATCTCGGCGACGTGGATGATGCATGGAAGTATTACGGGCTGGCACGCGTAGGTGACCCGAAAATCAGCAACCCCGACATCGAAAAACGGTATGCGGCGGCGCACGGTTCCGCAGTCACCGGTCAAGCGCTCATGTCACTACCTGATTCGCTTTACAATGCCGCGGTCGATATGCAGAACGCCGGCGATGATTCAGCGGCGGAAAAAATATACCTGCGGATAACCGCCGGGGATTCGCTCTATAACATGGCATGGAACAATCTCGGCACGATTTACGGTAAAAGGGGAGAAATCGAAAAGGCCGAGCATGCTTACCTGAAGGCCGTCGAGAAGAAGCATGACATTCCGGAGACCTACGCGAACCTTGTGAATTTATATATCGAACTCGATGAGTTTACGAAGGCGAGGCAGTGGCTTATCAAAGGCCAGGGCCACAACCCTGACAGCGATCTGCTCAAGGATCTGAAGGAGAAGATCGTGGCTGCGGAAAAGAAGGCGAAAAAATCAAAGCAGTAATTTTGAGCGAAAGGGGTCATTGAATGAAATCCAGATCGAACCGTAACTTGACCGCTGCTGCACGCAATAAGATTTTCAACGGGTCGCTAAAGAAAAACGTTTGCACTTCGAAAATGAAAGACAGTAAGAACACCGCACGCTCACTTAAATTTCCCCGTAGCCCGGATGTGCTCGGCGTTCATTGAATATTACGGGGAAGGGATTGCGGTTTTCGGCTGAACGGCTTGCCGTTCCATGATGACGTCGTAAATGTTTCCGCGCACGATCCGCCGCACCTTGACGGTAAAGGAATCGATAATTTTTACAAAGTTCTCCGCCGGCGTTGTGCCGTGCAGGTCTTCCTTGATCCACGTGTCGAGGCTCATTTCATCGCTCCGGTTCAGGTCGGTAAAGGCGCGGTTTTTAAGCTGGCGGAAGGTTGTGCTTCCGCCGACGCGGAAACGGTTCTCGGACAGCTGGACGATAAAATCCGGAGGCGTATCGTATTCGTCCTGCAGCTTGCCGACGAGACTTTCGATGATGTCTTCGAGCGTGACCAGGCCCATGGTCGCACCCTTATTGTCCTGCACGATTGCAATGTGCTGGTAGCCGCGCGTCAATTTGCCCAGCAGTTCCGGGAGCTTCGTAGCGTCTTTTACAAAGAGCACCGGACGCATGATGCCCCGGAGACTCGGGTCGCTCGGACTGACCTGGAGCGCGCCGACAATGTCCTTGAAGTTCACGTAGCCGATGATCCGGTCGATGTCCCCGTTTTCGGCAAGGGGAAAACGCGTATGCCGGTGAAGGTGGGCGCCGATGAGTCCCTCGTGTAGGCTCATTGCGGTGCTGAGGATATTGATATCGCCCCGATCGATCATGACGTCGCGCGCAACAAGGGTCGACATGTAGATGCTGCGGGCAATCAGGCTTTCCTGTTCTTTGCTGATCTGGTCTTCAAGAAATGCAGACCGCGCCAAAATACGGATTTCACTTATTGCGGTATCAGTGGTTTTTTTATTTTTTCCCGTGAACGGCCGGTTGAGCCATTCTATGGCGACCACCAGCGGCCTGAAAAAATAAACTAGAAGATTGAACGGCACCGCGGTAATGCCCGCAATGATCCGGTTATGCTTTACTGCAATGGTTTTCGGGAGTATTTCAGCCCACTGAATCATTACGAGCGAAAAGGCAAAAGAAAAAACGGCGATCCAGCGGTTGCCGAAAAGTTTATTGAATTGAGCGCCGGAGACAGATGCACCTATAGCTATTGCTAATGTATTGATTATTAATATAGTTGCAAGAGGCTTTTGAATATTACCTTTAAGCTTTTTCCATACACCGGCCGAAGTCGACCGGTTTTCGGACATCCGCGCAATGTCCGAAGTGGAAAGGCTGAGCAGGCACGCTTCCATCATGGAGCATAAAAAGGAAACGCACAGTGCAACTGCTATCGAAATAATCAAGATGGGCATTTGAAGTGTCCCTTTCCGATGAAATTATTTCCCGAAGAATTCCTGGTACAAGGCGTTGACCGCTTTTTGCTCGTCGTCCGCATCGATCCCGAAAATCATGCTGATCTCAGAACTGCCCTGATTGGCCATTTTAATATTTACCCCGGCCTTTGCTAGCGCCTGCGCGGCCTGGGCAAGAACGCCGATTTTATGGATGAGTCCTTCGCCGACCACGGCCACGAGCGCGATGCCGAATTCGGTGCGGACATCATCGGGCCGAAGTTCATCTTCGATTTTTCTTATGATGGTGTTGACCATTTCCGGTTTGATCTGGGACTGGTCGAGGATCACCGAAATACTGTCGACACTCGACGGGCAGTGCTCATACGAAAGATTGAGCGTTTCGAAAATTGAAAGCAGCCTGCGGCCGAACCCCTTTTCCCGGTTCATGAGAAATTTCTGCAATGTAAAACTGCAATACCCGTCCCCGGAAGCGATGCCGATGACGTCGCGTTCGTCCGGAAGCCGCTCCGAAACGATCACGGTACCGGCATTGTCGAGGTTCCCCGTATTGCGCAGGCGGATCGGTATCTTTTTCCGGAGGACCGGCTTCACCGCCTCTTCGTGAAGGACGTTAAAACCGATGTAGGAGAGCTCCCGCATCTCCTTGTAGGTCAGCGCCGGTATCTGCATCGGTTTGTCAACCATCGAGGGATGGGCGCTGAAGATGCCGTCCACATCGGTCCAGTTTTCGTACTCCGACGCATCAATCGCTTCGGCCAGGATGGAGCCGGTAAGATCGGAACCGCCGCGGCTGAAGGTCGCCACATCGCCGTCGGCCGTATAGCCGAAGAAACCGGGGAAGATCACTATTTTTTCAGCGCAGAGTTTTTTAAGCGAGGAAGCAAGTTTTGCCCTTGACTTCGGCGCCGGCTGCGCGTCGCCGAAGACCGGCGTGACGATAAGCCCGGCGTCACGCGGCGAGACGTAGGTCGCAGGGAGGCCGATGATTTTCAGGTATTCGGCAAAAAGTCTGCAATTCAGGTCTTCGCCGGCTGCCACGACAAGGTCGCGGTATTTTCCAGGGTGGTCGATCGACGACTTCTGGCGTCGGTCAAGTTCGGTGAGGATTTCATCGATACGTTCGGCGGGAACGTCGAGCGGGCCGTAGATGCTGTGGAAACGCTGTTTGAGTTCCCTGAGTTCGGTCGAACAGCTCCGCCGCACCAGGGATTTATTGACGATGGAGATCAAAACGTCGGTCACTTTCACCGGATACGAAGGCGCTTTGCCGGGCGCGGAAAGGACGATGCATCGCCGGTCGCGGTTAAGCTTTATAATGGCAACCAGCTGTAGCAGTTTTTCGCTGGTAGCGACCGAGGTACCGCCGAATTTACATACGACGACGCTCATACAGAAGCCTCCATTGGGAAATACGGCTGCTACCGGCGTCAGCCGGTGTCAGCGGCGCTTTGCCGGCGATTTCGATCTGAAATCGAGCGGCGTGCAGTTCTCCCGGCGCTTGAAGGCCCGGGAAAAAGAGTTATTGTTCGGATATCCTACCCGGCTCGCGATGCTCGTAACGGAATCACCGGTTGTTTCAAGCAGATACTTCGCCTGTTCCATCCGGATACGCGTTAGATAGTCAAATAATGTTCCGCCAGTCTCTCTTTTAAAGAGTATGTTCAGATAATTGATGTCCACACCGCATGCCCGCTCCAGTTCTTGTTGATGGTGCAATTGCGCATACCGGAGTTCCATAAAGTTTTTGGCTTTTGTCACCAGACTTTTTGCTTTATTCCTGGGGAACTGAGTTTCTTCAATGACAAGGACTTTCTTTGTGAAAAGCGTTTCCAGTATCTGGAGGATGCGGGAGGTGGTTGACAACCCAAACGGATCTTCCTTGGTGGACAGTGAAAGGAGGAGACTGAACGCGCAATTTTCAAAGGACCGCCGTTCGTCGCCGTCCAGCACGCATTTGCCTTCGATGCCGGAATTCCAGTAACATTTTGCCTGCGATGACGGCAGGACGGAAAACAGCAGCTGAAAACATTCAAACACGCCTTTCTGGTGCAGGTACGTGTAACGCTGGCTCCGTTCCATGATGCCGAGGAGGCCCGGCCTGGCTGCCCCGAAAATGTTTTTTGAGAGGTTCTGGAGAATGCCGCTGCCCTCCACCTGGAACCAGAGACGGAAACAATCCTGCTGAAAACGCAGCACCATGGGTTCGGGGTGGTTTTGAGCATCTCCGGTAAATTCACAATAATCAATGCCGAAAATTTCCACGCGTATACGCGGCAGTTCGATGACCGGGCAATCGTTCCATCCGCGAAGGCAGGAAAACGTCCTCACCCCGCCGGGATAAAGAGGATGTTGGACAAATACCGGGTTTTTGAATTGCTCGAGCAGCTCATGGCGGGTTTGAAACATGCTTAAAAAATATATTGTATTTAAATACCAAGTACTTGGAATATTCTAAAAACTTTTGTATATTTATATGATGCTAGTATTTACCGGATTTTCGTCTTCACCCGGCCGTATTTTTTAACACACCTTGCCGACAGGTACTATGGCTCCTATTGCGACTGAAACGACGCGATTTATTTCAGAAGAGAGCTGCCTGGCATTATATCTGAAAGAGATCAGCAAAAACAAGACATTGACGCTTGAGGAAGAGGCCGAGCTTGCGGTGCGCATCAGGATCGGAGAACGCAAAGCGCTCGAGCGGCTGGTGAAGGCAAACCTGCGCTTTGTCGTCAGCGTCTGCCGCAATTACCAGAACCAGGGATTGCCGCTCAGCGACCTGATCAACGAAGGCAACCTGGGGCTCATCAGGGCGGCCAAGAGGTTCGACGAAAAAAAGAATTTCAAATTTATCTCCTATGCGGTGTGGTGGATACGGCAGGCAATACTTCAGGCCCTTGCCGAGCAGTCGCGTATTATCAAGCTGCCGCTCAACCGCGTCGGCACCATCCATAAAATCGGCAAGACCCAGAGCAAACTGGAACAGAAATACCGGAGAGCTCCCAATGTCGAAGAGATCGCCCGGGAACTGAGTCTTGATGAAAATGAAGTGCGTGAGACGATAAAAATCGGCAACACCCACATGTCGCTCGATGCACCGCTCAAGCACGGTGAGGATTCCAAGCTGATCGACGTGCTTCATGACGAGAACCAGGAACGGCCCGATGACGGTATCATGGACATCTCGCTTCAGGAGGAGATCGAAAAAACGCTCGATACGCTGTCCGAACGCGAGAAAGAGGTGGTCAAGCTTTACTTCGGCATCGGCGAAGAAACGGCGCACACGCTTGAAGAAATCGGGCAGCGCTTCAACCTCACCCGCGAACGGGTCCGGCAGATAAAGGAAAAAGCGCTTCGCAGGTTGAAACACTGCTCGCGGAGCAAGCGGTTGAAGGTGTACAGAAATTTGTAAAGGATGAATGACCGCGTTGGGTAACGGTCATTATCTGAAAAACGATCGAAGCGCCGGAAGATAAAGCGCTAAAAGAATCCCGACTCCGAGAAGTCCCGCAATGGCGACGATGAACGGTTCAATGACCAGAACGATCGCATTCACGGCCGCCAGGACTTCCTCCTCGTAGAATTCCGCTATTTTATTGAACTGCGCACCTTCATTGCCGTTCGAAATCGTGCCAAGAATGCCCGGCGGGAAAATACCAGCGGCCTTTAATGCAGCGGTCAGCGATGGGTGTTTCTCCTGCTCCGCGCGCAGCAGTTTATGGCGGAGCGAAGCGTTCGGCACTGTTTCGGCCGCAAGAGACAGTGCTTCACAATAAGTAACACCGGCCGCTGATAAAAAAGAAAGCCCTGCGGCGATGCGCCGCAGGGAATATCCCCGGCGGAAATTCCCGAAAACCGGGATCGCCCACAGGATTGTTTCAAGCAATGACTGCCAAGGTACCCAAGGTACCCTTGCGTTCGCCAGCCGGAGGCCGGCCGGAACCCCGAGCAGGAGCAGGAGGAATATTAGCGCCGATTGCCGGTGCACGGACAGAAATGTAATTACTGCAAGCGTAATTTTTGTAACGGCCGGCAGCGTTCCATGGTACATGGTTATGGACCGGGCGGCGGCAGGAACAAAAAACGCCAGGAGTGCGGCAATGGCCGCGATTGTTATGACCAGTACAATGGCCGGGTATCGCAGCGTGCGATTTATTTTTTTTTCAAAGAGGTCGTTTTTCTCGTAAAAATCTGCGAGAAACGTCAGGAGAGGGGCGAGGGTTCCGGCAGCTTCACCCTGTGCCGCCGTCCGGCAGAAAAATAATCCGAGGCGGGACGATTGTTTCTGAATGGCTGCGGTGAACGTGCTTCCGTTCCGGAGTTCCGCCGCAATAAGCGACAGGACATCGACGACTTTTTTATCGGTCTCCTGGTTCGAGAGCGACTCCAGCCTTTCGGGAAGCTGCCGCTGAAGCGGCAGCTTTTCCACAAGGGCAGCCGAACAATGACGAGCCACTCTGCATAACCCGGAGGACCCGAGACGCCGTTTGCTGAAACAGTTGTTCATCGTGTGCCGCAGGAGTTGGTGAACGGCTAGTGAACGCTTTCCCGCAGTTTCTGATACCCGAAATGCATGATCAGATGGTCGAGAAGCACCAGCGCCGTGAAGCTTTCGGCCACCGGCCAGATGCGCGCGACAATGGTGGGGTCGCGCCGCGTAATCGCCGCAAGCTCCGTGTTTGCGAGTGTGTATTTGTCAATTGTCATCTGTTTCTTGTCTATCGTCGGCGTGCCTTTTATGGCAAGCCGTACGATGATGTCCTGTCCGGTCGCCAGCCCTCCGGTAATGCCGCCCGCGTTGTTTGAGTCGAACACGACGTTTCCTTTTTCGGAATGCATGCGGTCATTGCTTTCGGAACCGGTCATGTTTTTCACCCCGAAACCGGCGCCGACTTCCACGCCCTTTACCGCGCCGATGCCGAGCATGCGGCCGAGTTCAGCGTCCAGTTTGTCGAACACCGGTTCGCCGAGCCCTGTCGGCACGCCGGTCGCCCGGACTTCCACTATGCCTGCGGCTGAATCGCCTTGTGCCGAAATTATGTTCACCGCATCGTTCATGGCCTGGGCCGTGGTGATGTCGGGACAGTTTACCACGGCATGGACGCCGTAGTTCTCCTGTATTGCTTTGGCGCTCATCGCCGGAGCCTTTTTCCGTATCTGTTCGATCTCCTTTTCGATCTCGGTAAAAATGCGCATTTTTTCAAGGTACCGCATGTTCATGGTGACCCGGCCCCTTGTATAAATTTCCTGATAAAAGGGGTCGGTATCTCGCCGCATTTTTTTGAACGAGTCGGTTGATTTCCTGATAACCGCCGATCCCATGTCCGGGCAGCGAACCCCGGCCAGCTCTTTGACATAGGCAAAAACGCCGATGCCCATGCTTTTGAGAATCCGCTTCGCAACGCTTCCGGCGGCGACGATGGCGGCCGTGTAGCGTCCGCTGAAAATGCCGGCGCCGATCGCATCGTCATCGGGTCCGTATTTGACGAACGAGGCATAGGAGGCGTGTCCGGGCCGCGGCGTCCGGTTGGTGTCCTGATACTGCTTGATATGGACAAAATGCCGGTCGAGATTAGGGATGAGTATCGTGATCGGCGTGCCGTTGGTGTAGTTCTCGTTGCCCGCGCCTTCGATGGTGTCGGCCGCGTTGAGACCCGTGTAGATGACCGGCAGGTCGGGTTCCTTGCGCGGGGAGGAGAGCTCATCGGCGCCTGGTTTACGGAGCAGAAGATCGCCGTAGAGTTCCTGCTCGGTGAGCGCGATGCCCGGGGGAACCCCTTGAATGACGGCGGTCAGGCCCTCCTGGTATGAACCTCCGGCGACCGTTACCTGAAAAAGCTTTCCTAGGTGGCATCCGAACATGGTTACTCCGTTTGAAAAAGTTTCCGGCGATGTCGGGGGAGAGGGTTTCGGTTTTTTAGGTGTTGTGCCTCATCTCTCCCGTTGTTAAATATCGATAGGAGGCAATCGATAAAATAAGAAATATCCGGCCATAAAGGACAGTTCTCCATGAATTGTGCGTTTAAAACACAAACGTCAATCACAATGCCGGGTCGAAATATATTTTCACCACCGGGAAAACCAATGGAACTACAGCAGATCATCGGTCTCGCCGCAGGAACGCTCACCACCGTTTCTTTTCTTCCGCAGCTGATCCGTACCGTAAAGACCAGATCCTCGCGCGATCTGTCGATCGGCATGGTGTGCTTTTTCATGGCCGGGATCATTCTGTGGCTCATATACGGCATTATGGCACGCGCCTGGCCGGTCATTATTGCTAATGCCGTGACGCTGGCTCTTGGCTCAGTCCTGCTTGTTCTTGTCTTTCGATACCGGAAATAACATGCAGCATTCGGGTATCAATATTGGCGATATATAATATATTGAATACCATATAAATAAAACAATCGCATAACATCACACAGGAGGATAACTTATGGCGAAGTCACGTTCATACGGCTGGGTTCCCGACCTTCCGGATCACCGTGATATCCGCTATTCCGCGGTATACAGGGTCACTGCAAAACTTCCGACCAGCGTTGACCTGCGGCCGCTCTGCCCGCCGGTCGAAGATCAGGGCCAGCTCGGGAGCTGCACCGCGCACGCCCTGACCGGCGCGATTGAGGTGCTGGAAAAGATAGATGATCTGCCCGTGGTCCAGTTCAGCCGGCTCTTCGTTTATTATAACGAGAGGGCCATTGAACACACTGTTTCGCAGGACAGCGGAGCAATGCTGCGCGACGGCATAAAGTCGCTGGTCAACTACGGCGCATGCTCGGAAACGAAATGGCCGTACAGCATCGGCAGGTTTAAAACCAGGCCCGGCGCCGCATGCTTCAGAGAAGGTCTTTGCCACCAGATAGTTTCATATCAGCGCATCGACACGGTTGACCAGATGCGCGCCTGTCTTGCCCAAGGGTTCCCCTTTGTTTTCGGTTTTTCAGTGTATGAGAGTTTTGAATCGCAAAGCGTCGCGAAAACAGGGACGGTCACCATGCCGAAAAAGAGCGAACGTCAGCTCGGCGGCCATGCCGTGCTAGCAGTCGGCTATAACGATACGCAGAAAAGATTCATCGTCCGCAATTCATGGGGTCAGGACTGGGGAATGAACGGCTATTTCACGATACCCTTCGCCTATCTCGCAAGCCGCGACCTGTCTGACGATTTCTGGACCATCCGGCGCGGGGAAGAGATGTAAAGAAATCGGATCAATGCATTTCAATAATTGTCTTCCTGATATATGCCGCGATGTCCACTGGCGGGGCGTTTTGCGCGAGTTCGTGTCGGGCCGCGATATCGGCAAAAGTAAACGGTTTTCCAAAGTGCAGTTCGGTGCCGCTGTTTTTCACCGGGACTATTTTCACCCCGGTCTCACGCGCCACAAGCCCGACGCCCGACTTGAATTCACCCGGCCTGCCCGGGGCTGAAAGTCTGCCCTCAGGGAATGAGATAAGACTTTTTTTATCGCGGATAATGGCGAGCGAAAGTTTAATGGTCTCGATCGGGTCGTTTATTTTTTTGTTCATGACCATGTTCGAGGAATAGAACGTATAGGGCAACCACGGGTAGCTGATGCTTTCCGACATGAAAAGAGTCGTTTCCGCGACATCGTTGGGCAGGCCTTGGAGCATCCTGAACGCGTCGAGGCTGCTTAAATGAAAAGAGACGAAAAGATAGGGACCGTTTCGGGAAGCGAGCGGCTCGGCGAACCCGGCCCTGGTTCTGCCGAACGCCGCAACAAGTCCCCGCAGAATTCCTAAGCCGTTACCTTTCCGTTCCGGCAGGAAGTACGACATGTCAAGTATCCGTTCCTTCAGGCCCAGGACCCGCTCCACCGACGTGGGCCGGTTTTCAAGCTTCTGTTCCTCGACCAGTGAGACAAGGTCGGTAATGGTCTCCATTTTGTCAAATACCTCCTCCGGTATCGCAATCCCGAAGGTGCGCTCGATCGCGCTTAAAAGCTCGATCCGGTGGAGCGAATCCAGGCCGAGGTCGATCTCGAAATGGGTGCGCGGATTGATGACGCGCACGTCGACTTTTGGCGCAACGTGCGCTATGCTTTCGATGACGCCCCGGTATCCGCCGGTTTCCATGAGCGCCATTTCCATGACCGAGAGTTGTTCTTCCATTGCCGGACGGCCTGCCGACGCGGTTTTCCGTTTGATTGAATTGTACATTTTCAGCAGTTCCGGTTTTTTCAGCTTGCGCGAGGTGGTGCGCGGAAGCGGATGGTACACCACCGCGAAATCGGAAATCCGGCGGTGGACCGGCAGGTCTCTGCTCATTTTCACCAGTTCCTCATGCAGGAGGTCGGTGGCCTGCCTGACCGTGGCGTTCTTCCGCAGGTCCCTGGCCGGGACGATGACGGCGGCAACGATCTCGACATCGTTCTGCAGCACGCCGAACACGCCGATCTCCTCGATGCGGGGCGAGAGCGAATAGTGGTCTTCCAGCTCGTCGGGGTAGACATTTTTACCTGTGTCAAGAACGATCACGTCCTTTTTCCTGCCCGAAAGATAGAGAAACCCGTCTGCGTCGAGCCTGCCCAGGTCGCCGGTATGGAACCATCCTTCGCCGTCGAACGCTTCTTTTGTCAATGTTTCGTTTTTGTAGTACCCGGCGAACACGCAGGAGCCGCGCAGCAGCACTTCGCCGATGCCGTCGGGGTCCGGCCCGGCGATGCTGATCTCGTTTTCGGCAAGCGCGGGACCGACCGAACCGAGCCGCGGATCGCTTACCGGACACACGGTGATGGGTCCGAACGTCTCGGTGAGCCCGTAGCCTTCGACGATGGAGAACCCCATGAGCCTGAAGCCGTTCCAGTATTTTTTACCGAGCGCCGCGCCGCCCGAAATGATCATCTTGAGCCTGCCGCCGAACCCCTTGTGCACCGAGGAGAACAGGGCGCGCCTGAAATTGTCGCCCCCGGCTTTCCCGAGGAGTGTCGAGAGGCCCAGCATTGCCGAGAACATGGCGGTCACGATCGGCCCTTTTTTCTTCACATTGTGCATCACACTCTCATAAAAAAGCGCGACCATCTTGGGCACGGCAGGCAGCATGGTCACCCCTTTGTCCTGCAGCGCTTCGATGATGAGCGGTCCCTTGAGGAACGGCACGAACACCACGCCCATGCCGCCGCACAGCGGGCCTGAAACCCCTGCAGCGAAGCCGAACACATGGTGAAGGGGCAGCACCGAAAGTACGGTGTCGCCGGGACCGAGGCCCATGCGCGGGATCGCATGGTTGGCGACCGCAGTATAGTTTTTCTGGCACAGCACCACGCCCTTGGCCTTGCCGGTCGTGCCTGACGTGAAAATGATCACCATGGGATCGTCCGGAGAAAAGCGGCCGCCGAACGCATCATGGCTTGGATCGCCTTCTCCGATAGAGTGATGGAAATCAGCTTCTTTCTCTTCGCCGGAAGTGCCGAGGACGATAATTTTTTTGAGCGAGTGGTGCCGTGCCTGCAGGGAGCGGAACAGATCAAGGTACACCGGCGAGCAGAACACGATCCGGGCGCCGGTGATGCTCATGATCGACTCGATCTCGGCCGGCGGAATGTTCGGGTCGATCGGCACCGTGCAGGCGCCGGTAAGCAGGATCGCATGAAAGGCGATCACCCATTCGGGAGAATTTTCGCCGATCACCGCGGCCGTAAGGCCTCTTTCGAGCCCGTACCCGGTCAGCAGCGAAGCGAGCCGGTTGAGGTCGCGCCTGAAATCGGCAAAGGTCCACGTCTGGTACCGGCCATCGCGCTTGATATGCAGGGCAGGAAGATTCTCGTATGCTGTGCACGCGTGCCGGAGAAGGTCGGTATAGAGGTGTTTGTTAATGTCCATCGCGTGTAAAATTAATTAAGAAATAAATTAAAAAGAAGTTTATTGTTGATTGCTATGGGTCGTATTCTATGCTGCTTGCTTCAGATTTAACTCACCTCTCCCTTCGGATTTCCCCCTAAAGGCCTTATTTGGATAGATTACTCTATTCAAAGAACGGCTCTCTTGCAAGCAAGAGAGGGGATCAAGGGGTGAGTTGCCTTCTGCTTCAGGGTAATTAATTATAGTCACATTCTCTCTCGAATTTGATTCTAATTATTGACAATACCTGACCGGATAGTGTATATACTTTATCAGTGTCTATTCAATAGAAATCGTGTTTATCAGCGCATGATATTATAAATTATATAACAAATATAACTATAACAATATCAATTTAATATAATATGACAAAACCACTACCTGTTTTGTTTATCGGCCACGGTTCTCCGATGAACGCCATTGAAGACAACGAGTTCTCAATTGGCTGGCAGGAGGCCGCCGAAGCTCTGCCGAAAAACCCGAAGGCGATTCTCTGTATTTCTGCGCACTGGGAAACCTGGGGGACGCTTGTCACTGCAATGGAAAAGCCGCGGACCATCCATGACTTCGGCGGTTTTCCGAAAGAGCTTTTCGAGGTCACCTATCCTGCCCCGGGAAGCAGATGGCTTGCACAGGAAGTAAAAAACATCGTAAAAAAAGCGGACGTCGGTCTTGATAACGACTGGGGCCTGGACCACGGGTGCTGGAGCGTGCTCAAGCGGATGTTTCCAGATGCGAATGTGCCGGTTGTCCAGATGAGTCTCGACTATGCCAGACCTGCGCAGGACCATTACGACATGGCAGGCGAGCTGGCGCCCCTGCGTGAAAAAGGAGTGCTCATCATCGGCAGCGGAAACATGGTGCATAATCTGGGCCGGATAGTGTTTCGGGGAAGCAGCATGAGCGACTTCAACAAGCCGTTCGGTCTGACCTGGGCACTTGAGGCGGACAAAATCTTCAAGCAGCTGATAAGCGAGAACAACCACCGGAAGTTGATCGATTACCAGTCACTCGGTAATTCTGTCCAGCTGGCGATACCCTCACCCGAGCATTATCTTCCGATGCTTTATGTCCTCGCGCTCAAGCAGGAAGGGGAGTCGGTTAACTATTTCAACGACAAACCGGTGGCCGGTTCCCTGACCATGACCTCGCTGATTATTAAATGAACGGTTGAGAAATTGATTGGGCTTTTGATCGCAGTTTGCCGTTGATAATTCATTTAAAATCAGAGTACTTCCGCGATACAAGCATTACACGTCACCTGCCGCGACAATATTTGTTAATGATAAACGGATATGTGTGATAATTTGTTCTCATCCATCACACCCTTTTGCAGAAGATCTTTTTCATGCCTCCGAAATACGTCAAAACCATTGCCGACGAAATTTATTATGAATACGCGAAACTCATATCGCGTTCCGCGCTCAATGGAGAGATAAACTACGGGTTTGTAACGGACCGGTACAAGGCCCTGAAGTCCGGCGCGATCTCAATGTCAAGCACAATGCGGGAGTGGCGGAAAGAGCAGGAACTGCCCAAAAACTGCGTTTTCTGCGGCAGTTCCGCGAAGGCTCTGACAACCGACCATCTGATTCCCCGCGACCGGGGCGGGAGCGACGGTCCGGACAACCTTGTGCTTTCCTGCGCGTCGTGCAACTCTTCACGCAGCGACAAGGGTGTTTTCGGATGGCTGGGACTTAAAAAGAAAGACGCGCTTCACCGGCTCGTCGCGGGAAAATATCTCAAGGAGCTTTTCGCGCTGCACGAATCGCGCGGTACGCTCCTGAAATCCGCCCCTGACTTTGCGACGTTCTGCGAAGGGTGCAGAAACCTGCGGGAGTGCGCCCGTTGGGGCACTGCAGGCGAGCTGACCTGTTTGTGCCTGGAGAGCGTATTTTAGGGGACTGCGGCGGCCTCTATTTTATTTCATACTGCATTCTCATGGTTATGGACGCGGTTTTCATCATTGATGAGGTGTTATACGCGCCGCCCCATGAAAAGTCCTCGGACGAATTCTGGGCAGTGATCTGAAAGACCCCCATGTTCGCGTTGCGGAGTTTCCCAAGCCTGCAGGCCGCATTCTGTGCAATGGTGGTGGCGCGAAGCATGGCATCCCGGGTTGCGGAGGCGATCATTTTGATCTTCAGGACGGCCAGCTTCGTATAATAGTACTGCGGCTTTTCGGAACGCAGTTCAATGCCGGTATCGATGAGTTCGGTGATCTCCCGCGACACCTGGTCGATTTTATCGACCTCTTCGGATTCGATCTGGATTTCCTGGCTCAGATGGTAGTCGGTGAATTTCTGCGTGCTCGTGCCCTCCTTGTCGCGAGATTCGGTAAATTCCTTTTCGATGAGGACGGACGAGAAGACCACCTGCTTCTCAGCGACCCCTTTTGACTGAAGGTAATGCCGGATCGTCTCCCGGTCGCGGTTCAACTGAGCGGCCGCGGTCTTGAGGTCAGCGTTCCTGCTGGAGAAAGTCCCGCTCCAGACGATCAGGTCGGATGCAAAGTCCTCCTTGCCAAGGCCGGTCACGGTTATGGTGCTGTTCGCCTTGTTGCGATTGACGATCGCATGGGCCAGGATAAGGGAGATGATGATAAGCGAAATGCAGGCTAAAAAAGTGCTTGAAACATTTTTCATTGAATGACTCCTTTGTTTTGACCGGGTCGCGGACACTGCGTGCCGGATAATTTAAATTTCTCTCGGGCGCATGTCAAAGTAAAATCCGGATTCATCATGCCGTATCCGCGGATGCCGCGCTTGCACGCTTGCTATTTAATGGGGGATAATTGTATACTATCAACAGGAAGCCCCGTATGGATAAAATGCAGGCCTCATCACGATTGACCGGAACGGTTTTCATTTTACTATTTTAACGGTTGTTAGCGAAAGAACGGATTTTCTACAATCTTCACTATTGTGAAAGTATAATTCTTCAGAAATAATGTGGAATACCTGTTGCAGACTGTTGCAGACAACAGCAGTGAATTAAAAATTTAAACACGTAGAACAATTATCCGGACATGGATAGTCCATTCCGTCCCACCAATTAATAATCTCCGGTTGCGGAGAAAGGAGCAAGGTACATGATGAACAGCGACGAAGTCCCTCGCAGCACGCCGCCTTATCCACAGGGCCGCAAGCCCTATCAGCCTAAATTTCAGGACACACGGTACAGTCCGAGCACCAGCTTTAATTACAATTCGAACAGCTCGTACCCTTCGTCGCAGCACCAGAGAAAGAGGTTTGACCGGTTCAAACGGGACACCAATGGAAACAACGGCAACGAGCGCCTCATGCGGCAGAACGATCTCATCATCAGGTTGCTGAAAGAAATCCGTGACCGGCTCCCGCCGCCCGCGGTTCCGGCGCCTGTTGAAGCTGTCGAAACCGACGCGGTGCGTCAGAACGGGCAGGCTGAGGAGGTTGAACGGACCGAGCCGCCGAAAATGGAACAGCAGGAACCCGAATCGGTGCAGGCCGAAAATTCCAGCGAAGTGCAATTTTCAGCCGAACCGCACGTGTCTGCGCCTGAAGCAAGCATTATTCCTGAAGAAATCGGTAACTCCGAAGGAAGCGCTCATGGAGAGTGACCGGCACCGGCTGTACGACGAGCACCTGGTGCGCAACATCATGCTGTCCACCGGTCTTTCGGTCGTTGAATACCTGCGGGAAAACACCAAGGCCGATTCCGAAGAGATCGGTGATTTCATAGAAGCGAACGCCGAAGAAATCATTGATGATACGATCAAGCACCTGAAAAGCATGGAAGATTTTGACGAGAAGGGCAGCAGCCAGGACAGCGAACAGGAGAGCGGTGACTGGCCGTTAAACGAGGAAGGGTAGGATTTCCCGGATTATTTTTCCCGCCGTCGGTATTGCAATTCATCGATTGAAAAAAGTAGTTTGTACTTGCTTTTTGGCTCTGCCGAAGTGGCGAAACTGGTAGACGCACTGGACTCAAAATCCAGCGGTAGCAATACCATCTCGGTTCGATTCCGAGCTTCGGCATTTTCTTGTTTCCCTTAGAGATCATAGGTTTACAGTGTTTTTCCCAGCACTGGTCTATTTGCACAATCACCCCTTAATTACGCCGGAATACCCCCCTGTACGATGGAAAAGTGTCCACTGGACACTTGTGTATGTCAACCATTCTCAAACAATCTTCCGAACACACGGCACAATCTTTTATGATTTTCAAGTTCTGACCGCAATTGCAGCCCTACAGCATAGGGAACACGGGGGAGGGGCTATTCTGGGATGTTCAACGCAGGGGAAGGCTCTACGGGCTTTATTCTTCGTTGGTTTAAAACGAAGTTTTCAATACCTTGTATCTTCGCCAAGGCGTGGAAATGCTTCGCCGTCAAAGTAAGTGTAAATAAGATGGGTTGAGGCCGGGAGAGATGTCCTGGCTTCTTTTTTTTAGAAAGCGCACACCTACCCGGCTTTACATCCTACCTGTCATAGAATATTTTATCAGCAGTACGATAACGGCATTTTTCAACACAGCAACGGAAGGGTTTTTTAGAGAAAACAAAAGAATAGTTTCTTAACATTTGCGTTTACGTGTAGAATCGTTTCGGTCGAAAAGCACTACTTTATCATCTGAAACGGACGTTCTAAGCGGAAACGCGCCCATAAAGGGCGCGGCTTCTTGTTTTGCGTTCGTTTCAAAGGGTGTAGTGCCCCTACGACCGAGACGCGGACTTGGAGTTCGCGCCTCTTTTTTTTATATGGCCAGACTCAAAACGAGGAAGGCCAAACATAACTGAGATGATCTGGAAAGGCAAAAACAAATGAACGAGCCCGTAACAAACATTGCGATCAATCTCTTAGGGAGGATGGCGTTTTCTTTTATGATACAAATTAACAAGGCATTAACAAAAAAGTTCTTCCCTTTCAGACAAGACCGATTAAGGCTTTCATTTCCCGGTCATTTATCAGGCACTATTGACGAACAATGTAACAAATACGACATAGAAGCATTTCTTCACTTGGACAACAACAGTTATTACGATGTTTTAATTACGGGAGCGGTTATTGAACTTTGCGTCGGAGTTGATAGAGTTCTCCATAGAGACAAACTGCTTCATATACCATGCCGCCATGACGAGTCAGTTGAAAAAAGATTGACATTCGATTTAGGACGGCTCGAAACCGACAGGTTGTTCTCAACTTTCGGTCAAGCAGGCGAAAAGCCAGCGTCTCTCTATATTGATTTGTTTTTGGAAATTAAAACCGGGAAAGAAGTGTTTCATTATAAAATTTTAGATCAGCGGCTCAGAATTCTTATCCGTCCTTTGCCAAATAGTGTAATTGAAAAAGCAAATCGGTTATTGGAGACATAAGAATGACGGAAGTAATCTGGGAAGGTAAATACAAGGACGGAAAAAAAGCCGCGCCTGTGAATATTGCGCTGCCGTTTCAAAACGTGGAGACGGTAAACGAAAGCACGCAACAGCGCCAGACCATGCTCGACCTTTTTTCCGCAGGCAAAGACACTGAATGGCGCAACCGGCTTATATGGGGAGACAAGAAATACGTGCTGCCGTCGCTTCTGCCGGAATTCGCCGGAAAAATAAACCTCATCTACATTGATCCGCCGTTTGATACGGGTGCGGATTTTTCGTTTACCGCGACGATACCGGATAATCCGGAGACGGAAGAGAATGAAGGGGTAAGTTTTGTAAAGGAACCGAGTATTATTGAGCAGAAGGCGTATAGGGATACGTGGGGGAAAGGGTTGGACAGTTATTTGCAATGGTTTTATGAGACGGCCTTATTGCTTAGAGAATTACTTTCTGATGATGGAAGTATATATGTGCACCTTGATTATCATGTTGTCCATTATGTTAAAACAATTCTTGATGAGGTATTTGGATACCAGACCTTTTTAAATGAAATCATCTGGAGGCGGAAAGGGGGCTCGGCGTTAGGGACAATGAACCGTTTATCAACTAACACTGATACTATCCTTCTATACTCCAAAACAGATAAATACAAGTTTCATATGCAATATGAAATGCCCTCGGAAGAATATATTGAACAAAACTTTAGCAAAATTGATGAAAATGGACGGCGTTTTCAGGCCACGGTGATGAGAAGTCCTAACCCTCGACCAAATTTGATGTATGACTATAAGGGTTACAAGATGCCACCGAATGGGTGGGCAATTCCAATTACCAAAATGAAGGAACTTGACAGAAATGGATACTTATATTTCCCTGATGATAAATCAAAGCAGATATACAAGAAGATTTATCTTGATGAATACAAAGGGCAAGCAGTTAACAACCTTTGGAATGATATTGCAACGTTGAAGGGAAAAAATATTGAGATTTTAAACTATGATACTCAAAAACCTGAAACTCTTTTAGAGCGAGTGATTAAGCTATCTTCTGATAAGGGCGATTTGGTGTTAGATTGTTTCTCCGGTTCCGGCACCACTGCCGCCACAGCCGAAAAACTCAACCGCCGCTGGATCACCTGCGACCTTGGCCGGTTCGCCATTCACACCACGCGCAAGCGGCTCCTTCAAATTCCTAACGTCAAACCCTTTGTTGTCCAGAACCTCGGCAAATACGAGCGCCAGCAGTGGATCGCGGCGGAGTTCCACAACCCGGACAACCGCCTTGAACAGGAAAAAGCCTATCGTGAATTTATCATCGGCCTGTACCATGCGCAGCCGGTCAAGGGCTATGTGTATCTTCACGGCGCAAAAGCCGGTCGCATGGTGCATGTGGGCGCGGTGGACGCGCCTGTGAGCATGGGCGACGTGAAGGCCATTATCAACGAATTTTGGCAATGCGCCGGAAAGAAAAAGGAGATTGCCCGAAACGGCATAGATGTTTTAGGCTGGGATTTCGCCTTTGAAATAAACGAAACTTCGCTGCAATTCGCGGCGGCGAATAAGATAGACCTTAAGTTTAAGAAAATTCCCCGCGAAGTGTTGGAAAAGAAGGCGGTGGAACAGGGAGACATCAAATTTTTTGAAATGGCTTCGCTTAACGTAACAGCCAAAAAATCGAAATTTTCGCTTACCGTCACACTTGAAAACTTCATAGTGCCGCCGGACGACGTGCCGCAGGAGGTACAGAAAAATATCACCCATTGGAGCCAGTGGATAGACTACTGGGCGATAGACTGGGATTATAAGAACGACACGTTTCACAACCAGTGGCAGAGCTACCGTTCGCGTCAGAACCCGGCCATAGAACTTTCGGCCTCGTATGTCTACGAGAAAAAGGGGAAATACTCCGTTTTAGTCAAGGTCATAGATATACTTGGCAACGACACGACTAAAATGCTCGCGGTGGAGCTGTAATCATGGCACGAGCGAAAAAAAAGAAAACGCCGGATATTTTCGACACAACGGACATCCTTGGAACCGCGCCGTGCGTGCCTGCATTGCGCGAAGCGGTGAAGACATGGCGTGCCGAAAACTACAAAGGCGCGACCGAAACCACAAAAGAACTTCTGCATTACTGGTTTTTTTCCGATCATCTCCTTCCGAACGGCAAGCCGTTTGCATACCTTCCAGCGCAGAAAGAGGCGATAGAGACATTGATCTATCTTTTTGAGATACGCAATGTTCGGACCCGGAAAGCGCTTCTCGAAGAGTTCGCTTTTACGCAAAAAGACCTTCGTTTGCCGCCCTACGATGATTTTGCGCGTTACTGCATCAAGATGGCGACCGGGAGCGGTAAGACAAAGGTAATATCTCTCGTGATTACATGGCAGTTTGCGAACGCGATAAAGGAAAGCCGGAAGGATTACGCGAAAACTTTTCTGATTCTTGCGCCTAACGTTATTGTATTCGACCGGCTGAAAATAGATTTTGAAAACGGCAGGATATTCAAAAACGATCCGCTTCTGCCGATTCATTACAGAGTGTGGTGGGACATGCAGTATTACATGCGCGGCGATACGGAGCGGTCTTCGAGCGTGGGCGCGTTGTACCTTAGCAACATTCAGCAGTTCTACGAACGCGGCACAGAAAAAAAAAGCGCGGAACAAGACATAATGACCGCAATGCTTGGCAATATTCCCCCGGCGCAGAAGCACGATATTTCCGATTTCGACGACAGGATTGCCAAGCGCGACGGCCTTGTAATGGTGCTTAACGATGAGGCGCACCACACTCACGACGAAGAGAATGAATGGAATAACTTCATAAGAGGTCTTAATGGCCGGAAAGCGGTTACGGCGCAGGTCGATTTTTCAGCAACGCCCCGCTATTCCAAAGGCGCGCTTTTCCCGTGGACTATTTCGGATTATCCTTTGAAGCAGGCAATTGCTGACGGCATAGTAAAACGGCCTATCAAGGGTATTTCAAAAATCGAAGAATCACGTTCTACGCTTGCCAGCGTTCGCTATTCCGGCTTTCTTGCCGCAGGTGTGGCGCGCTGGAAAGAATACCGCGACCAGCTTGCCGGGCTGAAAAAAAAGCCGGTTCTTTTCATAATGATGAATAGTACCGAAGAGGCTGATGATATACGTGACTGGCTCCAGAAAAAATATCCTTCCGAGTTTGGCGGGGACAAAACGCTGACCATTCATACCGACAGATCAGGAGAAATCACAAAAACCGATGTTGACGAAGCGCGTAAAATTGCACGGGAAGTAGACCTCGAATCATCGCCGGTCAATGCGATTGTTTCGGTATTGATGCTGCGCGAAGGCTGGGACGTGCAGAACGTGACCGTAGTGGTCGGCCTCCGGCCTTATACTTCCAAGGCGAACATACTGCCGGAACAGACCATAGGCCGCGGCCTGCGCCTGATGTTCAGGGATTTTTCCGGCGATTACACGGAACGGGTTGATATTATCGGCAACAAGGCGTTTCTCAAATTCGTGGAAGAACTGGAGAAAATAGAAGACCTGAGCCTTGATACTTTCCAGATCGGCAAGGACAAACTCAAAATTATCGTTATTGCGCCGGTGCAGAAAAAAATAAAGGCCGATATTTCCATTCCTGAAATGACCCCTCTTCTTTCCCGCAAGAAATCTCTTGCCGAAGAGATCGCGGGCATAGATATAACCCGGATAAAAACGAATCCATTGCCTCTTACGTCAAAGGAATTCAGTGAGACGAAAACTTTCATTTACGAAGGCCGCGACATATTGACCGATGAAAAACTGCTTGAAAGGGAATACGAAATACCGCACGCGCAGACCGCCGAGGAGATCATTGGCTATTATGCACGAAGGATTTCTCAGGACATCAAACTTCCTTCTCAATTCGCGGCGCTTGCCCCGAAACTTCGGGAATTTTTTATATATAAAGCTTTCGGCAGGATGGTCGATTTGAGCGACCCGGCAGTAATAAAGGCGATAGGCAGCAATATCGCCTGTTTCGTGGTATTAAAGGAATTTGAGAAACTTCTGCGTGAACTTATTGTAGAGAAAAATGAACCGGAAATCGTTAATTCCGGTCGTCCGCTCTCATCTACTCCGCCGTTTCCGTTTTCCCGCATAGTCATGGAATCGGATAAAACGGTGTTTAATTACGTGGCCTGCCATAATGAATATGAGCGAAATTTCGCGTCGTTTCTGGACAGCGCCGAAGACGTTATGTTTTTCTCAAAGCTGCCGGAACAGTTCGGCTTCTGTATCCAGTATACCGATTCGCTTGCGAACGTCCGCAACTATTTCCCGGATTTTGTCGCAAGAATAAAGGACGGCACACACTGGATAATAGAAACAAAAGGCCGCGAAGACATCAACGTGCAGTTGAAAGACGAATCGGCGCGGAACTGGTGCGGCCATGCGACCAGACTGACCGGCGCTTCATGGAATTATCTGAAAGTTCCGCAAAAGGACTTTGAAGATTTGCACCCTTCGGAGTTCAAAGAGATTCTTTGCATACAATAGCTCGATTTATACAACGCCGAATAGACCTTAAATTGACGTTGTGCACGGCTTGTAATTAATTTTATGCGTGCCAATTCCAGTTTATTTTTGTTGCACATGTTGAGTAGTGTACGAATATTAAGGGTTCGCACTTATGGGAGAGTCATTCAAAGTTATAGAAAACACAAGCGGGAAAAGAATTTTCAGCATTGCGCAGGCACTTCCTGAAGAGGACTACACCCTTCATTTTCCCAACGGCCAGACAAAACAGATTAAAGGCAAGGTCGCACAGTTTGACCCTGACTTTAATAAGGCATTCAGTATTGAACAGAATAAAATAAGGGGAGGCGCTCGTATAAGGGAGGGCGGTTTTCTGAAAGAAGGCTTTGTATATACGAAAGGCAGGGAGCAGGAATACATAAACGCCATTGAGAACTCAAAGTGGACGAGCATTGAATCAATCGCAGTATACATGCCGTTTGAAATAGAAAAAATCATTCGGTTTGCGATTTTTGAAAACGAGCTAAAAATTGTAACTCACTTTTCGTATCACAACAATTTTTCCCCGCTGCATTTTTTCGGCTTAAGAGTCAAAGGCTGGAAATCATCAACAGATAAATTCTACATCTCTGACGGTTTTACTACGACACCTGTTGCTGAAGTTAAGGCAGAATTCTGAAAAATATTAATACCCAGCGAAGTAAAGAATAAAAAGACCGGCTGGGAAAATAACGCACGACATATCAGTAACAGGGACAATAACCGAACGCGAATATTTTTTCAGGCTGTTTAACGAGATATAAACCAAGGGATAGAATAAATTCAAAAGAAGGAACATCAAGAGGGGGAAGGCTATCTGTCTGGTAAAAAAAGAATACATCACCAACACAAAAAATAATAGCGAGGGAATGAGCATACCGTAAATGTAAGTGTTTTTTATGCCGAACATCACCGGGAGTGTAGGCACTTTCTGAAGAGAATCGCCGACAACATCCAGAACATCGCAGAAGTTAGTGTTTACAAAACACGCTAAAATGAAACTGAGCATGAGCAATACGATATGATAACCATTAAAAACAGCCGAAGGATAGATGAACCAGTTTATTGCGAAATATGATGTCCCCCACGTTAAAGATACGGATATGCTTTTTGCAAAAGGGATGTCCTTTATCCTGCTGAGGACAAAGCCCCCTTTTTTGTATGTAGGAATCATTCTTATGGAATATGCAACGCCAAGAAATATTAAGACGAAATGATAGACGGTAAATTTTTTTGTAAATAATAAAAGACCGGCACTGCATACGAGTGTCAGTATCGAAACAATATAAAGATACGAGTGCTCTTTAAAAAATTCGGCTTTAGTGCTATCATTGACGGAATCTTCTGTATCGGTATATCTGTTGATCCCGTATACGGCGAAGGTTATGCCTGCGAGCGTGATAATAAGCACAATATCCAAGGGCGTTCGCATATAAAGGGAAGCTGATGATATGCCTGCACCGGTAGTCAGAGCAACGAAAAAAAGTATAAAAAGCGGGGATTTTAAAAGCACAGCGACCTCCCGTTTGGAAGAGTGGAAATGCGGGAGACGAAACAATTAAATCTGTTTCGTGTTTCTATACTGGCTTAATATAGTTATAGGTCTTTGAGGTGAGAAATATTCTAAAGGCTGATTATGGTTGAAGAAATTTTAAGGGGCTGTTGTGTTGGATTATTCGTAATTGCGATAGCATTTATCGTGATTGAAGTCCGCACGAAATTCAACAGAAGCTTTATTTTTTTTGGAATTAATCTTATCCTTCTGTGCATTTTTACCTCGTTCGATTTGTGGAATAAATACGGGACTTATCATAGCGCACATCTCACCAGCATTCAGCATATTGTATTCTGTCTTATCCCGCCTTTCCTCTGTCTACACATAGACCTTTTAGCAAGAAGGATTCATAAAAAATTCATAGTATTTATGTTTTTTCTGAGTATGTTAAACTGCATTCTCTTTGCTTCTGGGTTGATGCTCGCCCAGCGTAACGACCAAGTTGTTTTGACTGCGCCGTACAATTTCATATTTGGCCCTTATTTTGTCCTTTCCATAATTTCTATTATTTACCTTATCCTGCATAACCGCAAGCTAAGCAAAGGTTTCGATAAAAGGACGTTCACCTTTCATATTGTCGGATTCGGTGTTCTTCTTATCGGCGGGCTGGTCGATTTTCTCAATCTCAGCCTGATGAATAGCTACATGTTTCTTCACATTCCGAGCTTCTCTATTTTCGGAGTTATAGGATTCGGTATTATAACCGTGTATGCGTTCACTGAACGCCTCATATTTCTGATTAACGAACATACGAAACTGAATCTGGCCTATGTTGACCTTGAGAAAGCCTGCTCTTTAATAAGCGTGGGAAAATCCACTGCCATTTTAAACCATGAAATGAGGAACTCCCTTTTTTCAGTGCTCTTTCACACTGAAAAAATTCTTGAAGAATCGGCCACAAAAAACAATCACGTCTTATGCAGGCAGATAATCACGACAGTGAACAATCTTCTTAATCTCAACCATGAATTGCTCGACATGTCAAAGAAAAGGATAATGGAAAGCGAGGGTAGCTCTTCTGTTGACCTTGTAAAAATGGTTAAAACTGTTATAGAAACATTTTTTGCGGAAAAGAAAAACTGTTTCCATTTTCTGGATTTTCCTGACAAACAAATTATCTACTGTGATAAAGACCGCATGAATGATGTGATTAAAAGGCTTCTTAATTACTCAGTATCCAAAGGAAGCACTGCGATTAACCTTCGGTTATACAAAGACATTTGCGCGGTTCTGTTTATTATTGACGATGATATTAAAGATGTGGTCGAATATTGTGAGGATGGAAACAACGCTGAATTTATTCCAGCCAATAATAAAGAAAAACGTGAGATTTCAATGATGCGGTCTACCATTGAAGCAAATGGTGGACATTTAAATATTTTTGTCAAAAAATGTTTTAAGCCCCCTTCCGACGGCTTGGTATACAATATCGCGCTGCCAAATTATGCCGAAGCGCCTTTCAAATATGATAAAGACAAAGACCGGGTAGTTCTGATAAAAAACGGCCTTTCAAATCTTGAACCCATTATCAAAATTTTCAACAATGTTTTTGTAAACCCTCACATTGTTCAAAGCTTTAAGGACGTTATCAATAAATACGATGACTCTTATATAATTTTGGGAGGTGAAGAAGAACTATTTTCTTATCAAAGGCAAAAGTCCGATTTGCAGTTTTTCGTTATCTCTTCAGATGGTGACGGCAGAGTAATTGTTAAAACTTCTTTTGGTGCTGAGCTTGGCATTCTTTCAGAGCATCTGATTCTCTGTGATTTATTGAAGTTAAATCGGGTATGAGCAATATGAATAAATGAAAGCATAGTGTATCCATCCCTTAGCTAAAGAAGCAAACCTATGATCGAACAAACTGACGACAATAACGAACTGGAAAATTGGTGCGGGCAATTTGATTCCAATGAGGAAGGCAGATTTTACGAGCGGATAAAGTCAGCCATTGTTTCGGCACATCATTATCATTTTAATATTTATCTTCGCAGAAGACTACCCGATAATTCCCTTGAAAAAGTGCGAATGTGGAGTGATGAACTTCCGGATATTGATGTAGTAGCATTAGCATTCGGCGGGGGTATAGCGGTTCTTGATTTTGAGGTATTATTCGGAAGGCAAAGCGGAAAAAAGAAACGCGCATTCCGGCAGACGTTCAGATTTGATGAATCATGGGATGAGAAAAAGAGAATGCACGAAAGTAATAGGGCTTTAAAGCAAAAAATGCTTTAAATCTACGTTTCGTCTGTGTCAGGTCTGTGCGGTGTCCGTGTCATGTCTGCGCCTTGTCTGCGTCTAAATGCCTTAAAAATGCGTTAAAAAGCGATTTGTTCGCATGTTTATGCTTAATTTCCTGTATAAATCAGCCATTTTATTAAGCAATTTAGGTGAAAAATGAACGATTCTGTAAATAAATACACGAAAGAGAAGGAAAAAGAGATATGGTTTTCTGAATTTATGACCAGTTTGAGCCAAGACACATTCCTTGCTATGGAACAAATTCTTGTAAACCATCACCCGAAGCTTTCAAAGCAATCGTATAGCGATTTTATTAGCGATACGAGATTAATCTGTAATGGAAGGCTTACACTTTATGGCATATATTCTTTTGAACCAGAGAACGATTTCATAATATGGGCTGATAAAATCCTTCGATACATGAAGGATGACCTTTTAAAGAACAAGGATATTAAACGGATATTAACATTCGCAGAGATAAGTAAAGAATTAAAGATACCACTTTTTCAATTAAAAATATGTTTTCAGCTAATTGGTCGTTTACCAATAAGGAATTATTTTAATGTTTTAAATATTTCAAAAAACAGAACCGAATGTTTGACGGTTGGATACGCCAATTCAGATATTTTAAACTACGAATCTATAACGTCTTTGTTTGATGATTTATACAATACAAAAAAAACTCCGGAAGAAAATGGTGATGACATTATAACAGAAGAAGTAGAAAGCAGTTCTGAATTTCCAAGAGTTAATACAAGCTATAAAATGACTGACACTAATACCATTCAAGCCTTAGAGGAACGGTTTAATGGAAAAAAATTAACGCCTGCTTTATTAGGAGAATTGGAAAAAATTACCAAAGATGCTGAATGGTCTGATAAAGACAAGGCTGAAATATTCGGGGTTAAAAGGGAATGGTATTCTAAAAGGAGAATTGAATGGTTCGGTAAAAAAAAGTGATTTAAAATTACAAGGAAATCGCTTAGACTTCGCAGGCACTTCACAACCATTGTGAAGTTTTTTAGGGTAAATTATTAAGCAGATGGTCGAAAGACTATCTGCTTTTTTTATTACCCATTTTAAAAAGGAGGAGTTGATGATATATCAGGTGCAAAAAGATTTACTGGAACGCAAGCGGCGACTAAAATGGACCAACAGAGAATGCGGCAATGCAATCGGTTGCCCGCCGGGGGTTGCTTCATCAAAATTAAACGGGTTTCTTATCCTTACGGATGAGGAAAGGCGGCGGCTTGAAAATGCAATGGCGGAAGCGGAAAAAAATAAAGCCGAAATTGCATGAATACTTTTTTCATAGCCTACCGTTCAGACGCTTCTAAACAAATAAACAGAGACCCGAATGCTCTTTCTCTGCTATACGTGATTGCATGGAGGGCAAGACGCACGGCAGGAGTAGATTGGATTAATAGTTGTTCTTTTCAATTGGAAGTTGGTGAAGCATTAATTGGTGATTTTGAAAATTACGGCCTTACTGAAAAAGAATACCGAGAAGCTAAAAAAAGGCTTGAGCGGTGGGGGTATGCGACATTCAGAAGGGCGAACAAGGGAACGATTGCAAAGCTTATAAATCAAGATGTTTTCGACATAAACATAGAAAGTGAGGCGGACAAAACGGCGGACAGCACGGCAATCAAAGGGCGTGCAGAGGGCGGACAAAGGGCGACAAACAATAATGTTAAGAAGGGTAATAATGATAATAACAAAAAACAAAACACGTTTATTAGCAAAATAAATGGAAAGTCAGTTCCAGAACATCTCTGGAAATATGTGCTTAAAAATTGCGGTAACAATGATTATGAGGCTGCATTAATATTCTACAGAGCAAAAGGCGCGGATAACTTATCAAACTATATTTTTATTGGATTTAAAAAAGGTTATATACGCCAGCCGTGCAAAGACGAAGAAAGTAATTCCCCTAAAGTTAAAAGATGGATTGCCGATTTTCTTGCCAAGATTTACCATAGTACAACTTTCCCAATTGTAAAAATAAAAGGAGTTGAATAATGGAAACCTACCAAGTAGATAAGAAAAACAATTCAGGTATTGAACCCGAATTCTACACCCCTGAAGAACTCGCGGAACTATTACGAATCCCGAAGCGTACACTCGAAAAATGGGCATTAAAGAAGCAAATCCCGGTGATAAAGGTTGGAAGATTGAACCGGTTTCCCCGGCTGGAAATCCAGAAGCGGCTTTTGAACGGCACTCTTTTAAAATAGGGCTAAAAGGCGCTATGTTGACTTCAAAGGACATCTGGCGTATATTCATTACGTGCCGATGTGTTCATAGAGGAGAAAGACTTCTATGAACCTAAAGCAGCTAAAGCCCGACTTGTGGCTTCTTGACGTGCGAGTAATTAAGGGTAGTACGACATTCAGAAAACGTCAAAGAGTACAGGGCGGACTAAAAGCAGCGGAAGCCCGATACTTGGAAATCCGAAAGGAACTTCAGGGACGGGTAAAAGAAAAAGGCTCTTTGACACTCACGACCTTTAAGCACGTAATTGAATACTATCTTGAGCGGAACGCCGTTGATCCGGCTTCAGTGACCTATTTCGATAAGCTGAAAAGCGATATTGGAAACGTGGAAGTTTCGGAATTACGGAATAAATTTGACCAGTACCTTTTGCTATTGCGGAAAACGAAAGTAAAACATACCGACCGGTTTTTATCTCTCAATACGGTGAATCGGTATATCGCATGGGCAAAAGCGGCGG
>JBEKUX010000022.1:0-42716 GCA_049514575.1 Chitinispirillaceae bacterium | reverse complement strand
ATTGGAAGCGCGCTTAACACCATTCCTGCAACGAAAACTCACTCGTTTTCATTCACCTGCTACCGCACAAAACCAGCTAAATGAAAGCGATTTATTTGCACTTGCCAAGATCTGGAACAGCCTCAGTCCGGAATTCATGAAACTTTACAAAGAGGCGACACAGATCCCCGATGGTTATACTTATTATATTTCGCCAAGCGGTAAATTCGAAGTTTATTACACTACCACACTCGATGGGAGCGTAGCTCCTGCAGACAATTACGGATTCGGCGTACCGAACAACTGGCGGCCGAAAAACAATCAGCCCAATGGAGTCCCCGACTATGTTGATGAAGTCGCGTGGGCCCTCGACAGCGCGTGGTCGATGGAGATTAATCGTTTTCAATATGTTCAGCCTATACCCTATAAGGATGCAACACACGGATCCAATAGATTTAAAGTTGTCATCACCACAATGAGTCCCGGATGGTACGGCGAAACATTTCCCGATGACCCGGTTGCATCACAAGGTTTCTCAAGCCACATAGAAATACGGAATGAGTGGTCGGATCCGGATTGGGCCGGAACGGGATATGATACGGTGCCCTACAGCGGGGCACGAGTCACCTGCGCTCATGAATTCTTCCACACAATTCAATTCGCCATGGCATGGAACCTTAATATAGACGGCATTCCTGATTCTTTTCCGTTAAGCTGGATTGAAGGAACAGCCGTAATGATGGAAGGTTTGGCTTTTGAATATGTACATGATTACATCCAGTATACGGGGGCCTATTTCGATGACCCTACCATCACCATGCTCGACCCATCGGATATGAGCACGACGGTGTATACAAATTCACTGATCACTAAATTTTTACATGAACTTTACAGCCCGGACCCTGATAATGACTTTATCCGGCACATCTTTTTTAACGATTATAATGCCCCGGTTAACTTTTATGAAGACCTTCGCTCCGTATCTTCATCGCTGGGAAAAAACTGGGTCGATGTCTTGAACGGTTTTCATACACAGAGTTTTTTTACCGGCGCCAGAGCTGTTACCGGCATTTTTATACACGATGCCCCCTTACTTCCTGAATGGAGCTATAGTAACGACACTATTGCAACAACCGGGAAACTCACCAAACCGGTAAATCCGTATGGTATGCAAGTCTTTGCCTTGCAACCAGCACAAGTTCAGCAAGTACAGGGTGACACTCTTGGCCTTGTTTTTCAGGGAGACCAACCTACCGGAGCGCCCGCCTACCCTACCTGGTCGGCTTCATGCATTTTTGAAAGACTCAACGGAACAGATTCGACCGTACGTTTTACATTTGCAAACAATATGCTTGCAGCGATGGAAATTCCATCATGGCATTCCCTTCACGACGCGCTCGTTATCGTAACCAACGGCGACCTCACTGCAAGCCATAATGCATCGGTATCGATCCAAACCTGTCCGGTTACCTATCACCGCGGAGACTTTCAGAAAATTCATCTCGTTTCCCCTGACAGCCAGAGTGCCATAACGGTTGATTTGACGGCAAAAAACGATCTGGCATGTTCACTTTCCGTAGAAATGGTAAACCCATCTTTATATAAAATTCCCAATGCGAAACTTATGATCTCATCTCTTTATCGCATCAATTTCCCCTTGTTCTGGGGAAGTGACGCTACGATTTCTTGCACCTTCTCGATCCCACTGGCGCATATCGCAGCACTAAGCACGAAAAACGGCATCACGAGCGATTCGATCCAGGTACTTCGGTGGGACTCGTTATCTTCATCATGGAGCATGGTGACCGCCCCACCCCCGGCCGATTCAATGTTATGGCGCTCATGGAAAACAACCATCACTCAACCGGGAACCTACGGAGTATTCTGGTCCGAATATACCTCGCTGGTCATTTTTCCAAATCCCGGCCATATCCGGGCGAAAAAATTCATTCGTTTTGAGGGGAATGGGATTCAGGAAATACGCATTTACTCAGTTGACGGCAGCCTTGTCGCCAGTTCCCAGGATAAATCCTTCAGCCAGTACGTCAATGTATTCATCTGGCAGCTCGCCAACGGTTACGGTAAAACAGTGGTTCCCGGCTACTATACTGCTTTCGTAACCCAAGCACCCTCACCGGGCAATGGTAAAAAAACCTCGCTTCACAAGGTGCTGGTATTTCCCTAAGAGCGAATTTAAAAATTTAATTTTCTTCTACAAATTCTCCGTTTCTGCGCTTACTATCGCAAACACCTGAATCCCTTCTCCCCTGCCGAACGCTGTCAGGCCCTCGCCGGAAGTAACAGTGACGGCGACGTGCTCTTCCGCTAACAAGAGAGCACCCGCCACCGACTTCCGCATGGCCGGAAGAAAAGTTGCAAGACGAGGACGTGCCGCTTCTATGGCAACCGATACATGCAGAAGTTTGTACTTCGTCAGCATTTCAAGGGATTTTAAAAGGTACACCCGGCTGTCGCGGACGCCTTTTTTCAGGCAGAGATCATCGGCGATAGTGCCGATCACCGGCATGCCATGTAAACCCGAGACCGCGTTGGTGACCGCATGCAGAACAACGTCGGCGTCGCTGTTTCCGGAAAGCCCGATACATCCCGGAATCGTTATGCCCCCGAGCACCAGCGGCTTTGCAGAGCCTTCAGGCTCAAAACGATGTGAATCCTGCCCTATTGCAGAAATGTAAATAAAGCTCTCCTTGGCGCTATGTTTATCGCGGTAAGCACCATGTCCATAAAATACTATACGTCGGGTATAATGTATATCTCAACAAAATCGTTCTGCCGCAACGCTTTTCTTTAAGGATTTTATTATATTATGCACTGGAGAGAATAATGGGCAACAACTTATTCCTCGTACGATACCCTGAGGAGCCAATCCTCATATCCGCCAAGGGAAAAACGACCATCGGGCGTGCGGTGGAAAATGACATCCTGCTGACCGAACCTCGCGTTTCCCGGAAACATGCGGAAATAGAGTGGCTGAAATTCCAGAAAGGGTACTGTATCTGCGATCTCGGCAGCTCAAACGGGACCTATCTCAACAACGCCCGGCTTCCAGCCAACCGCGCTCACTTTCTGAACGACTGGGATAAAATACGAGTTGCATCGGCTGTACTTACTGTCAGGATTGTCGGCAATCCCTCTATCATCATGGACGAGTTCAAAGAATTGAGAGACCGCGATCAGTGTGAGGTCACTCAGATAATCAACGTCGCCGACATCGCGGCGGCCGGAGTTTCGCCCGGATTTGCCGGCGACCTGGCACATCTCTGTCCTGTTGAACTTTTCCAGATGCTCGAAACTGGATATAAGAGCGGAATGCTAGGGCTCAAGACTACGTGGGGTGAGGGAATCTTTTCAATCAGTAACGGAAGGGTAGTTGCTGCACGATTTAACGATAAAAACGGCGAGCAGGCCGTCTATGAGACACTAAAATTCAACCAGGGTACATTTACTTTCAATCCCGGAGAAGTTAAAGTTGAAAATCCTGAAATCACCCTGACCACAACGCTGCTCCTGATGGAAGGCTGTCGCCTTCTTGATGAAGCGTCCAAACCCGCTTCCGCCTTCCCGGCAACTTCCTGAAGGAAACATCCTGAAGATTGCTGTAATAATCCAGGCGTAAAAATAATGTTCCAGCACCGTATCAGAACAACTCTTCTTTCTATTGTTATCCTTACGTTAGGGATACTGCTGTTCTATCATCCCGACAGAAAAAAAGCCGTCGAAACTCTGCTGCAAAAGGGTCACGCAGCTATTGAAGAAAAAAATCTGGATAAACTTGTTCCCCTTATCTGGCTCTATTACCGGGATGATCTCGGCTTCAGCTATGCTTCCTTGCATGAAAGTTTTAAATACATTTTTTCCCAATTCGACGATATAAAAATAGATTACCGTATTATAAACATCACCACAGGAAGAGATACGTGTATAGCCGACCTGCAGGTGTGGGTCCATGGTAAATGGGCTGAGGGAATGAAAGACCTGGTGGGTAAAGAAAACGATCCTGAGCCGGTCTCCATCCTGTGTAAAAAAGATATGTTCAAATGGCAGGTTATAGGTTCCCGCTGGCCACAGTGGAAGTCAGGGCTGCCGAATTTTAATTGAACCCTCCAGAAAACCTTGCATAGGCAGGTGGTTATCGTTCTAGTATATAACGATAAAAAGGATCGCCATGCCCGTTTCTAAAACTTCAATTCATTACTGAGTTGCCTCATCATCAGGGAATAGGGTACATAAGGCGACGCCTGGGCATAATGCTTCCTGGCCTCTTCTATATTACCTTCTTTCAAATAGTAAGTTCCGAGACTCATGTGGATAAACATTGCACAGGAATCGTCCGGAAATCCCTTTTGCAGACCCTGCAAATAGCAGGACAATGCCTTCTCTTTTTCGTTGCGAGCCAGGTACAGGTTTCCAAGGTTGTTGTAAGGTTTCCAGAAGTCGGGGCATTCACGCATCGCTGATTCGTAGTATTGCCGGGCGGCAGTAAAATTATTGTTCGCGGAATAAAATAATCCAATGTTGTTGTAGGTAGACGCAAGGAAGTTTTTATTGCTAAGACCTTGCCAGGGGAAAAAAACGAATAATGCGGCGCAGCCTGCCGTAATACCGTACAACGCAAGTTTTTTGTTCTGTTTTTTTCTAATCAGGTCCACGGCATAAACAATTGCCATGGAGGCGAAAATCAGCAGCACAGGAACAACGCTGATGCGATATCGCGCCGCGATGAAAAACATGGCTACCGACACCATGTGTGCAGCGACAAAAAACAGAAGCACTGCGGCGCTTTTTCTCCGCTGCCTCAATGCCAGTGCGATACCGAGCAGGCCGAATATTCCCGCAATCGGAAACCCGATCAACGGAATTGAATAAAAAATTGCGTATCGTTTCGCGAAAGAATATGATTCGGCATTCGGTATTTCGGCGCGGTTCCAATAATATGCTGTTTTCAATCCGAGCAATCCTGCAAAATGGAAAGGCGCCTGTTTAATTTCCTTCCAGGCCTCGCCCATCCAGAACCGTGAAACTTCCGATGGCTTGAGCGGCCGTTTGGCGATAAAGGAGGCGATCTTCTCCCCTGTGAAATCCTGGTCGATATTGAGACCCGGCGGATCCATATATTTCCCCTTAGCAAACCTGTTGTTTCCCTCGTAAAAGGTGATCCCGTAATTGGCCGCCAGAGGAACGAAATCCTTCCCGACAATTGAATTTCGTATGGTCAAAGGACTGACAGCCAGCACCGTACCGGCTGCAAAAAGCGCGAGACGGATATACGCGGCTTTCTTCCCTTCCAATGAACTGATTTTTATACTCTGTATTGCTTTGAACCCCAGGTAAAACAGTGCAAAAAGCAGAATACTCCCCCGCCCCAGCGCCGCAATGCCCAAGATCAACCCTGCGGCAAACCATACTCTTTTTTTACTACTCGTCTCCGCCATGATAATCGCCAACAACAAAGCGAGGTAAAGAAACGTGAGCAGCGACTCCATTAAAATCATCTCTTCATAAAAAATCATGGGCTGATAAAGCGCGAGCAAGAGTGCAGCTATGCAGGCCGCTGCCCATGAACCGGAAACCCTCATGGATATTGCGTATACCAGAGAAATGCTGCAAAGTCCAAGTAGCATCTGAGCGAACAACACAGGGTACATTGATTTCCGGCCTGCTGCCGAACATATTCCGGCGAGGAAATAGGGATAGAGCGGCCCTTGGTGCCAGACACGCTCCAGCGGCTTTCCTTCCAGAATGAGCATCGCCTTGTCCGCGTACATCCGCGAATCGGCGATATAATTGAAATGCATTTTTTCGGCGGAAGGCAGAAGGGGCAGGCGGATGCACAATGCTGTGAGGAGAATTAAAGGCATTGCCAGATGGCGATAGTGGTTCCTTTGACTTCGCCAGGCTGCCATGTGCTGATCGTCAGATGGTTGCTTGATGGGAAGCTTGCTCCTGAGAGAATAACGGATATTTTGTTAAATAAATTGGAAATGCTGAACGAGTCCGCTTTATCTGTTACGGCAAAGTAATTCGTACCGGCGTTCCATGGCCACTCGTCCATAGAGTACCATCATTCTTCACGATCAAATCTGAAGGCCAACCTATAGCCATACTCTGAACATCCCTCATGAGTTGAATCGGCGTTACGCCATAGTCCCCCCCGCATCCCAACAGCGTACCATCGTTTTTCAGGATCAGACTGCTGACATCACCTGCCACCGCACTCCGCACATCGCTCATTGCCTGTACAGGTACGGACGTGCTTATCGTATCACCGGTGCCGAGTTGGCCGTAAAAATTAGCCCCCCATCCCCAGAGTGTATTATCGTTTTTAATAAATAAAGTATGAGCATACTCTCCAACCGATACGCTCTGAACATCAGTTATTGAACTTGATCCCCCTGATCCCCATAGGGTGCCGTCAGTCATGATATAACAGTAGATATAACCTGCAGACACACTTCGCACACTATCACATATGAATCTCGGCGTCCACGCCCAGGAGCCGATACCGCACCCACAGCACCATAGTGTGCCATCGCTCTTGATGATTAGGCTACTACCGTCCCCTGCAGACATACTCTGGACATTACTCATAACCTCTATAGGCAAAAGTCGCTTTATTGTATCACCTGTGCCAAGCTGTCCCAAATTATTCGATCCACAGGCCCATAAGGTTCCATCATTCTTAAGGATCAAGCTATGAAAACCTCCCATTGACATGCTCCGCACATCACTCATGACCTGTACCGGTACAGATCTGCTTATCGTATCACCGGTGCCAAGCTGTCCGTATCTGTTATTACCGCACGCCCACAAGGTACCGTCAGTCCTCTTGAGAATAAAACTGGAGTTTCCTCCTCCAGACACACTTAACAGAAATGGATATATCAGTTTGTTAGCCATACTTCTATTTCCATCATCGTCCGTCACCGCAAGGCTGCATGTATATACTTGGTCAGCAGACGGCATTATAGCCCACGTATCAGGGCCAGCCGTCGTGTTCCAACTTCCAGATCCTATTTTCCACTCCCACTTGACTATGGTCCCGAACCGTTGTGTCGCGCTGCCGTGCAATCGTATGGTATCATTCAGTTCAACGGCAGTATCATTTCCCGCATTCGCTACCGGTGCATCCTGAATCACCCATAGCTTAAACGTATCTTTCCATACGGTATTTGCCGTGTCAACCGCCTGCACTATAAGTCTTTTAAGTCCAGCCTGCGCCGGACAGTAATACGTCAGCGTATCTCTGCCGGACTTAGAAGAGTCAATCTTCGTCTGCAGCGGCGTTTGCAGGGTATCGACATACCATTCAATCAATTTGATTTTTCTCGTCGGATTCGAATATGTTACGATCACCTTTACCGTATCGTTAATGCTGGCAGTATCGTGGATAGTATTCAGGCTGCTCCACGAGAAAACCGTGGCCTTCGCGTTACCGGCTTCAGGATTTATCAGGCTCTGGCAGGTCAGGAGCAGTATTACAGTGAAACAACACGCTATCGCGGCGAAAATAAACGATTTCCGTTTCATGCGCACCTTCTTTTAATTCATTCCTCTTTACATCTCTTATAATATAATGCGAAATCACGGAAAACACCATTTAAACCAGGAAAAAACGCATGCAGCAAATCACCTTTCTTTACAGCAAATTCGCCGCAAGCTCCGAAAGCCGTGATCTTTCACCTTTTGTAAACGTAACATGCGCGGAAATGGTCTGCTCCTTGAACCGCTCGACAAGGTAGGTCAGACCGTTCGACGAGGAATCGATGTACGGGTTGTCGATCTGGTACGGGTCGCCGGTCACAACGATCTTGGTCCCGTCGCCGACACGCGTGATGATGGTCTTGATCTCATGCGGGGTGAGGTTCTGCGCCTCGTCGATGATAAGATACTGATTGTGGATCGACCGTCCCCGTATATAGGTGAGCGGCTCGATGACGAGAATGCCCATGTCGACAAGCTCGCGAAAACCACGGATGTGGCGGCTCGTACGGCTTTCCTTCCGCATGATCAGTTCCACGTTGTCGGCAATCGGATACATCCATGGCGTCAGCTTTTCTTCCACGGTCCCGGGCAAAAAACCAATATCCTTTCCCATCGGCAATGTTGGCCGAGAAACGAGCACGCGTGTGTACCTGTTTTCGTCAACCGTCTTGAAGAGGCTCGCTGCAACCGCCAGAAGTGTTTTACCGGTTCCCGCCTTGCCGACCAGAGTCACGAGACCGATACCATCATTCAGCAGCGCATCCATGGCGAAAAGCTGCTCCCTGTTGCGGGCCGTAATCCGCCACTCTTCCCGTTGGTTCTCCGACAATAACCGTACCAGAGTCTTTTTTTCCGGATCAAACCGGGCATAAGCTGTCTGAGCCGGATCATTTGACGCGACCAGCGTCACATACTGGTGCGGCAGCAATGCAGCCTCTACTGCGACAAATCCCTTTTCGCGGAATGCCTGGATGACGGTCCGGTCAACCGTCATGTCGCAGTACCCGCTGTAGAGCTCTTCGATATCGACCTTGTCGGATTCGTAATCCTCGATATCAAGACCGAGCGCATCGGCTTTAATCCGCAGGTTGAGATCTTTGGAAACGAAAATAGTCGGGATACCCTGTGCGTGCTGCTTGACGTCAAGCGCAATGGCCAGAATGCGGTTTTCGCGCGTCCCTTCCCGCAGCACTTCCGGCATCCGCTGCAGCATGGCGCTGCTGCCGGTGCGCACAAAAAGCGTTCCGCCGTTCTCGAGTGCTATCCCTTTGACAACCGAGGCTTTCTTGCGGAGATCATCCAGGTAGCGCGATGTCTGCCGCGCATTGCGGCCGGTTTCGCTCTGGTCTTTTTTAAAATGGTCGATATCCTCGATAACGGTGATAGGGATAATCACGTTGTTCACCCCGAATTTAAACATCGCCTGCGCCTCATACAGAAGCACGGTCGTATCGAGAACGTAATTTTTACGGGGTCGTAAAGGCATAGTTATTTCTCAAATTTTCTCTCGAAGCCGCCACACAGCGCTATCCAGAAACGATACTGGGGGCTCCTTATATAACTGCTAAAAGAAGTTTCAACGGTTTCAAACCGTAAGCCTCCTGTTAACGATACTTGGTCGTTTACCGAATAGTTTCTGGCCATCTCTAAAGCAAAAACGGGCCGATTGGTCTGATACACGGGGTCACCAACCGGCATTAAAAGATCATGGCCTTTGAACCATTGCAGCGAGCAGTCGAATCCTAATGGCGAGATTCCAGCCTTACCTGCTATACCATACCCCTGGCCGGCCTCATTTCCTGTAGAACGTACCCGGTAAGCCGATCCTGCTATAAGTATCTCTCCGAAGACACGCCTGATTCCGGCATCAAGCGGGAAATCGACCGTTACACCGGTCACGCCCCCAAAATGTTCCTGCACCGGCTGTTCCTGAATATCATACAGTTCGCCGCCGGTATGATTTACCGTTAGTAAAAACGGAAATGTGCAATGTGCGATAGAAAAAAAAGCAGCACTCCCAGCCGTGAAATGTTCCCGTTGAGCCGGTGTGTTGAGCGAATCCCACGCTACCCACAGATCTTCCTTGAAATGCTTCAATCGCACGCGTACCTGAATCCCCTCTTCAATTCCCGGATCGAAACGGAATTCCTGCCGGTATGCGATGTCCGGAAGTCCGTGAGCGTCACAGGAAATAATCTCTCCAAGGATAAACGATACCCTCTCCGATTCATATTGTGCACGGAACAGGGGTAGCGTTCTGGTAAAAAAGCTTTCATCGCCAAAAAGGCGCAATCCGTAGACTCCGAACGCGAATTGCGTGTGGACAGAAGGTTTAAAAAAAAACCGGAATGCTGCAGAGGCACCGAATATGGTCTCGCCGGTCTGATAACTTGTTGAATATTCTATGTTATCAAGAAATGTTCTGACGTCACCGGAAACTCCGAATGTCACATCTGGGGCCGAAGGGGTTGAAACGTCAGCCCCTGAAACCGGGCGATTAAATAAGACGATTGCAAGCAATACAATTATCCGAAGGTATGTCACCATTGTATTTTGTCTTGTTGAGCGATTCTTAGGTTTATTAACCTTCTAATGCATCAAATGTTTCTATCATTAATGAAAAAATATACTAAATATCGTGATTGCCCGGAGTACTTAAAAAGCCATAGTACAGATGCCAGTCTCCGATTGTCAGTAATTCAAGAATTCAGGCTCGGCATTGTTTTACTTGTATGCCTTCTATGTACTCTTTTCACCGTTTCGGCCTTTTCCGAATCTGTAAACACAGATCATATTCCGCCACATTATCGATTCGCTCTGGTGTTGAGCGGCGGCGGCGCAAGAGGCCTGTCACAGATCGGCGTTCTGAAAGCCATTGAAGAAGCTCACCTGAAACCTGATCTTATTGTCGGAACCAGCATGGGAGCGATTGTCGGAAGCCTTTACGCCGCCGGCTATTCGCCGGACAGCATACTGCGCATTATCCATTCAATCGACTGGAACGGTATTTTTTCCAACACCGCCAAACGCAACAGGCTTTTTGTCAGCCAGAAATCCGAACCTATTGATTTCCTGTTTGAAGTCCGTCTTACCGACCGCCTCGAACCAATCCCTCCCAGTTCGATCTCTTACGGACAGGCTTTTTTTGATCTTCTCGGACCGCTCCTTGCGCCTGCCGGATTCCGTGCACGCATGAATTTCGACAGTCTTCCGATTCCGCTCCGCGTGGTAACAACCGACTTGATTTCAGGAAAGAGAGTGGTTTTATCAAGTGGTAGTATTGTGGCGGCAATCCGCGCCTCGTGCGGCGTTCCTCTGGCATTTTCTCCGGTTGCCAGAGACAGTATGTTGCTCATGGATGGAGGCCTGGCGTCCAACATTCCGGCAGACATCGCCCGAGATGAACATGCAGCGATTATCGTCGCTGTCGATGTAACCTCGCCGCTCTGGAACAGGGGCGACCTTGAAAATCCCGTGCGTCTTATGGACCAGGTAGTAGCGATCGGTATGAAACGCCAGAAAGATGCGGAGAAAAATAAAGCGGATATTGTTGTCGCCCCAGAGCTTGAAGGATTCTCCAATACCGATTTCCGGCCAATCGATACGCTTATCAGCCGGGGTTACGCGGGTATGCTTCTTTACCTTGACACACTCCGCCGTCTTGTTACCGTTCATGAAACCAGGAGCTACAAAAAGATCGTATTACCCGCGGTCCGGTGGGTTTCCATTCCGCCAGCCCTCAGCGCCGCTCTCGATACTTCCCTGCGTTCCATGGAACCCGACAGCGTCTGTCCCGATGCTGCTTCGCATGAACTGCGGAAGGTGCTCATCAAAAGCGGTTATCCTTTCAGCAACGTTACAATTACATCCTATGACAGTACAGGGATTACTGCCACGGCCGATCCCGGGACGATCCGGGGCATAGAAATTTCAGGCAACGTAAAAACTTCATCGCGTTTAATCGCCACCGCCACAGGACTGAAAGCCGGAAACACGCTGTTATCCCCTGCCCTCCAGAAAGCGATTTCATCCCTTTATGCCACTAATCTTTTCAACAATGTCAATATCGACATGGATACGACGCACAAGGTACGGATAATGGTCGATGAAAAAAAATACTGGCGCGTACGAATGGGGTTGCGTTATGATGAATTCCATTTAGGGGAAGGATTCCTTGAACCGGCATATGAAAATCTTTTCGGCCGGGGAGTGTGCGCTCTGCTCCACCTGCAATATGGCCTCCGACGTGAAAAATACGCCTTTGAACTGCAGAGTAATCATTTTTTAACCGCAAATTTTGCTAACATCGCGAAGCTTCAGGTCTACCTGTCTAACGAACGAATTTTCCAGGATACGACGGTCATCACGCCCATCGACAGTATCGTTTCCGATACGACGCTCTGGAACAGGGAGAAAATATTACAGAAAGGCGGAGTCCTCGGCCTTATCGGCATGCAGATCGGCAGATCGACAATGCTTTCGAGCGGCATCCATCTCGAATTGTATAAAGTGCAATCGACAAGTAACGCCAGCGCTTTCAGCAACTTATGGGGACTGAAATTCCTTCCGTATGCTCTGTTCCGGCTTACCATGGACACCATGGACAAATTCCTTTTCCCGACATCAGGAATGAAAAATTTTATCTCGATCGGCGGAACAAGCACTACGATCGGTGGAAACGAAAAATTTCTTAAATTTGAAGGAAGCCTGCACCGAGTTTTTACCATTTTTAATAAACATACGATTTCTCTCCAGACGCGATTTGCATGGTCATCGGACTCGCTCCCGGAAGTTGAACAGTTCTATCTCGGCGGGTCGTTCCCCGAAGAAACACATCAGGACATGGAAATATACAATGACATTCCCTTCCTTGGTCTCTCGCCACGCGCACTGCATGGCGATGTTTTGGGACTTATACATGCAGGCTACAATTTCGAGCTGAAAAGGGACTTCTATCTTACTGCAAGTATCGATTGGGGATATACATGGAGCCGCCGCGAGAGCCTTTCCTGGAAAAAGTCCGTCGATGATTTCATAGACTACGCTCCAGTCGGATTCGGGGCAGGGTTTGCTTTCGTAACCATTATCGGCCCCATCCGCTGCAGCTACGGAAGATTGTTGACTGATTTCAGGCAAAAACGTATTCCGGCAACCAATCAATTATACTTTTCCATTGGCCATGATTTCTGAAAATTATTGCATGTTTTATGCCATTATCTTATCATAAGCATATATTCAGAACCGTGTTACGATATGTGTATCTGGACAGAGACGGAAAGGTGTATCTTGTCGTTATATCGCTTAAATGACAAAGGTTAACAAGGTTAACATGCGATTCGCCATTACGACCAAACTGTTCATCGGTTTTCTATGTATCATCGCATTGAATTCCGTTTATATCATTATTGCAAACCGGATAAACGATGTGAACTCTTTCGTGGATATTTTAAAAAATACCAATGAAGTCAAAAACAGGCTTCTCCGCTTGAAAACGCTGCACCGGATTCAGGGGCCGAGCATTATCAGCTATCAAAAAGTCGGCATGCAGGAATCAATTGAAAATTTTCGTTCCATTAACAGGGACATTGTCTATTTAATTGACACGATCAAATGCAAGATCGATTCCATCTCTGTCATCGATACGCGTCTTGCCTCGAAGACTTACCAAGGAAGCAATCCAGCCGTTGGTACGCATATGTCCGGCTTCATGAGCGCCATTATTTCGTATACCAGCAGTTATTCCGCACTTTTCGAAAAGCTGGTAAGCCTGCGCGATTCTTTGCACAGTACACTGGCCGTATCGAATGAAAAAAATATTACTGATACGCTCGATAATATAGAGGACAAGGTTACCCTCGAACTTGATAATGCTGAAACGATTACCAACGAACAGACAGTTAGGCTTATCAGGGCTATCAGCAACGACATTAACGATGCAAAAAAAACAACGATCATCATTCTGGTCTGCCTGACCTTTTTTTCAATTATTTTCAGCCTGATATTTTCTCGTACTATCACTAATTCGCTCCGACGTCTTAAGGAATCCGCAACCCGGATCGGCAAGTCGGATTTCGACATCAACCCGATGGGATTTCCCAACGATGAAACCGGTGACCTTGCTAAGGCTTTTTTCGACATGGCAGTTGACCTCAGGAATAAACAGAAAGAACTTATAAAATCAAAACGACTCGCCGCTATTGGTGAAGTCGTAGCCTCAGTAAACCATGAGATAAACAATCCCTTGATGATTATTTCCGGAAACGCACAATTTCTTGAAATGTCGATGGACGGTTATCCAAACGAAATGAAAGAACGGGTGAAAACAATCATTGAAGAATCAGAACGCATTTCACAGATCACGCGGAAACTGCGCGAGATACGAAACCCTGTCTCGGAAGATTATACACCGGGCGGCGGACAGATGATCGATCTTGAAAAATCATTGTAATGTACAGGAATGGTAATCATGCAGAATGTCTCCAGAAAACAGTACAGCACGCTGATAGTGCTCGTTGCTCTGGCACTGATACTGTGTGCGTGTGCAGGCTCTGCAAAACATTTTACCCCTGCTCTGGGAAACGTGCAGATGGCCGAGGCCGACTCATTATTTTCCTGTGGCAATTACGAGGAGGCAAAGACGACATATGAGAAGGTCCGTACCGCCATGCCCCCTTTCAGTGCAAATGCGGAGAAAGCCCATTACTACGCCGCGTATATCGACGTTTTTTATAAAAACCCTCATGGTGACTGGAATGCAGCACTGACGGAATTCAAATCATTCGCCGCCCTCTATCCGAATGATCCTCACATCAACGATGTGCTTTCCTGGATACGGATACTCACGACCATTAAGTTGTTTGAAACCGAGTATCGACGGACTACCAATAAAGTGGATCGTCTCACACAGGATAAAACCGAGGCCAGCGAAATTAATCGCCTTTCCCTCGACTCAATGGGCACAATATTGCATAGATCCTACGAATCACTTGATTCAGTTGAAAAAACACGGGACTCGCTGTCCAGGAAAAATGACGAACTTATAAAAACCATAATCGATCTTGAAAAGAAGTGCCAGCAGGCTGGAAAATAAAGGATTCTTTTCCAATTAAAACAATCTGTCTGCCGCCTATCCCATTCCTCACTGCACCGACGCTGATAGCACCTATTATTTTTAATGTTGCCGATTCAAAGGTCAAACCTTACTTATAGATGGATAATGTGTCATGGCTATTATTGACGCAATCAAATTTGACGAAAAAGGTCTCGTCACCGCAGTTGCACAGGACTTCACGAGCGATAAAGTGCTCATGGTCGCATGTATGAACCGTGAAACAGTCACTGAAACTCTGGAAAAGGGCGTCATGGTCTACTACAGTCGTTCACGTCAAAAACGCTGGATGAAAGGAGAATCATCGGGTCATATTCAGAAGGTTCGTGAGATGTACATAGACTGCGACGGCGATACACTCCTTTTTAAAATCGAACAGAAAGGTGCTGCCTGCCATGAGAACTATTTCTCCTGCTTTTTCCGAAAGAATATCAATGGTAAATGGTCAGTAGTAAGCGATAAAATAATCAAAAAATGAATACTACAATTCCGTATATTGAAATTTCTCTCGACAATCTGCTCCATAACCTTGCAGCACTACGATCGAGGCTGCCTAAAGGAGTTGACATTCTTGCTGTTGTAAAAGACAATGCCTATGGCTGCGGCAGCCGAATCATCGCGAAGACGCTCGAAGTAGAAGGAAACGTTGGTTTTTTTTCCGTCAGCAGCCCACGCGAGGCTTTTTTTTTAAGGAAGAACGGCATCAAAAGCCCTATCCTTGTCTTGGGCCCGGCTACAAAGCTTGAGCTTAAAAAAGGGAATGAAAACAACATCATTTTCACGTTGAATGACATCAATGATCTTCCCGTATGGAAATCAGCCGGAGTTCCTGTGCGTTTTCACAGCAACATAGACACCCGGATGCACCGCTTGGGTATCCTGCCGTCCGAGGTTCCGGCACTGGTTACTTCGCTTGAAAACTCTGATAAACTTTATTTTGAAGGTGCGTTTACCCACTTTGCGAATGCCGATGAACCAGGCACAAAAACGGTCGATAAACAACTGCGTCTCTTTAATGATGCGCTGATATTCCTTAAACAACATGGATTTACTCCCCGCCATATTCATTATGCTAACAGCGCATCGGTCATTCGATTTGATCTGCCGGGGTGCACATTCGTACGCCCAGGCATTGCATTATATGGTTGCAAACCTGATCCGAAGCAGGATTTCCCTCTCGACCTCTTATCAGTAGCTTCGCTTAAAAGTCGTATTGTGAAGATAAAAAAAGTTCCCGCTGATACCCCGGTAAGCTATGGAGGCCGTTACATAACTCATTTCGAAACATTTATTGCAACCATTGCTCTCGGTTACGGCCACGGAATCCCCCGTTCTCTCGGCAATCGCGGCGAAGTATTAATTCGCGGTAAAAGGTATAAAATAGCCGGAAACATCACCATGGATTACCTTATGATCGATGCCGGGCCGAATCCTACTCTAGCCGTCGGTGATGAGGTGGTCGCCATCGGCTGCGTGGGAAATGAGCATATCTCGCCCGATGATATTGCGCTTATCGACAATACAATCGGCTATGAAATTCTCTGCAGGTTGAACTCGTCACTTGACAGAGTATATATATTAAAAGGTACAATCATGTCGAAGGAAAACGGCAAAATATTTTAAAGCTTGAACTATGGTCGAATGGCTTGACTTTCCTGATTTTGTTGAAAAAACGCAGGAGCTTATCGATTTAGGCCTCTACGAGGAAGCAAAATCGTTACTTGATCGCTATTCGCATTGCTTTTCCAACGAATGGGAACTGTATTTTCTTTATTCCCGCTACTACGCCGAACAGAACAAACCCACTGAGGCGATCCCCTGCCTGCACAAAGGCTTACACCTCGATCCGACAAATGCCGATTGTCTTGTAGGTCTTTTTTATGCCTATGCCATGATGAACAGGATACAAAAAGCCGGCAGATATCTCCTGAGAGCAGAAAAACTTCATCCTGACCATGAACTCGTACTTTCGGCATTAATATGGTATTATTCGGAGTCAAATAACCTTACAACCGCGATTTCCTGTTTCGAGCGCCTCCGCAACAGGGGAACCGATAACCCTGAAACCTACCGAAACGCAGGAATAGCCTACGACCGGGCCGGTTGCTACGATAAAGCGGTCACCTGCTTTAAAATGGCCTTGGACCTACATCCTGGCTATGATGAAGCGCGTGAATTACTTGCCGATCTTTTCATCGCGACCGGCAAACCGGATAAAGCGGTCGAGCTTTACCGACAGGCCATTGCCCAATCTCCCCATCATATCCGGTATCTTTCTCATCTGACTTTCTGTCTGACACAAAACGACGAACCGGAGAAAGCAGCAGAAACAGCCGGCGAATCGATCAATTTCTATCCTAATTCTCCAATCGGCCATATCGATCTTGCCTATGTGTATCTGAATACCGGCGAGCTTGACAAAGCAATGGCCGCTGCTGAAAAAGCGCTCGCCATCTCCCCTCTTGATGCTGAGGCACACAGAATAAAGGCGATTATTCTTTCGGATCAGGGCAAAAATGCTGAAGCAGAAAAAGAATTCAAAAATGCCCTTTCTCTCGATAACGATAACAGCGAGATACTTCGCGACTATTACAATCATTTCAGGATGACCGGCGACTATAAAAGGATGGAGGAAATTGTTTCCAAAGTTATTGTGCTTAATGATCCATCGTGCGTAGAAGATTACTGGTTTCTTGCCGATTATTACCGTGGAAAAAAAGAATATCTCAAGGCATTTCACTATGTACGCAAGGCATTTCGAATACGGCCCGGAGAATTCGATTTTCTTTCTCTTGTGGCTGATATCCTGATAGCGCGGGGACATACACTATTCTCTCTCAGGTTTCTGAAACGCTATACAGAATTCGCTGGATGGAACGAAACAATGGACCGCATCGCTTCCTATCCGGCGCTGAGAAACTGCCAATTACAGGAATCACTGCGATTTCTTCGTTTCTGCGGTAGCCGTCCTCTCGATTATTACCGCCATATATTCCCACGATATTTCAAACAGATGATATATCTTGCCGTTTGCGGTGTCTTAATGGCCACGGCCTTCCCTGTGTCCATGATTTTCGGAACGATCGGTCTTGCGGTCATTGTTACGATCACGTTGTCAGCTGTTGGTGTAGGCTGCCTGATCAATTTCCTGAAAAAAAGAAAATGGCAGGTATCATTCGCTCAGTGAACGATATTCTAAAATACCCGCCGCCCCATATATGGACCGACCTGAACAGTCTCCATACACATGTATAAAAAGGAGTTCCCGGGAAAAGCAGGTAAAAAGATCCTCGGTACAATTCATGGAGCCGAGAGCCGGACTCGAACCGGCGACCTACTGATTACGAATCAATTGCTCTACCAACTGAGCTATCTCGGCGTTAACAGAAGTTTTAAAAATAAATCCGATCAATTTAAAAGTAAATATTTTATAATGCCTCTCGGGTTATTGCTTTTTTGCTGTTAATCCGTTTTTTATTGCACTCAACACACCCGTTCTCAGGTTTTCAGATTCCGAAAGATATTCCTCCAAAGATTCATAGGTGTCATCACCCGGCTTATACTTTTTTATTAACTCGCACTGAGCAATGCATTCGGTATATCGCCCGAGCGCAGAATCTATCCTGGCAATCCAGAAATGGCAAACCTCTTCGTATGCCCGTTCATTAACCGTGTCTGATTCTGCTCTGACCAATGCTTGACGGCAGGCCATTTCTGATTCTTCGAATCTGTTTAAACCGAAAAGGGCCTGTGCCTTCCCCAAAATAAACATTCGACAATTAGGATATCGTTCTCCCGCCTCATCTGCTATCGCCAATGCTTCCGCATATCTTTTTTCATTAAGGAAAATATCGATAAGGCTTATTGAGGCGGGCAGCTTTGTATAGATCCCGTTCGTTTGTACGCGAATCAATTTTTCAATACCCGCCGCCCGTTTATCCTCTACTTTCGGAAGCCACCACAAACGATTCATCAAAGCGCTTCGCCAGTATTCGTAGTTTCCAATACCGTATTCGAGATCGGGTATTCCGCTCTTCTGATCCTGAAGTTTTTTCAGAATAGATACCCCTTTCCAGCCGTGCCTTCCGGCAGTAATCCACCGTCCATAACGGAATTCATATGTACCCTTGTATCCTTCCGCCCCCCCGAGGAAAAACTGCGCCCACTCATCGTATGGATTTTTATCAAGGATTTTATTGGCTTTATCAACCGCCAACTCACAATAATTATAAAATTCGTCTTCACGTTTATCCGACAGATGAGCCGACATCCACGAATCGATAGTAACTGCCGAAAAAAAATACCCTGCCGGATGATATGGGTATTTTTTAATAATCTCTGCAGCAGTCGCTTCCGCTTCTTTATACTGTTCGTTATATAGATACGCTATGGTCTCAAGAGCCCAGGAATGTATATCAGCGTTTAAGAGAGGGGTTGCAGCACCATACTGGACGAATATGGAAAGCAACAAATAGCCACCTATAATAAATTTGAAAGCTTTGCTTGTAAATCGGTAATACATGTGGGCAGCAGTCGTTCGATTGTATTTCAACAATGAGCCGTTTGCATCATGCCATAACTTATTCAATATACAGCCACGCACTTCGATAACTTTGCAAATACATTTCAACCTTCGGCGGCATTCGTGTGTATCGCATAAAACAAAAACGGATGATATTATAAAATATCACCCGCGAAAAACTCTTACAATCAGCGGTAAAACTTTTAAAAACTGTATGTTGCGCTGATCCTTGTAAAAAGGTGATGCGCCGAACCGCTGATAAGATTCCCAAAAGTATAGGGTAAATCTTCGGCCACAACGAAATCCACCCGCAACCGATTCTCAACGTTCACCCCGCACCCCAACCCAACAAGGTCATCGTCTGAACCGTCGGAAGGACTGTTTTCCTCCACTCTGGTCGTTGTTGAACCACTGCTGTCCGCCGTAGTAAATAATATTGTCTTTTGTCCGCCGACACGGATAACAAACCAATCGCGCCAGATGCTGCGCTCTATCCCGAAACTGACCCTGCCTCCGAAACTCGTTTTCGTCGAATCTCCGAAATACGAATACCCTTTAAAAAGGCCTTCAAGACCTGCCCAGAAAAAGCCTTTATCGATGTGGATATTAATGCCAACTCCTGCAGCAACATCCGTCAGTGAAACGCTATCTCCACGGAGGGTCACTTCCTGCACGCCCACATGGGGAACCAAATCGCCATTCAGCGTAGTAAGCGCCGAAAACAGACGTACATCTCCTTTCGCAAACCAGTCATTATTCGCAATAATTTCTTTTACACGGAGATTCGGATCCGGGTTATAGGCGCTATCCCCTTTCGCCCTTAAAATCCCGCCGCCTAAGGAAACTTCAAGATTCGTCGATTTTGCAACAGGCCAGTTAATGCCCGCTGTTACTTTATAACAACTCGTCTCATAGCTCACAAAATCCGGATCACCGGACTGGGTAATACTCTGAGCTGCAAAATACCCCCCTACACCGATCATCCCGCCATTCTGAAGAACATATCCGAAAAGCAAATCAACTTTTCCGGCCGGCGCAAGAAATGAGTCCGTGGGGGAACCGAAAAACTTTTCCTTCCCCGGGGTGATATAGTCGAGCATGTCATCATAACGGTTGAAAACGGCCCCTACCGAAAACATCGGATACTGGCTCCTGTCCTCGGATTTCTGGTTAAGCGAATACGAAACAATCGCTCCGAAAAAAGGATCAATCGGGTCACGGTTGCTATGCTGCCGCAGAGTGTCCTGAGGTTCTTGCCTGTAGACGCCGAAAGAACCATACATCATGTTAGGGTAAAGGTTTATATTGGCAGGATTTCTGAAAACACTGACTTCATCCATGAAAAAATCATCATGCCGGCCCATTGCAACGACACGTGCGTCCGTCGCATAACTGGTGGCCCAACAACCGGCCATAAAAACCAGCATTATTACTCTCTTCATAACAATCCTCCATTAACTTGATGGTGGTTAAGAATCTGCACCCTTAACATGTAATGCGAAAGTCACCCTTTATACTCTACATTATTAAAATAATAAATAATATAACATCCTATGTCACGTAATACCACATTTATTATCATTGCCATTACTGGGAAAATACAAACGGATAAACGACTTCGGTAACATCTCCGGGTTTGTCTATTTTTTCAAAAACCCAGCGTTTGATTTTATCGGTAACAGCGGCCTCCAGTTCCTGGTCAGCCATGGTAGACTCAATTATCTGAGAAAAAATAACCTTGCCGAATTCATCAATAGCAAATTTTACTGTTATTTTCCCTTTCAAACCGGGTTTTTCTCTAAGACGCTTGTTATAGGCATACCGCAACGCAGCAATGTTCTGCATGACAACCCGCATAATACTCGCCTTGCTTCTTCCTCCTGTCAACGACGCCCCTTTAAGAAAATCCGGCGCCGATATTTTCAGCGATCCTCGTTTTTTCAACTCCAGGGAGCTTCCCCCTTCATCGCCACCCATCAGATTTCCAATCAGATCGTCGATACCGCCAGCTCCGCTGCCCCCGAAACCGCTTCCATATCCGGCGCCATATCCTATGCCGGCAGCCCCTTTCCGACCTGAACCTCCGCCACCGCCTGCCTTAAGGCCGCCAACCCCTGAAAGGATGGCATCAATACCCGTAGCGAAACCGCCTTTACCGAACAGATCCGCAGAAGCGACTGTCTTCCCTTTAACCTGACCGGAGATAATGCCAAGCACTCCCGTGCGTGTCACCCGCGCACGCGGATCACCGCCACCACCGAAGGTGCCACCCGAACCTTTGCTCTTTGACTCTTTCATCTTCTTTATATCGGTTTTTTCTTTCTCTTTTTCTTTTTCCTTTAACTCTTCCGCTTCTTTCTCTTTCCGTTTTTCTTCTTCCGTCTTCTTCTGCAGAGTCTCAGGCAATTCCTGGCCACGCATAAGCTTTGCCATGCGCTCTTCAGGAACCTTCTGATAAAAATCGGTAGCGACTTTGACTATTTCGACCGAACTCAGCCATATGCCGAAAATAACCCCGCACAATAATGAAATAATTTCTAAATTCCGCAGCCTCTTATCTTTTTCGATAATAAAGATATCCTTGCGGCCTTTTAACACTTCAATATATTCCTGTTCGTTTAATAATCGCCCGGGCACCTCATCTTCATCCTCGGCACCACCTGTTGCCGACGGAACGGCTGCTGTTGGCTTTACCTCCGGCGTCATCGCTACCCCCCCTGCAACGCCACTGGACCCGACACCAACCAGCATCACTTCAGCGCCCACTCCCTCAAATTGCACCTTAATTTTCATGGCTTCCTGTTCTTCAGCCTCCTGACGGACGCAGATAGGCCTGGCAACAAGCGTATTAAGAACAGTCTCTTTTGAACTCCCTGACCAGCGCGCAATTTCTTCCGCGATACGAGCGGCTTTACCGGCATCGTCGCACTTTTTAATCAGTACTTTGTATTTCACCGTTACATTTCCCTTTCCATGACAGCGAAATTCATCTTGGTATATCCGACACTCGCGCACGTATTCATTATCTTATAGAGCACATCGAAATCGACATTTTTATCGATCTGAATGGTTGCGACCCCTTCCATCTGATTGAGGGCACCCAACCTTACTTGATCCTCTTCTATTTTTTTTGTCGTTTTCAGTTTCTGTTCCAGTTGTGAAATAACCGGATTAGGATTATCCTGCGGTATCTTCCGGACGTCTTCCGTAGGAACCACCGGGGTATTATCTACGAGAATCATATCAGATGTCGCCGCAATCTGTACATGAATTTCCTTGGGCCTCGTCGTTGATGCTGAGTTTGGAAGCACCAGGTTATCGGCATTAGTCAGAATGCTGCCTTCGGAAGAATAACTCTTCATCAGGTAAATCACCACGATTGAAAAAAAGTCGATGAGCGAGGTGATAATCAGCCCCGTAGATTTAGGCGTGGAAAACTTGTTTCTTCCCCGTGCTTGTGCCATTGTCAACTCCTGAGCTTTGCTATTGAAATGTTTGGGAAATCAGCCGAACGCGCAACATCCATAAGCTGGACGATTTTATCATAGGCAACCTGATTTTCCGCCGCGATGATAATATCCTCGCCGTCGCGCGCATCACGGTAACGATCTTTGATTTTCATGAGACGGTTTTTCATTTCATCGTATGCAAGGAGCGGGGCCAGTTGATATTGCGAAGGATCCTGAACAACAATCTGACGCCGCGGATTGGTAACCAGCCATACTACATCCCCTGGTTTAACCGATACGACCGGTTTTCCGTCGCCGTCAGTCATCATAAAACCTTCTCTTGTATACAGGCACTTCTGGATCTGATAATTTTGATCAGTCACATACAGAAGGATATCCTGCCGTTCACTGATTTTAAAAGGTTTTCCAGTTTTCGGATTCATGACCGCTTTCCCCGGATTCTTCGGATCAAATTCCTCCGTTACAAAAACTCTTCGATCTTCCGACGACACGTAATGATGAAATTCCTTATAAAAAAGCGACGGAAGAAATCCGTTCTTGGCCCCAATGGTGACCACCGAATCGGTGATAAGCATGGTCAGGAGCAGCTTATCCGATTCATCATCAAGCGGCCGTGCGGTCTGGGCATCCTGCGTGTTCGATCCGCGCCCTTCCGGCAATTTCAAGTTGATTACGGATATCTTTGCAAACTCCGCCGACAGCATCAAAACCGGAATAAGAACAACGAGAAAATTAATAAACGGTTTTAAATCGATCTGTACGTCGTCGGAATCGGCAACCATCTTCTTTCGTGCCGTTTGCCCCATAGTTATTAATCCTGTTGAAGAAATTATATTCGTTTATTGATTGAAAAAAGCCCTCTTCTTAAATAATTAAACGTTTTTACTCTCTAAAACCTTACATAAATTATTAATAAAATTCACCCGAAAGGAATCGTAAGTATTACTCTTCCACCGCATTGATTAATTTCGTCGTTTTTTCATCCATATCTTCGACGATTTTATCCGCCTTACCGCTCAGAATACCATGTATCAGAATGCACGGTACGGCAACGAGAAGTCCCATGAGCGTAGCGGACATCGTAATACTGATACCCGCGGCAAGCTGCTGTGCCCTTTGTGCTGCCGGAGCATTCGCGATAGCATCGAAACACTCCATGGTACCGTAAATCGTACCCGTAAGGCCGATAAGCGTCGCAAGGTTGGCGATCGTGTTGAGCAGGAAAACATTGCGTTTTACTTTAGGACCTTCTGTCAAAAAGACCTCGTCAACCGCCTTTTTAATGACCTTCGGACCCTTTGTCCGGTTCGCAAGAACACTTGCGACTCCCTTTGCAAGGGGTGTTTTTACCGATCCGGCATACTTTGTGGCTCGATCGAAATCCCCTGCCTTGATGTATTTCGAAATAGTGTTCATGAATGTACTGCTTCCCCAATCACACTTGAAGAAAAGATACCATACACGTTCGGCAGCCAATCCCAATGCCACAAAAGCGACGCACAATAGAATCCACATGATAAAAGAAGCGGCAGACTGAAAACCAAGAAGTAAAAAATTAAGCATGTGCATAAAAAACCTCCTCAAAGAATAATATTTTTTAGGGTTACACTACTGGGATAATTATAAATCCTTATTCAGCGTTTCGCAAGACTTTCATTACATAGAACCGGCTCCTTTCTCCACATTTCATTACCACGCGCTATAGCTTCTATTGCAGCTGTTGTTTAAGCTCTTTGATTTTTTCCTGCTCAAGCTCGATATTTCTCTGCGCTTCGATTTCGATCCGGTTGAGCATAGTGATCTTTTCAACTGCAGAAATCTGCATATTCATGATATTTTGAATGCGCCGCAACTCTCGCTTCGTTATCTCATCCTCCGGAATAAATGACGCAGTACGCTGCGGTCCAACAGCGACCCTTTTTTCTTTTTGTTCGGGTTGCTGCTCCTCCACAGGTTTGGGCTTCGGCTTCCACTGCTCTATCGTGATAGTAAGGACATCAGCATCTGGTTTGATCTCTCGTATCCGTTCCCGCGCCTTATCAAGCCACGGGCTTTGTGCAATACCAAGTTCCTTCCCCGCTTTTACCACGTCGATATAACGGGGAAGCGCGGCATCCAGCGCTTCAAGCCATTTCTCTTCAAGAACCTGCTGATAAGCATCCTTCTCTTCTTTGCTCAGGCTCTTCGGTACCGGAGCGCTCTTCAGTATCCGTCCTACCTCTTCCATGATATCGCCCTTGCGGAACATCATTTCCATGAATTTATCGATTGACTTATCGACGTACTCACCGCCGATATTCTGGGTATGCGCCCATTCAATATCTTTATAGAAATATTCCTGCGCCTTTTGATAATACTTGTCAAGACTCGAAAGAATTTTAACCTTCGATGCGATCTTCTCAGCGGCACTTCCGAAGAGCGTCTGGTTCGCAACCGCCTCCGCCATATCGGCAAAACCCTTGCCAATCATAAACGTTGAGCGTATCGTCCACTCCTCGACACCTATTTCGATCGCCCTTGCATAATATTTGGCCGGGTCCTCAAGCGCTTTCGTTTTATCTTTGACGCGCTCCTTCATCTCTTTTTCGCTCTTTGCCTCAAGCTGCAACTGCGTAAATTTTCCGTAATAAATATCGCCGATTTTATAATACGCTTCCGCAATATCGCCGATATCGATGTCGCTGCCCTTATGGAACTTCTCATACACCGAAACCGCCATCTGATAATCCTTCTCCGCTTCCGTCAGATTGTTCATGTTATAGAAAGCGTTGCCGGCTTTCACCAGTGCCTGAACCTGCTTGAACCGGTCATTGGCGAACTTCTGCGCATAGTCAGAAAAAACCGATGCCATTTCCGCAAACTGATTCATCTTTTCGTAACAGAGCCCGACGGAGAAAAATGCTTCAGCGGCATATTCCGATTCAGGAAAACGTTTCGAAAGAGTAAGATATACATTTATCGCTTCCGTATAAATTTTCGCTTTTTCAAACATGAGGCCGGCATTATACAGCGCCTGAGGCGTTTTGGGATCATTTGAATATCGTTGAAAAATGACTTCAAACATCCGTCCGGCCTTATCATACTGATTAAGCTTCTGGTAGCATTCCGACGCGGCTGAAAGACTCGGAATGGCAAATTCGGGCTTGGTAATAGCATTTGCTGCTGCTTCGTAGACTTCCGCCGCTTTCCCCAGATTATTTCCCGTTTTGTAGTTATCGGCGGCCCGTAAAAATGCCTTCTCGCGCAGTGTCGATTTCGGAAATTTGACCGGAAGGCTTTCGAATGTTCCGGCCGCAGCGGCGAAATCCTTTAAGCCTTCGTAGCAGACACCCGCCTCAAACCATGCACGGTCAACTATTTTAGTCGTCGAGAATTCTTCAGCAATCGATTTATAAGCTTCGGCAGCGGCAAGCCTGTCACCGGACTTTTCAAGCGTTTCCGCTCTTTTATAGGTAGCTCCTGCCGCCAGATCAATGACTTCCATCTGTTCCGGGCTTTCGGGCTTCTGCTTGGCAATGAGCTGTCGGTACATTTTCATTGCCAGGTCAAACTGTCCGGAGCTGGAATAGCAATTAGCAAGCATGCGGAGCGATTTCTCCGCCAGCTTGTTTGTCGGGTAATTGTCAATAATCTGTCTAAAAACGCGTATGGCATCGGTATACGATTTCGCCCCATAGTGTATATTTCCTGCCAGGTATAATACGTCCACTGCGTTCGAACTTTTAGGGAAATGAGCCTGAAATTTCTCAGCATAATCGAGGAGCTTTTTCGTCTCCAGAAGATTATACGTCTGCTCCTCGGTCATACCTTTGCTGGCCATCGCCTTCTTGCGGCAGTTATCAAGAGCAACAATCACGTTATAGCCGGCGTCTTCCTGGGAAATAAGCACAGGCCCCTGGTCAGCCCCTTTCTTCATCTTTTCAATTTCTTCCTGATCCATGCCGAGCGTATCAACGATGGCCTGGTATGGCGGAAACTTCGCGATATCCTGCATCGCCACAGAATCGTAGTTCTCCGCCGCGTGTTCACAATCCCCGAGTGCGCTGTATATCTCAGCAATATTATACCGGAATTCATAGTTGCGCCATTTATCATCAGGAAATTCCTTGAAAAAATCGGCGTACCGCCGTAAGGCTTTTTCGTAGGCCGATTTGTCCTTCTTCTTCTGGGCAATAGCGTGATAATAAATGGCGATTGCGGCTATGGCTTTCCGCACTTCGTTGCGGGACTGCTCGATCACTTTTTTCTCGTTTGAATTCTTCGAATACCAGGCACTTCCGGGACCGTAATCGTCAACAAGTTTTTCACGCTCATCGTTTGCCTTTTCGTATTGACGCTTTATAACGTAGCATTCGATGAGCATCTGTCGGGCAATAGGAGCATCTTTATAATATGGAAAATGGTCAAGCGCAGTGCCCAGCGCCTTAATCGCGTCCTCAAACTGGCCATGCGTACGGTTCTTCATACCAATGGTGTACATCACGGTGTCCTCATACGGTTTATGCCCGATCTTTTCGAAATATTTAATCCCCTCGTCAGCACCGTTGGTCATATCTGAAAAACAGACCGCCATGAATTCGAGCGCCATACCGCGGAATTCCTGCTTCTTGTACATTCCGGCATCACATCTATCAATATACCCCTGGAACAAATCAATCGCCTTATTGAATTCACCCACATTGTAGTACAGTTCACCTTTGCGGTAATGGACCATCTCCCATACCGATATTTCCACCTCGTGTTCCTTGACCTTTTCGAGATGCTTGAGTGCCTCGGAATTATCATGATCGAGATAGGCGAGATCCGCCAGTTTGAAGTGTGCCATAGAGGCGCGCGGACTCTGCGAAAATTCGTCAACGATTTTCTGATATACCGTTCTGCTGCGGTCAAGATCACCCATGAGGAGATAAATATTGCCCATCTGGTAGTACGCTTCGGCAACCTTAGAAAACTCCGGATACGCCTGGGCCAGATCTTCATAGGTATGCAGCGATTTTGAATAATCAGGCACCGGGTTGACCGGCTCAGGACCTACCGGCTTTTTATCGTACTCTGCCATTGCCTTTTCGTATTCTTCACGTTTCAGAATGTAGTCGTCGCGTGATTTGTCATAGTAGAGGCTCCCCAGATTGTACAGCGCGTCCGCACAACGCAAGGATTTCTTTGCAGTCTGGCAGTCTTTCAGAAGGTTCTCCCACCGCTGGATAATCTCGTCCAGACTTTTACCTATCGGCTTGCTTTTATCCTGGTCCGCCTTTGCGTCTATCCCGACCTTATCTTTTTTCTTCTTGAGTTCATCTATTTCTTTCTGGAGTTGCTCTGCCTTGCGTTCGTCATCGCTTTTCGCAGAAACTAAAACTGGTGCAATGCACAGCATCGCACACAATGCGGTTATTATGATGCCTGTTGTACGCGGAACAGTGCGCATGAAAGAACACTCCTGGTCACTAAAAATTTAAGGGATTATTTGCCCTTGCCTTTTTCTTGCTCTTTCTTCTGAAGCTCTTCAAGTTCCTTCTGTTTCTTCTGAATCTCTTCATCGTACTTCTGTTCTTTTTCTTTCTTCTCTTCGATAGCCCCTACCGCTTTCTGGGTCTTCATCATATTCGTGGCCTTTGCAAGAGCATACTCCGCATCGGCAATGACTTCATCTTTCCGCTTGAAAAAACGCGTATGCGATTTGGCAAGCAATACGTAAATGAAAAAATCCCGTGATTCCTGGGAATATTTCTGGAATTCCTTATCATAATCCGAACGTTCTTCAATCGTTTTATTGGTCGGCTTCCTCAATGCATTTTTCTTGATTTTTTCAGCGGTCGGAGCGAATTTTTGCACATACTCGTTAAACGCGTTCTTACGTTTCTGGAGATCTCCGTCGGTGATAAAATTGCGCTTGCTGGCGGTGACAGACTGCTCAAGCGTGCTGACCGCTTCCGGATACCGCTTGAGCAGCATCAACGCATATCCCCTGACCAGATAGGCTTCGGGAATGAGCGGCGACTCCGGATAGCTGCCTATCATATGGTCAATGGTCTGAAAAGCCTCCTGGGGACGGTTCACCTTCATCCAGGACCACGAGGTACCGAGCAATGCCTCATCCTGATACGGCGACCCGTCAGGGACCCGCTGATAGGCCTCCACTGCTTGGCGCAGCTTATCGCCGCTTTCAAAATAAAGATGCCCCAGCTTAAGATTTGCCGCATCCTGAAGCAACTGATCCGATGCCTCCTGGGAACTGTCTTTAATAATAGTAGTAAGATTCTGAATCGCGGCCTGATCTTTGTTGTTTTCAATATTGATGACCGCCAGCGTATACTGCGCATACAGAAATGACGGATCTCCAGGCTTTAACTGCGAAAGAAGCTGTTCGGCGACATTGAAGTTTTTACGCTGAAACTGTATTTCTCCGGCCAGATAGTCGGCATCGGTCCGGATGTCGCTCTCCGGATAGAGATTAACGATGAAAGCATGATTTTTAAGTGCATCGTCATATTTCCCCTCACGGTAATCAAGACGCTGCAAACCGTAAATGTATTTCGAGCGTTGCTCGGAAGTGGTGTATTCCTCCAAAGCCTCCTTGAATACTTCTCGGGCAATGTCGTCCATATACAGCTTCGTATAACAGTCACCCAGATACCACTTCGCCTTGTCGTTCAGATAGAAATTAGGGAAAAGCGAAAGCACCTTTCCAAAAGCATAACCCGCATCTGAGTACTTTCCCGCCAGATAAAGCCTCATGGCTTCGTTGTATGCGTCCATGGGAGCAAGAATGAGTATATCATAAAGATGTTTTGATAATATCTGTTCGCGTGTCTGACCGAAATCGGTTCCGATTTTCATCATCAGGGTTACGCCTCGCTCATCCTGTGTGCCGGCACCCTGATCGAGGAAGCTGTACCCGACATTACAATCAACATTGAGATAGTTGATCATATCGGGCAACACATAAATCAAATTGTAATTGACGCCAATATAGGGAATATTATTATTCGTCCATCCGGCTTTAAACCAGATCGACGGGGTAAACATAACCTTCGCGTGAAATCCGCCGCGAAGAATAGCGACCAGATTGCCTATTTTAATTTTGGAGGAATCTGGCAAAACCTCCTCTCCCTTGAACATATCCAGATAACTGGTCCAGTTAATCGCCTTGAAAAAACTGATCAGCCCGTTATCAACGACCAGTTCTCCATCGCATACCACGTTATCGTTGAACCCCGACCAGCGAATACCCGCCCGCACTCTCGATACGCTCAGTTCCTTAACATCTACATTGTCTACATTCCCCCAATCTATCTCCGCGGGCAACACATCCTGCAGGCAAATGCTGATCCCCAAATCGCCGATCAAATCACGGTAACTGTCAAATGGGTTCACATAGACACCTATATCCAACCCCGGTATCTTGCTCACGCTCAACTGCCGGGTAAATTGCCTTTCGATATGGAATTTTCCATTGAATCCGACCATGAGCCACGGAAGCAGCTTTACTCCATACGACGGAATAAGCCAGACATCCTGATAAGACGTCGTTCCCGTTGTTTGTGGCTGATTGTTAACATAATGGGTATAATCAATTGAGTTAAGCGCGCCTAGACAGGTGAGACCCACCGTATGGTTGCGCAGAATAGGCCACAGAAGGCCTGTCTGTTGATATCCAAGCCCAGTCTGCCCCAAGGCAAAATGGTAATACCCCAAGTCCCAGTGCTTCTGGTCGACTCGGTAGAGCAGCGCAGGATTCACCAGCGGAGAAGTCCACTCGGACAGGTTCTGTATGAAATCGGCCTGAAAATACGGCGCTTCATATCCACCGTTGCCTGATAACGCATAAACATTGCCGCTTCCCCCAAGGAGCACCGTTAACAGGCAGAGTGCCATCCCCGACGAATACTTCGTCCGAAAAAAACTTTTTGCCATACGCGAGCCTTTTTTTTAAATTATTTAAGCGGAACCAGTTCTACCCGCCTGTTTTTCGCCCGGCCATCCGGTGTATCGTTGGTTGCAATAGGACGCGTCTTGCCGTATCCTTTCGCCACAATCCGGTCCGGACTGATACCGCGCTGCACGAGATAGTTCATCACCGACTTTGCCCGGTCGTAAGAAAGCGCCATGTTATAACTGTCGCCGCCTTGATTGTCGGTATGACCGTCGATTTCAACCTTAACATTAGGGAATGCTTCAAGGCTGTTGAAAACCGACTCGAGCACATAATACGATTCTTCAAGAAGTTCTGCAGATGCGGTTTTGAAATTGACCCCTTTAAGAATAAGCGTCTGCTTGATTTCTTCAGGTTTCTCATCCGGGCAGCCGTCGTCATCCTTGTAGCCGTTATAGGTTTCGGGTTGATTTGGGCACTTGTCAATGGAATCAGGTATCCCATCCTTATCGTTGTCGTAATCCGGACAACCGTCGAGATCCTGAAAACCGTCGCGGTCTTCGGGTAAATCGGGACATTGATCCTGCGCGTCGTAGATGCCGTCCTTGTCATTATCGTAGTCCGGGCACCCATCCTGGTCCTCGAACCCGTCTTTGTCTTCAGGAACATCCGGGCATTGGTCGATATCATCTGGAATGCCGTCACCATCGCGGTCGGTCGACAGGGCTACCACCTGTTGCTCGGAGATCAGACCGATATCGGTGCCGTTTTCACCCTTTCCCTTGCACGGGGAAACAGGTTTGACGAAATAATTAAACTGCGGCCATCCTTCGGCGATAAAATTCGGCGGCCTTTGCATATTGTTCGGCTGTACCACCGCATCGCCGTTATATGGCAGGCGGTTGTTGAAAATATTGTTATTGATAATACGTGTTTTATGGGCCTCGGGTGCGACGAAAATACCGTACTGCTTGTTCTCGGTGATGATGTTATTGCGGACCAGCGCTTCTGTCCTGTGCGCGCAGAAAATACCGCAGTAGCCGTTTTCAAGAATCACGTTATGATCAATCGATGTGCGCGTGCTCCGGACTGATTCGAGAAAAATCCCGGTCCATTCGTTCCTGTAGATAATATTGTTATTGATATCCGGCAGTGAAATCAGCGCATGAATGCCGGCGCCCTTGTTATCGATAATCAGGTTCCGTTCGATCACCGGCCGGGTGTTTTTACATACGATGCCGGTAAGCCCGTTGATGATGGTAAAATTACGGATGACCGCTCCGTCGGCACCGGTTACACATGGCGCTAGTCGTCTTCCATCAATAATCGTCTTGCGCATATCTTCGCCTATAAGTACGACATTATCTGCAAGAGCGATGTTCTCCTTGTATGTTCCCTTACTGACAAAAATAGTGTCGCCAGCGTCACATTCACCGAGAGCGGCATGGATGGTGGGAAAGTCGCGCGGGACGACGATCTTTCTTCCTGCAACGGCGCAGAATGCCGCTGCCAGCAGAAAGCACGATATACGAACTGCTGACATGAATAGGTATCGTTTTTTCATATTTCCTACACGGCTTTACGGGCTAAAAGGGAACGAAGCGTTATTGTTTTGTCGGTTGCGACCGACGCGGGATAATATATAATAAATAATATCTGTCCGCTCTGGGAGTCAACTTGAATTTCCTTTCCTTCGGCACAAAACCAATTCTCCACTTTTATCTATAATACAGGTTTGGTGCAACACTTACAAAATAATAAACAATAACAGCATCCATGCGTTTTTTAGGGACATTTTTACAGGGGTAGATATTTTGTCAAAATGCAGCATAAAGTATCTTTAGAACATTCTTGATGTAAAAGATTACCATTGCCGGAGCAAGTTGTACGATGTTCCCGTGCGACGTAACCTTTTATCTGGTTATCGGGTCTGATGTTTATTCTGTTTATGACATTATTTATGCTACCGCAATAGATCAAACCGGTATTTGGTAAATTCTGGTAAATGTGAGTTCGGCTTAACGTTTTCCATGAATCGAGTCTTCCTAATATGCGCTATTTCTCCCGATTACGCACAGCAAGTATCAGGTGTATTCTAAGCATTCTCATCACCATCTCATCAGGCTTTGCTTTCGGTCAGAATAAAGTCCAATACACTGATTTTTCATGGCACTATTATCCGGCCTCCCATTTTACGCTCTACTTTCATCAGGGTCAGGGTGACCTGCCGGCAACTACATACCGGATGATGGGTGATATTTATCGAACCCTCAGTCGGCGTTTCCAGTTTACCCACAAGGACCCAGTGCCGGTCATTGTGTACGGAGATCCAAATTTTTTTACTCAGACCAATGTCATTATGGAAATGCTTCCTGAGGAAGTAGGAGGCTTTACCGAGATGTTTAAGAGCCGCGTCGTGGTACCTTTTGACGGTTCCTTCGATGAATTCAACCATGTGGTCCATCATGAGATGGTGCATGCTTTTGTCTATGGAATTCTATACGACCAAATGGGCTCAAGCCTTCTTTCTGGCAACCTGCTTCAGATGCCACTCTGGTTCATGGAGGGACTGGCCGAATATCTTTCGTCAGGCTGGAATATCGAGGCCGATATGTTCCTGATGGACTATACGATTAATGCAGAGGTGCCTCCTCCTGGTCCAGCGCTTGATGGATACATGGCATACAAAGGCGGCCAGTCGTTTCTGCTGTTCCTCGCTTCGTCGCACGGCGATTCGCTGTTTACCAGGTTCCTGCGGGAATTTAAAACATCCAAATCCCTTGAAAAATCGGTGAAATCAGTTTATAAAAAGGATATAGAAGCCCTCGGCAAAGAATGGCTGCGGGAGCTAAAACGGCTCTACTGGCCCGAAATCGGACGCCGGATCTATCCGGAAAAGAATGCAACGGCGATCACCTCCCATATCGAGTCAAGAAGTTTTCTCAATCTCCGTCCCCGGATATCGCCCGATGGAAAACGGATCGCCTTTTTCAGCGACCGCCGGGATTTTACCCGGATATTGATCACCGACCGCAAAGGGAAAATAGAACAGGAAATAAGCCAAAGCGGTTACAGCGGACATTTCGAATCCTTTCATCCTTTCCGCAGCGGGATGTGCTGGTCACCCGACGGCAAAAAGCTCATCTTTGTCACCGCAGCCGACGGACATGATCAGCTCCGTATCGTGGACGTTACAAAACGTAAGCTCGTTAAAACAATTACGACACACCTTTCGAGCATTGCCGGTCCCGACTGGTCGCATGACGGCAACTCAATTGCCTTTGCCGGCGTTGACAGCGGCAGATGCGATCTTTTCCTTTATAACCTGAAAAATGACGAACTCCGCCGTCTTACCAACGATGCAGCCTGCGAGTCTGATCCCCGTTTTTCACCCGGAGACAGTTCCCTTATCTATTCCGTGCAGGACACCTGCCTGAAGGTCGGCGATCCGCCGATGACAGCATGGGGGATAACGCCAAACAACCTTGCAATGCTCAATCTGGGCACGGGTGTGACCCGTGTTCTGGCCCGTACGCCGTGGAATGATAAACAACCGTGCTTTTCGTCCCGCGGAGACCGGGTATTGTTTGTTTCTGACAGGAACGGCATTGACAATTTGTATATCGCCCCGTTGGACAGTATCGAAAAGGGCCGGCCGATTACCGATTATATCGGAGGATGTTCCCATCCCGACTGGTCTCTGGATGGCTCGTCGGTTGTTTTTACCCTGTTTCAAAAACAGGGATGGGACATCTGGCTCATGGAAAAACCGCTTGAAAAATTTGTGGCGGATTCACTCGAAAAAACCAAATGGGTCGAGGCGATGCTCGATACCTCCCGCCATTATTTCGCTCCGGCGCCGGTAAAAACCGATTCCGTCCGGACTGAAAAAATTGCACGTCAGGAGAAAAAAACTGCGGCTCGGGACACATTATCTCCCATGACATTACCTGCTACGGTAAAAAAGAACGATACGGTTTCTCCTGCTGTTTCCATGCCGTCCGAAACGCCAAAACATGACACCGTCATCTCTTTGTCACCGGTTGCCGAAGTAAAATCGTCTTCTTCCGCAGGAACCGTTAAAACGCCCACCCCTTTGCCTCCGGAAGTTTCAACCGATACGGTTACACCGAAGAAAAAAAACGAACCGCCTGCAACCGCAGTTATTCCTGCTGCCCAACCGTATCGCCTTAAATTTTCTCCGGATCTTGTAACGGTCGGACTCGGGATGTCGAGCTTTTATGGTTACGCCGGCCAATGGCTTCTCAGCCTGAGTGACATCATGGGCGACCACCATATCACGCTTGCCGGTGACATCCAGAACGATTTCGAATCGACCATGCACTTTTTCGGGTCATACATGTACCTGAAAAAACGGATAAATTTCGGCGGGGGACTCTATTACTTTAAAGATTTTACCGGTTATAATGATTCATTGTATTATTACGATGCTGAATTAGGCGCCTTTTTCGAGGCCTCCTATCCTTTCTCAATGTTTTCGCGCCTTGACTTTGAGCTTCTCGCCCGCACTATCAACCGTATGCCCCAGGGCGACTCGACAGCCGTTGCTAACAGCAGCGGAAATTATACGGTAAACATCATCATGCCCTCGTTCTCGTATTCGTTCGATAATATTCTCTGGGGAATGACCGGCCCGCTTAATGGAATGCGCGCCGAAGGGTCCGTCGAGGTACTGCCGCCATTCTCTTTTATCAAAGATCCGTTTGTTTCCTGTGAAATCGACGTCCGCCACTATCTCCACCTGTGGAAAAGGTTCGTATGGGCGAACAGGATCTTTATCGGAGCAAGCCAGTCGCCTTCAGCCCCGGAATCCCCGCGCCGGTATCTATTGGGCGGCAATGAAAACTGGCTCTTCACCTATTCGGATATCAATTATGAACAGTATGCAAAAAACGTCCGTTATGAATTCTACTCCGACATGGTCGTGCCGTTCCGCGGGTGGCGTTACTTTGACCTCTCCGGCTCACGCTGCGCCGTATTTAACACCGAATTCAGATTTCCCTTTATCAGGGAGTTTTCCACCGTTTTCCCGCTGCCTCTCGCGATCCGCTATATCAACGGAGCGGTGTTCGCCGACATCGGCAATGCGTGGGACCGGAGCGACCAGATCAACGGGTTCCCGCTGCCCCGGAAGGTTTACGCAGGCATCGGTTTCGGCTGCAGGGTTGATCTGGGTATGTTTTTGTTACGATACGACCGCGGATGGCCTCTCGATATGGGCGAGGTTTTTCATAACAGCAGCAATCCTTTTCCCGCCCCTCCCATCAACTATTTCTCTCTGGGAGCGGAATTCTAACCGCCTCACGAATTGCTGTTTGCCCGCGAATTCTCTTTTCAATAGTTCACCCTTTAATTGCACTTCTCTCCCCTTGGTTTTCCCCATGAATCCTCCGATTGAGCCATCGCTTTTTATCACACGGTGGCAGGGAATAATAAGAGGAAGCGGGTTGTTCCTCAAGACCGAAGCAACTGCGCGGACAGCATTCGGATGACCAGCCATTAAGGCAAGCCGTGCATACGACACGGTTTTCCCCCATGGAATCGATCTGGCAATCCGAAGAACTTTTTTCGAAAATCCAGAACATTGAGACATATCAACAGGCATAGGCGAGAGATCTTTTACGGAACCATCAAGAAAACCTCTTATCATTCGGCCGTATTTCACGAAATCGGGATGCGCAGGAACAAAATATTTCTTTTCTTTACGAAGTTCCTTTTTGCCGAGGTTTACAGCAATAATCACTATTCTGCCGTTTATGCATCGGCCATGTAATGTTATCTCAACCAACGGATGATAAACCCTCTGTCGGTAAATGGAAGTATAACCGGATTTCTTTTTGTTGAACACATTTAACCCCCTCCCCTTTTACACAGCCGGAGGTACTGCTTTCATCTCGATACTTTTAATGTTCCACGCGAACATTTTATTTCCCGCAGTTAACAATGGAGCCCCATGGCCTTACGGCCGTGGTACCTAATATTGTTCGGCATATTGTTCGGCGGAATCCGCCGAAGCATTTCAAGAACCTGCCTACAGCAGGTCCGTCGACGCATTCATCCCACGGCTTACGCCCGAGGTCTTCTGTGTAGGCGGATAAACAAAACATTAACGCAACACCCGGTTTATTTATAAAGATATATCCCTACAAATAAATAATACAACGTTATGTAAAGACCGCGCCGTCATCACGCGAAGGTGGGGCGGACTGCGGCGGAGAACGGGGGGGGTTGGTTTCCAAATGGAGACCGAAAGTTGTAATATTATCTTGTTTTTCCCGCCATTTTGCTGTAAATTTATAGTGAAGCCATAATACACAGGTTTCCAGGGAGACATTACAATGCCCGACATCTCGACCTATACCGATTACCGGAAGTTCCTTAAAGACTACTACGCTGAAGTGAAGGCGGAAAATCCCGGCTTCTCGTATCTGGCTTTTGCGCGGATGGCCGGACTCAACAGCAAGGGTTTTACATTCAACATCTTTTCAGGCAAAAGAACGCTCTCAAGGGCCAATATTCTTGGTTTTATCCAGGCCATGCAGCTTGATAAATACGAAGCCGAGTATTTCGAGAACCTCGTCGCTTTCAATCAGGCCAAAAACCTCAAGGAGCGCAGCTCCTTTTTCGAGCGGCTCTCCTCCATCAAAGCAGGCGGAAAGACGGTCTGGGCGCCGCAGCTCGTGCGCAACGACCAGTACCAGTACTACGCAAAGCTGCACCACAGCGTCATCCGCTCCCTGATCGACCTTTACGGCTTTAACGGCGATTATGCATGGCTCGGCCGCAACGTAAGACCGAAGATCTCCGCTGCCCAGGCTCAAAAATCGGTAAAGCTGCTTGAGCGGCTCGGCTTCATCAGGCGCAAGGGCAAGTCCTTCGTTGTAGTTGACAAGACGATAACCTCGCCGCCGGAAGTCCAGAGCCTTGCCGTGCAGAACTTCCACGAGCAGGCAGCAGGGCTGGCAATGAAAGCCGTGAGCGAGCTGCCCCGCGACCAGCGCAACATGAGCGGCGCAACCGTGGGCATTTCCAGAGAGGGTTACAAGAAAATCTGCGAAGAGATAAACGTCTTCCGCACACGCCTGCTGCAGATCGCGGAAGATGACCGGAACGCCGACGCCGTGTATCAAATTAATTTTCAGTTATTCCCCGTGTCCCGGACCGACATTGAAAGGAACGCTCAATGAACCGGAAAATCACCGCACCGATTCTCGTTGTCGCAGCCTCCACGGCTTTCGCGCTCATGCACTGCTCAAGCCCCCTGGCAGGCAACGGCTCAGGCATAGGGAATGGCGTGGTCGCCGCCATGCTCCACAACCCCGGAGGATCGCCGGCAAAGAATGCCAAGGTCGTGTTCTACCCGGTCAACTACAATCCCCACACCGGAGGTCTGGGCAAGACCGCGACGGCGGCAACGCCGGATTCCACCACCACGGACAATAATGGTAATTACACCATTACCCTCGATACCGGCACCTACAACATACTGGCAAACGGTGATTCAGGCCTCGCCTATCAGGATTCGATAACCACTGTAAAAGGCGATACGGTCAAGCCGCCGCCGGATACGCTCAAGCCGGCAGGGACGATACAGGGCATTATACAAATGCAGCCCGGAGATGATGCAAGAACGGTATTTATTCTCTTTATGGGGACGCATACGTTTACCATGCCTGTTGATATCGCGGGGAATTTTACGACCGACAACATGGCAGCGGGAACATACAGCGTAAGGATTATAACGACCACGCCGAATTATAAAGTGCTGGACACGAATTTGAGCGTAATTGCGGGGACGGTGAACGTACTGCCGGGGCCGATAGTATTACAGTATACCGGCATTCCTATACCACAAGGGTTAAGAATTAACTATGATACTTTAAAACAGATCGTTAATCTAATATGGAACAAACCGATCAACGGACGAAAGGTAAAGGGATACAATATTTACAGAAGGAATGTCGATTCTAATACTACCATAGCGACTATCAACCTTCATCTGGTAACGGACACGGTTTACAGCGATTCAACCGGGACGCAGGATCAGACGTATGAGTACAGCGTGGCGGTCATGGATACCAACAATACGGAAGGGGTCAAAAGCACAACCGTACAAATACGCCTGGCAATAAAAGATTTCCGTATCGATTCCATTGGCACCAAAGGCACTGGTGTTGGTCAGCTGAATAGACCCCAAAGCGCGGCATCAAATAAATCTTACTATGTCATTATTGACTGGCAAGATCCTTTCCCCTCAGCGGCAAGAGCCAATATCTTCGATCTGCAGGGAAATTATATCAGAACATTTACCGTGAGGCAAGATACGAGTTCCGACAATCTCATTGGAATTAAATGTGCAATTGACAGTATGAATACTATTTATGCGGTTGCAAGAGATACGACCTATACATTCGATATTTCAGGAAATATCCTTGCTAAATATTCAGTAGCGGTTCCTGAAATAATATACAGCGCCAATAACATTGTAATAGAGACAGGGAGTACACCACAGATAATTGCGAGTGGTCAAAATATCGTCTTGATGAGGAACTTAAACGGAGATACTGTTTCCCGGTTTTCTATAGATGGCAGTTATGGAGGCGTGGGATTTGTTTTTAACATAGACCATAATGGAGATTATTTATTAGGTGGTGGTAAAGGTAGCAGCTATTTCATTTTAAAATGCGGCCCGACGGGAAATGTACTGGCAACATGGGATTCAACAGTTTCCGAGTACATGAAGTTCAATGGTGGCATTGAAGGGATAGTGACGGACACTGCTGGAAGGGTATTCGTAGACGATATGGGAAACAGCAAGATAAAAGTATTCGGCAACGACGGAGTGTTTCTTGGACAGTGTGAAACCTTTCTGAACACACAGAAGTGGCAAGGGACTGATCAAAATTATGCGATAGATCAAGCCTTCTTTCTAAATGCGAATAATGACGTGTGTTTATTGGAGAGAGATATATTTTCAAAGCTGTATATCTATCACATTCCGGTAAAGTAATAGTGAAAAAAGGCATCGCACCATGGAAGACGCGATGCCCACACAAAACATACTGCATATTGCTTATTTTAAAACTCTCCATCTTGCACTTGTGGAATCATACCATAATATGGCCACCCCAGCTGGAGCTAAAGTAAAATCCAATTGGTTTGGGGTATAAATTCGATTTGCAGTACTGGATGTTTGATCGTGTTTTAACGTCAGATTCCTGCCGCTACCATAAAGATTCACATTGATAATATAAAGGAATTTACCTTGTACACCGCCAGCAAATCCAGTAATGTTATATGAGCCATCTGAGGTTAGCCTTAATACGGAATAGCTGCCAATGGCATAGTCATTCTGGTTTGCTGTGATCTGCGCTGGCGAATTCTCCCTCATGGCAAAATCGCCTTTGACGTCAAGCATGGTGCCTGGCAACGACGGAGAGTCAAGGTTTATCCCCACCGACCCACTGACCGCCAATCCCATGCTCGGCCCTGCGGTGTTTGCCGGGTAACCGATTGCTGCGTTACCATTTACCTGAAGCAGAGAGCCCGGTGACGCAATTCCTATTCCCAACGCTCCACTGGTCCCATTGAGTGTCATCAAATTATAGACATTGTTATGTACGTCCTTGCTGTTCCATCTGAAGGCGTTAGTGGAATCGGAGGTACTGTAAAAGGTCTGAAAATTGAGTCCGTTATGAAACACCGCCTTGACACATTCATAAGAGTCGCCGAGATACAGCGTCGCTTCGGCGCCTACGTTTGGTACCCACCCCGATGGATTATCGGTTTGGATCATGGTATGGCCACTGATAGAGTGCATTGGATCGGGAAGGGGGACATTGGAATTATTGGTGTTATTATACGTGTTCCCTAAGACGACACAATCAGCAGCGGCAGAGCTTTGAAACCCTGCGATGTAAGTGGAAGTACCACTTCCCAGACATAAAAAGCAATCTATAATGCTATTGCCAGGCGAATCCAGACGCACAAGCGAAGAATTATATGTACCACCTTCAACATAACAGCCAATCATGTAATTTCCAATGGCGATCGGATAGTTGGGATCATACCCAAACCTAACTCCGGTAGCGTTCACGCTCGTGCCGCAACCTTCTGCAGCGAAACCACTGAGCAGATTTGCACACCCTTGAACAAAATTCACGCCAAAGTTGGTGCAACTACCAGCTCCTCCACCGTAGAAGCGGTTGCAATTTGAATCATTCCCGGAACCAAGTTCTCCAATTTGGATACCGGTATTACACCACTGAATACTAATATGTTTGAAGGTATTACCGAGGCAGTTGTTAGTTAGGAGAATACCCATATTAATACCATAATTTTGCCCAGCACTACCACCGATAATGTGAACGTTTTCCACGTTATTACGACCTAAAGCAGAACCGGTGAATTTGATGCCGTTAGTAGTGGGACTTGGATTATTTGTAACATTCGAGAAAATTAACAGATCTTTGATGGTGATATCGAGACCATTAATTAATATCACATCTGCTGTAGTCGATGTAGTCTGGATAGTGGTTGTGCCCGCCCCCGCACCGATAAGTTTCAAACCATTATTGGCAGTAATATTGATCGTACCGTTTATGAGATAGGTACCTGCCTGCAAATAGACAGTCCCCGCATTGCCTCCTGAAGTGACAGCGGCAATTGCGGCATTAATATTGGCCAAGTCAGTAGTTGTATTCCCGGTCGGAGCAGGAGCAACGATATAGGAGTTTGACAATTGCAGTAAGCCTGCAGGGCTTGTGGTCCCGAGGCCGAGTGATCCCGGGACAACCACCTCTCCATAGTCCCGTACGGTTAACGGATTGAACTCTGGCGACGCTGCACCAGCAACAAGGGTAACACCATCGACCCAGAAAGTAACCCCTCCGGAATTGGAACCTCCTAAATAAAAACAAATAATGGTCGTGTCTGTGGAGTTCCCGGTAAACTGGAACCCGATGGTGAATTTCTGCCATGCGGTCGTGAGATTCATCGGATTGGTAGCAAAATTGGTATATGGGTTGCCGAGGAGTCTTACCAACGCAGACTTTGTGATAGCTTGACTCGCCTTTGCCCACAAGGAAAAGGTGTAATATCTTCCAGGTATTAGAACGCCGGCCTTATCGTCTATGCCTCCGTTGAACTGGATATCCCATGGATTCGTCCCGCCAGCGCCAGATGCGACGACTATTTTCGCTGATTGAGGAGGAAACATGAAGGTAGTGGCATCTAGATTCGATGAAGCGTTTGCGCCGTTTTGGACCCAGAGCCACCAGTTGGTACCGACACCAAGAATAAACCCGCCGTTTTTAACAAGATTGGCATTGGAAATTCCATTTGCAACTTCTAGCGGACAACCGGGACTTACCGTCCCGATTCCGGCTTTGTCGGTTGCCAGCGAAAGCACGCTGCTGATAATTCCGTCAGTCACCGCCTGCGGAGTGGTGCTGAGATTGTTGCTGACTTGTAGATTAGGCATAAAATTCTCCTGTTAATGTTGTGAAGTTTGATATTTTGTAACTATCCTCATCATTCCCACTCGTCTCGATATTCCCGCTTACCGAGTGGCCATACATGAGAGGTGAGGCCGTATCGAGGCAAGCGTGAACTCGACGAGCGGTTGATAAAAATTACTTGAGAAGAATGAAATTTTATTTCTCCTCACCCGCACCGCCAGTTCTTCCCCGTTCCTCTTTTATCATCAGCTACCATTACTTCCAGTCTGTAGCACGGCGTTTGAGTGTCTATCCTGACCGTATCGCTGGCGCGCCTCGCCGACGTCGAATCTTGCACCGGACACCGCATACCGACACCGTTCCCGGCATTGCCTGAAAACGTAAATCCGCTTTCACGAACATCATGAGATATAAAAACCTCCTTGTGTTTGATGGTGTATAAATACCCCCTCGGCTTTCAGCCACTCCCCCTTTGCAGGGGGAGAGCTAAAAAAGCTCCCCTCCTTTTCAAGGAGGGGTCAGGGGTGGTTATGCTTTCATCTGCCCCACAATCTTTACTCCGTTCCTCAGACAAATCGGTTCTGATTTCAAGCGATATACGCCCGGCGGCAGGGATACGACCCTGTCGTCTGCCGCACTCTTCTGCACCGCTTCATCGATGGCTGCCTGCAGCGCGGCCACGGTCGTTCCCTTCGGTATGACCATAAAAAACCTCCTTCTTTGAATGAGTGATTGGGGTTATAGTTTTCGACCTCTCCCGCCTCACGGCAGACCCTCT
>JBEKUX010000021.1:0-46094 GCA_049514575.1 Chitinispirillaceae bacterium | reverse complement strand
CAGCTGGTAAAAGTAATGGATCCGCTCCTGCGCGAAAAAATCCTTGGGCTGATTGCCAACGAAATCGAAAAAGAGATGGTGGTCAGCAAAGAGGCGTTCAAGGTGGTGGACCCGGTTTATCTTGTAAAAAATTCCAAGGCGATAAAACTTTATCCTATCGCCTTTGGTGCGTGTTTGTTCTTAATAATCGCCGTCATTCTTTTCATTCTCCACGCATTTTCATCAGCAGCAAAAAACGATCAAGACAAATTATTATTGACGAACATAAAAAAAGAAATGCATAATTTTTTATAATCCACCGTTACCACTCCTTTTATTCCTCTATCGCAAAATGTTTCCGGAGGTAAAGGTATTTACCAAATGAAACTACTGTTTGTTTTCGGAACGCGTCCCGAAGCAATAAAAATGGCGCCACTGATCATCGAACTAAAAAAAAAGCCCCGCAGATTTGAAGTGAAGGTCTGTATTACCGGCCAGCATCGGCAGATGCTTGATCAGGTTATGTCCTTTTTTAACATCGATTCTGATTTTGACTGCAACCTGATGCAACCCAACCAGACGTTGTTCGATGTTACCACAAACGGGTTGAAACATCTTGAAAATGTTTTATCCCGCTACAGACCGGACATTCTATTTGTCCAGGGCGATACGACCACTGCTTTTGTCGGTGCACTCGCAGCATATTACCTGCAAATCAAAATTGCTCATCTGGAAGCAGGTTTACGCAGCGGTAAAAAATATTCTCCCTTTCCGGAAGAAATAAATCGAACTATCATAGGGCACATCGGGGATTATCATTTTGCACCTACGGCAAAAGCCGTTGAAAATTTAAAACATGAGGGAATCATCAACCACGTCTGGAACGTAGGAAATACCGTTATCGACGCACTGTTTGCAGGGTTAAAAATAATAAGTAAGGAAAAGCTTGATTTTACGAAAGAATTTCATAATATTGACTTCTCGAAAAGATTAATTCTTATCACCTGCCACCGCAGGGAAAGTTTTGGCGGGCCGCTTATAGATATTTGCCGCGCATTAAAAGATATCGCAGTCGCTTATAATGATGTTGAATTAATCTATCCCGTTCACCTTAATCCTAAAGTCAGGAAGCCGGTTAATGAAATCCTGCGCGGTCAAAAAAATATCCATCTTCTCGAACCCCTTGACTATCCGCGATTGATCTGGCTCATGAAAAAATCCTATCTGGTGCTTACCGATTCTGGCGGCATTCAGGAGGAGGCCCCTTCTCTGGGTAAACCGGTGCTTGTTATGAGAGAAGTAACTGAACGTATCGAAGGCATAGAAGCAGGAACCGCCCAACTTGTCGGCACTTCCCGGGAAGTCATCGTTCGCTCAACCCGCCAGTTGCTTGAAAATAGGGCGGCTTACAAAATCATGGCTGAAGCGATAAATCCTTATGGCGATGGAACAGCAAGTAAAAAGATCGTTGCAATTCTAAATAAGTATGATAGTTCGCTGTAAAAACGTTACCGATTCCGCGTAAACGTTCGTGAGAAGGAATAACTGGCCTGCTCAATACTTTCCCTATTAATAAAAAAAACGATTGTATAGCATTTTCGCAGCACTGAAAAAACTTTTATCCAGACCTCGGTCTACGACTACCCAGTCTGTGGCCATGCGGCTGGCAAGAGGCACCATATGGTCTTCTCTCTCGATCTTTTCCGCACAGGCTTTCAGCGCGGTAGTCTCGATAATCACCGCTCGATTACTGGGTAAGTCCGGGTTCGGTGAGCTTGGCATGCTTAACAGCACCGTTGGAATGGTCGGGGTTTTCGCCGGACTTGGCCTCGGGCTGACCGCTACGAAGTATGTTGCAGAATACACTGCCAAGGCACCCGAACGGGCAGGGCGCATTATTGGATTGTCGTACCAGATGTGTTTGTTCACCGCAACGATATTGTCAACCGGTCTTGCTGTGTTTGCGCCCTACCTTGCTCGTTACGTATTCTGCGCACCGGGGTTAGTGAACGAACTCAGGCTTTGCGGTCTTCTGGTTTTTGTAAATGCTTTCGGCGGTGTTCAAAATGGAATACTCTCGGGTTTCGAGGATTTCCGGTCAATTGCCAGGATTTCTCTTATTAAAGGTTTGATTACTTTACCAATCACCATTACTCTGGTCGTCTGTTGGAATTTAATCGGCGCCGTGCTGAGCATGATAGCGGTGAGTTTTGCAGGTTACTGTCTGACACGCGCCGCAATAACAAAAGAATGCCGGAGGCGAACTATAGTAATTTCGCATACAGACACGTGGAGTGAAGCCCCTATTATCTGGAAATTTGCCTTGCCAGCACTCATTGCCAGTTCAGTTTCCACACCGCTGTTGTGGGTAGCTAATGTCCTTGTCGTCAAATCGCCTGGATCATATGGGGAACTCGGATTACTAAGTGCGGCAAACCAATGGAAGAATTTTCTTACGTATTTGCCATTCGCGATCACCAGTGTTGCAATACCCACTCTCAGTTCGGTTCTCTCGGAGGAAGGCGGCTTTCGCAATCGGTCAATTCGCGGCCTTGAAGTGACAAACGCCTTAACCCAGATGGTCCTCTGGCCGGTGGCTGTTGGATTGATGTTTTCCGCGGGCATCATTATGACTATGTATGGAAAAGGATTTGACGAGGGTAGCAGGATTTTTGTGTTTCTTATCGGCGGTTCGGCACTTGGCCTTGTCGGTAACGCCTTGAGCAGTTTCATCGCCTCCAGTGGCAGAATGTGGTTCGGCGCGGTTCAGAATTCTTCATGGGCACTGATAATTCTGTTTACAACGTATATTGGAGCAAATAAACACGGCGCGTTTTCTGTCGCACTGGGAACCGCGATCGGCTATTTTGTGCTGCTGAACTGGACGGCCGTCTACCTTGCATTGCACCGCGAATTATCCGCTTCACTTGCGTTTAGAATTCTGGGCGGGGGTGTCGTCATGACGGCACTGATGCTCCTTGCCATGGTAGTGCCCCACGGTATCGCAATAATTATCGGCATACCACTGGCCCTGCTGACTATTCCAGCGAGTCTTTATTTGTTGGTGGACAAACAGTTGCGGATAGACCTGTTCAGGCGGATGAAAAATCTGCCCGTTCTATCTTCTTGGCGTTTTTAAAAAGAGGATCCTACTCAGATTGCTGATACGGTTATTAATATGAAAAATCCAGCCGCGGGCATCCACTGCGCACTGATCACACCGCTCAAAAACGAGCGGGATAACGTCGAATCCCTATGGACATCAATCCGAACTCAAACGCACACCCCGGATGAATGGATCATCACTGATAACGGCTCGATTGACGGCACCTATGAATGGCTGATAGCGCATGCAACTGATAGCCCTTTCCCAATCAAGGTATTGTCTTTACCAGGGTAGGTCAGTCGATGTTAATCAAACTACATCCCCTTGATTATAGGATTCCCAAATGGAACCACGACGACTTGGTTGAAAGATATTGTCCTATCTGTAATTCCCCTGATGCGGATACGAGGTATATTAGGCCGGATTCTTTAACCGTTCGGCTCTGTAATAAATGTAATACGTTTTATATATCACCTGCGCCATCTCATCACCAGCTATCTTCATTCTATACAACATATGATGAGAACCACCGAAGAACGCCAAGTCAAACTACTAAGGAATTACTCCGTGCCTATCAAAGTATTGATCCGTTTGCGGATCTTCGTATTCGAGAAATATCTTCACTTATGCCTATCGAAGGTTCCAAAGTCTTTGACGTTGGATTCGGGAGGGCGCAGTTGTTATATGAATTTATGAAACTTGGAGCAACTCCATATGGCGTAGAACTTGACATGAAAGCAATCGAATATGCTAAAGCGATCGGAATTCAGAATGTTTACCAAGGGACGATAGATGATGCTAATGATGAAACTAAGTATGATCTTATTATGATGAATGATCTAGTAGAGCACCCTTTAAATCCAATCGCGTTGTTTAAGAGAGCTGCCGATTTACTTGACAAGAGAGGTCTTCTGCTTATTTGGACACCAAACGGGGATATTACCAACGCTGAAGATGACCCGACAATCTTTAGGGTTGATCTTGAACACATGCAATACCTCACACCAGACAGTTGTATCTACATAGCTAGTCGATTCAATTTACGAGTTATACATCTGGAATCGCTGGGCTTTCCTTTCCTTAATGGAATTGACAAGCCAATATTCAAAGGTCGAAATATCAAAACTCAGATTAAGCGGGCGATTAAGTCAATTCCTGGATTTGCAGTTATATACAATCTTCGGAGAGCATTGATTACTGATAAATCTAAGGCCAAAGATGAAAGAACTGGCGCATATCATCTTTTTTGTATTCTGCAAAAATCTGCCTAACCTTTAGAAAAAGATCCTGCGCACCAAGATTTTTCCATTCAATCGCATCACATAAAGTTAATAAATCACCCATGAATGTCTGGTTTACTGTCGATCAGAGTATCCACGAACCTACCGGCTACAGCAGCAGGGTGCGTTTCGAACTGGAATTTGTGAGAAATCATCTGAACATTCAACCGATGCTTCTATACCAGACCGGCTACGATCCCCTATCTGAAATATCTGCACTTGCGGCATCGTATCCCATCCCCATCACAAAACCGAGAATAATCGGCCCGTCGCTGACTGCGCGGCACGCGGGTCTCCTTGCAAAAATAATCGGACCACCGCATGTTCTTTACGCGGAAAATTTAACGGCGGCTTTTCTTTTCAAAAGATTTACCCGGGGAAACAATATCCCTCTTGTTTGTGATTATCACGGCGTTGTCCCGGAGGAAATGCGAATGACGTATCCGGGAGTTCAGGGAATCGTTCGATATCTCGTATTCAAGACTATTGAACGCCTCGTCATGCAATCGGTTCAGGCCATAGTGGTAGTTTCTGATAAACTCAAGCGCCATCTTCTTTCGGCATATCCTTTCCTTTCAAACAGGATTATTGTTGAATTACCAATGATTCCTGCGGATATTCATTTAACTACAGAGAAGGAACAATCGTCAGAAGTATTCTCCGTTGTTCCCCGCCTTAAAAATGCCATTGATAATAACCATACTATTTTCTGTTACCTCGGGCAGGCGCAATCATGGCAATGCGTGCAAGAAACCATTGCTGTTTATTCCCGGATCGAAAGAGAAAGAAAAGATACTTTTTTCCTGGTTCTTACGCGAGACACCGAAGAGTTCCGGAAATTATCGCAGGCAAAAGGAATAAAAAATATCGAAATACGGTCGGTCCCTCATGCAATGGTTCCTTGTTTTTTAAAATGGTGTGATTACGGTTTTGTCATCAGGAAACCGCATCTGGTAAATTTCGTCGCCAGTCCCACAAAGGTGCTCGAATATCTATCCGCCGGTGTCAGACCGATTCTTACCGAAGCGGTCGGTGATTTTTCCGATTTCCTGACACAAGAGCAATTAGGCGTCGTGGTTCCATATCGCTCGCTTAAAAATATCGATACGGGTTGGATACTATCCTTACAAAGAATCGCTCTGACCGTAAAAACAGCCACTGTCTTGGCTGCAAAGAATTACATCTATCTGAAATCAAAAAATTACGAATCCCTCTGGAAAGATGGCTTTCGAAACTTGCCATGAAAATCACAATCATTAAAAATTATCTGTCCCCTTATCATATCGGCGGCGCGGAAATAAATGTTGAAAACATCATCAAGCACTTGTTATTGCGAGAAGAAGTTGATAAAATTTCGGTGATAACCATGGATAAAAACCTCTGGCCCAAACACGAAGCCGTCAATCCCCGGCTCAGCTATTATCGATTTTTCCCGTTGAATTTATATTTCCCCTATCCGATGGAAAAAAAACGCTTCATCATCATTAAAATATTCTGGTGGCTTTTGAATACATGGAACCCCTGGACGTTTATTCAGGTAGTGCGCATTTTAAAAAAGGAAAAACCAGATGTTGTCCAATTACATAATTTTTACGGGTTTTCCATTTCGGTTATTTCGGCCATTCAACTCCTTAAAATCCCATTGCTCTTTTTCCCGCATGATTTTTATTTGATCTGTAAAAATTCGTCTTACACAAAAAAAAGGGGTACTGTATGCAAACAGCAGTGCCTGTTGTGTTCGTGTCTCACCGGATTTTACAAACTGATAATCACTAAAAATATCCGGACTTTTTTCCTTTCGCAACATTCGGCACAACTGCTTTGCAGGTATCATCCAATGCTTTCGGGTGCTGTTAAGCACAATCCCTGCATGGTTCCCAGGGAAATTATTGCAAAAAATATCGCTTATCGAAGCTCTGCCGCGGAAGCCAACGACCCGGTTGTCCGATTTTTATATGCCGGTCGACTGGAGAAAGCTAAGGGCATACTGACCTTACTTGACGCAATAAATATTTTGAAGGAAAAGAATGTTTTTTTTACGCTGGCCGGGGATGGAGAGCTCAAAGGGTCGGTGGATAAATTCTGCAGGAATTCCGTAAATACCAAATATGCGGGATTCATCACCGGCGAAACAAAGCGCCAATGTTTTTTATCGCATGACGTCTTTATTCTTCCCTCTGAATGGTTCGAGGTCTCACCCTTAACCATTATCGAGGCACATGCATACGGCATGCCGGTAATAGCAAGCAGGATCGGCAGCATTCCGGAACATATAATCGAGCAGAAAACCGGAATATTATTTTCGCCGGGAAACAGCATTGATCTTGCCCGTGTTTTTTCACAAATAATTAATAATAAACAGGTGGTTTTAAGTATGCGGAAAAACTGCTTTGAAGCGGCGCTATCAAATACTATGGACACCCATATTGATAGGATTATACAAACGTTATTCTCGTGTATCGGAAATCAATGAAATTAAATCTTCAGCAATTTGCTTATTTCCTTATCCTGGTTTGCTTTCTGTGGTTCCCCTTTCAGGACCTTTTCCTCAGTCTTGCCTATAAATATTATCCGTCCCCTGCATTAAAAATCGCTCTGGTGGGAAAAGAAGCGTGCATTGTTATCGTCCTTGCCGTCCTTTTCTTCCGAAAACTCATACATTTCCAATTTGCCGCCGTCTTTTCAGAAACTCTTGCATTATTTTTCATCGTTGTCTGTGTTATGTATGTGACCATTTTAAGAGCCGATGACGTTTCTGCAATTACTGCCGCTACATCATTCCGTAGCGCAATTCTGCCGTCAATGCTTTTTCTTACCGGTTTCTGGCTGGCCCCATCGTTTCGGCAGCTTCAATTTATCATAAAAATGGTCGTAATCATCTCAATTATTAACGTTCTGGTAGGATTCTATGAATCGTTGGTACCGGTTAACATTTTCTGGAACCGAGCATTGAACCTGTATGGGTATCTTACCAATATCAAAGGGTTGCGAACAGGGTTGGAAGGTGGATTCGTTAATTTCGTTCCAGGAAATTTCTGGGCATTCATAGGAATAAGACGAATGGCCGGAGCCATAGGCAGTCCGCTGGCTTTAGGATATTATTTAATTCTTCCTTTAATTCTTATGATTTCAAAACTGAAAGTAATAAAAGCACAAAATATTGTTATTTTATTCCTGATTACGGGCCTTTTGTTAACTCAAACACGCGCAGCCATTACCGGCGTATTCATAGGCATATTCGGCTATTATTTGACTCAAGAGGGCCTCTTTAAAATGAAAATCAATAAAAAGTGGCTGTTCGTTTTGATAAGCTGCATTTCAATCATTACGATTTTAGCGAGTACCCCGGATGTTCGAAAATTTATTGTGCTTACAATTACGGCAAAAGAAAGCAACGCTTCCGCTCATTCAATTGCATTGGAACGGAGTTTCAAGAGCATACAACAGACTATACTTATAGGTAAGGGATTCGGACTCGCAGGAGGGTGGGCGTCCACCCAAACCGGTTTTTCAGCAGCAGGGGAATCTGCTTATCTTTCTCTAATGTATCAAACAGGCGGCATTGGATTGGCAATCTTTTTGTTCTGGTGGTTTATGATTGTAGCTGACCTGTATAAACAGGGGAAACACCTCTCGAATAGATACTTATACCAATTATCATGCGCTTTTATTTTTGCAAATATTGCATACATGGTTTCAGCAGCAATTTCCGAACAAATTTTTACGTTTACTTCAGTTGCTCATTTCTGGTTTTTAAATGGCGCGATACTATCCATGTTTAAAGTTGAATTAAAAACCCATGCCGAATAAATTGTCCATGAAAATATTCGTCGATTTAAATTCGCTTGCACGACAATTAACAGGTATAGAAACATACGCCCTGCATTTTGCTTCAAGTTTGCTGCAATATTTTCCTGAACATGAATATCACCTTTTATTCAGGAAAGAAATACACTCATCGTTTTTGAAATATAAAGGCAAAAAAAGCCGTTTAATTCAATCGCTATTTAATTCTCAATTATTAACGGAACAAATCTTTATCCCTTTGTATTGCGCAAAAAACAAAATTGATATATGCATTTTCCCGGGTTTTCCGCCAAGCCCCTTTATTTATCGCCCAATAATGTTTTTCTGTTATGATGCTACTATGTGGCTTTTCCCCAAAACTATTTCTCTTAAGAATAAGTTATACTTTAAACCATTGGCGGAAATCGCATTACGGAGGGCCAACAAAGTATTTACCGTATCCGAATCATCAAAACAGGGTATAGTGGATACCTTTCCTCAAGTTGCAAATAAGGTTATAAACATTAAATCAGCATTACCTGGCCGCTTTTCACGTATTCCTGAGAAAGAAGCAGTGAGCTGCTTCTCCGAGTTGGGCATTAAACGGCCGTTTCTACTGTCTGTCGGTTCTTTGGAACCGCGGAAAAACATTCTGTTTACTTTACGTGCCTTAGCCCCCATTTTTAAAGAAAAGAAGGTGTTACTTGTACTTGTCGGGCGAAATGCCTGGGGAACCGATGATATCAGCAAAGAAATCGAGCGGTTAGCATTGAAAAAATATGTTGTACGGACAGGATATATTTCTATGCAAATATTGCAATGCCTGTATTCTACCGCCGAGGCTTTTATCTTTCCGTCTCTTTATGAGGGTTTTGGATTCCCTATATTAGAGGCATTTTCTTGCGGTTGCCCGGTTATTTCCTCCAACACATCCTCCATCCCAGAAGTAACCGACGATGCTGCGTTGTTGATCAACCCACATGATGAAAACGGTTTAAGGAAAGCTGTCATTTCTGTCATGGAAAATCCTTCACTTTGCAATGAATTGCGCGAGAAGGGCTTTAAACGGGCGGCATATTTCAGCTGGAAAGATTGCGCTGTTAATTTTTTTAAACACCAGCAGTAATAAGGTCGACAAGGTCGACCTTTCCAAAAACACGGGGTTGCACACCGGGCTCCAGAATGGATAAAAAGACTGGGGTGCAAGTCGCGGTCTAAAGATCCTAAGAGATTCTGGAAAAGGCATTTAACCACGGTTTCTTAATTCAGGATATATATTTCATTTTTGCTTCTTAGAAACGTGTCGCATATACCTCATAAAGACGGATAATACATGAGCGAACAAGTTACTATACTTAATTGCCGTCTTGATAATTTATACAAGGAAGATCTCCTTGAAAAATTTAATGAGGGCGTTCTTTTACCGACCAATGTCGACATGATTGTCAAAATGCAAAAAGACAGGGAATTTTATCGGTGTTTTTGTCAGGCTGAATTTAAGGTTAATGACAGCTATTTCCTCAAGCTCGCATCCGGACTCCTCGGGTTGCCGCTTAAGGATATCGTTTCCGGTTCAGATTTTTTCCCATGCTTCTACAGGTACCATAAGGACAATAAGGATGTGCGTGTCTTCCTCCTTGGCGCTGAAGAAGGAATAGGACGGCAAGCAATGGATAAAATTAATGCAAATGTAAACCGTCAAATTGTGATTGGATGTTATTCTCCGCCATTGGGTTTCGAAAAAGATGAAGCAACCTGTATGAAGATTGTTGATATGATCAACAAATCAAATGCAACGGTATTGGCGGTGGGTCTCGGCGCCCCGAAACAAGAAAAGTGGGTGTATAAATATAAAGACCATTTTACCGCGATAAAAAGGATTCTATGTATTGGAGCTACAATCGACTTTGAGGCCGGATATATAAAACGGGCGCCCCCGATAATAAGAAAATATGGCTTGGAATGGCTGTTTCGTTTGCTGAAAGAGCCGAAACGGCTTTGGAAAAGGTATCTTATTGAAGACACGCCCTTTTTCTGGCTTTTTGTAAAACAGCTTTTAGGAATATACAAAAACCCATTTGAGGATAGCTGACAAGGGCTCCTCAATTTTACAAACCACCCTATGGAAAGGAAATAATACCAATGAGACGTGCAATCTGTATATTATTTACTCTATCTTTAACAGGAACGATTTGGTCTGCCGACGAACCTTTACACCAGGGCTCAAGCAGCTTATCCTGGCTTAAGGTTGACGGCAAATTCATAATCGATACTTCAGGAACCCCATTAAGACTGATCGGACATGGCATTTCTCCTATCAATCCCAGCGAATGGGCCGGCAAATCGATCGACCAAATTGTCGTTGATTACAAGGCAAAGGGGTGTAACTCCATGCGCGTAGCGTTTTATCGAAACAACGGCCACGATCAGACCCGCGACCAGATCAAGGAACTCGGCGTTGAGAAATTTATAGATCAATGGATACAGCCGCAGGTTGAGGCGATTATAAAAAACGGCATGTATGCAATTATCGACTGGCACGGTTATCAAAATCAGCATGAGTTTCTCTATTCAGAACTTATTCCGCTGTGGGCTGCCATTGCAAAACGATATAAAGACGAACCAGGCGTGGCGATTTACGAATTATGGAATGAACCATCGTTGGGTAAAGACAAATCAGCAGCTAATTCTCTTCGGACGTGGTATAAAGATGCGATAACCGCGATACGGGCAATCGATTCTCAGCATATTATAATGGTTTCGGATTACAATGCGGGTTGGGGGTGGGCGACAGAACCAATGTGGGCGCCTGATGGCAAAATAATCGATATTGATCCCCTGAAAAAAAACCAGATCGTCTACAGCAAACACATGGCCGTAAAAAATGAAAAGAATGGTGACGGACAGAACGCGGACAATTTTTCCAATAAATACGATGTCCCCGTATTCTGGGGGGAAGTTGAGACCGACCCGAAAGTAGTTACAATGGAACTTGACGATCAACATATCTGGTTTCAGAAAATGGTGGAAAGAATTCTCAAAAACGGCCTTTATCAGGGAATGGAGTTCTGGAGAATATATCATGATGTTTTTGAGGATGACTGGCGGCCGCTGCTGAAATCCGTCAGTCCGAAGAACTGATTTTATTCGGCGCAAAGCCGGTTGGTTTTTCAAGGAGCTTTCACCCATGGAAAAATCCGCTAAAATATTCGTTGCCGGCCACAATGGCCTTGTGGGTTCCGCGCTTGTGCGCAAACTTAATGAAAATGGTTTCAATACCATAGTCGTCAGGACTCATGCCGAGCTTGACCTGACCAACCAGCCTGCCGTTGAACGGTTTTTCGTAAAGGAAAAACCGCAGTACGTGTTTCTCGCTGCGGCGAAAGTTGGCGGTATTTACGCAAACAACACCTATCCGGCGGAATTCATCTTCAGTAATTTGCAGGTTCAAATGAACGTCATCCATGAATCCTGGCGGTCCGGCGTAAAAAAACTCCTGTTTTTAGGTTCGTCCTGTATCTATCCTAAATATGCTCCGCAGCCGATGCGCGAGGACGCGCTTCTTTCCGGCCAGCTGGAGCCGACGAACGAGGCCTATGCAATCGCCAAAATCGCGGGCATCATCATGTGCAGAAGTTACAACCGGCAGTATCATACCGATTTCATATCGGTCATGCCGACCAACCTCTACGGCCCGAATGACACGTATCATCCGATGAATTCCCACGTTTTACCCGCGCTCATCCGCAGATTCCACGAGGCGAAAGCAAATAATGTTCCCACCGTAACCATCTGGGGGACAGGAAATCCGACACGGGAATTCCTGTATTCCGATGACCTTGCGGATGCATGCATTTTCCTCATGGAAAAACACACCGGTAACGACATAGTGAATATCGGATCCGGTGTTGAAGTGACCATCCGCGACCTCGCGAATTGCATAAAAATTGCTGTCGGATACTCAGGTAAAATCGAGTTTGACCTCACGAAGCCCGACGGAACACCTCGCAAACTGCTGGACTGTTCAAAGCTGCATTCGATGGGATGGCGGCATTCCATCGAGCTTGAAGAGGGGATCAAACTCGCTTACAAAGATTTTCTGAGGATGCTTGGAGACAAAAATTATACGAACAGATTTTAAGAAATTCTGGACCTTTATTGGCTCCTGTCTTATGATGATACCGTCCGAATTTTCTGGGTCCATTCTGCCAATCCATCTTGACATTTATGGAGCCCCACGGCCTTACGGCCGTGGTACCTACTATTGTTCGGCGGAATCCGCCGAAGCATTTCAAGAACCTGCCTACGGCAGGTCCGTCCAACGCATTCATCCCCGGGCTTACGCCCGAGGTCTTCTGCGTAGGCGGATAAATTCTGATATGACAGCAGCAGCATTGTAAGGGAGCAGCAATGAAAAAAGTATTTGTGTCAGGATGTTATGACATCCTGCATGCCGGTCATGTTCAGTTCTTCAACGAGGCGAAAGCGCTTGGAGATCATTTAACCGTATGTTTTGCCTCAGACGATGTACTGTGGACACATAAAAAACGAAGGTCATCAATGCCTCAGGAGCATAAACAAGTTTTAATTCAATCCCTCAAGATGGTCGATGATGTGGTTATTGGGCAAAATTTTGAGCTGGGATTGGATTTTAAAGACCATTTTCTGCAAATTCGACCTGATGTCCTCGCGGTCACTGAAGACGATCTATACGGTGATATAAAGCGTGAATTATGCTCTCAAACAGGGACTCAATACTGTGTTTTGCCAAAAACGCCGCCGAAATTCACACCGGTTTCAACTTCAAAAATAGTCAAATGGATTCGTGCGCCGCAGGAAGCGCCTTTAAGGGTCGATTTTGCTGGAGGGTGGCTGGATGTCCCTCGGTTTTCTAAAAAAGGGGGCTTCATCGTAAATTGTTCTATATCACCTTTAGTTTCTTTAAAGAAATGGGAGTATGAACGATGCTCCGGACTGGGTGGAAGCGGTGCGTGGGCTTTATTGAATGGAGAAGATGGGGTTGCCAGCGAACTTGATTTAGGTGTCGGTTGGCAGGATCCGGCGATTATTCAGGAAACAGGTTTGTGCGTCTGGAAAAGCGGGCTTGGTCCGGAGTTATATTTTAAGCGAAACGGTGAGATGCTTAACGGTCTTATGGCAATACTATTTACCGATAAGGCACATGATACGCCTGGCGTTGCGGCTGGAAAACGGAATTATGATTTTATATATAAGGCCGGTCAGGTGGGAGCGACCGCTGTACTACAGGAAGATGTGGAAAAATTAGCCGAAGCGGTACGAATGAGTTATAAAGCCCAAGTTGAGGAAGGCATGGATCCGTTAAAGCAGCCTGAAAAGTGCATCGCCTGTAAATATTGCGGAGGAGGATGGGGAGGTTATGCGGTATATCTATTCCCGTCTCGCAGGGATCGAGACAATTTTGTCAATTCCCATTCTCCTGCCAAAGCAATTGAACCTTTTATTACAACCTATTAATCAGTTAATTTCACTGACCAGCGATTGTTTCAAATCGGCATTTTTTTTAAAATTTCATCAAAGGCAGAGCCTATGATCGTCATCACCGGCGGAAGCGGATTCATCGGCAGTGCACTTGTATGGCGTTTGAACCAGAAAAGCGTCACCGACATTCTGGTCGTCGACCATCTTGTGGAATCGGAAAAGTGGAAAAACCTGGTCCCGCTGCGGTTTAATGACTATCTGGACCGGGAGGTTTTCATCACGAGGCTCGAACGCGGCGATTTCGGGAATTCCATCGAAGCGATCCTGCATATGGGCGCATGCTCATCAACCACGGAAAAAAATGCGGATTATCTATTGGAGAACAATTATCGCTATTCGCTCCGTATCGCATCATGGCGGGAAACGCATCCTGCCTGCCGCCTGATTTATGCTTCGAGCGCGGCAACGTACGGCGACGGCAGCCGGGGATATGCCGACAATGAAGAGGGGCTTTACGACCTTCGGCCGCTCAACATGTACGGATATTCCAAACACCTTTTCGATTGTTATGCCCTTCGCAGGGGCTGGCTGAAGCGGATCGCGGGACTCAAATATTTTAACGTGTTCGGCCCCAACGAATATCACAAGGGCGATATGCGCAGCGTCATCAACAAAGCCTACCCCGAAGTACGGGACAAGGGAACAATGCGGCTTTTCAAATCGTACCGGAAAGAATATGCCGACGGCGAACAGAAGAGAGACTTTATTTACATTAAGGATGCCCTTGAAATGACCCTTTTCTTTCTTGAAAAACCGGAAGTGAACGGTATTTTCAACATAGGAACCGGAACCGCCCGCTCATGGAACGATATCGCACGCGCATTGTTCACCGCAGCCGGGAAAAAGTCCGCCATCGAGTATATCCCGATACCTGAGACTATTAAAGATAAATATCAGTATTTTACCTGCGCCGACCTCACCAAGCTGCGGAAGGCCGGCTGTAATTATCAGTGCATGAGCATGGAAAAAGCGATTGACGAATACGTTAAAAGCTATCTTTCAAAAGGAACGACATTCGGTTTATAGGTTTGGATTTTCTTGCACAACCGTTCCTTTCCCCTGCTCATCCCCGGCATGTGCGTGTACCTCTTTCGTATGTAACATTTCTCCGTCACATCATGTCTAATATTTTGAAAACAGAGGGAACATCATAGGAGCAATAAAACATGGTAGATTGTGACCGTGTAACCATAGCACGGGCCGCACGCGGGGATGAAAAGGCCTTTCGAAAACTGTATGACCATTATGCGCCCTTTGTATGGAGAGTCGTTTACCAGTCTTCCGGAAGCGATCACGAGGCGGCCCAGGAGATCGTACAGGAGACCTTTGTGCGCATCCACCGTTCTCTGAAATCTTTCAACGCTGTTTCGTCGCCGGGCACTTGGATTTACCGGATCGCCTTTAATACGGCAAACAGTTACTGGTCGAAACGCACGCGGTATAAACAAACAACCATACCGCTTGCCGATGACCGGCCTGATCGATCGTCGAGAGCAGATTCCTATGAGGCTCGCGAACTGGTCGAAAAAATACTGGGTGAGTTGGCGGAGGAAGACCGGTTTCTGCTGGTCGCGAAAGAGGTGGATGGAATGACCTTTGAAGAGATCGCGGCAATAAGCGGTAAGTCACCGGAATCGCTCAGGACAAGGATGTCGAGGATGAAAGATAGAATTAGGTCTGTGGTGGAAAAGAAGCACCTTTTCATGGAGGCTGTGGTATGATGAACGAAAATAAATTTTATGATGAACTCGGCAGGGTACCGGAATTGCCTCCCGGTCTCTATGAAAACATACACAGAAAAATACGGCACAGGGTGGTTTTCCATCGGACCGTCCTGGCACTTGCCGCGACCTTTATTCTTGCAATCGGCACTACTGGCGTTTTGATTTCCCACAAGGGAAATGTACAGGGTTTTTCGCCTGATGTTGTCACCGAACTGCAAGACGTCCACGGTTACCTGAACGGCGAGGATCTCGATCAAGAATACAAATCGTATGTATTGTATGAAGGAGAGACGGTGAATAGCTTTTGACCTTAGAAAAATACTGTTTCAAAATAATATAGACGGAGGGTTGTATGAAGAGCACGACGATTATGAGGGGACTATTAACCGGTGTACTTATGGTGCTGCCGCCAATGGTTTCCGCCCAGCCAAATGACACCATGATGCAAAAACCTTTTCAGGAAATGATACACGATCTGAAATTGACGCCGGACCAGCAGGCCAAGCTGCAGGCGCAACACAAGCAGATGAGGGAGGAAGGAAAACTGCTCTTTGCGCAGATGAAAGGAATCAGAGACAAGGAAAAAACGGAATTGTTGAAAGACAAACCATCGAAAGCCGCACTGGATGATTATGCGACACAGCTCGCTGAACTTCACAAACAGCTCATCCAGAAACGTCACGAGCACCTTCTTCAGGCCAAGGCGATCCTCACGCCCGAACAGTTTTCAAAGCTGGTGAACCACGAATCGAGAGGGCTCGGACCGGAGGGAGACAGGCCGCATAAAAGAATAGGCAATGGACACGGACCGCAGTCGGGCGACATGGATGAGATGTAAAATCATCCTCTTCTTGCGGGTCACAAAGGGGCGAAAGCCCCTTTTTCATTTCCCCGGATTATCGTCGGCATTGCTTCGCTCAGCCCTCGGATGCGCCTGCTTGTATGCTTTAAGGAGGTGTTCGCGCGAAACATGCGTATAGATCTGCGTGGTGGAAAGCGATGAGTGGCCGAGGAGTTCTTTGACCGCCCTGATATCGGCGCCAGCGTCCATGAGGTGCGTGGCGAACGAATGCCGGAGAACGTGGGGGCTGCGCTTCTTCTGCTGGCTGACGAAAGAGAGTTCTTTTGCTACGATCCGCTCGATCTGCCTCCGCGAGAGCGGGTTACCGCGGGCTCCGGCAAAAAGCGGCGAAGCGGGTGTTTTCACCGAGGCACGAACCGAAAGGTAGACATTCATGGCTTCCACGGCCGAGTCAGTGATCGGCACGACCCGTTCTTTTCGCCCCTTTCCCATCACCCGCACCGTCTCATTTTTGGTGTTTACCGAATTGACTGCCAGCGCCTGCAACTCGGCAAGCCGGAGGCCGCTCCCGTAAAAAAACTCGATGATCGCATGGTTTCGCAACAACGCTTCGGTGCTTTCCCGTGGCGGAGGAACAAGCATTTCCGCCTGTTTCTGGGTGAGAAACACCGGCAGCTGCCGGTAGAGTTTCGGAGATCCTAGAAACTTTGCCGGATTGTTCTGCAAGAGGTGTCGCCGGACGCAGAAACGGGAAAAGGATTTGAGCGCCGCAATCTTCCGTGCAACTGACCTTGGCCGCAGGCCCCGTGAACTCAGGGAAAAAGTGAATGATCGAAGCACTGATTTTGCAAGGGACGCCTCAAGGGAAAGCGACACCTTCATCAATTCGAGGAACCGGATAAATTCCTCCAGGTCGGAACGGTAAGCTTCAAGTGTATGAAGCGAAAAACCCTTTTCCTTTTCAAGGTAGTTAAAAAAGGCGTCAAGCGCCTGAAGTAACGACCCCTGTCCGGGCCTTCCGTTTCGTTGATCAGTCGGCATATTGCTATCAGTCGGCATATTGCTAAAAGTATATTTATCTTGTCAAAAAATGCTATAGTCTTCTTATCCAATGGAGTATGCACGGTGAAAGGAATCATTCTAGCCGGCGGTTCGGGTTCGCGACTCTATCCGCTTACCTGCGGCGTGTCGAAGCAGCTCATGCCGATTTACGACAAACCTATGATCTACTACCCGCTGTCCATTCTCATGCTCGCCGGCATCAGGGATATCCTTATCATTACGACACCGGAAGACAGCGCCAACTTCAATCGGCTGCTCGGCGACGGAAGCCAGTGGGGGCTTTCCCTTGTCTATGCGCAGCAACCAAAACCCGAAGGTCTGGCGCAGGCTTTTATTATCGGAAAAAAATTCATCGGCGGCGACCGCGTGGCGCTGGTACTTGGCGATAACATCTTCTGGGGACATGGACTGGTCGAAGGACTGCGTCAGGCTGCCGCATATACAAACGGCGCCACCGTTTTCGCCTATCGTGTTACGGATCCGCAGCGTTACGGTGTGGTGGAGATCGGAGCAAAGGGGAAAGCCATCGGCCTTGAAGAAAAACCGGCCCGGCCCAGATCGAATCTCGCGGTTACCGGTCTTTACTTCTACGATGCAAAGGTCTGTGATTATGCCGCGCATCTCAAACCGTCCCGCCGCGGTGAACTTGAAATCACCGACCTCAACCGGACCTACCTGAAAAGAGGGATGCTGCAGGTAATAACCCTCGGCCGCGGGATCGCATGGCTCGACACCGGCACCCATGAATCAATGCTTCAGGCTGCGGAATTCGTGGCCACCATCCAGGCCCGTCAGGGACTCAAAGTATCGTGCCCGGAGGAGATCGCCTTCAGGTCCGGGTACATTTCACGCACGCAGCTCCTGCGGCTCGCAAAACCAATGGAAAAAAATTCGTATGGCGCCTACCTGCAGGATCTTGCGGCAGTCCCGGATTCCAAGGAGTAATTGATCATGGAATTTATCCGCACCGATCTTGAGGGGATAGTCCTTATCAAACCCGACGTTCATGTCGACCAGCGCGGATTCCTGCTCGAAAGCTATTCGAGGGACCGGTATGTCAAGGGCGGCATCGCCGCATCGTTCATGCAGGACAACCACTCGTTCTCGGTGAAGAAAAGCGTAATCCGAGGACTGCATTTTCAGGTTCCGCCGGCCGCCCAGAACAAACTGGTCCGCGTGACCAGTGGCGCAATCTGCGACGTTGTTGTCGACTTGAGGAAATCATCATCGACATTCGGCAAATGGCTGAGCTTCGACCTTTCCGCCCGCAACTTCAGGCAGCTCTACGTCCCCGCCGGCTTTGCCCACGGGTTCTGCACCCTTGAAGACAACACCGAAGTGCAATATAAAGTGGACTGCCCGTATTCTCCGACACACGACAGCGGCATCAGGTGGAACGATCCGGACATTGCAATCGTCTGGCCGATCAAGGAACCGATCATTTCGGACAAGGACGGCAACCTGCCGTATCTTAAAAATTTCGCGTCGCCATTTTAAAATAACTTATTTTCTTGAATACGTCTTTTTTCTATCTACGGTATTCATTTCAGAACGGTAACGTATGTCTTCTTCTCATTCACCTTTCGGGTATCCGAATGTCCTGGGCATGATCATGGCCGGCGGCGAGGGCTCACGGCTCCATCCGCTCACCCGGGAACGTGCAAAACCATCGGTGTATTTCGGCGGAAAATACCGGATCATCGATTTTGTCCTTAACAACTTCATCAACTCCGGCATTTTCAAGATCAAGGTCCTCACCCAGTTCAAATCGGATTCCCTCATCAAGCATCTCACCGGCGGCTGGAACCTGAACCGCATGCTCGGCCACTTCATCGACCCCGTGCCTGCCCAGATGCGTACCGGTAAAAAATGGTACCAGGGCACCGCCGATGCCGTATTCCAGAACATTAATCTGATCGAAGACGAGAACCCCGATTATATTGCGGTGTTCGGCGCCGACCATATATATACAATGGACATATCCCAGATGCTCGACTATCACCGCCAGGTCGGGGCGGTCGCCACTATTTCAGCCATTCCCAAACCGATAAAAGAAGCAACGCAATTCGGCGTTATTGAAATCAACCACAGTGGAAAAATGATCGGCTTCCAGGAAAAACCGGCTGCGCCCAAACCCATGCCGGAACAGCCGGACATGGCACTCGTTTCAATGGGAAACTATATCTTTAATAAAAAATTTCTTGTCCGTGAGCTTTTTAATGACGCTTCCCTGAACGTTTCCTCGCATGATTTCGGAAAAGACGTTATCCCGAAAATTTTTTCCGATTATCCTATTTACGTTTACAATCTTGCCGACAACCGAATCCAGGGAGAAACTCTTGAACAGGGCGTTTACTGGGAAGATGTCGGGACGATTGAAGCATATTATCAGGCGAACATGATTTTACGCGACGTCGTCCCTGTCATCAATCTGTATAATGAAAACTGGCCGATCCGTACCGCCGCAGGACAGTCTCCGCCCGCTAAATTCGTTTTCGATGGGGAAGGAAAGGAAAAACGGAAGGGCGAGTCTCTCGACTCGATCGTTTCCGGAGGCTGCATCATAAGCGGCGGGAAAGTGATCCGTTCAGTGCTCTCAAGAGGCATACGTGTGCATAGCTTTGCACTGGTGGAGGATTCCATAATCTTTCCCGATGTCGAAATCGGAGAAAAAGCTCATGTACGCAGGGCAATCATCGACCGGGGCGTCAGGGTTGACCCGGGCGATAAAATCGGGTTTAATCTTGAAGAGGACCGTAAGCGGTTTTTTGTGAGTGAATCGGGAATCGTTATTTTAAGCCAGGTTTCAAAAAATCTGATCGTATAAAATTGCTGAACAATTAATTCCATCCTCCCTGCGATATTTCTACCTGTTTACAGAACGCTGTTGATTTCAACTCGTTGAAAATTAAAGAAAAAAATTCGATTTGTTTTCCTTTCCCTTGTCTTCTTCCTGAAGAAAATGTATACTAATGATGATCATGGGGCATGCTGTTCCGGCGTTTTCCTGATCGCTCATGGTCTATATATAAAGGCAATTTTTCAGCCTTCATGTCACGTACAGCAAAGCAAGATAAAATGGTTTCCGATCAGAAAAAAATTACACGGTTAAATGCGGAAACGCTTTACTTCCGTGATATTAACCGCTACCGGGTCCTGACCGACAAGGAAGAACGGGAACTTGTCAGGCGGTTGCAGCGCAATGAACCGGGGGCAAGCGACTCTCTTGTCACGGCGAACCTGCGTTTCGTGGTAAGCGTTGCACGCAGTTACCAGCACCGCGGTTTGAACCTCATGGATCTCATTGACGAAGGAAATATCGGCCTTATCAAGGCCGCCAAGCGGTTCAACCTCTCCATGAAGGTCAAATTCATCTCCTACGCCGTCTGGTGGATCCGTCAATCGATCCAGCGGGCGCTTTTCGAACAAGCGGGAATCGTCCGTCTCCCGCTGAACAAGATTTCGCTTCTCCGCAATTTCCGGCATGCCCTGGATCACCACCGCGGCGACTACTACGAAACCATCATGACGGATAAATTCAAATCGCATGAAAATGAAATCGTTGAAATCATGGATAAAATAAAAACGATTTCTCTCGAAACTCCGATCAACAACGCTTCATCCTCTTCCGCCGACAGCGCGAAAACATTGCAGGACGTACTTGGCGAAGGACCGGATCAGGAAGGTGAAAGCGAACGGCGGGAGCTTGGGGCGGCGCTCGACAGCGTACTCCAGAATGTTCCCAGCCGTGAAGAGCGTGTAATACGGATGTATTTCGGGCTGAATTTCTCCCGTCAATTCACCCTTGAGGAAATCGGAAAAGAACTTACTATGACCCGCGAGCGCGTACGGATGATACGCGACCGTGCGCTCCGCCACCTCATGCGCGATCCCCTTCTGCGTGCGAAGCTTACCCCCTTCCTCATGAATTCAAAAAAAAACAAGTAACCTTTTTCCGGTCCGGATGTCGTATTACCTGCGGCAATTAAAATCTCTTGGATCAATCTGTTTTAGACAGACTAAAACTCCGGAGAAAAAGCTTTCGTTACCCTGCGAAGAAAAGAAATGGATACGGGAAAAGACTGACAATCAAAATGTACGGCAAGAAATACCGTTCAACCTTGAAATGCGAAAAAAAACAATATGCGGGAACGATAAAGAAAAAAGCAATCGCTCCCAGTGCAGGAAATAGAAACCGGGCCTCGGGATTCCCCCACCGGGTAAAAAAGAAATACCATGCATAGGCGGCACTGTTCACCAGCAGCAGAGACAGTAACAGAGTGACCGTAAAATTACGGCGGCGTAATTTGACAAAATAGAATATTGCCATCAGGAAATGGACCGTAAGGATGGCAGCACCGACAGCGCATAGAACGAAGAAGGCTGGCGTTCCGCCGTGAAGATGCTGCATGGGGAACCAGAAATACCGGTCGGTTTCCTTGAGAAACCCCGCGATCCCGTGCAGGGTGAAAAAATCATTACCCGGCGCCGGCGGCGTGCCTAACAGCGAATGATAGAGGATGATGTTACGGACATGCCAGGGAAGTACCGCGATCCCTGAAAATCCCAGCGCGAACACTCCCCGTATAAGATGCACCCTGTTTTTCGAGACAAAATACTTGTAAAGAAATACCCCTGCTGCAACTGGAAAAAAAATCAGAAGCGAGCTCTTGGCCATAGTTCCAGCGGCCAGGTAAACGGCAGTTATGACCGCCGTCCTCGTTGCACCAGCCGAAGGGGCTTCGGGCATAGCTTCATACCGAAGGATCCGTCGAGTCAATAACAGCGCGAAAAACCAGGAGAGCGCGTCATTGGAAACAAGCGAAGTGAAATACAGGTGCGACGGCAACAGCCCGACAAAGAGCACTGCCGCCAGCTGCACCCCTGTGGGACAACGGCAATCGCGCAGCAATGACGCAACGATCCACAACCCTGCGATGCCAAAGAGTGCTGAAAGCAGACGACATGCCGAAAACGCTTTTTTTTCTTCCAGAAACCGGTAGAACGGTGCGCAAAGAAGGTAGTAAAGCGGCGCCTGATGATATTCGAACTCATTTCGCACGAACGCATCGGGTTCCAGAACGCAGTGTTCAAGCACCGGAAATGCGCGATACCGCACAAGATATTTCACATAATTGACGTGCGCCGGCTCGTCATTGAGTCCTTCGAGGTGATGTTCAACGTTCTGACCGAAGGGAATTGAAAAAACCGCAGCAACCCTCAGCATGGCGATACAACCTATCACTACCCCAAGAAGATATTTTTTCCATTTGAGAGGATTACTTACGGAACCGGCTGCTTCCTTCATACATCCGTAAAATAGTTAAATAGGGGGACTAACCGCCTGTTCAAGGAACTGTTAATGAATATTCTGCGGAGTCCAGAGGGAATCCCTGCTTCCGGGAACACGCGTCAGAAGATACTCCTTTACCTCTGAAACAGCACCCATGGTGCCTTCGGCTGTTATTGACAGGAAAAAAGAATCGTTCCGGACGAATCGGTGAAGAGAAACAGTATACCACCCGCCGTCGCAGGGCGTCCGGGCAAAACCTCCCGCCCATAAAGGGCTCTCCTGCAGTTTCTGAAGCGCCGCCTGCAAACCATATTCGCTGATCCCTACGGCTTTCCGGTGATTCGCTTCCTGCCGCTGCCCGGAATGCTGAAACATTACCGCGATAAACACCCCGATCACCGCAAGCGTGATTACCGCGAGAACCACCCTGACCCCGACACCGCCGGATTCGGGATATTTCCCTTTTGTCATAATTCCCGCCCGTTCTTTCCGCTGTTTATCATGATAACCCGACATAATGCTTTGACTGCAATAAGTATATATTCCTGTCGGTTGCCGTGAAAAGCATGTTGCGACGATTGCCGGGGTATAAACTGCCATGCAGGAAGTGAAAGGGATTACTTAACCATTCTCCTGAACCTCTCTCCCTTCCAGGAAAACTTTCCGAAAACGCCGAAGACCACCGCAATGAGCACCAGGGGGAGCTGCAACAACGATGCCGGGGAAATAAATGGGCGTAATTGTTTTTGGTTGAACAATGTGGTGCCGGGAATCAGAAGCAGGTATTCTCCAGCTATTTTAATAACGAGCATCAAAGAAAATATCAGAAAAAATACCGGCTTGAAAAAACCTGCGGCAGCCGAAGCTGCAATACAGCAGTAAAAAAAGAAGATACCGCTTAAAAACATCGCCTGCCGCGGAGCATAATTGACGGTCTTTGATCCCCAGCGTTTCCTCTGCTCAAAAACTCCCCGCAGCGTAGGCACCGGCTGCGTTGTCACGGCAGCCGCGGCATCAGCCATAAAGGTAACCGACCATGTGCCGCTTCCCGCTATCCGCTGAAGCAGCAGGTCGTCATCGCCGGACACCGCTTTCTGCGAAATGCTGCCATAGCCTCCGGCATCGTTAAAGGCGTTTTTCCGGAACGCAAAATTATTCGCGTTTGAGTTGAGCGGCAGGCCGCCGCCGATGGCCGCGGCGGCTACAATGCCGTGCGAAAGGAAATCCAACGCCTGCAGGCCGAAAAAAAAATGGTTCATGCCGCCGGGACGAGCATAGGTCGTGATACCCTGCACCAGACCGGTGGTTCCGGTAAAGTAGCGGTCAATCGTCGTAAGCCAGTGGGACTGCACACTGCAATCGGCATCGGTAAGGACGATGATCTCGTTCCGCGACCGAGCGATGCCTAACGCTACAGCATGTTTCTTCGGCGCGATTCCTGCTGGTATTGTATCGACGTTGATGACGGACAAAGCGGAATATCGCTGCCGATAGGCATCGCAGACTTTTTCGGTACCGTCGCTGGAACGGTCATTCACGACGATGACCTCATACCGATTATCCGGCATACGCTGGCAGAAAACGCTTTCCAGGCATCTGCCGATGGCTTCTTCTTCATTCCTTGCCGCGATGACAATCGAATACGTGAGGTTCTGCGGGGGTCCAGGGGCTTTGAGCCGACGCAAGCCCCTCTGTAAAAAAACCACTGCGCCGGAATAATAAAGCGTCATGACAGAAAATAAAATTACAGCGATAATCATCAATTATTTCTTTTTTTACGTTTCGCCGCCTTCGTTATTGCCCTTTGGCATACCAATCGACCCAGGCCTGTTTTTCGTTCCCGAGGTTTTTTCCGGTGATGAGAAAGAGAATATAGGCGGCGTTATCGCGGACAAGACTGTTCTGGTTGTCAAGCGCTCCGATGAGTAAGGGAATCTCGGTGTGCAGTTTGAGCGAAAAGACCACGGAAGCCTTCACCGAATCGACCGGCTCCTGCAATGCGGCAAAGAGCGGTTGAATTGCCCGCGGGTCCCGGATGTCGCCGAGCGTCTCTGCGGCCAGCTTGCGTACCGAAGCGTCGTTGTCTTTCAGTGCGGTAAGCAGTGGCGGTACCGCGGCCGTGTCCCGGATCGTTCCGAGCGCAACAATCGCCTTTTTCCGGCCTTCGGTCGAGCTGTCGGAAATCGATTTGCAAAGCCCGGCGATACTTTCCATTGTTTCATGCCCGGTTGCCGCAACGGGCGCTGTCGTCCGCAATTGCGAAAATGTATCGGCATATGAAGGAAGAACACCGGACCGTGCCGCATACGGAATCCCGTCCGCGGTTTTAATGAGCCGCCTGAGAATATTGACCATCACACCGTCACCGGTTGAAAACGCGAGAACACGATCACCCTCGGACATGATTGTTCCCCGAAGGACGGTGCCGTTTTTAAATATAAGTTCATTTTTTCCTTCCGGCTTTTTCAGAGCGGCGGGAGCTGATGACACCGACTGTACCAACGGCGCCGGGGGTGGTGAAATCGGGACAGAAGGCAAAACATTTTTCGGCGTCCATTCCTCTACAGCATTGGTTGGCTGCTGTTGAGGAGGTAACGGGGTCGGCAAAGGTATCGCGGCGGCAACCGGTTTCTTTTCCTCCGGTTTAGGCTGCACTGCGGCCGGCGTTGACATCGTTTGATTTACCGAAGTTTCCTGTGCTGCTGCCGGCGCTTGTGTGACCGGTTTTTTTTGAGTAACCATCGCAGCTATCGTGTCTGGTCTCTTCTGTAAAGCGTCATTCACCTCAACGGTTGCCGGTGGTTTTAACGGCGGTACTGCTTGCGAAGGAGTTGCCGCCAATGGCGCGGCAGGTGCGGGAGCCGCTGGAGCCGGAACTTGAGGGGCCGGCAGAGCCGGAGTCGAACCAATTGAAGGTGCGGATGTCGGCGGCAGGGGGGATGGCGCCGGAACCTGGTTCGTTGAAACGACTGGTGCGGTTGTCAGGTCTTTAATAGAAATTATCACACTTTTATAAAAATCTATTTTGGAACCTCGCGCCACCTCAAGCGTTATAACACGGTCATCCGCGGTCAGCACTGTTCCCATGAATTTCGAACCGGTTTTAAGCGTTATTTCAATGTTTTTCCCGGGTATGACCGCCACTTCAGCAGCCGGAGCGGCAGACGTCGCCTGTACCGTCGACAAGGGCGGCACCGAAACGGAAGGCGCCTGCTGGGATGACGATGCGGTCTGCGTCAGGACCGGGGGAACAGCCGGTACCGGACTGGCCGCAGGGGCAACCGCCGATAAATCGCTTATGTCAAGTATTACGGCCCGGTAGAAATTGACCTTGGAGCCTCCCGCGACTTCGAGCGTGACAAGATGTTCGTCCGCAGTCAGCACGGTACCCCTGAACCTGGCCCCGTTATTCAGCGCTATTTCGACTTTCTTTCCCGGCGGGACAGCCGCTTCCGCACCGAGGGATACCCCTGCTGCACCAGTCCGCGCCGGAGAAGAAACCGGCGTTTGAGCCGCTGGCGACGATGGGGCCGGCTGGGCCGGTGAAGCAATTGCCGGCGGTACCGCAACCGGGTTTGCCGTGGAAGATGACGATGTAAAGTCACGGACGTCAACGATAATACTCTTGTAAAAATCGACGCGGGAACCCCGCGCCACTTCAAGCGTTATGAGTCGGTCATCAACCGCCAGCACGGTCCCCTTGAACCTGGCGCCGCTTTTAAGCGTTATCTCAATATTCTTTCCGGGTGTCACTGCCGCCACATTGATGTTCGGGGCCGTTGACGACTGCTGCGCTGGAACACCGGACGCGGCTGGTGCACCAGACGCGGCTGCTGTTCCCACCGCCAACCCTGCGATTTCAGTCACCATGCTTTTTGCGATTGAGAGCCTTGACGGGCCCACCTGTACGGTGATCGAATTGTCATCCTGTGAAACGATATCGCCGACAAGCACCGTCCCGTTATTGAGCTTTATTTGAATAGCCGGAACGGTTTCCACCGATAAAAACAAAAGAACCATCGTAAAAAACACTTGCCATTTATTTACGCAGAGCACATTCATAAAGACGTAAACCTCCCTTGGGGGTTCCTTCATTATATAAAGTACATTACGTCAGGTGAACAATAAAAATTGAGATGAAGGTTTTGATGCGGGGTGGCATACCTTTTTTTGCTAAAGGCTCCTGCGGAGCCTTTAGCCAATGAAAAAATATATTTTATTGCAAGAATTTTTATATGGAAATCATCGACTTTCATGCCCATTGTTTCCCCGACGGTCTTGCACCGCGCGCCATCGAACGGGTACTCGCCTCCTCGCCGGGAGCAAAGAGCTGGACCGACGGCACGCTGGCAGGCCTGCGCCGCTCCATGGCATCAAGCGGCGTGACGAAATCGGTGGTGCTGCCCGTAGCAACCAAATCCTCTCAGGTCACGACCATCAACAGGGCGGCGCCGTTCCTGCGGGCGCCCGATATAATCCCTTTCGGCTCGCTGCACCCGCAGACGGAAAACATCACCGAAGAGATTTCCTTTATGCAGATGAATGCTATCCGCGGCATCAAGCTGCATCCGGAGTTCCAGGATTTTTACATGCACGATCCGGCCGTGTTTCCGATGTACGAAGCGCTTGCCGCAGCGGGACTTATCGTTGTCTTTCATACCGGAAAGGACCCTGGGCCATTTACAAACGACCACTCACTGCCGCGCAGCCTGGCAAAGGTACACAGGGAATTTCCTTCGCTGTGCATCGTGGCCGGACACATGGGAGGTCACCAGGTCTGGGATGAGGTTGAACAATACCTCGTGGGACTTCCGCTCTATTTTGAGACCTCGACGGCGCCGACCAATTTTTCACCGGAAGGGTTTGTCCGGCTCTGCCGCAGGCACGGCATGGAGCGCATTCTGTTCGGCACGGACACGCCGTGGTACGACCAGAAATTCGACCGTGAGTGGATCGAAGTCTGCGGTCTTTCCGACCAGGAGAAGGAACTGGTATTCTGCAAAAACGCGCAACAGCTTTTAAAACAATAACCGTGTCGCTTGATTTCAGTCCCGAATAAAGGTATTTTCAATAAGTTTTTTTGATCTCATTTTACGGGGAGTTGCCATGTATTCGATCGTTGAACAAGGCGGGTTTCAGTATAAAGTAACGCCCGGAGCGGTCATCCGGGTGCCGCTCATCGACGCGGAAAAAGGAAGCGAGATTTCGATTAAGCGGGTATTGCTTGCCGTTGACGGCGCGACCGTCAAAGTGGGCACACCCTGCGTGAAGGATGCCGTCGTCACGGCAAAAGTCCTTGAGCATCTGAAAGGCGACAAGATACTTATTGTCAAGAAACACCGGCGCAAGGATTATCAGCGGGTGAACGGACACCGCCAGCAGTATACGAAGATCGAGATTGTTTCGATCAATACGGGAAAATAAGGAGTTATAGCACAATGGCGCACAAAAAAGGCGGCGGCAGCAGCGTAAACGGACGGGACAGCAATTCCAAGAGGCGCGGCATAAAATGCTTCGGCGGCGAGAAAGTCACGTCGGGAAGCATTATCGTCCGGCAGAAGGGAACAGTCGTGCATCCGGGCAAATATGTCGGTAAGGGCAAGGACGACACGCTTTTTGCAATGGCGGCGGGTATTGTCCGGTTCAGCCGTTTTTCGGGAAACAAGAAAAGAGTGGAGATAGTTCCGGCATAATTTTTTACTCATTTTCCGGGAATAATAAGGGCGGGCAGATACCCGCCCTTTTTTATTCCCGGAAACGGCAAAAACATGCTATATTTAATATGCAACATTATCCTGTCATTCATTGGTACACACTGGTCATCAAAAGGAACGTCCTATGATTGATAAAAAAATAAAAAAAACCGAAAAGACCGAAAACAAAACCGCCCCGCGTCCACCGAGCGATAGCGAACTTCTTCATACCCTGCTCGACAACATGCCTGATGCTATTTACTTTAAAGACCTGAAGAGCAGATTTATCAGGGTCAATAAATACTGGACAAATAAAAGTAACATCAAAGACCCGAGAGAGGTATTAGGAAAAACCGATTTTGACATTTTTACGCTGGAGCACGCGCGACAGGCCTTCAACGACGAGATGGGGGTGATCAAGTCGGGAAAGCCGATCGTGGGCATCGAAGAGAAAGAGACATGGCCTGACCGGCCCGACACCTGGGTTTCGACCACCAAAATGCCCTTCCGGAACAAGGAGGGCGAGATCATCGGAACATTCGGGATATCCCGTGACATTACTGAAATAAAGAAATACAGGGACGCGCTGCAGAAGGCAAAGGACGAACTTGAGGAGCGCGTCAAGGAACGGACCGCCGAGCTCAGCGAGGCCAAGTTCAAACTCGAACAGAACCTTGAACAGCTCAAATTCTTGAACGTCACGGCGTACGAACTGGCCCAGATCGTCGATATCGATGAAATGTTCAACGCAATAGGCAAGGCATTCACGGCGAGGTTCCCTTTTGCCCAGATAAGCATCTGTCAGAAAACGAAAACCGGTTTTTCCTGCGTCTATGCGGCCGGACATCTGGACTCTCCGGAAGCCAGAGCACTTTCCGAAACCGCCCTGTTCCCTTTTTTGCAGAAGGAGCTCTCGACACAGCTCTTTGTCGAAAACTGGTCCGAGACTTCGCACCTGAAACTCGCCTGGCCGCAGGCGCTTGAAGAGGACCCGTGCTGGATCGCGCTGCCGCTTCAGGCGGACAATAAAATGACGCTTGCCATCATCCAGCTCTTTGTTCCTCCGCACGGGGAGACGGTTTTCCGGCAGGAAGAGACACTTCTCTCGACGCTGGCCGCTCATGCGGCGGCGTGCCTTTCGAACGCACTGCATTACAAGGAACTAGAGGTCAATGCCCGGCTGGAAGGAGAACTCGAAGCGGCGCGCAACATTCAGCAGAGCCTCACCCCGCATGATAAGCCGTCTATTCCCCGCCTGAGCTGTGCCGGCGCCTACCAGCCTGCGTACGAAGTAGGCGGCGATTATCTTGACTATTTCCGGTGCGGCGACGGCAGCTGGGCGGTGATTGTCGCCGATGTGTGCGGCAAAGGCGTACCGGCGGCGATGCTCATGACAATCTTGCGCAGCATTGCGCGGGTCGAGTGCCGCTCAAATTTTTCCGCCAAGAGCCTGCTCACCGCGGTCAACGAATCGATCTGCCGCAATATCAATGAACGGTCGTTCATCACGGCATTGTGCCTGGTCATCAAAAGCGACGGCACTGCCATGACCTATGCCCGGGCTGGGCATGCGAAGCTCCTGAAATTGGACCCGAAGCAGGAAACCATCGTCGCCGTTGACGGCAAGGGGCTTGCGCTGGGCATCGTGCCTGATGCCGCAGAATTTGCATCGCACCTTGAAGAATGCGCCATTCCGCTTGTCGCCGGCGAAAGCTTTTTAGCGTACACTGACGGGGTATCCGAGGCGTACGACGAGAACAAGCAGCTGTACGGGCTTCCACGGCTCATAAATACCTTCAAGAATTTCGGTGGGGAAACGGCCGACCACATAGTAGAGGGCATCCTCAGCGATGTAAAAATATTTTCAAAGGGCAAACAGCCGCATGACGACATCACGATGTTCGCCATGAAAGTAACGGGATAAAAAAACCTTTACTTATCCGCCCGTTACGGCGGATAAGTAAAGGTTTGACGAGATTAATTTATCACCGTTATTTAAATTTCTTTGTCTGCTCAAAATCCTCTTTGAGGTCCGAATAGGCGACGAACCGGTCCTGGCTGCCGTCGGTGATCGCCGAATCGTAGGTCGGTTTCGGTTCCTTTCTCCACTCCTTCTTTTTCCCGCCTTCCAGAATGAAGAGCCGTTCAAACATCTGGCGCGCTGAGGAAAAATGATTGACAAAGAGATGGATCGTATCGCCCGCGACATCCCAGGTTCCGGTGGAGACGAATTGCCAGTCTTCTCTCAGATAAGGGCCGCTCTGTCCTTTTTTGGACTCGATGAATTTAGCCTTGCCGTTTTTTTCAAAGGTGAAAATTTTCTTCGTCACCGCGTTGACGTCCTTGTTTTCGGTGCTCTTGTCCTGCTGCGTGCATACCCATTCTCCCGGAACGCTGTCACGCAGTTTTTTTGCCCGGTCAACGTCGGCATTGAACGTCGCGATTGAGCCGATGAGTTCCTTCGCTTTTGCGTAGGACTGCAGGAGCCAGTCTATTTTCGAAAAAGAATCCACGATAGCGCTCAGGCTGTCGAACCTTTTCAGCGTCAGCCCCGTGTAATTCTGGCGGGTATTTCCGATCACCGTTTTCAGAGAATCGAGAGCCGGCTTCAGGTTGGCAATTTTATGTTTATAATAGACTTCGGCCCTTAACAGTTCTTTCTTCAGAAGCCTTGCGGCATCTCGTGCCTCACCCCATGCGCTTTTCCGTTCCGCTTCGCGCACCTGATAAAGATGCACGAGCGGCTGCGAAAGCACGGAATCGGGAACGCCCTTTGATTTTAACATCTTGAGCTGTTGATCGGCATTATCGAGCATACGGTCGCTCACGCCGCACGATGCGACAATGCTGACGATAAAAACCGCTATTGCAAGCACTGCACAATACTTTTTCATGATGGTTTCTCCTGGTGGATAGTCCGTCGTTTCCTGTAATGACAAGAAGATACCTTCTCAGAGAAAAAGGAGTCAAGGATATTAGAAGGGAAATGAGTCTAAATAATAATAGATATTTTTCTTTGGCTAAAGGCTCCTGCTGAGGGTGTGGGGTGGGCGACATTGTGCAGAACCGGCCGGGATTTGACTCCCACCCTCAAGCTTCAGTACCGTTGAAGGCTGAAAAAAAATGACTTACAGAATTACGCTCTTTAACTGAACGATGCTTGCACGTGGAGCGCCGTGCCTTCCTAGAAGAAGCCTTTGGCGGCCTTCGCGAGGGAGGCCAATGTTCACGCGAAGCGTGGAGTCCGGCAGGATTTTCTAAACTAAAAGGCCTCCCACGCGAAGGGGAATTCCGCGTCAAAGGCCTCTGAAAGGAAGGTACGGCGCAAAACAAAACCTACATTATTATTTCTGATTCTGACCCTGCAGCTTAAAAGCCCTGAAGAAGGTATTCCCTTCACGCAAGACAAGAAGCAGGATGGAATCGCCGGCTTTGATCGATTTCGTCGCCTTTTTCAACTCTTTGACCGACGTAACCGGCTCACGGTTCACTTCCATGATGACGTCGTTCTGCCGCAAATCGTTGACCGCCGCCTGCGATTCGGGATCCACCTCCTGCACGATGACGCCTTTGACGCTCTGATCGATTCCAAGCTCGTCATACTCTTTGGAGGTCAGGTTTGCGACTTTTATTCCCAGCATTTTGGTGAAATCGGCTGATTCGCCCTCTTCGGATTTAGTCCCGGATGCCTCTGTGGACTGCGTCTTTTTAGTGTCCCTGTTGGTAAGCGTCACCTGCACCGTGACCTTTTTGCCGTTTCGAAGGAGTTCAATCGGGACTTTCACCCCCGGATGGATGGCCGCGACGGCGTTTCTCAGTTCGTTCGCGCTTTCAACCGTTTTATCGTTTACCGATGTCACAATGTCCCCGCGCTTGAGGCCGGCCTTGTCGCCGGGCTGCCCTTTGAACACATCGCCGATCAGTACTCCCTTGGTTTCCCCGGGCAGTCCCATTGCCTCGCGGGTGTTCTGGTCAAGGTCCTGGATCATCACCCCGAGCCAGCCCCTGGAAACCTTTCCTTCATAAATCAGATCCTCCATGATCTGGCGCGCCATGTTGATGGGTATCGCAAAGCCTATTCCCATATAGCCGCCGGACTGTGTGTAGATCATGGTGTTGATGCCGATAAGTTCGCCGTTGATATTGACAAGCGCGCCGCCCGAGTTGCCGGGATTGATGGCCGCGTCGGTCTGGATGAAGTTCTGGAACGCGTCGGGGACGCCGCCGCCCGTGGTCCGTTTAAGGGCGGAAATAATGCCGAGAGTCACCGATGAGGTCAGGCTGAAGGGGTTGCCGATCGCGATCGCCCAGTCGCCGGGCCGCAATTTTTCGGAATCCCCGAGATAGGCGACCGGCAGGTCTGCGACCTTTTCCTTGATTTTGATGACCGCAACATCGGCAAGAGAATCCAGCCCCACCACTTCCGCCTGAAAGCTGCGCTTATCGGATGTTTTGACTTCGATTTCATTGGCGCCGGCCACCACATGGTAGTTGGTAAGAATATAGCCGTCTTTCGACACGATGACGCCCGATCCGAGGCCCTGCTGGCGGAATTCCCTTTTTTCAAAGGGGGGCTGGTTCTGCCGGCGGCGCTGGCCCTGCCGGGGCTGTTGTTGCTGAGGCGGTCCGAAGAAATCATCGAACCCGCCGCCGAAAGGATCGCCGAAAAATTGATAAAAAGGATTATTTGAGAATACCACGGTATCAATCTTCGTCGGGATTACCGACACGACAGTAGGAATCACCTTTTCCGCGATATCGGCAATAATCGTCTTGAAGCTCTCCATCTGCCCCGACAGCTTGATGTCCGGCTTGCTTTCCGCGCCGAACGTGATGCCGCCCCGGTCGGGCCGTTTCGTTTCGGCAAAAGAGCAGGTGTTGTGCAACAGTATGCCAACGGCAAAAAGCACACAGACAGTAACCAGCGATGAAATAACGGCCTTTTTTGAAATTCTAAGCATATCATATCCTCCTGCAGATTAATAAAATAAGGTGAAGGTATCATTATTGCCTAACTTGGTTTTACCGCGATTCATTCCAAAATACGACTGAACCCTGAAGATATTGCAGAACTAACTAAGAGCACTATCCCCCTTTCGGTTTTCTACTGGTGTACACTTTTAAAATATTTTCCATTGGCTAAAGGCCCTTGCGAGGGTATCGGGTGGGCATCATTGTGCAGAACCGAACTTCATTTGACCCGTACCCTCACGCTTCTGTTGTAGTCTGGAACCAAAACAACGAAACGAAAAGGAAAGGGCTTAATAAAAGAAGTTTATTAAATTAAGCGAAGTCTGAGGGTGGGGGTAAAGGATGTATGAACCTGCACCGTTGGCGCCCACTCCCTACCCCGCAGAACGCCTTTAGCAAAAAAAACATTACTTATTATTAAAAATGGTTACTATTATACTTCCCTTGGAACATCCTTATCAAAAGTAAAAACATTCGATGTGCCGCCTTCAACAAACGACTGCTCCGAAATGCGGGTAAGCACCGCCTTGCCGGTGAATTCACGAAGGTCAAGCGACCCCATGTTGCACATCGTTGATTTCAGTTTCGCGGTCGTGACCGCCATCACCTCGCGCACGCTGCCCAGCACCGGGACATAGGCGTCGATCCCCTCTTCGAACTTGTTCCCGGCTTCGGCGGCGGTCTCATTCTGATACCGCTGCCAGTTCCGCGCCCGGTTGGACCCTTCGCCCCAGTATGGCTTGTACATGCGGCCGCCGATGGCGACGCGGGGCGTCGGGCTTTCGTGGGTCATGGCGAAATAACGGCCCATCATGACGAAATCGGCGCCCATGGCAAGCGCGATGATGATCTGCGTGTCGTTTGCCAGGCCGCCGTCGGAGCAGACCGGAACGTATATGCCGGTTTTTTTCATGTAACGGTCGCGTTCCGCAACGACCGCCATGAGGGCCGATGCCTGGCCGCGGCCGATACCTTTCTGTTCCCGCGTGATGCAGATCGAGCCGCCGCCGATGCCGACCTTGACAAAATCAAGCTGCGCTTCCCTGACGAGGAAACTGAATGCGTCGCCGTCCACGATGTTCCCGCCGCCGAGCACGATATTGTTTCCGAAATTCTTGCGGATCCAGAGCGCGGCTTCCTTCTGGAATTCGGAATAGCCGTCCGACGAATCGAAGCACAGGACATCCGCTCCCGCCTCGACAAGGGCAGGAACGCGCTCCTTGTAGTCGTGCGTGTTGATGCCGGCGCCGACCGCCAGCCGCTTCTGATTGTCGAGCAGTTCGTCCGGGTTGTTCATGTGGTCGATGTAGTCCTTCTTGAATACCAAGGACTGGAGCTGCCCGTCTTTTTCAAGGATCGGCAGGCACTCTTTTTTATGCTTCCGGAGCAGGCTGTTGGCTTCGAGAAGCGTAATACCGACCGTTCCGTATACCACGTTTTTTTGGGGGGTCATGAACTCGGAGACCGGACGCTTGAGATTGTCTTCGAATTCCCAGAAGTCCTTGTCGGTCAGGATGCCGAGGAATTTTCCGTTCCCGCTGCCGTCATGCGTTACCGGCATGGTGGAGTGCCCCGTGCGCCTGGCAAGGGCCACTGCTTCAGCAAGTGTATCTGTGGGCCGCAGGTTCGAATCGGAGGGAACAAAGCCGGCCTTGTGGGTTTTGACGCGCTGCACCATGGCCACCTGCTGTGCGGCCGGCTGAGAACAGTAAATAAACGACAACCCGCCAAGCCTCGAAATCGCTATGGCCATTTCCGCCCCTGAAACCGACTGCATGCTCGCGGACACGAAGGGGATGTTGAGGGAAAACGGCGGCTCACCGCCTTTTCTAAACTTCGCGACCGGCGCTGCAATCGAGACGTTTTTCAGCAGATGTTTCTTTTCAGTCAATTGCGGTACAAGGAGGTATTCGGAAAAAGTCCGGGAAACTTCGTCTAGGATTCGTGCCATATGGGCCTCGTTGTATTAAGGTAGTATGCTTTATTGACCTAATAAAATACCTAACTCCATAAGGGTTTGTAAATAAGCCAAATTAAATAAATTCAATTTTTTGGGTGGCTGTGCCCAGGCTACAAAACGCCCTTCCGTTAGGCGGGCAGCCTCCCCCGGTCGCCTATTTTGCCAAGCAACAATCTTCAGTGAGGGGGCACTGTCAAGCTGTCATCTCATTCGAAAATCAGAAAATCAATAATACTTCCGTATATTTTTTACATAGGATATACCCTCAGGCGCTTCAGCCCAACGAGGGCACTGCTATCCAGAAGAATAATTATTATATTAAAGCAGAAATAGATTGATGGAAAATATTATGAGTAATAAAGCCTATATCAACCGCAACGTTATTTTGACCGGGCTCACCTCTTTCTGTACCGATGTTTCCTCGGAAATGATTTACCCCCTGCTCCAGGCCTTTGTGAGCACTATTCTTGCGGCACGAAGCGCGCTGGTAGGCCCGGTTCTCGGCATCATCGAGGGGATCGCGGAATCAACGGCAAGCCTGTTGAAAGTGTTTTCAGGGTATTACTCCGACCGGCTGCGGAAGCGGAAAGCTCCGACGATTTCCGGTTATGGCCTTTCGGCAGTTGCCAAGGTACTGCTGTTTTTTGCGTCCTCAGGCTGGTATTTCGTATTGCTTTCCCGTTTTATCGACCGTATCGGAAAAGGGATCCGTACTGCCCCGCGCGACGCGCTTATTTCGGAATCCACGCCTCCTGAGATGCAGGGCAGGGCGTTCGGCCTTCAGCGCGCCATGGATTTTGCCGGCGCCACTCTCGGCGTGCTCGTTCTCTATTTTCTGAGCCTTAAGTTCATCGACCACGCAAGCGGTACGATTAAAAACTTATCAAGTTTCTATACGCTGTTTATCGTATCAATCGTGCCGGCCGTACTCGGTGTCGTTTTCCTGTTTTTCGTAAAAGAGACGCCCGCAGCGGCAGCCCTGTCGGGAAAACAGCGGCCCAGACCCAACCTGGATTTCCGGCGTTATGACCGGACCCTGCAGATCTTTTTCCTTGCACAGGCCGTCTTCACGTTTGGAAACTCTTCAAATCAGTTTCTGCTCCTCAGAAGCATGAACCTGGGGCACGGGCTGCCGTCAACGGTGCTTATGTACCTCCTGTATAATCTGTCAACAACGGCCATGTCGAACGTTTTCGGGACCCTGGCAGACAGAATCGGATTCAAAAAAGTGCTTGTGGCCGGCTACCTGCTCTATGGCACCGTCTATGCAGCTTTCGGTTTCATCACTCCGGGAAACGCCTATCTGCTCTGGGCGTTCTGGCTCCTTTACGGCGTCTATGCAGCCATGACTGAAGGCATTGAAAAAGCGTTCGTAGCCAAAATGGCGCCGCCCGAGTCAAAAGCGACCGCCCTCGGATTTTCTTCCACCATTGTCGGCATCGGGCTCCTGCCGGCCAGCATCATCGCGGGCCTGCTTTTCGCCGTATCGCCAGCCGCCCCGTTTCTCTTCGGCGCAGGAACCAGCATAGTTACGGTCATTATTTTCGGTGTATGGGTAAAAGAAAAACGGTAACGCGTCCCGGTTCATTCCGGTCGCGTTCCAAGACGCATCCTTTCATAACATAACATATTTTTCCGACGTGCAGAAAAACACAGTGCCCGCGCAGAATTATGAACCCTATCTACCGTCTTATAAAACTTAACCGGCTGTTGAAGAGCTACCGTATAAAAATAGCCGGCATTCTGTTCGCCGATCTTTTCCACGTGCGCCATCTCTTCGTCAGGCTGGACCCGTTTCTTGGATGCAATCTGCGCTGCGCCATGTGTTTTTTTTCAAACCCGGAAACCCATAAAACTCTGCATGGGAGCTTTTCCGCCGAAGAGGTAGCGCGGATCGCAAAAATGTTTTTTCCTAAAACGCTGCAGTTAGTGGTGGGATGCGTTGCGGAACCCACCCTTTTCCGGGGCTTGGCCGACATTTTTACCCTCGCAAAATCATATGGAGTCCCCTTTACCGGGCTGGCCACGAACGGACAGTTGCTGAGCGAGCAGCTGTTTAAGGAGTTAGCAGGCGCCGGATTGGATGAAATTATCATTTCAATGCATGGGGTCAGCAAAGAAACCTATGAGCGATTGATGGTCGGCGCTTCATACGAAACATTGCACAGCGTCCTCCGGATCATCAGCAGCGAAGCCGGTCCGAAAAAGCCGTCCCTGCGCATCAATTATACGGTGAATCCCGACAACCTTGCCGAACTCGCTGATTTTTTTACCGTATTCGGCGGATATCGCATTGCAACACTCCAGGTCCGGGTAATTATTGATTTCGGCAAAACTGCATACCGGAAGAGAGACCTGTCTGCTGATGCGGCCAACTATCGTACCATCATCGCACACCTGCACGCAGAATGTAAAAAAAGGAACATCCTGCTGCTCGCACCCATCGAATTGCCGGATTACGCACATCCCAATCCCGCAAGCGTTGTCCTCGCGTATGTCCTCCGGCGTATAACGCCGGTGTGCGTATGGCGAAACGACTTTGAGTGGAAGAAAGAAACCTACAGCCAGTTCTGCGGCAGGATCCGCTGGCGGCGATTTCTCATTAAAAGCATCTTTATGCCTGCTGAGAAGCTGCAGAGAATCGATACAAGCGCGACGTATGATGTCCTTTGATCTTCGTATATAGCCTGATGAAAAACCGCAAACAATCATCCTCTTTTCACGAAGTACCTGATCTTTTCGACCGGCACCGCGACGAGCTGGTGCGGGAAAACGCACCGCTTGCGGACCGCATGCGGCCGCGCACGCTCGAGGAGTTCATCGGCCAGGACTTTATCATCGGCGAAGGGCGGCTCCTCCGCCGCGCGATCCAGATCGACCAGCTCTCGAGCCTCATCTTCTACGGCCCGCCGGGCATTGGCAAGACCACGCTGGCGCGGATCATCGCCAACACCACGAAAGCGCAGTTCCTGTCGATCAACGCCGTACTTGCCGGCGTCAAGGAGATCCGCGACGCCATCGATGCGGCGCAGAAAACGCTCTCGCTTTACGGACGGCGAACGATCCTGTTCATCGACGAGGTGCACCGGTTCAACAAGGCCCAGCAGGACGCGCTCCTGCCGCACGTGGAGAACGGCGTGCTCATCCTCATCGGCGCCACGACCGAAAACCCCTACTTCGAGGTCAACAAGGCCCTCGTGTCGCGGTCGCGCATTTTCCAGCTCAAACAGCTGACCGAAGACGATCTGCGCAAGGTGGCCCTGCAGGCGCTCCACGACGGGGAGCGCGGGTACGGCAAAAAAAACATCGTCATCGATGATGACGCATTATCGCATCTTGTCAAGGTCGCAAACGGCGACGCACGGGGCGTGCTCAACGCGCTCGAACTGGCGGTGGAAACGACGAAACCCGGCCCTGACAAGGTGATCCGGGTGAACCGCGCCATCGCCGAGGAATCGATCCAGCAGCGCGCCGTGCTCTACGACCGCGACGGCGACGTCCATTACGATACGATCTCGGCGTTCATCAAGTCCCTCCGGGGCTCCGACCCGGACGCGGCGCTCTACTGGATGGCCAAGATGCTCTATGCGGGCGAGGACCCGCGCTTCATCTTCCGCCGCATGCTTATTCTTGCCTGTGAAGACGTCGGCCTGGCCGACCCGGCGGCGCTGGGTGTGGTCGTGGACGCGGCGCGTGCGTTCGACTACGTGGGTCTGCCCGAAGGCCGGTACCATCTCGCCCATGCGTGCCTCTATCTCGCGACCGCGCCGAAGAGCAATTCCAGCATGGCGTTTTTCGATGCGATAAAAACCGTGTCCGAAGAGGCGACCGACGACGTGCCCAACCATCTGCGCGACGCGAGCAGGGACAGTGAGGGTTTCGGCCACGGTGAGGGTTATATGTACCCGCACGCCTACCGCGACCACTGGGTGGCACAGCAGTATCTGCCGGACACGCTTCAGGGAAAAATGTTCTACCAGCCGTCGGACCAGGGGTTCGAACATTCGGTCCGGGAACGCGTGGCAAGGCTGCGCGAGGCGCGGATCGAGGCAATGATTGAAGAGGACCTTTCGAGCCCGCTCAGCGCCGGCGGAGGCAACGCACCGGGCGGCGCCGGATGGCTCGAACGGACACTGTCGACCAGAGGAGAGCAGCTCGGCAGGATCCGCGAGCGGCTGCTTGAGCTGGCGGATATCAAACGTTCGAGCCTCGTGCTGGATCTGCACGGGCGCACCGGCCTGCTCGCGTTCGAAACACTGCGCCGCGCGCCAGAGGGCGGCGTCTGGGTGCTCGCGCACGACGACCGCGCGTTCGCCACCATGCAGGCAATGGCAAAGGCATACACTGTGCTGTCGCAGCCGCAGATAATAAAAACCGATTTTTCAGCATTCGACCGGGACCTTTCCGCGACTGCAGGAGCAAAAGTCAGGTTCGATGCCGTTATAGGAAGAAACATACTCACACGCGAAAAAAACAGACGGGACCTTATCGAGCGTATTCTGAAATTCCTTCGGCCAGGAGGCACGCTGGCGCTGGCTGAAATAGTGCCGTCAGAGGGCCAGAAGATTTCGGCCCTGACCGAACCCTGGGATATTGATCCGTATGCAAAAAAAATCCTGGCACGCGCCGAAGCAGCGCTCTTCAGTGATGCCAATGACGCCATGGTCTCGTGGACCGGCGCGTCCCTCGAAAAAGAGCTGGCCGCCATCGCGGGAACTAGCGTGACCGTGTCTGCGCAGAGCGAAAGTCCTTCGCGCAGGATCCCGCCCCAGGAAATCGATTTCTGGTTCAGGATGACCGACAGAAAGGGCAGATTCTCTTTAGGTGACCGGATATGTGAGATTTCTGATGAACAGGTGCTTTCCTCAATCAAGGCCTATTTCCACCGTAAGCTTGACTATCAGGAGGTATGCTGGAAGTCAGTCACGGCGTTTGTAAAAATAAAGGTAGTAACGCACTAAGATACAAAAACCATCCCCCGCTGCTTCCCCCCTGTCCCCCGAAGGGGGCATCTTGAGCGCGCTCCCCTTGGGAGACGGAGGGGACACATTTATGAGACTGGTTCTAATTATTTTTCCCACCCCTTCGGAACTATATGACAGGCCGCATTTTCCGGGTGCTTGTTGAAATAGTCCTGATGGTATTCCTCTGCCCTGTAGAACTCCCCTGCTGCAACGATTTCCGTCACGATCTTGTTCCTGAACTTATGCGATCCGTCAAGACGCGCCCTGGATTTCAAGGCCGCCTGCTGCTGATCTCTGGAGTGATAGAATATCACTGAGCGGTACTGTGAACCGACGTCCGGCCCCTGGCGGTTTGGCGTGGTCGGGTCGTGAATCTCCCAGAAAAAATCCAGCAGCCGGTCGTACGAGACGACTTTCGGATCGAACGTGACCTGGACCGCTTCTGTGTGGCCCGTGGTATCCGAACAAACCATTTCATAGGTCGGGTCTGGGACATGGCCGCCCGTGTACCCTGCTTTTGTCTCAATGACGCCCGCGACCTGCTTGAATGAGTATTCAACTCCCCAGAAGCAGCCGGCTGCAAAGGTTGCCTGCTCGTAGCGGCCTGCAGGTTTTTGCTCCTGGCTCTGTGCAAACAGGTTTTTATACTGGCCGTATCCCTCTTTTTCCAGATCCTCTGCCGGAATGAACCGCAGCGCAGCCGAATTCATGCAGTAGCGCAGGCCGGTCGGCGCAGGCCCGTCTTCGAACACATGGCCGAGGTGCGATCCGCTTTTTACGCCCTTCACTTCGGTCCGTATCATGCCCAGACTGTTGTCGGTTTTTTCAACGAGGTTCCCCTTAACGAGCGGTCTCGTAAAGCTGGGCCAGCCGGTGCCTGATTCGAACTTATCGAGCGAACTGAACAGCGGCTCGCCGGATACGATATCAACGTAAATACCCGGCCTGTGGTTGTTCCAGTATGCGTTGCGGAACGGCGGCTCAGTGCCGCACTCCTGCGTCACCTCGTACTGCAGCGGGGTGAGTTTCGATTTCAGGCTGTTCTTGTCCATAGCCCCTCCAATTGAAAAAAGAAGGAAAAGCCCTAATGCTGATATGGCCGTAATTTGAACGAATTTTTGTGCTTTTTCCATATATTTGCTCCTCCCCTCTGCCCTATTCATCTATTACGGCTAACTGGGGATGAATATGACAGGAATAGATAGCAGGAATTTGCTTTTAGTGAAAGGAGGAGCTAATTTACTTGGCAATGGGGTTTGATCTGTCCAGGGGAGAAATAATTAACTTAAATTAGGATATTCAATATACCGGCAGTTGTCTAATAACTGTTAGACGGATAATAAAAAATATGAAAATGGAACCAGAAGTTAAAACCCTTAATGACTTTCTCAATGAATTTCATAGAGAAAGCGATAGAGGTTCAGTATTGATTGCCGCATCACTATTGGATGAAAGACTTAAGGAAATAATCGAGAACTTTCTTGCGGAAAGTAAGGTAACCCTTGATTTATTGAACGGCCCCAACGCACCATTGGCATCATTTTATTCAAGAATATCAATTGCATATGCCCTAGGACTAATACAAGAAAATGAATATGAAGAAATAAATATTATTAGGAAAATCAGAAATGAATTTGGACACAAATGGAAAGATGTTAATTTTAGAACTGATAAAATATCGAAATTATGTTTAAAATTACCGTGGCTTGGCCCAGAAGAAACCGAATTAGGTTCATCACTTCGATCTCGTTTTGATTTTTTAGTTGTTATTTTATTGGCAGACTTATTGTGGCGCGCTCGATTGGTAAAGAAAGAAAAAAGAAAAATAAAGCATTGGCCAAACAAATCCAGAACCGTCTAACAAGTCGTTTAAGCTGACTCGGGGAGCGAAGGCCATGTGGTATCAAATTATTGTATGAGTAAAATGAAGAAGATTATTCCATGTATTGGCATATTTGCTATTATTGTAGGACTTACTGGGTGTACCTATTATTTAGAGGACGTACATACGATCACTAATATTCCAAATAATTCGCCGGTTCCAGTATTTGACAGGAAAGAGAATGATGTCAGAATAAATATTCAAACACATGGAAGTCCAAACGTTGATGAAAAAGCTTTCAATGACGGAAACTTTAAAAGTGAAATACACTCCCAGGGTAATTATTACAGTGCTCCGTATTCAAGCTTAAATATCAAATTACGTCATACTAGAGCAACAGGATTACTTGCCCTAGACTATTCACCTTTTAACCATTTTTTTATATATGGCAAGATAGGGTCGGGTATATTGGATGGTAAGTATTACCCTGCTGGAAATTTAGGGCTCGGTATTTATAACAAAGTAGGATCAATATCTATACAATATTATATCTTTACCGGTGGTAATCAGCTTTATTCGGATGTGGTCTATATAGAACACTGGGATGAATCCGATGATATTTATACAACCGCCAAGAAATCATTTGGACTTGAACCTGGTTTAGGAGTTCAGATTATAACTAATACGCAGTATGGCTATTGGCCACATTTTTATGGGGGTATTGAAATTCAATTGTTAAGGTATTGCAGCACAAATTCTTCTTTGTGGATAATAATTCCGACAATCGGTACGATAGAAAATATTGGGAAAAATAATCAACTATTATTTAGTATTGAGTGTCCAGCAAGTCAATATTTTATTTGGCCAACCATTTCATTGGGATGGACGTTTCAACTAAATTTTGGGAACTTCTTCCGACAGTAAGTAAAAGAACAATTAAAGTCAGCCTAACAAGTCGTTTAAGCTGACCTGCCTCCCTAAAGGCCTTATTCGGATAAATTATTTTATTCGAAGAACGGCGCTAATGCTCTGGGAGGCTAACCAGTTGCTCTGTAAACGAACGACGGCCTGGCCGATTAATTCCGCCGTTGACCCCCTATTAAAACATGAATAAACCTAAAGCATATCTTCTTACCAGCGTTCTGCTGCTTTTTATCTGCTGTGTGAGCTATCATCATATTTCAAAAGCACAGTTGTTAAACCAAGCCCCGAAAAATGGAACTATTTCCAATTTTGGCAAAATAGAGTATCTGGCATGCGAAGATAAAAATGGCAACAACGATTCTGTCGTGGTTAATCGCAATACACAATTAATTTGCCATATGAAAAACGGCAAAACCCAAAATATTTATTTTACAACAGGGAAAATATCGGAGGACACAATAATTGGCTATAGAAGCAGAATATTACGAATTAAAAAGCATATACCCCTGGACGAAATAGATACTTTGGAAGTTTACTCTGAGTTTATGTCTTCCTGCATGAAATGCGGCGAATGCAAAAACAAAATATCTTTTGAGCTTATGGGCCCTGGTATGTTTGGATTGTATTATGGCAGATCACTATTAAAACATACCGCCATAGGTATTGGAACGAACATTTTTCCACCATTTGTAGACATTGGTGGCTATATGTTAGGTTTATTGTATTTAGATTTTACCACACCAGATTATTATGGGCACCGGTTGTTTGCAGAACCGACTATTTTTCATAATTTTTATGGAAGTTTACCGAAACACGTAAATTCATTTTTTGTTTTAAGTCTTGGATACAGTTATGTAAATAAAAAAACTGGTTTTGAATTCAGGCTTGGGTCAACGGTGAATTATTATGATTTCCCAATGATTGATATTTCATTGGGGCACAATTTTTAATGGCACATAACAACGCTTCAAACTGACCCGGGAGGCGCAATGCAAAAACAATCCGTGCCGTTCGCAGCTCCTTTGCCCAACCGTTCTTCTGAATAACGCTGTTATTCATGACCTAAAGGCCGCTTAACCGCATCGTTAACCGGATACAATGACGAAACATCTTGTAATTAGCGTACGCAATAACGTACATTATGCATAGGAGGAAAAATCATGACGACATTAACTGTTACCCAGGCACGAAGAAAGCTCTTCCGCCTTCTTGATGAAGCGAATTCTTCACATTCCCCGATTCATATCGCAGGAAAGCGAGGAGGTGCGGTGTTAATCGGCACAGAAGACTGGTCGGCGATTGAAGAAACACTTTACTTGACTTCTATTCCTGGTATGCGCGAATCAATAAAACGAGGAATGAAGACGCCTTTGCGCAAAACCAGCAAGACAATCAAATGGTAAAGTGGCGGCTTTACTATACCAAACAGGCACAAAAAGACGCCAAAAAGCTTTCCTTCGCCGGATTACGCTCAAAAACAGAATATCTCCTTTCAATAATAGAATCAAATCCGTATCAAAACCCGCCGCCCTATGAAAAACTGATCGGCGATTTATCTGGAGTGATATCCAGACGAATAAATATCCAGCATAGGTTGGTATATCAAGTTTTAGAATCAGAAAAAGCAGTGAAAGTTATTCGTATGTGGACACATTACGAATAATAAATCGCATAACAAGCGTAAAAAGTCGTCCATTAACAGTTCCATGACAGCGCACCTCAAACATTTTATTTTATATAGTAATTTTAACCTTTACTTCAAACCCACATGTTTCACCGGGAGGACACGATGAAATTCATGAAAATTGTTCTGTTCTGCTCGTTTATCGCATACGTTACGCTGTCCCAGGCGTTTGACCTGAATATCAAGCCCAATTTCGGGGTCACGGTGGTTGATGTGCAGAAGGCAATGGAGACGACGCTCGAGACCTGGAACCAATACGCCTATGGCGGCACAATACAGGTATTGTTCGAGCTCAAGCCCGGAGGACTGCAGCTCGGTGCAGAGACCGGGGCCAGCCACCTGTATTATTGGGAAGAACAGTATTACGCCTATGATCCGGACCCGGTACCGCGCTGGCGCTGGGGAGACATGTGGACATGGCACCTCGGCGGCGTCATTGAGAAAAAACTTTCCCGGAGCTTTTACCTTCAGGGCGGCGCAAGTCTGCACGACTTTCTCAACGGTTCAGGCATCACGCCCGGACTTTCTGCTGCTGCGGGATATGCTTTCCCGCTGTCCGGGACAATCCGATTGCCCGTAGAAATCAGGGCCGACGCTGTTTTCGGAAACGCAACGCCGATAATGCTTCGGGCATCAGTCGGGCTCAGTTTTTCAAACGGCACTACAAAATAGCAATCCCGCGCTCAATCGATTCACCCTCTCCTGCAATAATGCCTGGCGCGGCCATTCTCCCCGAATCAGCCGCATGAGCAATTCAATCGTGCCATTTCCCGAAGCAAGAATGATATAATTAGAATTAAGACCGGCCCCGGCTGCAGACCGCAAAAGGTCGGCACCGGGGTTCCGGAAAGGGAACTAAAATGGCTGAAACAAAGCAATCAGGACAAATCCCGCTGCATTACAGGCTGTTTTTCGGCACAAGCCTGCGGAAAAAAATCAACGCCAGCGACATCGAATTCCGCAGGAAAGCGACGCTGCTGGTCACCATTTATTTCCTCGCATTCATCATGCTCGCGCTTTTTTCAACTCTATCCTTTCTGCGCGGCGATCATTTCCACTCAGCCATCAATGGCATGGCCTTCTGCGTCGTTGCTTCCGGCTACCTTTATCTGCGAAGCAGAGGCAATCTGACCGCCAATGCATTTATCATTATCTGCATATTGAGCGCGCAGTTCGCTTCGGATTTCCTGTCCGACACCAACCGCGCCATGTGGGCATTTACGGTCCCGGTCACCAGTTTCTTCCTGCTCGGGACACGGCGCGCCACCGTGTTTTCAATGCTCTATTTCGTCATGCTGCTTGCGTTCATGTTTTTTTTAAAGCCCATGGCTTATCCTCTGGATTTTAAACTCCGGTTCATTGCTATCTTCTTTTGCATAACGCTTTTCTCGTACTTTTCCGAGCGGACCCGGCAGAGAACCCAGGAAATGCTGAATAAAAACCGCATGATGCTTGAGATCCAGCGTGATGTCAACATTGCTATCGGTTCGGAGAAAGAAGTAGCGACTGCGCTGAACCGCGTGC
>JBEKUX010000020.1:0-48298 GCA_049514575.1 Chitinispirillaceae bacterium | reverse complement strand
GGCTGGATCGTCATCGGTCAATGTGGGGTGCGTGGCTTCGAGCTCTTTCAGGAGCTCGCTTGCCGAACTGAACCGTGTTTCCTTTGATGACTGAAGGCATTTCTGGGTTATTTTCGCCAGTGCCGGTGAAATCGGAAAATCGAATTCCGAGAATTTGCGGTACTCGTTGACGATTTTCTTTTTCATCAGGTTGGTGATGGTTTCCTGAGGAAAAGTTTTTGTACCGGTAAGCATCTCATAAAGAATCGCACCGAACGAATAAACGTCAGTACGGCCGTCTATGGCAATGCCGTCAATCTGTTCCGGGGAGAGATATTGCATGGTGCCGACAATATTTCCTTCGACGGTGTGCAGACTTGCTTCGGTAGGTCGCGCGATCCCGAAATCCATGAGCTTGACCTCACCGTTTTTTGAAATCATGACATTTGCCGGTTTGAGGTCGCGGTGGATGACTCCGTGATAATTTTTTCCGTACAGGAGGAACTCCTGACCGTGGGCATACACAAGCGCCCGTGCGACAAAAATGGCGATGGCGCAGCACACGGAGAACGGCAATTTACCGTAACGTGCGATTATTGTCTCGATCGAATCGCCTTCGATGAGTTCCATTTCAAGGAATGGAAGGCCGTTCCATTCTCCGACGCTGTAAATTTCTACAATGTTCGGATGGTGCAATTTTGCCGTAATTTTAACTTCGGTTTCGAATCGGTTTTTAAGGTCTTTCTGCTGGGTAGGGATCAGGATCTTGACTGCACGGGGGACTTCAAGTTTTTCGTTCCAGATTTTATAGACCCGGGCCATGCCGCCGGTACCGAGAAGTCCCACGATAATACCGGAGCCCAGGGGAATAGGTTCCTTACCGCTGGGCAGCATATTGACATCGGTGATTTCCTGTTTAGCCTGCTGAGCGTACGGATTAACACCTCCGAGCTGCGTCACATCAAGTCTCTTTCCGCTTGAAAGGGATGAATCGGTTCCCGGCTTGACTGTCGCATTCTCACCCGAAACAGGCGGCTCACCCTCAATAAGTGTTTTATCGAGGGAAGGTTTTTGGTCTTCGCTGCCCGGTTTATTTGAATCGTTGGGTGGTTCCATTATTTTTTTTTATCGGACAATTGTATAAATATTTTTAACTGAAGCTAAAATAACACAACTATTTCAAGCCCGACAAGACATGCTGATCCGATTATAACACCGAATGTCCGGCCAAGAGAAGCCCCGTCAATTTTATCCTGCAGCGCGGACTTATCAGCAGGAATCGTTGTCTTGTTGAGACGTTCCTGATACATTCGGCAATGGCCCTGTTCAATCAGTCCCCACGCAAAACCTCCTGCTGCGCCGGACAGCAACACAAGCGATGCAATATTTTTTGTTGTGAAAAATGGCTGTTTTTGCATTTTCTGGTCGATGGAAACCGTCTCACCCTTGGGAACAGTTATTTCAGATACTGCGGTCTGGTACGATGAATTAGGCGCACGAAGTTCAATACGGTATTTCCCCGGGTTCATGAAGTCGTTTGAAAGCGGCGTTTTTCCCAGTTCAGTTGCTATATACACATCGACGCCTTCTGGATCCGAAGTGACTTTGAGGCTTCCGAATTTTGAGGAAATGGTCCGCTCAATGACCGTTGGCGTACCATCCTGAATAAGAAGTTCTTCATTCACACTTGAGTGCTGGGCAGGATCAACGAGTTTCAAAGTATATCGGCCTGCTCTGATCTTTTTTTCAATGACCGGCGATTGGCCGATGAATTTGTCACCCAGCCATACTTCGATTCCTTCAGGGTCGGTCTTGACCGTCAGTGTACCTTCGGCAAATATCGGTATGCACAGTCCCGCGATAAATAACGCAAACATGTCTGTCTTCAAAGGTAAATGGAAGCGCACGGACATGGTGATCTCCTGCATTTATGAATGAATATCAGGCTATTACCGGCATGCCCCGTTTCCCCGTACGGAAGTAAGTTTTAATACGCACGGTTGGACGATAGCGAAGAAATATATATATTAAAGCTTCTGCTATACAACCTTCGATCTTTTTTTCATGAGGAGGTATTCTGTGCCGAAAAGGAAACGAGTTATCTGGAAAGAGGGGATGTTTCTGCAGCCCCAGCATTTTCAGCAGGCCGATCGTTTTATTGAAGGTACGATGGCCGCCGGATGGCAGTATTTAAACCCGTTTTTTTCAGGAATTAGTGACTGCACCGTGGACAGTGCCGCGCTGACCAACGGCGTTTTCATGCTGACGTCCTGTTCCGGTATTTTTCCCGATGGAACCGTGTTTTCAATACCTATTGAGGACGATCCTCCTCCATCCCGTTCGTTTGCAGACCATTTTTCTCATGAACAGCAGAGTTGCGAGGTATTTCTTGCCCTTCCGTTGACGATAGAAGGCAGGGCAAGCGTGGCCGGTCCTGCTGAAAGCTCTGCTGCGCATTGCCGTTACCGGCTTCAGAATGGTACCTTTGTCGATGAGGTCTCCGGCATCCAGAAAAAACAGCTGGAAGTAGCGGCCTACAACTCCACCATCCTTTTCGGCGGTGAAAGCCTTGACAATTACACCACATTGCACATCGCACGGCTCAAGCGCAATCCGAACGGCCAGATCGAACTGCAGGAAGATTTCATCCCCCCGCTGATGCAGGTCGGCGGATCACCGCATCTTATGGGTCTGCTCAGGGGCCTGCTTGAGCTTCTGCTTGCTAAAAGCGTTTCTCTTTCCCAGGGCCGCAAAGAAGGTACGAGCGGTAAAGCCACCTTTTCCTCTACCGAGGAAACCGCGTTCAGGCTTCTCGAAACGGTCAATACCTATACACCGCTTCTCAACCACTACCATTTCGAACCGCGCGTACATCCGTTTGAACTGTTCAAGCTGCTCACGCAGTTTGCCGGGGCGCTGACCGCATACTCTTCCGAGGTGTCGCTCAAGGATCTGAGTCGTTATGACCATGAAAATCTTTCCGGGACGTTCGGTGGCCTCATGAAACTTATCCGGTCAGTGCTTGAAGCGGATATCGATGCAGGATGCATGGTCATTCCGCTCGAACAGGTCAATCCCGCGACCTATGTCTGCAAATTACCGAACGAGAAATTAATGGCAACAGCGCGTTTTTACCTCGGTGTGTCGGCGAAGGTATCGGAAAAAGAGCTTATCATTGGCGTCGCGCAGCGGATCAAAATGAGCTCGCGAGATCGTCTCGACCTGCTTATTTCGTCGGCAATGCCCGGTCTGCCGCTTATCCATGTGGCGCACCCGCCCGAAGGTCTTTCGACCAAGCCCGGTTTTCTGTATTTTGCGCTAGATCAGCAGAGCCAGTTCTGGCGGGGAATGCAGAGCGCGGGCTCCATTGCCATGTATTTCCCGAATAATTATCCGGAACTCAAACTCGAAATGCTTGCGCTCAGGCAGTAAACGGCAACAGAAAGAGCGGCATTTACTATGGCTCAGTCATTTGTTGATACGATTTCCAGTCAGACACTTAATATCGACATAAGCAAAGCAATCGGCGGTGCGCGTGATATGGCCGGTTTGGCCACGGATCTTTTCATGATTGTAATCCGCATGCGTGAATCCGAAGACCTCGGTGATCCGGCGAGTTTACGCAAACTCGTCGTGTATTACCTTGATCTTTTCAAAAGGAACTGTAAAACCGCCGGCATCGCTGAAGAAGCAGTCAATGAGGCGTTGTATGCGATCGTTGCGCTTATTGATGAAACCGTTTTATCGGTTCCGGGCGCATGCAGGGATTACTGGTTCGGCAGGCCGCTTCAGCTCGATCTTTTTGGTGATAACATTGCCGGAGAAGAGTTTTACAACCGTTTACAGAAATTGCAGGCGAATGCCGAAAAGAAAAAGGACACGCTCGAAGTGTATTATCTCTGTCTTTCGCTTGGATTCGAGGGAAAATACAAGGTCTTGAATCCTGAGGAACGGAGCAGTTTGCTTGAGGAGTCAGGCAGGAAGCTCAGAAGGGCTAAAATACGTATTTCATCGGCATTATCGCCTCATGGCAACCGTACCGATCCAGGAACGTCTTTTAGAAAGTCGGGGTCAGGTCAGTTTCCGCTCTGGATGGGCGGAGCAATTGCCGGAGGCGCGTGCATGGTTGTTTACCTTATCCTTTTTGTTCTGACGTCAATCAATCTTGGAAGCGTGCTGAAAATAGTAGACCGGCTGAATTTGAGATAATATAAGAATTAATACGGGGATCTTTATATATGCGAATCTTAATTTTTGTCTGCATAATTTCTTCGATTCTGCTGTTTGGCGGATGCAGTAAGCTTAATGTGACCGGAGGGTGGCAGGCGCCCAATAAGCCGTCGAATCCTATCCCGGCCAATGGAGCGATCTATCCGGATACGTCACTTCGACTTAGCTGGACGGGTGGTGATGCTAACGCGAGTGATACTGTGACATACGACGTATATCTTGATCAAGCTAATCCACCCGTAACGAGAGTATCCGGCAGCCAGATAGACACTACGTATCTTGCATTGCATCTTTCACTCAACGCCACCTATTACTGGTATGTGGCTGCATCGGACGTGAAAACTGTTACAAAAGGAGATGTATGGCATTTTTCGGTTCAAATTCCAACGCCTAAGGGTATGCGGCAGATTAATAGCGGAACATTTCAGATGGGATCGACAGTTAATTGGTTTGAGCAGCCGATACATTGGGTAACAATATCGTCTTTCTACATAGACACCACGGAGGTGACCCAGGCCGATTACCTTTCGCTAATGGGGGTAAACCCTTCAGGTTTTATAGGGAACTTGCACCGTCCGGTAGATTCCGTCACATGGTTTGATGCGGTTCTTTATTGTAATGCCCGAAGCAAATACGAAGGGCGGGATACGGTATATCGTTTCACGAGCATATCCGGCACAGCAGGAAAAGGTTGTACGGATTTAGTCGGATTGTCAATTGATTTTACAAAGCAAGGCTATCGTTTGCCCACGGAAGCCGAATGGGAGTATGCCTGCCGGGCCGGAACGGCTACCGATTATTACTGGGGACGCAATTATCCTCCGATATCCGTGGATGACACGTTGGTGATGGACAGTAACGCGGTATGGTGGGGTAGTTCACGAGATTCCACACAGCCTGTTGCAGGCAAAAAGCCGAATGCCTATGGCTTATATGATATGAGCGGCAATGTTTTCGAATGGTGCAATGACTTTATTGATTACAACTATTACAGTGTAAGTCCGTCGATTGACCCGACTGGTCCTGATTCAGGAAGTTTACGTGTGTTGCGCGGGGGATGTTGGGACGACGGTATCATGGACATAAACCTGCGCTCCGGTATGCGCTTTGCTCAAACGCCGTCTTACCACACTTACGGCGTTGGTTTCCGCTGTGTCAGAAGATAAAGAACGCATAAAACTATGAAACGAATCACTTCTTTGATGATTGTCGTCTGGTCTGTTTTGTTTGTTATAGGCATTGTCTTTGCACTACTCGGTATTCTGGTTTCTTTTCTTGCCGGTCTCTTCTGGGTTTTCGCCATCCTCGCCTGGATCGGCGATGCGGTCTGGATAACCCTTGTGGTGGTAAAGGGCAGGAGAAAGGCACGAAAGGGCGGAAGCGCGCTGGTCGGCAACCAGGCGGTCTTTCAGCGCATGAGGCGGGAGGCGGATGAGGCGATTTCGCGGTATTTCTCGGCGGTCAATCGGAAAGGTTTCTTCCGGCGGTCGGCGCTCTACGAGCGGCCATGGTTCCTGCTGTGCGGAACAAGAAAATCAGGAAAATCGTCACTCCTTCGAGGTTCGGGATTGAACTTCCCCCTGCGCTACCCTTCGGAACGTGACGGCGTCGTGGTCGAGGGCGGCAACCAGGTCATGTGGTATTTCGGCAACGAGGCGGTATGGATCGATACGCCGGGAAGCTTCATGGAAGAAAGCGGCAAAGACGAATGGCAGTCTCTTGTCGAGGCACTGCGCAGGGTGAGGTCCGACTGCCCGGTTGACGGCGTCGCACTGGTAGTGAGCATTGGAGAGGTACTCGACGCCGATGATTCACAGATAAAAGCAACGGCTCAGCGTCTCCGTGTCCGGATTGACGAACTGATCGCGCGATGGGGGATCGAATTTCCAGTCTACCTGCTATTGAGCCGAACCGACGAAATCCCCGGTTTTAAAGAATATTTCAGCGAACAGATCGCCTCAGGAGACGACCAGATCCTTGGCGCCACCATTACACAGAAGGGCGAGGCTTCGACACCGCGCATCATGTTTGCCGAGGAGTTTAGTCTCCTCTGTAAATCGTTGACCGATTTCCGCCTGGACCGTCTCTATAAGGAACGCGATCAGGCAAAAAAACGGATGATCTGCCGTTTCGTCATTCATTTCCAGAGTGTCCAGCAGAAACTTGCTGCCCTTACCGCCGAACTTTTCAAGGCTTCGAGTTATAGCGGGAAACCGATTTTTCGCGGTTTTTATTTCACGAGCTGCGGAGAAAAAAAAACACCGAGCGAATCGGGGCAACGAATCGCCGGTTCTGAAGTGAGTTCGACTATAGTAAACCATCCCCTTAATCCCCACAGAATTCTGGGGGCAAGTCAGAAAAATGCAGAACAGACCGTTTCAAAACCAGAACTCCAGACGCTGTTTGTGCTGCCGCTGTTCCGCGACATCATGGTGAGGGACAAGCCTCTTGTTAAAGCAACCCGGAGCCGCTCACGAAGGGAAATGTTGCAGCACTATGTACTGTTCGGCGGAATCGCTCTTGCAGCTCTCCTGTTTTCCGCTTACCTTATTTCCGGCTACGCACGGATTGCGCGGTTTTATGAACAGGCATCAACCGTATTTTCACGGATGCCTTCGGAGAATGCTCCACTCCTCGAACAGTATCTGGCGCTTGATATCATGCAGGGGATCATGGGCAGGCTGCAACGGTACGATGACCATACACCGTTATCCATGGGTATCGGTCTGTATCGCGGCAGACCGCTCCTTCGGGCGATCAAGGGGAGTTATTTTCTTCGACTCAAACGCTGTTTGATTGCTCCTGCGGTAAAATATCTTGAATATGATATCCGAAACCGGGCTGAATCGTTCGGTGAATTGAACGGAGATGATTACGATAAACTTTACCGATCCCTGAAAGCGTATCTCTCGATATCAGAAGCCGGGGCAAGCCACCTGCAGAATATTGATACGGCGTTTCTGCGGCCCGTGCTGTTTGACGCTGTACGGCAGTCTGTAATGTCAAGTTTAGGAACGGATCGCCTGCCCGAAAAGATCGAGATGGTGCTGCAAGGGAACATGGGGTTGCTTCTTACCTACCTGCGGCGCGGGGAATTCCCCGCGATCCAGGAAAACCAGCGGATGGTGACGGAGGCGCGTTCGCGACTGCGTCGTTTGCCGGGGGCTGAGGCAATCTATGACGCCGTGATAGGACAGTTGACTCAAAACACATCCAGCATTACTCTCGACGAACTTCTGGGACGTCAGGGAGCCGGAATCCTCGTTTCTGCGACAGCGGTCAGTGATCTTTACACACAGAAAGGTTGGAACAAAACGGTTTCGGCCGCGCTCAAGGAAGCTGCAGAGAATCCCTATAAAGTCGATTGGGTGATGGGATTCAATGCAGAGGAAACCCAGCAGCCTTCGTTCGATAAAGCAGAGCTTTTCAGCGATATGGAGCGGGCATATCTTTCCGATTTTGTTAAACGTTGGTGCGCCTTTTTAGCTGCAATTGATATTGAACCGCCAACGGATCTGCCGCAATCTGCACGGATGCTTCAAAAACTGGTTGGGGACCAGTCTGAGATACAGAAATTATTGGAATCAGTGGGAAAGGTAACCGAAATCAAGGATCAGAGCATGCTGTCAGGAGCACTTAAAGTTGTTGCTGCCAAGGTAAAAGCGGCTTCCGATGCTGCAAAAAAAGCGAAAAACGATTTTTCCTTTGCCTTTGGAGGCACTGCATCCCCATTTGATGATGTCAACGGACTGTTTGACCAGTTGCGTTCTTTTGCTTCTTCGGGAGGAGGGTATACCGGTTACAAAGAAAAGGTGCTTGCACTTGCGGACAAATTATCCGGCATCGAGGCTGGAGGTGACAATCAGATTTTTTTAACCTTCTCGGGTCACGACGATGATCCGCTGTATACGGCGTGGAAATATACGCAGAATACTGTCGGCGTCATGCCCGAAGCTCTTGCAAAAGGGCTGGGAACTTTGCTGCTAAAGCCCCTTGAGAAGACCGGGGCCGCAGCCTCACCGTTGCTTTCACGAATATTAAATGCGCGTTGGCAGAACGAGGTTGAGCATCCTTTTGTCAGCCACTTTTCAGGCCGATACCCGTTTTCCGGTCGCGGAGAAGACGCATCATGGAACGACGTTATGGATTTTTTCAGGCCGTCTGCCGGTACGTTCTGGGGATTCTATGACAGGGCACTTTCTTCCTATATCGTCAAGAACTCCTCGGGATGGATGGTGCGTCAGCTTGGCGGCCTGCAGTTCAATTTCAACCCTGATCTTTCGGCAGCTTTAACAGGTGCTGAAACTATTAAAAACATTTTTTTCAAACCCGATGGTACCCTCAGGGCCATTGATATTACATTAACACCGGCCGCATCAAATAAAAATACTGGCCGGCTCGAAGTTGACGGTCAGACATTTGACCTTGCAAACAGTAAGAGCATTCGGTTCAGCTGGCCAATCGAAGGTCAGGGACGGCCCGGTGGAGCGTCGCTCAAAGTAATGGTAAGCAAGGATTTCTGGCAGGACATAAGCTATACCGGCCAATGGGGGGTCATGAAATTGATAAGCGCCGCAAAGATAGATAAGCAGAACAACAGTATCTTTTACGCAAAGTGGCAGGTTAATGTGCAGAACATGTATATGCTCAATTTCGAAGCGCGGATCCAGGTTTCCTCTCCCGACCATCCGTTCACTGACCCGGTGTTCCAGCAGTTTAACTGTCCGGCCGATTTAATCGTGACGTCAGTTGACCATAAGGAATGACCTGCATCAATATTCCGGGTCGTGTTATGGCCGGGACTGTTTATACTCTTTGATAATCCGCATGAAGCGGTACAGGGAAGAGATCGTGCGGGCGGAAACAGTGAGCCATGAAGGGTTATTTACCAGGTCGCCCATAAGGGATGTTTTTCTGAGTTTGTCCGAAATATCACGGAGGACTTCGATCTGATCGGGTGAAAATTTTACAATCATTTTCCCCGCTGAAGGATCGGCGAAACCTCCGTAGATTTCGATAATGTCCGTCAGTTCCTTGGTAATTGGAAATCGACCGTAAAATTCTAGCGTAATGACGTTTTTCGGCCCTACACTGCAGAAGATATTGCAGAAATCGGTGATTGGATCGTTATCATCCTGGTCGTCGATCTGGATCGGCTCGTTTTTGAGGCGTTTATTAGGAAGAGTGAAAATGTGCTGACTTTTATAAACATCGAAAAGATATTGTTGCAGGTATGAAGACATAGAAATCCGGAATGGTCTGATGGGGTGACATTATACGTTTATCATGTTTTAGTATATATCTTTTGCGACGTCAGAGTCCACTTCATGGCGCTTGGATAGTAAGTTTGCCGGCTATGGTACTATCGTCAGGAAGACTGACCTGGGTTGGGGTCACATTGGTTATTGATACAACCCCGCGCAGTTTAATGTTATGGCCGAATTTCACATCACCTTTTACGGAGAATGACGTACAATTAATAAGAGATGGCGCCCCCAAGGGGAAATGCGATTCAAGGAGATTAACGGAAGAATAGAATTCCGAGTCAAGCGTCAGTGCGATGTGTTCCGATTCACGCGCAGGATGAGGGAGTATCCTGCCGTCTTTTCCCAGAAGGTAATAATCGGACCACACCAGCAAAAGATCATCGCAGTTTTTCACCGGAATAAAACGTGAGCGCGGGACCTTTACCGCAGCGCTTTTTTTGAAAAGCAAGATTGCGGATCCGAGCGCAGATTCAAGGTGACAGACGGAAGGGGAAGACGGATCTGTGAGGACAAGCCGTTTTCGGTTAACTATCATCGGTAAATCGGCATATTTCCCATCACCGATCATGCGAAGTGCCGACTCGGTATTGATCCATAGATTGTTGGTATTGAAAAAACGGTGCCGTAAAATATCGGAAAAGAAACCATTGTCCGTGCGGTCGCATTGCGCCGCTTCGCGAAGCACCAGCGGGCCTGATTTCAGCCGTGCCAGATGTCCGCCTTTACGGTCCATGTCGGTCCGGTCAGTAACCTCCATCAGGAAATCAATGTTTTCGCTCGCAAAATATCCGAGAATGCAAGGATCGATTTCAGCGCCGAGATTGTCGATATTCGAAACGAAAAGGTACCGGTAACCGGTCCGGATAAGCTTTTTGAGGAGACCAGATGTCTGCAGAGACAATAGAAGGTCGCCATGTCCGGCAGGATACCATTCGAGCAAAGGCATGGATGGAAACGATACCGGTTCAAGCGAACTTTCGAGAATTTTAGGAAATTTATGCTGATTAAAAAATTGGATAAAATCGGTGTCATGATGGTTTTTGTTTTCTATGGCCTTACGTGTTGAGGAATCGGTAAAAAAGCTGTTCATGATGATGATTGGAATATTGAGACCGCCGCGTTCATTCAAGTGCCTGATCTGCATCACGGTGATATCGAGGAATGTGAGGCCGTTTTTTACCTTAATTAGCGATTTTGGCCCCTGCAGGCCCATGGTAGTGCCAAGACCCCCATTCAGTTTTATTACCGCAGTTTTCGCTAATGCATTTTTCCCTTCTTCACTGTAACGATTGAGCTGAGACCGGTCAGCAATTTCTTCCGGCTTTACCGGAACAATTTCTGATTCAGGGATTGTAGAGCGTATGCCCTCGGCAAAACGCCGGTAATAGTGGGAGAAAACATCGATGGCGGTTTCCGGAAGCCCTTCGCTCCTCATTTTTTCGATGAACAGGTCTTTTTTTTCCATGGAGGCCGTAAAAACAACGCTCAATTAAATTGGGATATAACCAAAACACAGAAGAAAAACATTTATCAGTATAAACGATCTGCAGTACCGTTATCTATAGCATAATATACTTTTTTAAGATACCGGCATAGATTATAAATAGCGACATATCGCCGGGTCTTTAATCCTTTTACCGGACAGGTGATTTCCATCCTATGCCTACTAAATTGGAACGGTTGAAAAACATAATAAGGAAATATCAATCAGCGGTAATCGCTTTTTCCGGAGGAGTGGACAGCACGTTGCTTGCGAGCGTTGCCGGTGAGGTACTTGAGAAGCGAGTGCTGCTCGTGACCGCCTCGTCGTCCACGTATCCGCCCTCTGAGTTGAAAGCCGCAAAATTGCTGGCAGCTAAACTGGGTTTGCCACACCGTGTCATCGTTTCCGAGGAAACTGCTATCGCAGGATTTACTGATAATCCACCAGAACGGTGTTATTATTGCAAACGCGAATTGTTTTCAAAGATCAGGGGTATCGCCCGGGAAAAAGGATACGGAATAGTATTCGACGGAAGCAATGCCGATGACGCTTCAGACTATCGGCCCGGAAGAAAAGCCCTTGCCGAACTCGGCATTATCTCTCCGCTCTGCGAAGCAGGCCTGACAAAACTCGAAATTCGATTTTTGTCAGCCCAAAGGGGTTTGCCGACTGCTGACAAGCCGTCGTATGCCTGCCTCGCATCACGGTTTCCGTACGGCGAAAAAATTACCACCAGTAAGCTGCGCAGGGTCGGCAAAGCGGAATTGGCATTGCAGAAACTTGGTTTCAGGCAGTTCCGAGTCCGCAGTCATGGCGACTGCGCACGTGTTGAAATTTCCCGTGGCCAGATTAATACAGGATGGAAGAAACGTGCCGAAATCAGTAATATATGTAAAAAGGCGGGATTCGTTTTTGTCGCGATAGATACGGAAGGGTATCGAACGGGCGCGATGAACGAAGCGTTATGATTTAACAATTAGAATAAGCTAACGCATGTAACTTATTATATTATAACATGTTAATGTGTATAGGAAGTGACCATGTCCGATCATCTGACTATTGCCGCAAAGGCCGCGCGTAAAGCGGGCGAAATGCTGAAGGCGAACTTCGGCGCGGTTTCTAAGGTTGAAAGAAAAGCAGACCGCTCGCTGGTGACTAACCTCGACAAAGAGGCTGAGCGGATTATTGTTAACGATCTGCTGTCCGCGTTTCCTTCCTATGGAATAATCGGCGAAGAGAGCGGGAAATCCGACGCGGACGAAAAGTATACATGGGTCATTGATCCACTTGACGGAACGCATAATTACATCCGGGGCATACCGGTATACGGTGTGTCGATAGGGCTCATGCTGGGAAACGAGTTCGTCGCCGGCGTAATTTATATGCCGACGGAGGATGAGCTCTATACCGCTGAAAGGGGCGGGGGAAGCTGGAAAAACGGAAAACGGATACGGGTTTCGTCTTTCTCTCCGCTTTTGGAATGCTCCCTCTCTTATGATTCAGACCTGGTACGGTCCGGAGCCGGTAATAAGATGAGTTGTCTTAAAGATCTCGCCTCAAAGGTTTTCAATATCCGCATGTCAGGATCGTCGGTGCGTAACCTGACATTCTGCGCTGAAGGAAAAGTTGATGCCGTGATCGAATTTGACGACCATATCTGGGATTTTGCAGCCGGCGTGACGCTTGTTCGGGAGGCTGGTGGGAAAATAACCGACCATCGGGGAGGTTCTCCAGATCGAAACCGGGGATGTTATATTGCAACAAACGGACATATACATGATGCAATTATTAACATTATCGCTGAAAATTCATAGGAGGAAGCGTGCACTTTCATATTAAGGATTTCTGGCTGTGTTTTGTTCCGCTTTTCGTCGCGGTTGATGCCTTTGGCACGTTGCCGATATTCGTATCGCTCGTCGGTAATGCTGAAGGTAAACGTATCAATGGCGTTATCAGGACATCGGTGCTCACTGCGCTGTTGGTCGCGCTGCCGTTTATTTTTTTAGGGGAATGGGTGCTTCGGCTCCTAAACATTACGGTGGCTGATTTCATGATCGCCGGCGGTATCATACTGTTGCTGCTGTCAGTCCGCGATCTGTTATCAGTTGAAAAACGTCATTTACCCAGGAATCTTGACGGAATCGGACCGGTTCCGCTCGGCGTCCCGCTCATCGTGGGACCGGCCGTACTGACCACGATCATGCTGCTTGTTCGACAGCAGGGTTTTTTCATGACAATGGTTGCGACGGTCATCAATATCCTGCTTGCGGGGGTGGTGTTCGTTTTCTCGGGCGTCATTATACGTATCATCGGTAAATCAGGCACGCAGATCGCATCTAAAATAGCCAATCTGCTCCTTGCGGCGATTGCTGTCATGCTGGTCCGCAAAGGTATTGTCCTCATTATCAGCAAAGGCGTGTAGATCGCCGGAAAAGTCATGGAACGCGGCACGGAAATCCGAAAGCACCTTTTCAGCCTTGTTACTCGTGGAATCAAATACGATCTCGAGCGTATGCACTCGGCAGCCCTGGCATGCAACAGTCCTCAGAAAGAATATCCCTGTTTTCACGTTGCCGGTACCAACGGCAAGGGATCAATCTGCGCGTTTCTGGAATCCATCCTTCGCACCTGCGGGTACAGGACCGGCCTGTTCACCTCACCGCACCTTGTCCGCTTTGAGGAACGGTTTATGATCGATGGTACACCTGTCAGCGAGACGATATGGCTGGACGTGTACAGGGATCTGCAATCGGCTATCGAAAAATTCCGGCTTACGTTTTTCGAAGCGTCGACACTCATTGCTTTCGAGATTTTCAGGCGTCAGAAAGTGCAATGGGCGGTTTTTGAGACCGGTCTTGGCGGCAGGCTCGATGCGACCAATGTGGTTATGCCGGTCGTTTCAGTGATTTCACGGATTGCAATGGATCATATGGATTACCTCGGTAGCGATCTCGCATCTATCGCTTCAGAGAAGCTTGGAATCGTAAAACCGGGTGTTCCGCTCATTATGGCTGAACCTGAAAGCGAAACAATACGAGCTCTGATTGCCAAACGCTGTAATGAATTAGGGACATCCTGCAAATTTATTGCCAAAACCGGAGGTAACCATTGCAGTATTGATTCTGAGGGCACTTCATTCACATGTGAAGGCAACACGTACCGGATCAATTTAAGGGGAGAATATCAGATTGTCAACGCTCTGCTGGCACTCTGCGCATTAAAAACTGCAGATGCCGGATTCAATAATTACCAGACCATAATGAAAGGATTTGAGACCGCCTGGCTTCCGGGAAGATTTCAGGCGGTGACAATTCGAAACAGAGACGTAATTTTTGATGTAGGACATAACCCCGATGCCGCCAAGGCCTTCTGCAGCTCTTTGGGAAAAATTTTAAAGGGAAAATCGATATGTTTTGTACTCGGGATCATGAAAGACAAAGATATCGCCGGAATGATGGTGCACTATGCTGCCGTTGCCAGCCGCATTATTTGCACCGCACCTGCCCCGGAGCGTTCGGCCTGTCCCGAAACATTACAAAAACATATTCCTGCTGTTTTCAAAGGCGCCAGATCAGTAGTCCCTACCGTTGCAGCGGCAATTGAACTGGCATTCAAATCCACGGAAAATCTTATCTGCATTGCGGGGTCTTTTTTTACCGTAGGGGAGGGTATGGAGTATTTAAAGATTGATCCTTACAGGTACTAATTATTTTGTATCGTCATCTTTATGCACGCAACTAATCTAACGTTTCTCATCATTCTTTCAATAGCGGAGATTTTCGGGCTTCTGTCTATCGGCGCCGTGAGCCGTTATTTCCATTATATCGAAGACCAGGAAATTGACCGGTGGTCAAGGCTGGTGCTCGATTTCCTGTATCCTGCATTTATCTTTTCATCAATCACTGCCGGGTTCCAGACCGGAAGGCGCAATGAACTGTGGGTTTTGCCGCTCATCGGTTTGGGTATAGCGATAGGCGGCGCATTGCTGGGGTTAGGGCTCAGGTACGGGTTGAGGACCAAAAACAAGAACATGGAGAGGACATTCCTTTATTTCTGCGCGGTCAACAATTACGGTTTTCTGCCGATTGTGATCGTTCAGAACCTCTGGGGCGGCAAGGTCATGCTTGCGAACCTGTTTTTCCTGACACTTGGTTCCACCATAGCGACCTGGACAATAGGCGTCGGTGTTCTGGGCAGCACCAACGTGAAGCAGATGGTGCGTAATCTGCTGACACCCACCCTTTTAGCCACAGTGGCGGCTATTTTCGTGTCATGGTTCGGCTGGAGCAGCTTTATTCCACGCGTTGCGAGCCATATCCTGGCGAGTGCAGGATCGGCTTCCGTGCCGATGATGCTGGTGCTTTCAGGCGCTTCGATGTTCAAGCCGGCAGTGTGGCGGATTACGTGGCAGGTTGTTTACATTACCATAGTGAGGTTATTAATCCTTCCTGCATGCGCTATTTTGATCCTACGGCTTATGCAGCTGCCGCCAGATGTTTATGCGATTGCAGTAATTATTGCTCTTATGCCCCTGGCGGTTTCATCGGTAATATACACCCGTATTTTCGGCGGTGAACCGGATTATGCGTCCAGTTCGTCGCTTGTCACCACCCTGGCCTCAATTGTGACAATACCGTTTGCGCTCTGGCTTCTTTTCCGGTAAATCGACCTTGCTTTGCCGATCCGTCACCACCTAATTTTCAGCGATATGTCGGCGATCAACGTCAGTTCCATCTCATTCCGCTACAGTGAAAATGTTACTGTGCTCAATGATGTTTCTTTTGACGTTCAGGAAAAAGAGACGTGGGCAATTATCGGTAAAAACGGCAGCGGCAAGTCGACATTATTGAAATGTATCGGCGGTCTATTGCCAGCCTGCGGCGGTTTCGTTTCAATTCATGGAAAACCGGTAACATCCTATCGCTCAAAAGAACTGGCAAAACTGATCGCGTACGTTCCCCAGGCAGGCAATCGTACGTTGCCGCCGTATTCGGTCAGGGAATTTGTTATGCTCGGGCGCTTTCCCTATCAGGGTTTTTTTGCTCTTCCGGGAAAACAGGACAGAGAAATCGTTGAGGCGGTTCTCCGGCTTACCGATACTGACCTGCTTGCCGACCGTTCATTGCATACGCTCAGCGGCGGCGAGTTGCAACGGGTTTTTCTGGCCGCTGCGGTTGCGCAGAAAACCGCAATTCTCCTGCTTGACGAGCCCATGGCTTTTCTGGATCCGCTTCATCAGGCGATGATGCAGCGTTCACTCGATCGCATCCATGATGAATTTGCGGTGACCATGGTCACGGTAACCCATGACGTTAATCTGGCACTTAACCGGTGTTCGCATATTTGTGCATTGGGAAACGGGAAGCCGTTTTTTATAGGAACGAGCGATTTTTTTAAAGAAAATGCCATTAAATTATTACTTGAAGTCTATTCTATAACATTTTCAGAAATAAAGAATAACAATGATAATACAAGATATTATTTGCCGGAAAGGATTTCTTGAAAACGATTCATAACAGATCCAGTATTGTCATAGTCACGCTTACGGGACTATTGGCGGTTATCATAATTGGAGGCGCAGCTTTTGCCGGGATGAAATTTCTTACTCCATCTATGATTGTTTCCGGATCATTGAATCATGAGATATTCTGGCGGCTCCGCGTGCCTCGCGTCCTGACCGCATTTCTCGCGGGTTCTGGCCTTGCCCTGTGCGGGATGGTTTTCCAGGCAATGTTCCGCAACCCTCTGGCTGATCCTTTTACTCTTGGCACGGCAAGCGGCGCCTCCTGCGGCGCCGTGGTAACAATGCTTGCCGGAATCACCGGTTCGTTCCTCGGCATTCCCTTCATTTCCATCGGAGCGTTTCTTGGTGCCGTTTCCGCCATGGCGTGTGTTTCAGCCATAACATCCCTCAGGAAGACATCCTCAAGTCTTACCATGCTTCTTGCGGGAATTGCCGTAAGTTTTCTTTTTTCAAGTTTAATGATGTTTTTCCAGTATATGAGCAGCCTCAGGGATTCTTTTCAGATTGTCCGATGGCTCATGGGAGGGATTCAGGTCGCAAGTTTCAGCACCCTTGTCCCTTTACTGTCATTCTGGTTTATCGGTGTCGTGCTGATCGTCCTTCAATTGCCTCGCCTCGACCAGCTCTGTGCAGGTGAGGATCTGGCAAAGAGCCGCGGCATTAACGTCGTTGCAACAACTCAATGGCTATTGGTAGCTTCAACGCTGCTTATCGCAGGGATTGTTGCGGCCTGCGGACCGGTGGGATTTATCGGCCTTATGGTACCGCATATCGGCCGGAGATTTGTTTCATCGAAACATCTTTTACTTGGGCCGGCGTGCATTTTCCTCGGAGGAACCCTCCTTGTTATTGCCGACACAATTGGCCGCACCATCATCGCGCCCGCTGAACTGCCGGTCGGCGTTCTGACTGCACTCATCGGCGGGCCGTTTTTTCTATGGCTCCTGTTCGGCAAGGGAGGGACAAAAGATATCATAGGCTGAGCAGGGTTGATGGAAACAATATTGCCCCTATGAACCGCAGAAAATAGTCATTTAGGTAAGGCATTGAATTTATTTCTTGACAGAGGTGTTCTAAATGCTTTAAATTATACCTTCAGTTAAGGACACACATCTTAACAAGGTAGAGGAGGTGTTATGATAAAACGTGACAGCTGGGTTCAAAAGCTAGTCTGTTGTGTAACTACCGTATGTTTTTTAAGCGTTTCAACAGGATCGGTTTTTGCCCAGGATTCTACAAAAGTATCCAAAAGTCCCCAGACTACTGCAACTGCAACACCTCCGACAACTGCGGCACCACAGACAACTGCAACGCCTCCGACGACTGCGGCACCACAGACAACAGCAACGCCTCCGACGACTGCGGCACCACAAACAACAGCAACGCCTCCGACAACCGTGGTACCACAGGCAACAGCGACACCTCAGCCAATCGCGGCACCAGAGGCGCAAACAAAACCTCCAGTTGCTGCTAAAATTGGTCAGGGCAGTGTTGGTTTCGATGAGTATTTGCGCGGGAAAACAGATGGAGCGTTCGAGGCTAAAGGCAGTCCTGCGTGGATTTTTGCCGGGTTGGCTGGAACCTATCTATGTTTGTGCATCGGAGTCGCAGGGATCGGCCTATCGCTTCTTGCGCCTCCTAATCCTCCGGAAACTGCATTAATGGGAAAATCAAGCTATTATATAGCAGGCTATACAGAAGCATATAAATCAAAAGGCAAATGGAAAAATGCAACATGGGCATCCGTTGGGTGTGCCATGGCTGCTTTAATCAATATCATAATTAATCTCTCTAGTGGTAATAATGTGTTTAAAACTTCTCAGTAAAGAAGAATTTATAATTGTCCGCAGTTACTCTATCGCGTTGGTGTAAAACACCGACGCGAATTGTTTTAAAGGGGAATGCACATTGGCATTTTCAAAAATGTACCCTATAGGAACATCACTATGCATAATAGTCTTATGTATTGCCCTGTTGGTGCCAACGGCGTCTGGCGGTGAAATCCGGAGCGAGGTGAGTGTCGATTTTACTAAAATCGAAATGAAACATTCGCGCAGCGATACGGTTCATGGTGCCATATATTCTTTCGAAGGCAGAAAAGTGGTAAAGATCGGTTTCCCGATCGTACAGTATATACTTATTGATTCGTTTTCAACGTTGATTTACAATCCCGGAGAGCGCGCCGGCGTGCAGATCCGCCGGAAAAACATAACTTTTCTGCCTTTTTTTCAGACCTTTATCGGTTTTTTCCAGGGTGATAAAGCATTTCCACTCATGCATCTACGGATCTTGGCGTCGACGAAAAACAAGGATACTCTGCGTACACGATTGGTCCCGGAAGACAAATCCTCACGATTCCACGGTTTCTTTGAAATGGTTTATTGTAATGATGTGCCCATCAGCGTCGGCACGTATGACAAGAAGGAAAAACTTCTTTCGCAGATGCAGTTTTCATGCGATACCATTATCGCCCATCACCATGTACCGTTGCGGATCAAAACAGTAACCATTAATAATGCCGATACCATGCTGGAAGACGTTACGTTTCATGGTGTGAAAATCCGGGATACAGTACCGGGCGATGTCCGTGATTTTAAAATTCCCGCCGATGTGCCGGTACGGGTGGTCGAATGGTAGCGCGATACAGAATTCTGCTTGTGTATGCCGCCGTACTATTGTTTTTCCTGCCGTCCTCAGCAACAGCAGAGGCACCTGCATTCGGGGAAGCAGAAGAAATAGCGCTGATCTGTTCCACGTTCACCCTTTCAGGCAACACGTCCGGCGACTCCGATGGAGCTCTGCTGCCGCCATTCGAGGTATCGGAACTCCGCATGTTTGCCCATTTCATGATCCGGTGCTACCAGAAATTCGTTTCTTCCCAGCAGTATAATGTCTGTCTGTTCAACCCCAGTTGTTCACATTTCGGCAGCGAAGCAGTGCGGCGTTATGGTTTTATGCGCGGGGTACTCATGACGTCGGACCGGCTCCAACGGTGCAATAATTTTGCAGCGCAGTATGGTTATGAGTTCGATGCGTCCAGTGGAAAGCTGAAAGACCCGGTTCCGGACCTGCGTTCCGAAAGCGTTTTGTCTGCCACGAGGGTGAAGAGAGTCCCATGAAAGCTGTCGTCGTTCTGATTTCGTCCGCGATACTTTTCCCCCTGACTCTCCTCCATGCTGAGGACAGCTATTATACAAAGGAAAATATTCTGAAATTTGCCGCATATTGTTATGCACAGGAAGACTACGAACGGGCAATCGGCGAATATCTCCGGGTGGCTGCCTTGTGCCGGGACCCGAAACTGACTGATACCCTGTTGTACCGCATCGCGACAGCATGTCTGCATCTGTCGAAAACCACACTGGTACGGAAGTACTGTGCGCAAATACCGGTCGATACTTCCGATTCTCTGCTTGCCATGAAAGCACGATGCCTTGGTGCATACAGCTATTATGCTGAAAAGCGTTACGATTCTTTGCTGGCCGTAGTGGCCGACCAGGAAACGACGATTATTGATCCGGTTCTTAAAAACCGGTGGATACAGATGAATATCGCCGCGTTTATTAAAACCTACCGGTGGGATGATGCCATCGCGGAATCCGAAAAAGCATTGAAGCGTCAGGGCACGGAAGCGGAAGATTCGATTGTCCAGTATCTGTACCGTATAAGCCGGGATGGAAAGCAGCTCAGGTTGAAAAGTCCGTGGATAGCCGGAACATTATCGGCACTCGTGCCCGGCAGCGGAAAGGTATTTGCCGGCAGGGGCTGGGACGGCGCCTACTCATTTCTCCTTGTCGGCATCATGGCTTGGCAGGCCTATGAAGGGTATGTGAAGGACGGTTTGGCTTCAGCCAGATGCATCACGTTCGGGCTGCTCGGCACTGCTTTCTATACTGGGAACATTTATGGATCGGTTAACGCTGCGGTGCTGTGCAACAGGTCACGAAGGGCCGCCCTTGCTGAACGGGCAAACGTACGGTTCGACTGGTAATGGAAAGCCAATAATGGTTTCACTCGTTTATAAAATCGTGCTGGTCGCACTCACGATTTTTATTGCCTACCCGCAGGCAGCTGTTGATCCCGCGATTCAGGAAGCGGAGCGGCTCACCAGTGCAGGTGCATACGATGAAGCTGTCACCGAGTATCGGCGGTATCTTTTTTTCCACCCGGATTCTCCGGCTGTTCCGATCTATATAATCATAGCCGATATCAGCAGTTCTCAGGGGAACCTGAGCGAATCCGAACGAGCCCTCGAATCGGTATTATCGGGAAGCCTCACGGACAGCCTGCGTGATGCCATCAGGATAAAAAAGGCGATCATTGACATGGCTGGAGGAAGCTACGGGCAGGCCCAGGCCGAACTGCTCCGAGTTCAGTCATTTTCCTCGTATCCGATGCTTCGCGATCGGGCAAGGTTTTTTTTATGTCTTGCCTATGTTTTTGCCGGAGAATGGGATCAGGTGAAAAAGAATGGCGACAGGAGCAACGCACGACTGAGATTTTTCGATTCGATAGCAACTCTTGCCGCCACGCAGCCGAGGAAATCGGTTCGCGCAGCGCAATGGATGTCGACATTTCTTCCCGGTCTGGGCCAGGTGTACGCCGGTGATTTCCGCAACGGGCTCAATGCGCTCGCTATTTCCTGTTTAACCGGTTTCATGACCGTTCATTCGATTATGTACGGATATTATGAGGAAGCTATTTTTACCGATATAACACTGCTCTGGCGGTACTACAGCGGAAACCGGTGGGGTGCTCGCAGGGCGGCTGAAATATATAACGGGAAAAGAGACCGCTTTCTTCAGCAGAGTATAATGGATTATCTGCGGAAAGGGGTGAGTTCATCATCCGAAAAACCCTGAAAACGGTTTTCCCGTTCATACCATGAAAAAGAAAACTATTACGTCGTTATTTATGCATATGCAGTTCTATGCATGTATGGCTGCCGTGTTGCTGGCGTTATCAGGCCGTTTCAGCGAGAGCCTGGCCTATAACCACCCGGAACTCAAGTGGAAAACTCTGGAAACCGAGCATTTCGCAATACACTATTATGATAAAACAGAACCGCTGGTAGCTCAGTCTGCAGTAATTGCCGAAGAGGTATACGCTCGACTTGTTGAATTATACGGCAAATATGAAAGCGGAAAAATCGATATAGTGCTTGCCGATTACGACGACATGAGCAATGGTTTTACCGACTGGCTGGGCGGAGGCGTCGAAATCTGGGCGCCGGACATGAATTTTCCTTTCAGAAGCAGCACTACCTGGCTGCGCAATGTGATTACACACGAGCTCACGCATATCGTTACGCTGAGAAAGACATCAGGATTTCAGATGCTCGATATGTCCACAGCCGTCGGCGTGACCCGTCCCGGTTTTACCATGCAAATCGGAAAAACGTTTCCCATGATGAAGTTGTTTCCCATGTGGTTTGCCGAAGGTATGGCGCAGACTGGTTCGTTCCGTTGCGGCAATGACTCCTGGGACAGCCGTCGGGACATGATCCTGCGGTGCGCAGTACTGGATAAAAAAGAGCTGACACTGAGCGAAATGGGTGTTTTTTCGCATGACTTGCTGGGGAACGAACAGGTGTATAATCAGGGTTTTTCTCTTGCCATGTATATCGAGAATATTGCCGGAAGTGAAGAAATACAACGCATTTTAAAAAACGCTGCCGGCAGTTCCATTGACCCGATTGCTGCCTTTTCATCGCCGCCGGGCTCGATGATCGGCGGCCACGACCTCGATTACTATTACCGGGACTGGCGTGACAGCGTGCTCAACTCCGCACGCAAGGTAGTACCCGCCCAATTGACCGCGACGGAGTGCGTTTTCCAGCGCGGCCGGCTGAACCAGCGGCCACTGATCTCTCCTGACGGCTGCCGCTGGGGCTGGATTACCAGTAATAACGACGATTCCTACCGTACCGATCTTGTCATAGCAAAAGCCGGGAGCGTCGACCCTCTCCTGGTTCTGAAACATGCCGAGTCGTCATGGGATTTTTCTCCTGATGGCGACTATGTCTATTTTGTAAAGTCATATGATCCCGGAGAGCACGGGTCTTATTTCAAAGAGCTTTTCCGCTGCTGTCTGAAAACAGGTAGTGTCGAACAGATCACGCATAACGGAAGGATTTACGCGGTTGCGGCATCACCCTCCGGAGACGAACTTGCGGTTATCAGGTTCCGCAACGGCCGATTTACTCTTGAGGTTTTAAACCTGCGCACGTTGCTTTTCGATGTCGTGGGCGAGGGAACTGCCGGCAATCCTTACATAGCAGTGGATTTCAACCCTGTCGACAGGTCGAAAATGGTCGTGGAGCAGCTTGTCAAGGGTTTCTCTTCGCTTTTCCTTTTTGATCGCACTGCGAAAACCGAAACACGCATTTCCAGCGGTACTGCCCGCGAGGAATCACCCTGTTGGGCTGAAGACGGAAGGATATACTTTTCTGCAGATTATGATGGAATATTCAACATTTATTCCATGAAGCCCGATGGTTCCGATCTCGTCCGCCATACCTCGGTTGTCGGCGGAGCTTTTGAACCGATGATAGGAAAGGGCGGAAAACGCCTGCTTTTTTCCGAGTATACCTCCTCCGGGTTCCGGATTTCAACCGCTGATCTGACCGGTTTTCCGTATACGATTGTCCCGCGGCCGCAATTCAGTTTTTCCCCGCTGCCTTCCAATGGTGTACCGCCTGTTGAAGGAGAGCCATACCATCTGCGCATGCTGAGAGCGACCTGGGAGTCGTCACTTATTTTCAACAGTGTTGCTGATGACAGCTCGTCCGTATTTTCCGCGGATATCGGGTGCATCAGGTACCAGAACGATGCCTTGCAACGTTTTTTTTTCACGACCGGACTCGAAATAACAGCGGGTATCGGACAATCATCCGATACCGGTGCGTTTTCCGGACGTTCACTGGGTCCGTTTTTTTCATCCGCATTGTTTCAGGTGGACAGGTTTTCCCGTCGCCTCGACAGTGTAGCGCAGATGCCGCAAACACGCTGCGAACGTCTGAAACGCCAGTTATTGCAGCCGTACAACAATGAACGTCCGTTACGAACGCGAACGCTCAACGCCTCCACGGATTCGACAGGAACGACAACTGTTTTGGAGATGGCCCCGCTCTGCGGCATCGCATTGAATACCCTCGCACCCTCGATCCAATCCGTACTTGGAATGTATTTAATCGATTTCATACCGTTTCTTCTCACTTCACAGTCGCAATTGACATGGCAGACAAGCCGTTCGACCTATGTGGGCGCCTCATGCCTGGCTGACGTAGTACTTTTAAAACTTATTCTACCGTCGGGTGGAACGAATTCTCTGGGTTATTCGGCCGATTCGCTGAAATATGCTTCGGCCGGTGCGGCCTTTCCTCTCTGGTTCATCTGGCAGGACAATGGATATTACAATAAAGATATCGAGCATAATCTGAACGATATCTGGGAGGCACTGGTGGAATTTACCCCCTCCTTCATGCCCGGCGGCGTTGAAAGCCAGGGTAACTTCGATTATTCGCGGGTGTCGCGTGGTATTTCCGGACAGGCAAGTTTTTTCCGTGGTTTCCCGCTGACAAAATATTCGGGAATTCCCTTTGAAGTCGACGCTGGCTGTTCATGGTACGAATTCCCGGTTAACAGGACGCTCATCGATACCTTCGGCATTGCGGGCAATTCCGATCTCTATCTCAGGACTGAAGCGGCGGTCGCCTACTGTTTTCCAGTTTTTAGGAATATCAATCATGGAAGGCGGTTGTTCTGGGACGGCCTTTACGGAAGAGTCGGGTACCGGCTTTCGGCCACTGCCAACCACTTCTTTATGGTACAACTGGAGAAATCAGGGGACCGATGGGGTTCAGTGCTCAAACGGAATCTTTTTACTTCAGCGCCGGATTCCGGGATCGCCGTTTCTAATACGCTGTTCGCTACCGTAGAAATAAATTCAGTGTCGGAATTTATGTTTTCCGGGGGCATTCAATTCACACTCGCGTATGACCCGATTAAAAAGAATTCGGGAGTATATATCACCGCAGAATTTTAAGCGAGGGAGAATATTTACGTATATTTTCAAGAGTAGAAAGATTTCATGATGACTGTGGACGACCATAGGCGATTACGATATACTATAATTATAGAGACACAGGTCAATTAAAAGGATGCAATGATATGGATTTTGATGCCTACCTGAAAGCGCTGATAATCGAAGGCGTTTCCGACCTCCATTTTAAAGTAGGGCGACCACCTTTACGGAGGGTATTCGGGACCATGGTGGCGGTCAAAGCGCCTCCGCTTGAGGCCCGGCATACCGAGGAGCTGGCCAGACATTTCCTCGGTCCAGATCACGCGAACCGGCTCAAGGAGGACCTTGAAATTGACCTGTCGTATTCGATAGCCGGCTATGCGCGCTTCAGGGTCAATATTTTCCGGCAGCGCGGGACGATTTCCATCGCCATGCGTTTCATTCCATTCAAGATCAATACGCTCGAAGATCTGGGCCTGCCGCCGATTGTTAAGCAGATAGCCCACTCCAACCGGGGACTGATCCTTGTTACCGGCATGAGCGGCTCCGGCAAATCTTCGACGCTTGCGGCCATGATTGATGAGATTAACCGTACCTGGCCATGTCATATCATCACCATTGAGGACCCGATTGAATTTATCCATGACGATAAAACCGCTGTCATCAATCAGCGCGAAGTCGGCATGGACACCCTCGATTTTCATAATGCGCTCAGGGGGGCGCTCAGACAGGATCCTGATGTGATCCTGGTGGGAGAACTGCGTGATTACGAAAGCATGGAAATCGCGCTGCGTGCCGCTGAGACCGGACACCTTGTCATGTCCACGCTCCATACCACCGACGCGAAGGAGACGATCGGCCGGTTCATCGACTCCTTTCCATCAGGCCAGCAGCGTCAGGTAAGGATCCAGCTCGCCTACAACCTTCGCGCGGTTATTTCCCAGCGGCTTCTTGAGCGGGTCGACCAGAAGGGACAGGTGCTTGCCGCCGAAGTCATGATCATCAATGCAGCGATCCGGGGCTATATCCTGGAGGCGGAAAAGCTTGCCGATATCGTTGAAAATATCGGAAAAGGGAAAGAGCAATACGGAATGCAGACCTTTGATCAGGCGATCATGGAGCTGTATACAAAAGGGCTCATTACCATTGACGAAGCGCTGAAGAACGCGACGAGTCCAACCGACATGAAGCTTAAGCTGCACCTGCAGGAAGGCGGCAAGCTGTTTCTGCACAAAGAGGAAGAACCGGAAAAGAAGGAAGAACTGTATTAGATTTCCGTCGTTGCCGCGATAACCTGCTCGATCGTCGTATCCCCGTTCAGCGCAAGCGCGATTCCTGACTGCCGGAGAGATTTCATGCCGTCTTTTTCCGCCTGTTCCTGAATTTCGAGCGTCGGCGCATTCCGCAGAATGAGCTTACGGACCTGTTTGGATATGACTAGGAACTCAAAAACGCCGATACGGCCTTTGAAACCGGCGCCGTTGCAGGCGACGCATCCCTCGCCTTTGTAAAACTTAGCCACAGCGTCCTTCTTAAGGTTGAGCTGATCGAGCAGTTCCTTGGCAGGTTCGTATTCGATTTTACATTTTGGGCATATCCTTCGTATAAGGCGCTGAGCGATGATGAGGTTGAGAGACGACCCCAGGAGCAGGGGAGGAATCCCGATATCCACGAATCGAGCGATGGTACTCGCCGCGTCGTTGGTATGGAGCGTACTGAACACCAGATGGCCGGTGAGCGCCATTTTAATGGCGATGTCGGCGGTCTCATTGTCGCGGATTTCGCCGATGAGGATGACGTCCGGGTCCTGGCGGAGGATTGACCGCAGCGCGCTTGCAAAGGTCAGGCCTATCTTCGTGTTGACGTGCACCTGATTGATCCCGTCCATCTGGAATTCGACCGGGTCTTCAACGGTAATGATGTTCTTGGTCACGCTTTTAATGGCCTGAATGGCCGAGTACAGCGTCGTTGACTTGCCTGAGCCCGTGGGTCCGGTGACGATGATCATACCGTAGGGCTTGGCGATCTGCGTTTTAAAGATTGAAACGTTGGCCGCGTCGAAACCGAGGTTCGTGACGCTTTTTTCGAAAGCGTCCTTGTCGAGAATTCTCATCACCACTTTTTCGCCGAAAATCGTGGGAAGAATCGACACGCGGATGTCGACTTCACGTTTTCCCATCTTGACGACCATGCGGCCGTCCTGCGGCAGCCGCCGTTCGGCAATGTCAAGATTGGAAAGGATCTTGACACGGGTGACCATGGCCTGGTGCGACTGCTTGGGCGGGGACATCACTCTGCGCATATCGCCGTCGATACGGCAGCGTATGACGAGTTCTTTTTCCTGCGGTTCGATGTGGATGTCGCTGGCGCGGTCGCGCACGGCATTTCCGATGATCATATTGACAAGTTTGACGATGCCGACCTCGGCCCCTGCGGCGGCCATTTCATCGAGGTTGACCTCCTCCTGTTTGTCAGCCACAAATTCGACGTTTTCATCAAGATCGTGGAGAAGGCTCGATGCGTCTTTGTGCGAGGAGATGTCGCGGTAGAAACGCTCCACTGAGCCGGTGATGTCGTCGAGCTTGCCGAGCATCGGCTTGATCGTCATTTCCGTGATGTCGCGCAGACTGTCGAGAAGACGAAGGTCGAGTACATCGGTCATTGCCACGCCAAGCTCGGTGTCTTTTTTTTCGAGCGCGATGCAGTTGTAGCGCTTTGCCACATGTTCGGGGATGAGTGCTACCACGTTAAGATCGGCCGCCGCGTACTGGCGGGCGTTGGCGACCGGCACACCGAGCTGTTGAGAGAGAAATGTCAGTTTCTGGTCCTCATCGATATAACCGAGTTCGACGAGAGCGTCGCCGATGCGTTTACCGGAATTTTTCTGATGATCGAGCGCTTTTTTAAGCTGCAGTGCGGTGATAAGCTTGTTCTGCACCAGAATCTCGCCCAGCTGGTGCGCCTTGCGGCCGCCGCTGCTGCGCCCGCTTTCGCGCTGTTTGTTAAGCCTGGCCGTGGCCACGTGGGTCATGATCGTTTTGGCGAACGCTTCAGGAACCTGAGGGAGGTAAATGACGGCATCAGCCGACATCTCAAGCTTGTTCTGTTCGAGGGAAGGTTTATCGGCCTCGAACACGAGCGAAATCACGGCAGGGATTTTCCGCACGAGTTTCAGCGTCGCGAGGTCCTGCATATACGTGTCGAGGGTCACTTTCGGGTCGTACAGTACGCAGACGACGTCGCACCAGAGCTGGTCGCGGTGAGCAGGGCCGGCTTTTACGAAACGCAGCGTCGTGTCGACCGACAGCGGGTTGAATATCGGAACGACTTCCTTCAGGCGCGAATCATTATAACTGAAGAGCGCGAGAACGATCTGCGTTCCTACGTGTTCGGTCGTTTTCGTTTCTGGGGCCATAGCAAAAAATTAAAACAGGTGAAGGAGAAAATTCAATAATTAATAAATTTCTTTAGCTAAAGGCTCCTGCGGAGGGTGTGGGGTGGGCACGATGTTGCTGAATTAAACTTTATTTGACCCCACCCTCAAGATTTAATTGCGTTGAAGACAAAAAAAGTTTATAGAATTTTTTTCAAACGGAAGGATGCTTGCGGGTGCGGGTAGCGGATGCTCAAAATCTGTCAGAACGATGCCCACCCGCCACCCCGTAGAATGCCTTTAGCAAAACAAAAAAGTATCATTAATTATTGTAGAATGCCAATCACTGCTGCAAAAGCACCTTGCGGAAATCATCCTTGTCCGGGCTCGAGGCGATCGCGTCGTCCTCGGTGACGAGTCCCGCGTTCACCAGCGCTACGAGCGACTGGTTTATGGTCTGCATGCCGAATTTGGCACCCAGCATGATCTGGTTGTCGATGTGCTGCAGCTTGTTTTCGCGGATGAGCGCTTTGATGGCGGGCGTGGCGACCATGATTTCCATTGCAAGCTGCAGACCTCCGCCGATTTTTGGGAGCAGCACCTGCGTCAGCACACCCTGAATGCACATGGAGAGCTGCGTACGGACTTGCTGCTGCTTATCACCCGGAAATACATCGACGATACGCGCCAGGGTCTGCGAGCACGAATTGGTGTGCAGGGTGGCGAAACATAAATGGCCCGTTTCGGCAATGGTCAGCGCCGCCTGGATGGATTCCATGTCGCGCATTTCGCCGAGGAGAACGACGTCCGGGTTCTGGCGAAGGATGCTTTTTAGCGCGACCTGGAACGATTTGGTGTCGGAATAAACCTCACGCTGGTCGATCGTTGATTTTTTATGATGGTGCAGGTATTCGATTGGGTCTTCGATGGTGATGATGTGAAAGGAAAACCGGTCGTTGATGCGGTCGATCATGGCCGCAAGCGTGGTCGATTTGCCGCAGCCGGTCGGTCCGGTGACAAGCACCAGACCGTTCGGACGTTCGGACATTTCCTTGACGACCGGAGGGAGTCCGAGATCGTCGAAGGTAAGGATGTCGGCGGCAATCCGCCGGAGCGCCGCCGATACGGTCCCGCGCTGCATGAAGACGTTGACACGGAAACGGGCCAAATCCTGCATGCCGAAGGAAAAATCCACCTCCCAGTCGTCTTCAAGCTTCTTCTGCTGCATTTCGTTCATCATCTGGTAGGAAAGTTCTTTCGATTTTTCCGGCGTCAGTGACGGACACTCGATTGAAACGAGTTTCTTGCTCAGGCGGATCTGCGGAGGCTTGCCCGGGCTTATGATAAGGTCCGTGGCTTTGGACTGCACGAGAATGGAAAGGAGATCCCTTATATGATAGTTATCGGATGCCATTGTCGGTCGAGACTTTCTATTTGAGGCGACGATCAGGCCACAGCGAACCGTTGGGGCGCGGCGCGCCGTGCCCCAACGGGAATTATTGGTTCCCCGGTGCCGGCAACTGCTGCTGGTTCTGCGGGACTATTGCGGGAGGCTGCGGCTGTGGTACGACGCTGCCGGTGGCGTCGCCGGCTTTCATTTCAACGGTGGAACTGTCGTACAGAATCTTAGGCGTAACCTCCAGAATGAGGTTTTTCTTTATGATCGATTCGGTTTTGTGCTGGAAAATTTTCCCGATAAGGGGAATATCGCCGAGAATGGGCAGTTTTGATGTCGTAAAAGTTTTTTCATCATCAAGGAGGCCGGCGAGGAAAATGGTCTGTCCGTCCTGCACGCGGACCGTAGTCTTCGCCCTCCGCACGCGCGTCTGGGGCATGTCGTGGTTGACGCCTACCCAGGCGACAATGTTCGAAACTTCCGGCTCCAGCTGGAGCGTTACCTGGTTCTTTTCATTGACATGCGGCGTCATCGTCAGCAAAACGCCGGTGTTCTCTTTCTGGATGTTCAGGTTGGCGCCGCCGCCCGAGCTGCCGCTCATGTTGTATGACTGTATCTGGTACGGGACCACGTCGCCGATCTGCAAGCTGGCTTCGCGGTTGTTAAGGGTCGTGATTTTTGAGTTCATGAGTATCTGCGCGTCGTTGTTCGTAATCATCATGTCGAGCGTGGTGTTGAATGAGAGCGGCTGGAGCTCCATGTCCTGCCGGTTGTACCCCCGCGACAGGGACACCATGGGGTGCGACAATCCGGTGGAGATCGGAAAGAGACTGGACCAGTTGAGGCCGTACTGCTTCTCTTTGTCCATGGACACTTCGATGATGCGCGTGTCGAGCATGACGAGGATATGGGGGTGGTCAATGGACTTCACGATGCGCTCGATTTCGTTGATGACGCGGGGGCTGGTGAAACACACGAGGCGGTTGCCGCCTTTGTCAACTTTGATGAATTTTGTCAGGTCGCTGAGGAGGGTCGCCGTTTCATCCGCCTCGACGTACTTGAGCGCCACGACGTAGCCCTGCTGGCCGACTTCGCCTTTCAGCTTGTCGGATTCGGCAATGAGCACCGAGTTGCCGATGATTTCGTACGAAAGCCCGGCCGCGCGGACCACGAGGTCGATCGCAAGATCGACCGGCGTGCGGTTGAGGATGATGGTGATTTTTTCTTTGTAAACACCCTCGCCCGTGACGAAGTTCATGCCTGACCGGTCGGCAAGGATCTTGAGGATTTCCGAAAGGTTTGCGTCCTGCGCGCGCATGGAAATCGGCAGCTTGAGGCGCGGATTTATGTCCTCGGTGACGATCGGGGAGGCACGTTCAGGTTTGACCGGAGGTAATACGTCGTCCTGCGCTGCAGCGGCACTACGGCACATCCCCACGCATACAGCGGTCAGCATCAGATAATTGATCGCTCGTTTCACGACATCCTCCTCACGTTAAAGTCATTTTTTACGTTTTTTCGCCGGTGGCGGCGGTTTCACCGGCGCCGTTTTTTTCGGCTGCTGCTCTTCCTGAAGGACTGGAGATACCGTACCGTTATCCTTGCTTTTTCTGACGACATTGCCGTAGATGTCGTAGAAATACATCATCGAATCAGACTCCATGTAAATACCTTCATTCGTGATTCGAGTGATCTTCCGTCCGCTTACCAGATCGCCCTGCTCCACCGAAAACGAGCGCTCGCCGTCCATGACCACTGCGGTTATTTTCCTGCCGGTCGCATCGGCGATGATCGCGGTAAGACGCATCTGGTCGGGCTGTGGCGCAGGGGCTGTTTCGGCCACAGGCGCTGCAGTCTGCTGCTGAGCACGGGGGGTTCTGACCGGTGGAGGCGGAGGCTGCTGCTTTATCTGCACCACCTGGCGTTTGGTCCCGGTCATGGGGTCTTTGCCGCCCGAGTAACCGAATTGCGCGCGTGTGGCAAGAAGTTCTTCCAGCCGGTTGACCCGGTCTATGAAACGCTGATCGTAACCTTCGGTGGTTTTCAGCGACTCGTGGACGGCCCGGTCGAAATCTGCCTTTGCCGCAAAGGCGCGGAAGATGATAAACAGCGACAGCACCACCGCGACTGCGGTGGCGGCGAGGAGCAATCGGTGCTCTTTCATACGGTCATCCGCCTTTTCTTACACGGTAGGTGTTCACATGGATTTTTATCGTGATACCTTTGTTGCCCGATTGCGCCATTTCACGCCGGACCGATTCTTCGTTGCCGGTCAGCTCGCCCCCTTTGAGGTTAACATCGAAAGAAATCACCGAAATAATCCGCCGGCTGTTTTCGAATTTCGCGAACAACTCGCCCAACGAGAAAAAATCGCCTTCAAGTTCGAGGTCATAGCCGTACGTGGTGATATAGCCGGAGGTCACCGGCGCAACGGGGCGGCAGGAAACCAGTTTCATCTTCAGGTCATTGACGCAGGTGGTGATGAAATCGAAAAAAATGGTTTCGAGCGAAACGGAATCTTTCTGGTTGGGAAAGATCATGTTTTTCTGCACCAGGTCGCGTACGTGGTTCAGGTTCTCATACACGATTTTCGCGCTTGCCAGCTTGTTTGAGGTGATTATGCGCTGCGTTTCGAGCTTTTTAAAGGTCGGCTCGAAGTCCGAGACCATGAGACGGTCCACGAGAATGAACGCGATCAGGGATAAAATGACGCCGATGGTGAGGAAAAGATCGATCTTCATATACCGTGCGGGCTGTCCCGTTCCCCTTTATTGATTGGATGAATATTCAAAACCGACGCGCTGCGCCTGCCCTTTTTCCTCGTCCGAACGTGACATCGAATTGAAATAGGTCGTTTTAAAAACGTCTTTATAGGACGAATCGGCGCGGACTTTGTTCAGGTAGTCGTCGATGGTGATAAGCTGTTCCTGTTTCTGCGAAATGTAACCGAAGCCCGATACTTTGAAGTTTCTGCCGTCACTGCTGAAATGGACGATCCAGTAGTCGTCGGGCAGATAGTTGGCCATTACCGCAATTTTTTTTGTCCAGAAGATACGGTTGGTCTGGAGGCTGTCAAGCCGCTCGATATCGGCCTTGTCGATCACCATGCGGATCGCCTTGTACTTGCTGTACTGCTGTTCGATCCTCGCCAGTTCCATTTTTTCGTTGCTCAACTTCTCTTCCATGGCAAGCACCTGGAAGGTGAAGGTGATCGCAGCGACCCCGAGCAGTCCGACGCACGACAGCCCTACGATGAAAAGCCGGTTCCGGAGTTCAACGGCTTTCCGTTCCTCGGAACGCATCAGGCGGACAAGATTTATGTTATAGCGCATGAAAAGTTCCTGCTAATTTTTATGACCTCACCCTTCATTTCCCCTCTTCTTGAGGAGAGGGGACGGGGGTGAGGTCACGTCGTGTTCCTCATCGCAAGGCCCATGGCCACTTCGAACTTGCCTTTCGGTGCGTTCGACGTCTGGTTGAGCCGGGCGAAAACATCAACCACTTCGACCGTCAGGCTCGTTTTCGCGGCGATCGCGTCTTTCAGAAACTCGTTATCGAGATACTCTCCTTCAAGAAACACGCCGGCAAAGCTTTTAATTGAATAGGTTTTTTCGTAGAAAGCAAGCGACCGGCCTATTTCCGCGGCAAAGTCACTGAGTTTTTTTTCGATCTCTTTTGGTTCAAGCGTGACGCCTTCCCCGAAGACCTCGTCGGACGAGAAATAGATGCTCCGGTGAAAGAACGGAACGTTGTCGTCGCCGCAGATCACGAGGTTGACAACTCCCGGTCCCACGTGCACGATAATGTAGGCCATGCCTATGGCAATCGATTTCTGTGAAAGGTGGAACGCATTGGCAATGGCAAGCGGAAATACGTCAACCACCCACGGTTTGATGCTGAGCCGCTCCATCATGTGGAGGTGCCGCGAAAGCAGGACGCCCGGTACCGCAGTGACCACGATCTGGGGAGTATCGTCTTTCTTTGTGCTTTCGAGGATCTGAAAGTCGATGGTGGCGCCCGCCACTTCGAACGGGAGGCTTTTTTTTATTTCGAGTCTGAGCGCGTTGCGGAGTTCAAGGTCAGGCAGCTTGCGGAACGCGAGCTGGGCCACGTACACCTGCTTGCCCGCAAGGCAGGTCGCTATCCGGTCACCGGGACCGACGGCAATTTTTTCCCTGATTTTTTTCATGCCGGCCGAGATGTTCTCGTCGTTCGAAAAATCTCCGCGCAGTTCCGACAGGCCTGCCACCTGCAACACCGACTTCAGGCCCGAACGGGAGATATTGACTTTTGCTGCACGGATGCTGGCCGCGTCGGATTCGATGCCGATGGAGGTAAGTATGGTTTTAGCCATTACAATGGTCTTCTATGGTTTTCCGCGCTGTATATCTGTACGTAAATTATAGCATACTGCGTTATTGCTGGCACTAATAATTTTAAAAAATACATCGGTGAAAGGTGCGGGGAAAAGGGTATTTTTTGGCGAGAGGTTGCATCGTGCGCCGCAGCCCGAACCTCTATGGGTCAAATTCCTCGAAGCGGAGCTTCGACTTTAACTCAAGGAGTGAACACGCATTGAGAGCATATTCCCTGCCGCTCCGGCAAAAGCAGGGAGATTGTGGGGCCGAAGGTGCGGCAACTCAGAGCTTGTTGTCCTCCTGCCAGCCGCCTATGGTAAGCAGGAACAGACCGTTTTTCGTTGAAACTCCGGGGAAACCCGGAGGCTGAAGCAGTTTTTTATACATGCGCGGGTCGTGGGAAAACGACAACCCGCCGGGCTTGCATCCCCCCGTCCAGATGCCATTATTATCCACAGCGATGGACCTCATGTAGGCCGCGAGAATATGGTTGCCGTATAAGTTGTACTTGTAATGTTCGGAATCTGATGGCGCGCCCTCCCACATCCCGTCCCAGTATTCGCAGCATTTTACCGTTGTTCCTCCGATCACCTTTGTCTTGACCGCTATGATGCCGGCAGTGATATTGAGCGTGGTGTCTGTTCCATTTCTGGTAGCTCTTAGGCCGACCTGTTGTGTGGGGGCTGCTGCGATGGTATCTCTTACCCACTTGTCGTTAAAACGGATATCTTTTCCGGAAATAAGTCCGATCATATTGGTCGAAGAAAAAGGGATTGAATCACCCGTTGAATTGAAATCGCTTGTCACCAGGTTCCCGACAGGAAGGATGCTTTTCCCGGAATCGGTGACGACCGTGACCCTGCCTGTCACCGTGCCGAAAACATTCAGGTTCCTGCGGGAACGGAAGATCGTTCCGCTGCTGGAAATAGTAAAAGTGTCGGTTTTATATTTTGAAGCTGATGAATCATAATATTGATAGTAAGCATTAGTGTTGTTGAATTGGAGCGTAGGCCTTCTATTTTTACTTGAGTCGCCCTCATCCCTGACCCGATTATAAGCCAGAGTGTCTTTTTGATCGTGGACCGAGGTATCGCTCCACATGCTTATCCCGTCGGTTCTGGAAATGTTCAGTTTGATCGGCGACACGTTCGACTGGTAGCTGCTCGTAAAAACCGAATCAAGTTTGGCGGTGGTAATGCCGCCGGTCCAGTTTGCCAGTACGCCGGAATCGTAATCGTTCTTGTTTGGCCCTGTACTGGTCCCGTAGTTGTTCCCATATTCCGATTTCACTGCCGTGTTCGTGCTGTCGGGTCTTGCAATGGTGACATAGCCGTTAAAATAGACCCGTTTGGTCGGGTCGGTTCCAAGGGTTGGATCAGAAGTGGCTTGCAGTACATTGACCATATTGTTCATGTGGAACCGGCCGTTAAAGGTGCGGCCCGACCATCCGCCCCAGCCTGTAATATCACCCGCCGTGTTAGTGGCCTGATAACCGTCGTAAAAGGTGCAATAGATCCCGAAGGTACTGACCTGGACGTTGCCTATGGTCACCCGTTTTTTAAAGGTGGAGGCGTTTGTACTGCCGCCTGAAGGGTGTTTGAACGCCGCGGCCTTGATTGCAGCAGTAGCCATGCCGTTGAGCGCATACACCGAGTCGGTTACATACACATCCATGTTATTGACGGTATCGAATATCGGATTGTTGAACGGCGTGAGGACCGTGCCGGCAGTCGTCGAGGGAAACGCGGTATAGCTGCAGAGCCATCTGACGCCCATGTTTGCGCCCGACTCAGCGGCGCACAGGGCCTTCAGGTCCTCGAGTGCCGCGGTATCGTTGTTGAGCCCGCTGGACGTGACCTGCAGGAAACCGATGCCTGCAATTGCCATGAGAATGGATATGGCGATCGCGCCGATAAGAGCGGACCCGGCCGTATTTACCTTACGCGCAACGCCTGTCATTTTTTTCATTGGAGACCTCCTTTTGCACTGCACTGCTCCGTTCACTCTGCCCGCCCGGCTTTCCGTTGACCCCTTACTGACCATAGCCGTCGGTGACGCGTTTTTCACACCTGATAGTGTCCGGATTTGAGTTTATATGTTCATACCAGGACATGGTCACCGTGACTTTGCGATAGGGAAAGCTGCTGCCTGTTGCGACGGCCTGGGTGACTGTATCGCTTATCTTGACGCGTAAGTTCCCGGTGAGGGGCGGGGTTGTTTTCCAATCGATAGTGTCAAGATTGGTACGCAGCGAATCCTTGGTAACAAGGTTTAAATAATTGATCATGTCGTACGCCGGGTTCTCCAGCGTGCGTTCGACGATGCCGCGCGCCATCCGCCGGTGCCTGTCGATCGCGACCTCATCCTGGCCTTTGCGCACAAAAGCGACGACGGACACGAGCGAAAGCGCGACCATGGCCGCGGCCACGAGCACTTCTACCAGCGAAAAACCCTTGCTGCAATGGTTTGATTTTTTCATGGTGTCATGCGCCTCTTTTTCGGTCTCTCCGCGTCAACTCGTCGGCCGCTTGCTGCGGCACCTAAACAGCTCTTGCCTTTGGGCGGTCGTGTCCTTCTCTCTCAAGAAAGAAGAGACCACCTGCAGCAGGACCGTGTCCTGCTGCCGGTCCTTGGAGAGAGCAAAAGCATACGTCCCGATCGCCTGAACGGCGGAACTTCCCACTTTGAAGGGCGTATAGGTTGTTCCATCGGACGACTCCTTCACCGTGGAGCTCTCAAACTTGTAACCCTTGATTATATTTCCTGCCGTATCGTACATCACGATACAATTCGTTCGTTTCGAGGTAAAGTTGTTGCTGCCGGTATCGAATGCCGTCCATGTTTCGCTGCTGTTGCTGCCGTCGAGGACCGCGGCTGCCTTTCTTGTGTAATAGCCTATCCGTTCGAGAACGGTCTCGTACTGCATCTGTATCGTGGCATTGACCGCACCCTTTGAGACACCGTCGTTGTTCATTCGCAGGATCGTGAATAAAACCATGGCCAGTACGCATGTAATCGTTGCAGCCACGATGCCCTCGATGAGCGTAAATCCTCTATCATTATTTATAATACACATAATCAGTTGATAGTGACCGTACTGTTGCTTATGGTCGTATAAGTTTTATCCGTTACGGTTATCGTATTGCCGCTTATGGTTATGTTATACCCGCTGTTGCTGTAATACAGACCCAGCGTATTGCTCATGGGCAGAAAATCGTTATAGGCCGGAACAATGTTGGTCCTTCTCCAGTACGAATTGGCCGCTGCCCCGGCGGTCTGGGCAAGATTGTTGACCGTGGTCTGGCGCTGACCCATAATATAACCCCGGTACATGGGGATGCCCACAGCGGCCAGCACTGCCACGATAACTGCGACAATAATAACTTCGATAATGGTAAATCCCTTATAACCGGATAGAGCGTGCATTGTATCCCTCTCTAAAAAAATGGTACAACGACCATCTCTGCGGCAAGATGGTCCCTCTCGCTTGCCGCATTCATTATCGATGGTTTTCCTATTTTACTTAAAAGTTAAAGTTTGCGACTTTGCCCCTTACCGTTACTGTTCCGTTACCCCCGCCATTGGTCACCGAGCCGGTATAGGTGATTACAACACCGTTTCCAACCTGGTACGAAATAGGCTGAGTTAAGGTCACCGGGAATGAAGTATTTGCCCATGTAATTTTTGCAGGCCCGGTTATAGGACTGGATGCGATAGTGCCATTAAATCCATAATTAACGCCGCTGGATATTGCGGCCGCAATTCCAGCCGCCTCATTATTCGCCATGTTCTGCGCTGAATCGTTGACATAGCCGATATAGAGGGGAATGGCGACTCCGGCAAGTACCGCGACAATCACGGACACCACGATCACTTCGACAAGGGTAAATCCCTTGTTGTTACTGATCATTTTTTTTACCATAACGTTCTCCTTTTTCACTTTAAGGCCTTTTTCATCATAAGTACCGGAACATGCAAACGCATGTTCCGGTATACTGCCTGTCAAACTTCATCACTGCTCGAACCGTCTCCTTTTACTGCTTGTAGGTAAACACCTTTGCCGATGTGGCCGTGTAATCGGTGTAATAACACGTGACCGATCCGGTTCCGGTTGAATTGCCCGGCGCCGCGTCCGCAATAACTGCCGTGTAATCGTTCGGAATAACGATGGTGTTTTTGACCGTATTGTCGCTGACGCTCGCAAAATTGAGCGACACCGGAGCAGTAGGCTCGGACGGGGAAACGAAAGTTCCCGTCGCAAAGGTGACTTTCTGCTGCGTGCTCGCACCACATGCGCTGGATATCGTACCAGCGACGTTATTGCCGACATTTATACGGGAGTCCTTGATATATCCCATGTACAACGGGATCGCGACCGCGGCCAGTACCGCAACAATAACAGCTACGACGATCACTTCTACAAGGGTGAATCCCTTTTCCTTACGAACCTGGTGAAACATACTGCCTCCTTTTATGAGAAAGTGGTTAAGGTACTGCATGCGCGCCCATCCGGGCAGCGCAATAATTGACTTGTGAAAATACCCTTTCTTTTTGCCGTCTGCCTCCTTTGCCGCGAATGGTGTAATGGAATAGTGCATGATTTACTAACCTCTATAAATTATTATACACCACCGGCACTAAAAAAGCAACAAAATTATTGAAGCGCTAAAGTTGCTGATATATAAAGAGATACGTCGTATAATTTTTATAGGTAAAATTTCCAGCGTTTGATCCGACTTTAACTCATCCATGCATTCGAATTTCCCCTCTCTTGAAAGAGGGGGGATTAAGGGGTGAGCTGCATACCTGAATAAGTCGCAGCTTGTTGCGGAGCGGTTCATTCTTCAGTGCGCTCCTGAAATGACCTGTCCGAGCGAGAATACCGGCAGATAGAGGCAGATAAGGATGCTGCCCACAATACCGCCGAGGATGATGATGAGCACCGGCTCGATGATCGAGGCAAGCGAGTCGACCGTGTTCTTGATTTCCCTTTCGTAAAATTCTGCCGCCTTGCGCAGCAGTTCGTCGACCTTGCCCGACTCTTCGCCCGTGGACACCAGCTGCACGATCATGGGGGAGAAAATCCCTGTTTTCGAAAGCGACTGGCTTAAGAGCTCGCCGCGGCGGAGTGCCGCATAGACGTCTTCGAGCGCTTTGGAGAACATTTTATTGCCGACCACTGCGCCGCAGATTTCGGTGGCCTGAAGGATCGGTGTGCCTGCCTCCATGAGAAGCGCCATGGTGCGGGAGAAAAGCGACCAGATGTTTTTGCGCATGATGATGCCGAAGATGGGAAGAAAAAGTATGTATTTATGGACCTGATATTTTACCCGCTCGTCCATCATCGCCATTTTGTAACCGATGAAAGCGGCAAAGACCCCGACGATAACGAACGGGAGGTTATTGCGGAAAATATTTGAAATATTGACCAGCGCCAGCGTCGGGGCCGGCAGCTTGGCGCCGAAGCCGGCGTAAAGGTTCTGAAAGATCGGAACGAGTTTCCACAGGATGCCGGCGACAAGGAGCGTGACGAACCCGGCGATGAAAGAAGGGTAGCGCATCGCGGACTTGACCTTGCCGCGCAGCGACTCGGTGTACTCCATGTAGGTGGCCAGTTGGTCGAGCACTTTGTCGAGCGCGCCCGCAACTTCGCCGGCGTGGCAGATCGACACGAAAAGATTGTTGAACGCGCCGGGGTGGCGCGACACCGAATCGGAGAAGGTGTTGCCGCGCGAAATGTCGTCGGCGATCGTCTGGATGACCTTTTTAAAGATCGGTTTCTCGGAGGTGGCGAGCTGTTCGAGTGATTTGACAAGCGGCACGCCCGCCTCGATCATGGTTGCCAGCTGCCGGGTGAAAAACACCACGTCCTGATACGCGACCTTGTTCTTGGTGACGGCAAAACTCGCCTTGAACCGTTCGGTGATGTTCTGCTGTTTGCGTGAGCCGTCGAAATTGAGTTCGTCGATCTGGATCGGGACGAGTTTCTTTTCGCCGAGGCGGTCAGAGGCCTCGTCGATATTTACGGCTTCAATGTTGCCGGTGACGACCCTGTCGCTGGTATCCCGCGCTTTGTAGAAATATTTTGCCATGTGTTTGTTAGTCTCTCCTGATCGGATTTCCCGCAGCACGCTACGGTTTTAACTCACCTCTCCCTTCGGGTTTCCCCCTAAAGGCCTTATTTGGATAAAAAGATTTATCCAAAGAACGGCTCTCTTGGAAGAGAGGGGATCAAGGGGTGAGTTGAATATTTTAGAATGCCCCAGTTTTCTGCGGGGGTAGTTTATTTCATCTCTTCTTCCATTTCTTCAACTTTTTTCCGCATCTCCTTGAATCCGGGGTAATCGGCGTCCTCTTTCATCTTCCGTTGCTGGGCGATCTTGTCTTTCTCCTGGCGGAGAATAAGGCCCACCGAAATTCCGATGGACGATTCGGCCGGGCCGTTCGCCCAGTCCATGCTCACTTTCGGCGACGCATCGAAATCGACGAGCAGATAGGCCCCTTCGGAAGGCGTGTGCAGCATTGCCGTGAAATAGGCGCGCGCACGTTCCTTGTTCGAGAAACCGGCCGGCGAATCGCTGCCCTTCTGCATCCGCCCGAAGATGAAATCGCCGCGTGCGCCGGCTTCGAGGTCGATGAATTCTCCGAGCGAGACGACGATGCCGGCACCCGGCGTCACAAACGGACCCGAATAGAGATACGATTTATCGGCGTCTCTTGTGTAAAGATAATTGGCCTTGACGCCCGCGGTGAGTCTCAGCACATGGCGGGCGAAAAATGGCGTGTAGAAATTTGCGCCTACGGACGGCGAAAAGTTGAACGTGCCTTTGAACTGCACCTGCCGGGAGGTGTCCACCCTGAAATTCGCGCCGCCGAAACCGATTGAGAACAGGCAATAGGGATTGGGCGAATATCGGACGTTTATAAGGTGCACGCTCTCGTGCCCCGGCACGTTCGCCGACGTGATCCGTTCGCCGCGCCACATGCCGCTGTAATCGATGCCGAGGCTGGTTGAAGACATGTCCTGCACGGGAATACCGGCGTAGGACAGCGCGGAGAGTGCCATTATCGTCATAAGGGTTTGAACTGTTTTCCTCATAAGATACACCTTTCTTAATTTTTCCCGTTTATGACCTCACCTCATTACCCCGGCCTGGGTCGCGGGGGCGATAGGGTGAGGTCAACATTTTTTACTGATTCGAGATCACCGGCAGTACGAAGCGGGCGCCGGTGCGGTCGCGCACGCCGTTCGATTCGACATTGACAGACACGATAAGCCGCCGCGCAAGCTCGCGCGGATACGAGAGCTCGACGTTGGCCACGCCGCCTGTCGTGGTGGCGGACGTCGTGATCGCGATGCCGTAATCGTTCTGGTCAAAGTTGAAAGGCAACCCACGCCAGTAGGGAAGGTTCTCGTATTCCCACCAGCGACGGTCGCCGCTTGCCGGTATATCGTATCTGCCGTTGCCGTTCACGTCTCTCACCAGTTCCGAGGTGTTCCAGACGCCGTCCGGATAAAGGTCGGCCCAGATCATTGCGCCGCTTACCGTTATATACGGTTCGGCCCCGGTGAATATCATCGAACGTGTAGTGTCGTATTTATAACCGATTGTATCTTTTTTAAAAAACAAATGGCAAACATTGACGGCCGTGTCATGAGGGCTAGGTAAAAGCAAGTGGATGATCGTATCATAACACGCGGTGTCGATCGTCGAATCAAGACGGGGTGTGCTGTCTATTTTCTGAACCACCGATAAACCCGTATCGACTTTTCCGTTATCGTTGAAATCGTACCACAGGTCGTGGATCGTTGGGTCGAAATCGCAATGGCCGTCGCCGTTCACATCGTCACCTCTCGCGGCATTGGCAGGATTCTGCGTGACATATCCCCGTCCGACCCCGTATTGAAGGGTGAGATCGTTCTGGTCCCGATGAAAATTATTGTTAATGTCTTCGAACGGGATGTCCCATAAATTATAAGCGTATTTCGGTTTAACTTCGGTATTAGCTCCTGAACCCAGACCAGACCATCCGGCGAACACTAAGCGGTGCACGGCCATGCCCGTAACTACTGCGCTGAAGTTGACTCGTGTCCCGTCCGCGACCGGATTGCCGTTGATATCGCACACCACGGCGCCCATGAAATAATCGAACGTTGTTGCATTTAGATGTCCGGCATCAGGCACCGTTACCGTGTCTTCATTCGGATAAGCGACCGAAATCGCATACGGTTCGCCGGAAATGGTGATCTTGCAGGAGTCCGCGATAGTGTCGTGGACCGAGGCCGATACCAGAACGCCCCGGTACATGCTCGGTACAGACCCGGCATAGAGCTGTGCGCCGGCCTTGCCGTTCGAGGTCGTTGCAACCGGTTTGTCGATGTACTCGCCGCCCCCCGGGCCGTTGAGGATTTTAAAATTGACGTCCGCAAGGTTCACCAGATTGTCGTTGATGTCGCGTACGATCGCGCTGAGCGTGGCGACGCCGCCGTTGATGCTGATGTTGTCAGGCGTGATGGTCAGTTTGATGCTCTTTATCTTTGCCGCCGCAAAGGTGACCGTGGCAAGCGCATTGCCGACACCCGTTATTGATGCCTCCACTGTTGCGGTACCGCTGAAGTTCGCGCTCTTGAGCCATGTCGTGGCGTGGCCGTTGATATCAGTAACGGCGGTGGATTTGGTTATAGTCCCGGCGTTGGCGTAAAATGTAACGGTCGCCCCGGACACCACATGAGCGGTACTGTCGAGATAGGTCGCGGTGAGCAGCGTCGAATCGTTACCGCCAATGACAAGGGCGGTGTCTCTTTTCGCAGAAGTCAGTGTGATGGCGTTGTTCGTGAAAAACAGGGTGATCGTATCGCCTGAATTCAGGCAGGAGGCCGAAACGTCGATACGGGTAGCCGAATTTGAGGTGATGGTCGCTTCAGCCCGTCCGGTTGGATCGAGCAGGGCGCGGAACGTTGTGGTGTTGTTCGAAAATTTGCCCGGCTGTTTCGTGGAAAACACCACGGTGTCACCGCCGATGGGGTTGCCGGAGCCGTCTTTGAGGATCGCGCTCACCGTTGCGTTGTTGTTTATGTTAAGGTTGGTCTGGTCGGAACCGAGCGTGAGGGTGATCCCGCTGAACAGCACATAGGTCGAGGCAGTGTCCATGGTCTTCGTGTCCCGTGCCTGAATGAAACAGGTGCCGTTGATCGGCATGGCGCGCAGCCTGACTTTCGCGTCGCCGTTTGAATCGACAAGCGCGAAGGCGCCGATGATGCCGATGTTGCACGAGAAAAAGATCGAATCGCCCATGGCCGGGTTGTTGTTCTGGTCCACCACGGTCGCGGTGACGGTTGCGGTATCGGAGTTGTCGGCCTTGAGCTGCGTTTTGGATGAAGAGATATGGAACTTGCGGGCCCCGACGATCACCACCGAGGTCGAATCGAACGTGATCGGGATGGAATCGTTTATACCGACCGATGAAACGCGCACCATAACGGTACCGGTGGACAGCGAGGTCATCTTGACGGCCGCCTGGCCGGCAGGATCGAATTTCGTGCGGTAGATCGAGTTGCCGCCCGGGAAACGGCCGGTTGCCGTGCTGAAGACGATGGAATCGCCGCGTATGATGGGGTTGCCTGATCCGTCGAGGAGTATTGCGGTAATAATGGCGGAATCGCCGACGTGCACCTTGCTCTGGTTCGCATGCAGGTTAATGTTGACTCCGCTTAAAACGATGTTTACATAGGCAGTGTCATGGTGTTTCGGAGCGACCACCGTTATTCTGCTCGTGCCGTTGACCTTGGCGCCGTAATATATGATTGCGGTTCTGCCGGTCGAGTCGGTAACGGAAGTAATGCGCCAATTGATGGCGCTGGTGTCCGTGCCGGTGATGATATTGTTGTAGAACTCGATGGTTTCTCCAAAGAGGGGGGTGCCCTGTATGTCGCGGAGCCGTGCGGTGATGATGGCGGAGTCAACGCCGTCTGCTTTCAATGCCGTCATGGTGGAGGTAACTGTGAGTAGCACGGTCGTGTCGGGCTGGTTCTGCTGGTTCACCGAAGGGCCAATGGGTTCATCGCCGAGCTTCATGGTGCAGGTAGCAATAAAAATGGCCGCCGCCGCGACTGCATACTTGACGATTTTACTGTTCCCGAAAAGTTTCCGCATCTATTCCTCCATTGAATACCGGTGCTTCATGAATTTTTTTATTAGCGTAGTGGTGCCAGCAAGAACCATTGATGATGAAAGGGTAATTCGGAACCATAAAAATTAATATATGACACGTCCGCAGGAAACAAAAATGCCAACGGATTATCATTAATATGTATGATAGTATACAATGCGTTTTTTTTCAATCTTTTAATATACTTGAGCGCTGAAATTATTTTGTCCCGAGGATTAAGGTGAGGTGAAAACCGATAAGGGGCATTATTCTAATGGGTTTTATCGAGGAACTCAAGTGGCGTGGAATGATTCAGGGCATTACGCCGGGAGCGGCCGAAAAGTTGGCGCCGGGCGGCAGCACAGGATATGCGGGATTCGACCCGACCGCGCCCTCGCTCCACATCGGCCACCTTATCCCGATAATGCTTCTGGTGCATTTTCAGCGGGGCGGTAACCGGCCCATCGCGCTGGTCGGCGGCGCGACCGGCATGATCGGCGACCCATCGGGTAAGTCCGAAGAACGCAACCTCCTGCCAATCGAAACCATCAGGCACAATCAGGAGCGCCTGCGGACTCAGCTCGGACATTTCCTTGATTTCTCCGGGAAGTGCGCCGCCGAAATCGTCAACAACTACGACTGGTTCGCCGAGGTCCGGTTTCTCGATTTTCTGCGCGACATCGGCAAACACCTCACTGTCAATTACATGGTGGCCAAGGATTCGGTGAAAGGACGCTGGGAGAACGGTATTTCGTTCACCGAGTTCAGCTACCAGCTCCTGCAGGCGTACGATTTCTACTGGCTCTATACAAATAAGAAATGCGTACTGCAGATGGGCGGCTCCGACCAGTGGGGAAACATCACCTCAGGCGCCGAACTGATACGGCGCATGACCGGTGGTGAAGCCCATGCGATCACGTGTCCCCTCCTGACGAGGGCCGACGGCGGTAAATTCGGAAAGTCCGAGGGAGGGGAGAACGTATGGCTTGATCCGGCCTTGACCTCGCCGTACAAATTCTATCAATACTGGCTGAACTGTTCCGACGGCGATGCACCCAGGCTTCTGCGGATGTTCACGCTTCTGCCGCAGGATGAAATTACCCGTCTCGAGGCAGGCCATGCTGAGGCGCCGCACGAACGTCCGCTGCAGAAGGCGCTGGCGCGCGAAATGACCGTACTGATCCATTCGCGCCGGGATTACGAAGCGGCCGTCGAGGCGTCCGGTATTCTGTTCGGTGAAGGAACGACGGCGGACCTTCGGCGGTTGAGTGAAAAGGATTTTCTGGCCGTGTTCGAGGGCGTGCCGCAGGCGGAAATTCAGAAATCGCTTCTGGAAACGGGGATCCCTGTCATCGAACTGGTCGTTGACAAGGCAAATTTATTCGCATCGAGAAGCGAGGCGAAACGGTTGATCCAGCAGGGCGGGCTTTCGATAAATAAAGAAAAAATCAGTGATTCTAATGCAACGGTCACCGGTGAACGTCTTCTGAATGGCCGGTATCTCTTGTTGCAAAAAGGGAAAAAATCGTATTTTATGGTGAAGGCGGTATAAAGGATTTGTGCGTTTAATCCTATACGGAGGCGACTGGTCCGGTCGCCCCTGCTATGTCAGCGGAAAGGGCTTGTCTTTATGAGCGAACCTGAAATTTCCCTGCAAACGATCTCTCCGAAACCGGCTACGCGGCTGTGGGAGATTCTTTCGTTCGCCGTGCTTCTCAGCGTGATACTTTTTGCTCCGGCAAAGATCGGTTCCCTGGGGTTTTACCCTCCTGACGATGCGAACAGGCATGTCGGCAAGGCCATTTCCGGAAAACCGTGGAACCAGATACTGGTGATGAGAAAAGACATTACCACGGACATGCACCATGGATGGGACACGCTTCTCACCTTCCTTCATAAAAGGTTCGGTATCGGAAAATACGGTCTTATGGCGTTCAGCGTTTCCTTCTGCTTCATCCTGTTTGCCGCCCTGCCGCTCTTTTTCCTCCGGAGGCCCGAATCGTGGCTCATTGTTCTCGGTTATCTAAATTTATTTGATCCTGTCGAACCCCTCCGTTTTTTTGTGGGAAGGCCGTTTATCATCGGATGCGCGATGCTGACCTTCCTGTTGTTGACATGGCGGAACTTTGCCGGGCCAAAGACGCGGTTCGGCTGGATGGCGGTACTTGTTGCCGGCATTGCGATCATGGCCTGGCTTGCGCCAACTGCCGCATATCTTTTCGGAATCCCGCTTTTAGGTTTTGCTCTGGCGCGGGAGTGGAGGGCGCTGATCCGGCTGACGCTGTGCATCGCAGTGGGGTCATGTATCGGCTATGCGCTTACCGGATATCCGGTACAGCTTGTAAAGAATGTATCGTTCATGCTTTTCACCGGACCGGACCAGCATCTTCTCTCGCGCATGCTGGTTACCGAATTCCGGCCCTCTGCCGGAAATTTTATGGTACTATTCAGTTTTATCGCGCTTATCGTCTGGCGCGTACTGCGTAAAAAGTGGGACCGACGCGTTATTGACAATCCGCTGTTTTTCAATGCCGTCTGCGGCATGTTTCTGGGTGTTCTGATAGCCCGTTTCTGGCTTGATTGGGGTTTCATCGCCGCGATGCTGTGGCTTGCGACGGAGATCAACGAACTTCTGATCGAGTATTTTGCGTTCAACGATGTACGCCGGTTTGTCCTGTGCGGCGCGGTCGCCGCCGTTTTTTTCGTTATCCTGACCGCCGACACCGGAAGCAGATGGACCTTTATGGCTCCGCGTTTTGAGTGTATTTATGAAAAAGCGAAACCGGAAGAGAAAAAATGGTTCCCGGACAGCGGCGGCATTATTTACAACGATCACATGGAAGCGTTTTATGAATTATTCTTCGACAACCCCCAGGCGCCGTGGCGGTATGTGCTCGGGTTTGAACCGGAGTTGATGCTTCCCGAAGATCTTAAAGTGTATCGTGCTATACAGTACATGAGCAACCAGGTAGATTCATACCAGCCGTGGGTCGACAAGATGAGGCCGTGCGACCGGATGATGGTTTTGACCGAAGGAAAACAGCAGCCGGACATCGGCAGGCTTGAATGGCATTATATCAACCGCAATACCTGGTTCGGCAGATTACCGCAGAAACCTGCCGAACAGGGGCAGGCCGATACTGCCGTGCACAAGAACATCGTGCCTTCCAATCGCGGCAAAAAAGCTGCATCGTAGAGGCACAAAATTTTACGTTCCTGCAAAAGCATCCCGCCGGGTTATTTCTTGGATTTTAATATTTTCTCCCGCTCGTAATGCAGTATGGGGTCACATTTGCCGGGGAACTTCTCGGTCACCTTGTCGGTGCAGCCGTCAGGGGAGAGCTTATCGCAAGAGAGACAGACGTTTTTATACCATTCGTCTGAGATGCCGGCGGGTTTATTGCCGTTTTTGCCGCTGCCGGAACTGAGAGAGTCAAGTTTCCGTACGATGCCCTGAGCGATCTCCGCGACCTGCTGCACCTGCTGCTGCGGAAGCTGCCGTGCCACTATCTGCAGATAAACGCCGAGCGCCTCTTCAATAATTCCTTTTTCTTCGCTGGATAACGACATAGGGAGATTCTCCTGTTAATTAATGGATGAAAATACTATTTTCGCCGGGTTGCCATAACAGGGGTTATTAAATAAAATGAATATTCGCGATGAGATAAAAAGCATTCGTCCGGGTTTCTGGGTGTTTACCGGGCTCCTGTTTGTATTGCTCTATTTCCTTAACGCCAGTTGGTTTAAGTGGGGTAATCTTATTATCGACAGTTACCGGGACGCCTGGCTGGCTGAAAATCTGCTTAAGGGGAAATTATTATACAAAGATTTGTTCTGTGAATACGGCTTTCTGCCTTACTATCTTCTTGCGTGCGTATTTAAATTTTTCGGGTCGAACGGTATTTCCATGGTCTTTTGCGGTATTGCCGTTACCGCGGCCGTATCATTTTTTCTTTATAAAACCGCCCGTCTTTTTTTTGATGAGGTTGTCTCCGGCCTTGCGGTTTTTACTTTTCTGACGGTATTTGCTTTCGGGAACTATCAGCAAACCGGCATATTCAATTTCATTTTACCGTACAGTATCGCCGCTACCATATTTTGTCTTTTTTGTACAGCTTCGTTGTATTATCTCTGTAGAAGTATCATTTCCGATGAGATTATCTGGCTGAAAGTATGGAGCGCGCTGTATGGGTTTACCTTTCTGTGCCGACCCGATATTCCGCTGGTTTGCTGGGCAGGTACGGCGGTTGCTTTGCTGCCGGTTTTATGGCAAACACGGCACAAAAAAGTACTGATATTTTCCTGCCTTTTTGCACCTCTTTTTTTCGCACTCGTATCATACGCGGTTTTTTTTTCCATCACAGGATCGCTGCCTGATTTCTACCAGCATGTAATCAGACATGGCATGGTGGTTAAAAGCAATACGTTCAATTTAACGATCATGGGAATTGATAAATTTGGCCATAATATTATTACAATGTTCATTTCCCTGTTCATGTCTTTGCTTGCGGTAG
>JBEKUX010000019.1:0-49246 GCA_049514575.1 Chitinispirillaceae bacterium | reverse complement strand
GTATGCGTCAGCGTTTATAACACCACCGGCGTTCTGACCGGACGCAGCGTGACCGTCACCTTTCCCTCGAAGACGGCCGGCGATATCAATGTGCCGGGGTTCGATCCCAACAACGCATGCCCGAGGCACGACAGTACCGTTGATACCACCACTCCTATCGCTCTGCCGGGCGCGGTCACACTCACCGCTCCTGCGGACAATGTGACAGGCGTAAACCTTACACCGGCGCTCTTGTGGACTCCCGGACCAGGCGGAACTCCATCCAAGTACTTTGTCAAGGTGTCCACCAGCCACTCTTTCTCCACCAACGTGGTGAACGACACGTCCGCTTCAACCTCGGATATCGTGGGAACTGCTCTCTCCTACCAGACCAGATACTACTGGGAGGTTGCAGCGAACAATACGGCAGGCACCGGCGCCTATACGATCGACAGTTTTACTACAATTGCTGCACCGGTTTACCCGCCGTGTACCTATCCTGCAGATCCCCACACACCTATGATGCTGAATAAAGACTCTTCTACCGTTGCGTTATGGAATTTTAATCAGCTTTCAGGTTCAACGGTACCGGACGAAAGCGGTACTGGTAATAACGGGTCAATGTTCGGTACTACACAACTGATAACTGCAGATTGGGGAACCGGTATCCAATTGGCCACAGGGTGCGGCGTGAAGGTCTTTGATGCGACAAGCCTTCGGCTGTCCAATTTTGAAATTACAGCGCATGTTTATCCCACCCAGTTTGGAAGTTACAACAATATAGTTGCAAAAGAGCCTCCAGGGGGCGGCGCACCCGGAGGTTACATTCTGCGGTTTGATAGTAACGGCTACATCAGCGGATACATAAAGTACTGGGATTGGGTTGGCGTACATACCCAGTGTCCGGTCCAGTTGAATACATGGTATTTGATCAGACTGGTAAAAACCGCGACAACTCTTTCTCTTTATGTTAATAATCTGCTGGTTTCGTCTATCAGCACCACGATCGATCCCAGCGTGGAAGTAGGCGATTTAGCCATCGGATACGACGTGAACCTGGTAGAAGACAGGACTTTCAGGGGTTATATCGACGCCATTAAGATTAATAAACTTTGATGGTAATAAGAATTTTTTTATAAACATCCTCTCCCGCAAAGAGAGGGTGTTTATTTTGTTAGCAAACAATATGTCAAGAGTGCTTGTTCTGCTCTGTAATTTATCGGGGGAAGCATTTCACAAAAAATGCTTCCTTTTTTTCCATCACCATTCCCCTTAGTATCAATGAATACCGCTGGTCATATTATATTTTCCCTCTATTGCATTACATAACTTTCGATTCTGCAATTTTTTCAAATAGTTACTGGCTGTATTTATGGAATTGCCGGTAGGGAGGATTCGTGAAGAAAATGATTCGTGAAGATGCAAAGAAGAGTAACGGCTTTTTTGCGAAATATTCCCAGAAAACCTGGGTCTACACGGTAACTTTAGCGGTAATCGTGATCGTTGTTTTTTCAGGTTTTATCTTTTCTGATTCAATGCTTTTCAGCTCTGATCAACTCTCAGGACTCGATTCAAAAGTGTTCATGAAAACGGCACTCGACACCCACCATCAGTTTCCGTTCTGGTTCAACCCCAGGCTCGGCGGCATGCCGACCATTGATGCGCTCTTCGGTGATGCACTGTATCCGCCATCCATTATCATCAATGCGGTTTTTCCGGTGCACCGCGCCATCGGGATAAAAATGATCTTCCATATTTTCCTTGCCGGTTTCTTTTTTTTCCTCATGTTGCGAAGAGGTTTTTATTGTTCAGCGCCGATTGCGTTTATCGGCGCCGTTTTCTACATGTTGAATCCGCAGTTTTTTTCGCACATTTATCCAGGACATGACGGGAAAATGTTCGTGATAGCCTGGCTTCCGTTCATGGTCTGGCGGCTCAAGGCATTGGCCGACACCCCGACCTTTTATAACGCGACGCTGTTCGGCATCGGCATAGGTTTTTCGCTGCTTACTTCGCACGTTCAATTGACCTATTTCGTGCTGTGGGGGCTTTTCGCCTATGCCGTTATTGCGGGAATTTTTTCCATCAGGAAAGGTGAAAAAGGAAAGTCGCTCCGTCTGGGTATATTTTTCCCGCTTGCCATAGCAATCGGCCTTTCCATCGGATTAGTCCTTTTGCTCCCTTCGCTCATGTACATCCATGATGCGTTTTCGGTACGCGGCGTAGACCGCGGATTCGACTATGCCGCTTCCTGGTCGCTCCACTGGCCGGAATTCCTTTCACTCTGGATTCCGGAGTTCGTTAATACCCTCGACAATTACTGGGGCGGAAATGCTTTCAAACTGAACAGCGAATATGCCGGTGGCATTGTTTTATTGCTGGCGGTCATTTCGCTCATCTGGAAACCCAAACCATGGCGGTTTTTCTGGATTGGCGTTGCCCTGTTTGCCGTATGCTACTCGCTGGGGGTCCATACGCCGGTCTTTTACGCGGCTTATTATATCATACCCGGCGTCAAAAAGTTCAGGGCATGCAGCATGATTATGTGCTGGTTTTCATTCAGCACCGTACTTCTTGCGGTTCTTTTCCTGAGCGACCTTGTCAGAGGTGAGTTTGTGAAAATGCAAGAACAGAAGAAAAAACGCTGGACCAAAGGCCTCCTTTTCGGGATAGGCGGAATCATCCTTGCCGCTCTATTCTTCTCGATGAAAGACGCTGTCGCCGGAGTGCTTCCTTTTGTCGCCGAGCTTGACAGAAAAAAACGCCAAGTCTTCGACGAGAACTTTTCCAGCAATTTCGTCCCCGCACTGTGGCTGTGGGTGTTTTTCGCTGCAATCTCATTAGGTATGGTGATTGCTGTCATCAACGGCACGTTGAAACCGGCCGTTGCAGCAGGGATCATTTTTGTGTTCGGCCTTATCGACGTGCTCAGGGTTGATGCGCAATTCAACAAGACGATCGACCCCCGCCCCTATTTTTATTCGGAACCCGCCCTTCAGAAGCTGAAAACAGAAATGGCTGTCGAACCGTTCCGTGTGTTCGCACTGCCCGGCGCACTTTCTCAGAACGGTGAAGGCATACACGGCCTTGAAGGTGTGGGAGGGTTTCACGATAACGAATTACGCTGGTACCGTGAATTCAGAGGCGACCGGGACGACCGCAACTATTTCGACAGATTGCTCGGCGTTACCGCAAACGGCGAGGCCTATCTCAAGGCGGATAATATTGACAAAGGCAATGCCTTCCTCGACATAGCCAACGTGAGATATCTTCTAGCACGCAACGGTTCCGAACTTTTAACCGTCGAGAACCGGAACGCCCTGGGACGGGTTTCGTTCGCTCCAAACTATGTAGTCATTGATTCTTCTCAGATAATCGGAGCGCTCCACGACAACGGATATAACTACCGGACCACGGTGGCGTTGTTTTCGCCGCCCTCGCTCAAACCCCAGCTTAGTACACCGGATTCGTTATGTACAAAAATGCCGCTGTTTTCGGCAGCCTGGCAACGTTATACTCCCAATGATCGTATTGTCAAGGTGACTGCCCCGATAGACGGATTCTTGAGGATCTCCGAGGTATACTATCCCGGCTGGAAACTTTCGATTGACGGGAAAACTGTACCGGTATACCGTTCCGACTGCGCCTGGATGGCGACTTTCCTGCCCAAAGGTGAGCATGTGGTTGAAATGAGCGCCCATTCGCTCTATTTTGCAAAAGCGGCATGGGTTTCATTCATTACCATTTTCTTACTTTGCAGTTACTGGAGTTTAGTGCTTATAGCGAAACGCAAGCAGCAATTATAAGGTGAAATAACCTCATCGAAATCCAAGCGCAAGGTAATTGCATAGTACAGTTCAATGATACCCTGTGATCGTTCGTTTTTCACTTCTTTTTCTGCGCAATAACGCCTATGGTAAATGCCGTAGAGTAACCCCACCAGGTATTTTCAAGTTTTTGAACCAGACGCTGGTAAACAAATTCAATAAACTTCGGGATGATTCTGAACCCTAAAAGCCGATCCTGTATCCTTCCGATATTTCTTATATGGTAGCGGCCGAAAAAACGGACCGGTGAAAATCCGGCAGAAACAAGAAGCTTTTTTAATCCATGGGATGAAAATTCCGTTTCCCATCCGGCGAACCATTTGTTAAGCATTATTTTTATATGCTTTATCACGGTATAAATATTATACCGTTGCGGCACATCGACAATTAAATACCCGCCATTCTTAATAATACGGTATTGCTCGCCGAGCATTTGTAATGGGTTGCGGAAATGCTCTAAAAAACCCTGATGATAACAAAAATCGAACACATCGTTTTTAACAGGGATTTTCTGAGCGTCGGCAAGAATGGGATAAATGGCTGTTTGCGCTGCGGCACCATTTTTCTTTATCAGGTTAACTGCGTCCGGAGAGTAATCAAGACAGATGACCTTTGCGCCTTTTTGGGCGATTTCAATCGCTGTCATGCCGCTTCCTGCTCCTATTTCAATGATCAGTTTACCCTCAAGTGTGAAAGTCTCCAACTCTTCGATAATTTTATTCACTGAACTGAGGTTGTGCTTGGTCCAAAAAGTGTTCCAGTGTTCAACAGTGCTGTTCTTCACAAAAACCCCTTCATGTGTTGAGAACGGTCTCTTTTATTACCGAAAGATAAAATTGTTCCTGCGCGCGAGCAATTATCTCCCATGAAAAATTCTGCGCCCATTTATAGCCATTCATACCCAATCGGTTTCTAAGTGCAGTATCGCTTAATAGACGTGCCATGGCTTCTACGAGTTCTATGGTATTTTCAGGAGGAACAATTAAACCTGTTTCGTTTTCATGAATAGATTCCGTCAACCCTGTAATTCTGGTTCCTATCGTTGCCTTGGAACTTGCCGCGGCCTCAATAGCGGTGATACACCACCCTTCGAAGCGGGAAGGAATACACACAAAGGTTGCCTGATGAAACAGCATAGTTTTTTCGGCATCGGACACGTTTTCTTTGAAAAGCATATTGGTTGCAACAGCGGATTTTCGAATCCGATTTCTGACCCATGCGGTATCATGTTGCGACCCTCGACCTGCGATAATCAGGCGAACCCGAGGAAACACAGAAACAATTCTTTCAAAAGCATCGATCAAGAGATCGAGCCCTTTCATATGAACATCAATTCTCCCCATTGAGAGGATATAGTTATCGTCAAGCTGATTCTCCGAAAGAAGTTGATTGTCGAATCCAGTATACACCGTGGAGATATTTTTATTCCGGTATTTTCCGGCAATATACTCTGCCATTTCCCGGTTGATACAGAGAATGTTTTTGCCGAACAGTAAGGCACATTGTTCAAATAAATAGGGTAAGGAGCCGAATACGGAGTATTTACGGAAAGGCTCTTTTTGCGCAAGGTGAAAAATTTCAAGAACCGTTTTTTTTCTACGCAGTAAGAAGGCCAGTACCGGTGAAAAAATCGAATAGCAGATAACGATGACATCGGCCCTTACAAACAAACAATGAAACGTTGCGCATACGGAATAGGTTATTCTGCTTATCAGATAATTCAGGGAAGATCCGAGGAAAAAAATCCGCTGGCCACCGTCGACTATCGGCCGCGCTCCGCGGAAGCTGCCATAGTAGCAACGAATACTATGCCGGGATGCAAGCAACGCATGGATCATACGGTCACGATACGCACCGCCTCCCCCGCAATACGGGTTCGCCACATTGTCATATGAATAATAGACAATTTTCATAAATGCTTACGGCATGAAAAATATTAAACATGGTTTTCTTTCATACATGGCTTCCAGAAGGTAGGCTGGTTCATGTAATCGTATTGTTTAACAACTTCCCCTTATGGTATCCATGGAAAATAAATGGAAGCCCGACCAGTCGCGGTACCAGCGAAAAAAATAATACGAACATTACATAAATACCAAGATGCTCTTTGGAGATATGAAGATAGGCAAACATCCCTGCCGTTAATGTTTCACGAATACCCATGCCGTTTGGTGTAAATGGAAATGCCGTGGAAACAAGCTCGATAAGGGGAATAAAAGCTAAACACTCCCTCAAAGGAAATCTTCCTGTTATACCGAGAATCAATAAGGCGCACATTACTACCAATAAAGCCTGAACTATCACCGTAGAAAAAAAACTTAAAAGCACCTCTTTTTTCCTGTTGCGAAAGCAATAAACGCTTTCCCTGATTCGTTCGATGGCGCCCAGCCATCGTACCGGAATCACCTTTTGTGCACTATGACGAAAAGGGCGGGTCATCCGCTTCGAAAAGGAGATGAGGAAAAGACCACAAATGATAAAATTAAAAAGGACTAAAAGGTAATCAACATTTTTTGGAAGGGCAATTTTTTCAACAGAAAGAATTCCGATGGTTGACAACAATACAAGCACCGGCAGGCCTAGCATACGGGTTAGCCAGAACGAAGCCCAACTTACGGACGAATCATTGTTTTTTGCAACAATCAGGGTTTTTATCACATCCTGGGCAGCGCTGGTAGGAAGTACTGTTCCATAAAAAATCGCCATAAAATGATAAGACAGCGCCCTGCGTAACGGCAGTTCAGGAATGAACGCGTGAAGAAGAATCCACCAGCGGAACCCCTGCAGGGCTATAATGGCGATCCCGGAACAAAGCATCATCGGTGCCGTCCACCATGTCACATTCAGCAGCATTGAAAGCATGGCATGGAAATTCAGGCGCCAGTAGATCCACAGTATGGGGATCGCTGCGAGTGGAATTCCTAACCGTCTGAGCCATGTGCCTTTATTATCAAACATAGGGTATTCAACGTATTAGGGTATAGTATTAACCCGATGCAATAAGAAAAGTTGCCTGATAAAAATATGTATTGGCATTCGCCTTCCATCTTCTATTTTAAGGATCTGCGATAGCGTTCGTGATTAACCGTTATATAACCCTTGATCGTACAATTTTTCAAAAGGAGCTGCTACGGTGAGTAAACTAGTCGGGAAAGCGGTCGTTGCACAGGGAGGCGGGCCGACGGCGGTCATCAATCAGAGTCTTGTCGGTGTGATACTTGAGGCCCGTAAATTCGATTGCATCCAGAACGTCTACGGCGCTCTCCACGGCGTGAGCGGTATTGTCAAAGAGGAATTCCTCGACTGTGCTCAGGCCACGACCCACAACCTTGAGATGGTGGCAAAAACCCCCGGTTCGGCCATGCTTTCCACCCGCGACAAGCCCGATGCGGAGTATTGCGCGAAAGTTTTCGAAGTGTTGAAGGCCCACGATGTCCGCTATTTCTACTACATCGGCGGCAACGATTCCGCCGATACGTGCAGGATCGTGAATGAAAATGCCACGGCGGCCGGGTATGAGCTGCGGGTGGTGCATATTCCAAAAACCATCGACAATGATCTTCTGGTCACCGACCACTGCCCCGGGTTCGGTTCCGCCGGACTCTTTGTGAGCAAGGCCTTTGCGGGCATCAACCTCGACAACAGGAGCCTGCCGGGCGTTTACATCGGCGTCGTTATGGGACGTCATGCCGGTTTTTTAACCGCGGCAAGCATTTTTGCCAAAAAATTTCCGGATGACGGGCCGCACCTTGTCTACGTTCCCGAAAAAGCGTTCGATGTCGACAAATTCCTCTCCGACGTCGACAAAACATACAAGGAATACGGCAGGTGCGTTGTCGCGACCTCGGAAGGGATCTGCAATGCCCAAGGCGAACCGATCGTGGCCACGCTGACCAAAACCGATGAAAAAGACGCCCACGGCAACGTGCAGCTTTCCGGTACCGGTGCGCTCGGCGATGCGCTCGGCGACATCATCAAAAAGAAACTCAAGATCAAACGGGTACGGAGCGATACGTTCGGGTATCTGCAACGGAGTTTCCTCGGCACGATTTCCACCGTCGACGCCAACGAAGCTCGTGAAGTCGGCGAGAAGGCCGTGCAGTTCTCCGTATGGCACAATGTGGACGGTTCGGTGGCCATCCGCCGCACCGGCGATTATTCGGTGGAATATTTCCTGACGCCGCTATCATCGGTTGCCAGAAACTCCAAATCAATGCCCGGCGAATTTATCGACGAGAAAAACTCCACGGTCACCCAGGCGTTCAAAAATTACGCCCGTCCGCTGGTCGGCGATATGCCGACCTATGACCGTATCTCGGCTCCAAAAGTAGGGAAAATTCTTAACCGGGGAAAGTAACGAAGACGTATTTTTTCCTGAAATATCCCTTATGGTTTTCAACATCCAGCAGAAAAAGGGTGATCCGCAGAACCTTGACGGCCGCATTACCGTTTACGCGGTGATCGCTATTGATCCCGAAGAGCTTTCGGCAGTAAAGCACTCATTCGCCTCCATGGTGCACAATGGGTTTCTCGTCGCCCAGGGAAATTTCAAGGACCAGTATAACTTCCGGGATTTTCTGCAATCGGAACTGGGCATATCTCTCGAAGAAGGCTTTGAAGAGGGCCTTACCCAGCTCATCGAACGGATGGACGGCCTCGAATCCACCCTTGACCCGCAGAAACTGAAAGAACGGCTGGAAAACATGAACGACCTCGAAGATTTCATCCCCACGCCGGCCAAGATCGTTCCTTTCCATTCGGAAGAAGAAATCCTTGCGCAGGAAGGCGACGTGTTTTTTGCCGGAACATTCAAGAACGTCGGCAACGCGGTGCTTTCCGTGCAGGCACTGCCGATGCTCTACCAGGCGCAGTACCGCGAGCATGAAGTGGGGCGGATCAGAAACGAAATAGAATCGATTATCACCCAGATAGAGCGCAGCGATGCTCCCCGTGGAAACGCAGCGGCGGCCCCGGCAAAAGCAAAGGCGACGATTGAAGAAAAGCTCCTGAAGGAGCTTATTCCGAACATGCTTTACTCTAAAAAAGAACCGCACGCGTTCGAAGCTGCGGCAAAAGAGTTCCGATCCTTCATGAAAAAGTACCGCTTTCAGGAAGACGTTGAAACGGTCGTTTCCATCATCAGCGGTTCCGGTGAATTGACGGAAAAAGCGAACAAACTGCTTGAACTGTATGCGAAGAAAATAGCGTGCGTTGAAAAAGAGGATTTCGAAAAGGCTGAAGAAGTCAGCCGGGAAATCCAGCGGCTGCATAATAAAACATAACGATATGCCCATTGATCAAGACGTTATACTGCTGGCACGGATCATCGAACATACGCCGATCGGCATTGCGATTCTCACGCCCGACAGGAAAATACAGTATGTAAATACGCTTGCCGTCCACCTGCTCAACCGCGAACGCGAAACCCTGCTGGGGACCTCCCTTGACCGGTATATTATCGACCGGCACGGTGAAACACGTTGGCAGGACCTTTGGCCTTCGGTGATGATCGGAAAAAACAGGGAAATAAAGGTCGGACTTTCCCGACACGACAGCGAAGACATTACGTGCATCTTGACCGCTTTTTATCTCGGCGGCAAAGAAGGCCAGGGGGATTCGGCGGCGATCATCTTCAGAGACATCACCCATGAGATTAAAATAGCCGAACAGCTGGAAAAGAAAAATATCGAAATGGCAAAAATGAATACCGAGCTTATCCATTCGAACGTTGAGCTGAAGCGGCTTTCGGAGATGAAATCGAACTTCCTGAGCATCGCGTCGCACGAACTCAAGACGCCGCTGACCTCGATCATGGGCTATTCGGACCTCATCGTCGATGACATGAAAGACCGCGTCGAAAGCGGCGTATACCGCATGATCGAAAGCATCAACCGAGCGGCCGAACGGCTTAATAATGTCATCAATAACATTCTTGATATAACGCGGATTGAGCAGAAGAAGTTACGCCTTAAACCCGAGACGCTCAGGCTCGATAATGTCGCGAAAGAGTGTATCGAGGAGCTTTCCCAGGTCGCTGCAAAACGTGCCATTAGTTTCAACATTTTTTTTGCCGGCACCCTTCCTGAGTTTTACGGCGACCGGCTGCGCATGCAGCAGGTGTTTGCCAACCTTTTGACCAATGCAATCAAATTTTCCCCGGACGGGTCAGCCGTTGACGTATCAATTGTCACCGAAGATAATGTCCGTTTCCATATCACGGTCAAGGACCGCGGCATCGGCATCGATACAAACGAGCAAAAGCATATTTTTGATCCCTTCTCCGAGGTGGGTGAGGTCAGCAAGCACAGCTCCGACCAGATGAAGTTCAAGGGCGGCGGTACCGGGCTCGGGCTCTCGATTGCAAAGGGTATCGTCGAGCGCCACGGCGGACGGATCTGGGTGGAAAGCCCCGGTGTAGGCGTACAGGCGAATGAATATTTAGGGAGCACCTTTCACATCCTTCTTCCGATCAGATCGGAAATCGAATGGGACGACCTTGAAAAGGAACAGCTCCCTTCCGTTGCAGCATTGGGTACGGTGACGAGTGCACCCGCGACCGCCGGTGTTCATGACCGGGGGAAACCGTCGATCCTTCTCATCGACACCGACCGGGAAGTCGTCGAGGTGACCCGCATGGTGCTTGAAAATGCCTTCGATGTTCTCACTGCACCGGGCGGTGAACTTGGACTGTCGCTTGCATTTCAGTACCGGCCATCGGTAATTCTTCTCGATTCCGCTCTCCCGGGACTCGACGGGTTACGCATCTGTAAAATTCTGCGAAGCCAGGATGAAACGCGTGAAACACCGATAGTTTTTCTTTCGGCGATGATGAAACCGGAAGAAATCGAAAAGTGTTTCGTTTCCGGCGCCAACGACTTCATCGTCAAACCTTTCAGCGGCAGGGAACTCATCGATAAAATCTGGCAGCTGATGATGAAAAAAAAGACTGATAGGTTTGCGGTGGTCAGCAGTTGACCGTAAAACCTGCAAACTAGTGACAACTTACCTCAGTATTTTCTTCACCCGCAAATCCGGAATCATTGCAATAGCTGAAGCAAAACAGAGGATTGCAAACCATTGAATGTACGCTTTGAAAAAGCCGTAACCGAAGAACACTATAGCGGTCACGGGCGCAAGGCGAGCACGGTCGGAACGCCGGTGTAATTTTTCGAACCTCGAGGCGAGAACAGGTCCGGCCGACGCAGTGCTTTGAGTTGCTTAAAGATCATCAGGCTTTCTATGGACCAGCGGATCGTCTGACTTTTTTTATAAGAAAACCATTTAACTATTCAAGAAAGTAATATATCATTTAGTAAGAGATCTGAACATAGCATATTTAATATCAAAGGAGCGATGCTATGAAAAAATACACCGGCTTTATCGCTTTGGCCATTTTCATCGTCCTCGCAGTTTTCATTTATCTGCAGATCGGCAAGAAGGGCGCCGATGTTGGAAAGACCTATACCGAGGACTTGAAGGGGTATGTCAATGACGCGCAGAAGAACGTGGACGCGGTAAACAAAAGCGCCGAAGATACAAAAAAGGCAGCCGATAAAATGATGGGAAAATAAGAAGAGAAAAGAAGCATACCTAAAGGACTCTAAAAAGCATTTTGCCGAGAGGTTCACGGGCGACAGTCATACAATTGAAGGTTCCTGATTGCCATGCGTCCAAACCGGTATGCCGTATCAACCGGAGGCGGATTACTTTCTTCATCCATCCATAATTTCCGGTCAACCGGTTTTCCATTATCAAGGACCCAGCCATATAATTCCTTCAGCCTTCCCTGATTAAACATGGGGCCGAAGCCATTGGCCCGTTGTGTCGGCGGACGCATGTCCTCCGGTTTACCAATCAATACATACCGGACTTCCCCCTGATCCACCATACCCTTAAGCTGTTCAACGGTAAGCGGGTTCTCATTGCCCATGAATCCTCCCATGGCCATTACCGGCCGGCCGGTCTTCAGTATGATAGGGGATGCGATGGCAACATTAGGAACGCCGGCAAGAAATTTTTCGCCGTTTCTATGACCAACGAGGAATTGGACCAGCCTGGTTACCCGTACACTGTCATTCGCCGGATAACCGGTTCCGTTCCAGCCGGCCATGCCATTATGGTTCCGGTCCATGAGCTCAGGTCCGGCAAACGGCATGGTCTGGTCGCCATAAACCAATGGCGTGATACTCCAGAGAAAAGGCGATATAAAAAGAGCAGCGGCGCCAATAATTGCAGACGCCCTGGTGATAAACAGGGTACGGCTTTCCGCCGAAGTCTTTCGCGTCATCAGAATGACGGACGAAACAAGGCACAAACCGAGAACCGCCGGTATTGTCCAGGTCCGCCAACCGGGATATCTTGACAATAGAAATACCTGGACAATTGCGGTCGCCGTTAACGACAGCGGCAGCATCCATCCCGTGAGCCCTTTCCCGCCATACTCTTCCCAAAACGCCTTCAATCCTATTCCGCACAAGGCCGCAATACCGGGAGCAAGCATGCACATGTAATACCGGTGGAAGAACCCGGTTATACTGAAATAAATCATCATCGGTAAAATCCATGCGCTCCAGAATACAATTGACTGCATATTAATGCTTTTTACATTCAAACCTTCTTTTTTCCCTCTGATAAGTGCGGCGGTAAAACCCAAAAGCGCAAGCGGCAACAGCCAGCTGATCTGGCCTGCCATCTGTTGATTAAAAAGCCTTAAAACACCCGGCCGTCCGCCTTCCCCGCCGCCCCCTCTGATACGCCCCCGCATACCGAAACCCGGCGCTCCGGGCCGTGCCGTTCCATCAGGAAGGTACGATCGCGGTACAGTGTCGGATAGCTTCAAATCTTCGCCTGAAAGAGAACTCTGGTTTCGGTCCTGCTGCATATTGCTTTGGTTCTCCCAGAATCTTCTGTTTCCATGCCTTGAAAGGGACAGCCGGTTTATACCGTTATACCCTATGGCCAGGTTCAACTCGGAATTGTTCTGGCTGCTTCCCACGTACGGACGGTTTTGGGGCGGGGTCAGATCCACAATCAATGCCCACGATAAGGACACTGCCAGCAGCATGATGGTTGCTGTCCCCAGGTCTATTAATTTTCTGCCGGTAGTACAAGGGGATGAAAAAAAATAAACGCTATAAAATGCAGGGATTGCCATATATGCTTCGGCCATTTTGGTGTTAAACCCCAATCCGACCAAAGCCATTGAAAGTAAAAGCCACCCTACCCTGCCTTTTCCGGCGGCGATATTGATTGCCCAGGCAGCGCACAGAATGATCGTGACTAAAACAGGATCAGGCTCATTGAGCCTGCTTACCGCGACAAATATGGGCGTGGTGGCAAGAATGAATGATGAAACCAGACCCGCAGTTACGCCATAGGCGTTTCTCACTATTTTGTAAAGTATAAGTACCGACAGTACGCTTGCCACGGCCTGGGGCAGCAGCAAAGCCCAGTTATGGAAGCCGAACAAGGCCGCACTGGCGCTCTGGATCCACAACGCCAGCGGCGGCTTGTCAACGCTGATAAATCCTCCGGGATCATAGGAAACGAAGAAAAAATTGTGCCAGCTGGTCAGCATGCTTTTAACCGCCGCCGCATAGTAGCTGTTGCCGAACCCGGGATCGTGCAATTTTACAAAATCCAAAGCAAAAGAAAGCGCGGCTATCAAAAACAGAATACAATGCGGTTTAACTTTATAATGTTTCATAGGAAGGAGTCAGCTATTACTTGAGCTTTTTGTCTTTTCGAGCAGGTGTGGATCTATAAAGACGTGCGCTGTTGTTAGACAATCGTTTTGCCCGTTTTGTTTCATCCAACAATTTCGCCGGACAAACTGTCTGAAACTTCTGCTCTTTTAGTGTAACCGACAGCCTTTCTCCTTTGCTTGTTTGCCCGCAATTTGATGGTACCTCTTTTTAAGGAAACGTTTCCTTACCAGAGCAAGTCTAATATCATAGATGATTGATCGTTAAAGAGATCGCCGCAATAACCGGGAAGTCGTCCGATTCGTCCCGATAGAAAATGTCTATGACGAAAGATAAAATCAGGTCAGCCGGCGGAAAAAAGCCCTTTCTCAAGAAAGCAATGGTATGATAAACGAGCAAAATTTTTATGATGAACTCGGCAGGGTCCCGGAATTGCCTGCCAGCCTCTATGAAGACGTACACAGAAAGATGCGGCATCAGGCGGTTTTCCATCGGACCGTGCTGGCAATTGCGGCGACCTTTATTCTGGCAATCGGCACCACAGGCGTTTTGATTACCCACAAGGAAAATGTTCAGAGCTTTTCGCCTGATGTCGCCTTAGAGCTGCAGGACGTCCACAGTTACCTGAACGGAGAGGATCTCAATCATGAGTACGCATCATACATATTGAATGAAGGAGAGAGGGCGGATAGCTTGTGACTACTATGATTCGAATGCTACTGTGTTTAATTCTTTCAGGTATGGTTTTCGATGCGCTTGGGTCAGCGTATACCGATTCTATAATCGCCAAAGCTAATTCAGGCGATGTTGATTCCAAAGCCATACTGGGAGAACTCTACAGAAGAGGTGGTAATGGGATAGAAAAAAACAATGAAAAAGCCAAGGCACTATTTAATGAAATTGGAAAAGAAGGTCATCCGATTGCATTGTTCAATTTAGGGATTATGTATCTGAATGGAAATGCCGTAAGCAAAGACACGATAAAGGCCAACGAACTCATTCGAACGATGATAGCAAAAACGAACGACTCAAATTGCAGATACGATAGAATGCCTGAATGTCAATTTGACCTGGGTTATGTCTATTATAACGGCTTAAGCGTTAAGCAAAACATTCCTGAAGCGGTGAAATGGTTTCGCAAATCCGCAGAGCAAGGTAATGCTTATGGCCAAAATAGTTTGGGACGTGTCTATTATAACGGTGAGGGCGTTGAAAAAAATGCCAACGAAGCAATGAAATGGTTCCGAAAATCCGCTGAGCAGGGAAATGCCAATGGTCAAAATAGCCTGGGATATTCCTACTATAATGGTGAAGGCGTTGATAAAGATATCAACGAAGCAGTGAAATGGTGGCGTAAATCCGCTGAGCAAGGAAATGCCGATGCGCAATATAACTTGGGATTGATCTATGATAATGGTTTAGGCGTTGATAAAAATATCAACGAAGCAGTGAAATGGTATCGAAAATCCGCTGAACAAGGAAAAATCATTAGTCAAAATAGCCTGGGAAATTCCTACTATACTGGTTTAGGCGTTGAAAAAAATGTCAACGAAGCAGTGAAATGGTGGCGTAAATCCGCAGAGCAGGGAAATGCTGATGCGCAATGTAACTTGGGAGTGGCCTATGATAATGGTTTAGGCGTTGAAAAAAATGCCAATGAAGCGGTGAAATGGTGGCGTAAATCCGCTGAGCAAGGAAATGCTGATGCGCAATGTAACTTGGGAGTGGCCTATGATAATGGTTTAGGCGTTGAAAAAGATACCAACGAAGCGGTGAAATGGTACCGTAAATCCGCGGAGCAGGGAAATGCCGATGCAATTTCAGCGATAGAAAAATCAAGAAAGATGAGATAAGGACATAGCATCATAAGGGAACAAATATTTTACCCGTTAAAGGAGACCTGTTATGAAAAATATCCTGTTGAGTGCGTGTGTGACCGTTGTCATTGCCCTTGCAAACGACACCGTCCAGGCATCACCCGGTGGCGACGACCTGATCAAGATGGCGCGGTCCGGGGTGGACGAAGAGGTACTCGTTTCGTATATCGACGCTTCACCCGACACCTTTGATTTGAGTGCGGATGATATTATTACGCTCAAGGACCTCGGTGTTCCGTCAAAAGTCATCAGCGAAGCTCTGCGCCACGGCCACGCTTATGAATCCGATTCCGCGTCCGCAGCAGAGGCAAGAGAAACAATTCAAGCGGCTTCCAATGACACCGGTGCTGCGTCTCAGGCGGTGCTGACATCCGCAGCAGTGGCACCTTCTCCCGATGACCAGAACATCTCGTTTTTTTATCAATCGCTTTATCCGTACGGTAACTGGCTCGACATCGACGGCGAATGGTGCTGGCAGCCCAACGCGGCAATCATCAGCGCCGACTGGGCGCCTTACTGCAGGCACGGCCACTGGGTTGATTCCGATTGGGGCTGGTGCTGGGTGTCCGATTATTCCTGGGGCTGGGCGCCGTTCCATTACGGACGCTGGTTCCGGCACAGCACGCACGGATGGTGCTGGCTGCCGGACAACGAGTGGGGACCGGCCTGGGTGTCGTGGCGCAGGGGCGACAATTACTGCGGATGGGCGCCGCTGCCGCCGCATACCCGTTATGTCAACAACGAAGGGTTTTATTTCGGGAATAAACGTGTCAGCGATGATTTTGAGTTCAACTTAACGGCGCATGATTATTTTTTCGTGCCGACCAAGAATTTCTGCGATCAGCACCCGTGGGCGCATATGGTGCCTTCGGTCCGGGCAGAGGATGTGTACCGGGGGACCGAATTTGTCAAGAATTCCTACGGTTTTGAGCATGACCATATCATCAACCGCGGTCTGCCCGTGGAAGAGATCTCCAAGGCATCAAACAGGCAGATTAAGCCGGTCACCATTGCCCACGACAACATCAAACCGGGTGAGCCTATTCACAACGGTATACTTAAAGAAAACCGGTTAATGATTTATAAACCGGCAATAGCGCCGGCTGTTCCGAAAAGCCCAGTTGTCATAAAAGCCCTTCTGGAGAAAGAGTCGGCCGTTGCCCAGCAGAAAATTGAGACAGGTAACAAAGAACTTATAAAACGTCAGAAGGCTGCGGCGCAGCAAACGATGAAAAGTCAGCAGTTGAAAGCTGAAAACTCGACGCAGGAAAAATTCCATTTGGAACAGGCCGCCAGTTACGAGGCTGATCCGAAAAAAAAGGCTGAGTTCCAGGCCGAAGCCGAAATTCAGACAATGAAGGCCCAGCAGGCTCAGATCCATGTCGTTAACATAAAACAATGGAAACCTGCGGCCGAACAGAAACCTGCGGTCATGCCGCAGTCAAAGGTTATGCCGCAGCCATCGGCCGAAAACCATGCGCAGGTGCAAAGCCAGGTGCGGACGCAGGTGCAGAACGAAGCGCGTATGGAACAGCAACGGCAGCCTGCAATGGAAGAGATGATCCGAAGCCATGCCGGGCAACAGAATAACGCCGGTCATCCACAGGAGAAAAAAAGATAGGGAAGTTCAAGAAGCCAAATGACCAGTATAATTTTAAAATATCGTGTGATTAAGGAAATGTAATTTCCCCCAAATATGAATGCGTTAATCGATAAATTAAAAACGGCTTTGGTCGTCATAGACCTCCAGAAAGGCATAGCAGGACGGCAGACCGCTCCCTATATATCGGACATCGTAATAAAAAATGCGGCGGCCATTGCCGAAGCGTTCAGGAAAAACGGCATGCCGGTCTTTTTAGTACGCGTGGCCCCGTCCCCGGACAGGAAAGACTCATTGCATCCTATCGCCGATGCAGTAATGCCATTTCAAACTCCTCCGCCCGACTGGGCGGACATTGTTCCAGAATTGGGGCCGAAACAAGGAGACTTCGTGATAACCAAGCACCAATGGGGCGCTTTCTACGGCACCGAGCTTGACCTGGAATTCAGAAGGCGCGGCATAACAACAATGGTTCTGTGCGGCATATCGACAAGTATCGGCGTCGAGAGCACTGCACGGTTCGCCTATGAATACGGATACAATCAGATTTTTGCGGAAGACGCCATGTCCGCACTGTCGGCGGAAGAACACCTGTTCACGGTCACTAAAATATTTCCCCGCATTGGCTTGGTGAGAAAAACCAGAGAAATAGTGGCCGCTCTATTGCCCGCTTGATTTCCCCTCGCGCCCCTGCGGTGATGCGGGTATCATTTGCCGTAGAGCCCTTTTAATTGGGCAACGGTCGGATGTCCTGCGTAAAATTCTCCCTGCGGGCCTAAATAGCCATTAGCAGTTTTAACCAGTTTCACCGGCGTATACCCTCCACGCGCGTTCGGAACATTTACAGTAAAAATATCGCCCGACCGCTGAATCGCAGCCGTAATCACCTTGTCGGAAGCGCCCATAGCTTTCAGTTGCACGATAGTATCCGGACTGAGAGCATAGCGGACATTGGACGAGTTGATAAAGGCGATGATTACATCCTCGCTCACTCCTGCTTTCAGAAGCTTTGCAAGATCATCATATCCTTCTGTTGCCCAGATGGTAAAAACAGCCGCCATTACAATGGTAAAAATAGACAACATTTTTTTCACAATCTTTCCCTCCGACACGAGTTTTCAAAACGCATACCCGAGCGATAGTTCGTAATCCAGACCGGAACTCAATTGCAGCCAGTCCTGCGTGCGTCGGTCCGGAGCAGCGCCGTTGAATATGCTCCATGTGTATCCGTAGCCAATCCGGGCAACCACGCTTAAACCCCACGGAGAAACCCACCGACTGCCGATATCCGGTCCAAGTGTGACACTGGTCTGGGTGAACCAAAAATCGGGCTCTCCTCGCAGCAAATCGTTTTCATTCCCATAAAACCTGCCCCCCTTGATAAAAACGCTGAAGAACCCGGAATTCATGCTCTTTACCCAATGCCACCGGTACATCAATTCAATATTTTCACCACGAGAATCCCATCCGGTATAATAGTAATTTCCTTCCACGACGAACCCATACCGGCGGTGCAGCAGATATTCATAATTAAGCCTGAAGGCGCCCTGCGAAAGCCCGACTATGTCGACCTGAAATGCCTGATTCATCTTTGCCACCTTTTCGTACCAATTATTATTCACCAATCTCCTGGGCCTCCAAGGAGAGGGAACTCGATAAACCTCATACGGGCCGGGGGGTATGACCGAAGTTGTTTCGGTCGGCACACCTATGTTATTTGAATTGGTGAGGACGCTTCCTTTATGCTGAATAGCGGCGACAATTACGTGAGGAGAAGCTCCATATTCTTTGAGGTGCACTATTTCATCCGAAGAAAGATTGTAGCTGGAATCGGATGCATTGATATACGCTACAATAACCTCTTCGCTTGCACCGGATTTGACAAGCTTTACCAATTCATCGTATTGTTGCGATGCGTTGATACCCGTAACGCCAAAAATAAGAATGAGAGAAAAAAATAATAACTTTTTCATGGGAAACCTCTCTTCCTATAGAAAAACCCTATCCTCTATCTGAAATAATGTCTTATCGAAATTATTAGTGCTTAATCACATTGCTTTTCTAGTCCAGTTGGCCCCACCATCGGAAGAGGTAAGAACGGTACCGTTGTCTCCAACCGCGATAAATTGTGCACCGGTATACGTCGCGGCATTAATGGTGTTTCGTGTTCCGGAATTCCTGACCGTCCACGATGCTCCATCAGAAGAGGTAAGAAGTGCGCCGCCAAATCCGACGGCAATGAACAGATTGCCGCCGTAGGTGACGCCATAAAGAGGCTCGTTCGTTCCTGAACTTCTGATTGTCCAGGACCCGCCATCCGGAGAGGTAAGAATAGCTCCACGATCTCCTACTGCAACAAACAGGCTGTCTCCGTAGCTCACGCTGTAAAGGGGTGGTATCGTGCTCGAGTCCCGGATTGTCCACGCAGCTCCATCAGGGGATGAAAGAATGGCCGTACCGTATCCGATTGCGACGAACTGATTGTTGCCATAGGCAACACTATTAAGGGGTTCAGCAGTACCCGAGCTTCTTATCGTCCAGGAAATTCCATCGGCGGAAGTGAGAATTGTGCCGCTGTTTCCGACGGTGACGAACTGATTATCGGCAAAGATAATGCAATTAAGGGTCGGTAGTGTACCGGAAATCCTGATTATCCAGGTGTTACCATTCTGGGACGTGAGAATTGTGCCGTTGCTTCCTACCGCGACAATCTGGCTGTCACCGTAAGCGGCGCTGAAAAGAGCATTTTTTGTTCCGGAAGATTCACTTGTCCATGCAAGGCTGTCAGGAGAAGTAAGGATCATTCCCGATTTCGCGCCTGCCCAGCCGTCACCATCAGCATTTTCTGCTTCGCCTGTTACAATATATTTCCCGTTAACGTATAACACTCCATACATCTCTTTCTGCACTTCCTGACCTGATTCTTTGTAAGAGTTTATTCTTCCCGGCCAATTATCATTACACACCATAATTAAAGCAAAGCTACAAACCATTACTGTTTTGAATATAACGTGCTCATTCATAGCGCCTCCTCTCATAAGTTTTTTTTCCTTAACAAGTTCTGCTATTCATCGAAACCTCCTTACACCTTCTTATGGATTCGACCTCATAATTAAAAAAAATGTTTCAAAATTCCACAACTAGAAATATACTCCTGCATGCTCAGGTTTTCAATGTTCTGCTCAATAAACGCTAACAGTTCAAAATGGTTGACCTATCACCCAAATAATATTTATTTATAAAACCTATGGAACAATTTGAACAGTATCAGGATTTAACGATATCGATGGTCAGGAAAATGTTGAAGTATTTCGCTGAACTCATTAACCGGCGAATGCTACTCGACAAATCGGCCATTACCTATGAGCAGTTCCCTTTATTGATAATTACAATTCATTGTGAGGGCTGTTCAATGCAGGAAATAGCGCGGATAACCCACCAGGACAAAGCCGGCATCCTGCGCGGCCTGCGCTCTCTTGAGATGCGTGGCTTTATCACGTTTAAAAACGACCCTGACGATCTGAGGAAGCGGCTGGTCTTCTCAACGCAGAAGGCGCGGGACCTGTCTATAAAAATCATGAATGAGGTTAAAGCTTTGGAAAAAGAACTCTTTCATGGAATTCCTGCGGACGAGATGAGCGCATTTTTCAGCGTTATTAAGAAAGTAACCGATAAATGCCTGGAACTTGGAGCGACAAAATTCCAGCGGAATAGTTTAAAAAGCAATAGATGATATTTTTTTGCGTAAGAAGTTGATAGGTCAACATGTTTAACGCATTACAACGCCAAAAACCGGTTTGGCCCTGGCCGGGGCCTTTTGATATCGTATGCGCAATCACGTTGTAAAATTCGTTCCCTCGTTGCACCATGAGCACGAATCCTACAAATGGTGGGTGCTGGTCAATATCATGATCGGCACGTTTATGATCGTGCTTAACTCCACCATAGTCAACACGGCGCTGCCGAAGATGATGGCATCCCTGGGCATCACGGTTGACGAGGCGCAGTGGATCATTACGGTATTCATGCTCGCATTTGCGATCATGCTGCCGACGTCCGGCTGGCTCGCCGACCACTTCGGATACAAGCGTACCTATGCAGCCGGACTGGCCGTATTTACGCTGTTTTCGTTTCTCTGCGCAATGGCCCAGGATGAAAAGTCCCTCATACTTATGCGCATCGGCCAGGGTCTTGGCGGGGGCCTTGTTCAGCCGCTCGGCATGGCGATCGTCATGCGCGAATTCCCTCCGCACCAGCGCGGGCTTGCCATGGGGTTCTGGACGGTCGCCTCTGCGGCGTCGGTGTCGTTGGGGCCGGTGCTGGGGGGCGTCATATCGGACAATTTCGACTGGCACCTGATTTTCACTATCAACGTCCCGGTCGGCATTATATGCTTTTTCGCTACCTGGGTGGTCCAGCGTGAATACAAAAGGCAGCAGGAACATCTGTTCGATCTATGGGGCTTCATATCGATGTCGACGTTTCTGGGCTTTCTTCTCATCGCATTAAGCAGCGGTAACGCCGGGTGGAATGCCGGCGGCTGGACGTCGGATTTTATGATGGTGTGCTATCTGTTTTCAGCACTGGGTTTCGTGGTATTCATGGTCACCGAACTTAACGTAAAATATCCTCTTGTCAAACTTCAGCTTTTCGGCACGTATAATTTCGGGCTGTCGAACCTGGTGATGTTCATGTTCGGCATCGGCATGTTCGGAAGTACTTTTCTTCTGCCGCTTTTCCTGCAGAACACCTTGGGTTATACGGCGCTGCAATCGGGCATGGTAATACTGCCGGTCGGGATCCTGCAGGCCGTCTGCGGAGCATTTTCGGGATATCTTTCCGATAAAATCAATCCCAAAATTCCCATCATCATCGGGATCATATTGTTCGCCTACAGCTTTTTTCTCAATTCCAGCCTTTCCGTTTTTTCCGAAAACGCGCAGATCATGGTCCCGATGTATCTGCGCGGTATCGCTATGGGCGTTCTTTTTTCTCCCCTCAGCACCGTTATCATAGCGCAGATTTCGCAGAAAGACATGGCGCAGGCCTCAGGACTGATGAATGCCATCAGGCAGATCGGCGGAAGTTTCGGGGTGGCGATCTTGCAGGCATTGCTGACGCAGCGTATCGCCTTTCACACGGCGACCGCCGGCAGCGCAATCGACCGCTCTTCTCCGGTTTTCATAAAAAGCTTGCAGATGTTACGGACCCATGCGATCCACGATGCGGGTTCCACCATGCAACATGCCGTTACACAGGCGCCGATGATCTTTTCATCTTATTTCGGCCAGCAGATGTTTGTCTGGGGAATCGACGATGCCTTCTTTTTCTCAAGTATCTGCACTGCCCTCTGTATTTTTCCGATCCTCATTTTAAAGGTAAAAAAAAGACGTTATAATGCTTTGTAGATTTTAGAAGGTATTACGCGACGGAAGGAATTGTTAAAGAGAACACGGGAGGATGTTAAGGTAAAAAATTGCAGAGGGGATATTTTTTAGGGGTAAGGTCGAGGTCGCTCAACTTGAACTTGGACGCGGGATAGTTAAAGCAAATAAAGCAACCCCGTCCTTGATCACTGATCACGGGGAGAATATTCCGTACTTTCAGCGGAGGGTCACAATTTTTTCGGTTTTTTTATAATCACCGACTTGAAAGGTCGCTAAGCAAACGCCAGCGCTTAAAAGCTTTCCGGAGAGAGAGACTGAATACGTTCCCGCCAAATGATAAGCATTCACAGGAGTAGCTATCTGGCGGCCGGAAAGGTTATAAAGGCGAACTGAGACGCGGCCGGCGCTGGGGAGAGTGTAAGTTAAATTCCCGGAGCGGACGGAAAACTGGAATTGAGAAACTGCTGATACTGGTTTGGATGGTTGACTGACAGGAGTAATGGAATTGTCGTCGAATTCGGCGAAGGAGGGATGGCCGATTCCCTGGCCGATTATTTGACGGGGATACCAACCCCGTACCCCCACGTAAACCGTTGTCCCGTTCACTGCAAGGGCAGTAACGGTGTCCGCACCCGGGTTCCAGGCAGTGGCAGTTCCGGTTGTTGCATCGATCGCCGCGATATGGTTCCGTGGTTGGCCGCCGATGCTTGTAAAACCTCCTCCTGCATACACGCTTGTCCCGCTCACTGCTAGGGCATCAACAGACCCGCCTGCATTCGGATTCCAGGCAGTAGCATTTCCGGTTGTGGCATCGAGCGCCGCGATACAGTTCCGTGGTTGGCCGCCGATGGTGTCAAAACCTCCCCCCGCGTACACTGTTGTCCCACTCACCGCCAGGGCATAAACAGACAAGCCTGCATTCGGATTCCAAGCAGTAGCAGTTCCCGTTGTGGCATCGAGCGCCGCGATATAGTTTCGCGTCGCACCGCCGATGCTGGTAAAATCTCCTCCCGCATATACCGTTGTCCCACTCACCGCCAATGCCAAAACACTGGAAGAATAATAGCCGCCGCTTGCATTCGGATTCCAAGTTGTAGCAGTTCCGGTTGCGGCATCGAGCGCCGCGATATAGTTCCGTGGTTGGCCGCCGATGGTATCAAAACCTCCCCCCGCGTACACTGTTGTCTCACTCACTGCTAGGGCATCAACAGACCCGCCTGCATTCGGATTCCAGGCAGTAGCATTTCCGGTTGCGGCATCGAGCGCCGCGATATTGTTCCGCGTCGCCCCGCCGATGGTGTCAAAATCTCCCCCCACATACACCGTTGTCCCACTCACTGCCAACACATTAACAGAGGGGCCATAATAGCTGCTGCGTGCATTCGGGTTCCAGGCTGTGGCATTTCCGGTTGCGCTATCAAGCGCCGCGATACAGCTCCGCAACTGGCCGCCGATACTGTAAAAACCTCCCCCCACGTACACTGTTGTTCCGCTCACTGCCAAGGCAACAACCACGTCGTTCGCAATAGGGTTCCAAGCAGTGGCATTTCCGGTTGCGGCATCGAGCGCCGCGAAAAATCGCCGCGGCTGGCCGCCTATGTTGTTAAAATCTCCCCCCGCGTAAACCGTTGTTCCGCTTACTGCCAATGCATGAACTTCGGTAAGATAACCGCCGCTTGCATTCGGGTTCCAGGCAGTGGCATTTCCGGTTGTAGCATCGAGCGCAGCGATACAGCTCCGCAACTGGCCGCCGATGCTGTCAAAAATTCCCCCTGCGTAAACCGTTGTCCCGTTCATCACCAATGCATCAACACGGGTATTATAGCCGTCGGTTGCATTCGGATTCCAGACAGTGGCATTTCCGGTTGCAGCATCGAGCGCAGCGATACAGCTTCTCGGCTGGCCGCCGATGCTGGTAAACTCTCCACCCGCATACACTGTTGAACCGCTCAATACCAAGACATTAACTAGGTAGTTAGCATTCGGGTTCCAAGAAATGGCGGTTCCGGTTGCGCTATCGAGCGCCGCGATATTGTTCCGCGTCGCACCGCCGATACTGCTAAAATTACCCCCCGCGTATACCGTTGTCCCGCTCACTGCCAAGGCTCCAACTCCGCTGTTCGCATTCGGGTTCCAGGCTGTAGCAGTTCCGGTTGTAGCATCGAGCGCAGCGATATTGTTCCGCGTCGCACCGCCGATGCTGGTAAAAGTCCCCCCCACATACACCGTTGTCCCGCTCACTGCCAAGGCCCAAACACCGTTGTAACCGCCGACGTCTGCATTCGGGTTCCAGTTGGCATCGAGTGAACCATCAGCCCTAATATGGGCAATACCGTTACGAGATACCCCATTGACTGTAGTAAAATTCCCCCCGACATACCATCCCCCATTGCGGTCTTGACAAACGGCACATACACTACCATTGATCTTGGGAAAAGTCGTTACCGGCGAGCCTGTCGCTTTATCTATTGGAGCGAAGCTACCGGTATAAGGGCCGACATACCAAAATGATCCGCCGATGTAAACCATCTTTCCGGCCGGGACAATAGTATATACCGGTCCGTTTGTCACCCACATCTCCTGATTGCACGTGTCCGATAACATCGCCCCAGCTGTTCCGGCAACCATCAACACCGCGGTTTGCGCCATCATAAGGAATCCCGCAATTCGTCCGGTCATGGTGTCACTCCGTTCTGCCATCCATTTTACAATGTCTAATTCGATATATAGGAATAATATAATCCTTTTTTTCCTCTAAAGTGTCCAGGAAAGCTGCTTATCCCTCAAAAATCAGATCCCCGATAACCTGCGAAAATTTCATTCCGCGCCGCCCAAAATCCTTTACTACATAGATAATAAATACCTTGACGGGTCAAAGACAAGCGGAATATGTAATGCGGGCCGTAATCGATTTCACTCTGGTTTTCAGGGTGTTTAAACCAGTCAGATAAACACGCCGGGGTTCACGTTGAATATGCCGGCAAGCTTTTTCGCGTTCTTCCTGCTTATCGCCCGCTGCCCTGTTTCCATATCGGAAAGGTAATTGACGCGGACGCCGATTTTTTCCGCAAGGTCATGCTGCGTCAACCGGTACGCTTCACGAAAATTCCGCAGATAATCACCCGGCTTCATGCCGGAAGCGATTTCCCGATGGAGGCCGGTTTCGAACCAGTCCTCGAATTCATCGCTTGCCTTAATGATATAATCGGAGAACTGCCTCTTTACCGAATGAATCACCCGTGCGGGAGTCCGGGGCCTGAACCTGATGCTAATAGGGCGCATTTTCACGGCTGCCGACATAGTACACCTCTACGGTTATGGTTCCTTTTTCACACCGCCAGCAGGCGGCATAATGATACGTTAAATGACAATGATATTCGTTTTCTCCAAGCTTGCCGTAATTCGACCAGCCATGCGGCCCGGTCGGCCCTCCGTCACGGAGCGCGATTGCCAGAGCTTCAAATCGTTGCTGCACGTTCGACGGCAGTCTTTGAAGGTTTTTTTTTACCGCCTTTTTCAGAATAACCGCATAGACCATAATCAAATATACCCTTTTTTAGGGTGAGTGTCAACAGTAGGATAAAATAAAATGAGGCCGGAACTTTGCACCCCGGCCCGGTCATCTGCCTTCGATACCTCTTCGGCAGGTCTTCAGATAAGGAGTAAATGATTTTATTCATTTGATGGCCGGCCGATGGAAAAGGTCGTCCTCAGGAACTCGTCCTTGAATGCATTGCCTCTCATCGCAAGTCCGGCGGAAATCATCGCCTGATAATCCGGATCGATCCTTCCGCCGTACTTCGGATGTTTAATTACATCCGTCAACACAATGGACCCGGGAAAATCTTCGACAAGGTCCACTACGTCGACGAGTTCATACAACGTATGGACGGCCTCGGAGGTATCAAAATTTCTGATATCGGTCATGTCCGTTTCAAGCGGGAACAAAACGCCGTTTACCGTTGACGCCGGATCTTCCACCAGCCCGAGATAGGTCCAGCCGTCGGCATCGAGTGCGTTCCATTCGCGACGATACCCTTTAAGCCGGGTCACGATCAGGTCGTGCTCGGAATAGGTTTTTGTCATGCCCCGGCCATTGATCCCATCGGCATAAATCAATGATCCGTAACCGAAGATATAGACCACGTTTGCCATACTGTGTTCTCCGGGTTATTAACTGCCCGTTCCAGAGGAGGAACGGGCAAACCGGACGCCCATTTCGTAGGCCTTCCGGCAGTCCAGCGGAAATACTTCCTTTCGGCGTCTGGTTTTGGCTTCAACATCCATTCCGGTGACCACATACTTGGAATAATCATCAAATTGATAGGTATCGGTAACCAGCAGCGACTCCGATGCGCCGAATATCCTCTTCATGATCGTTTCCATCAAGGTAAACTGCCGGTCATATCCCGCTTCCTTGATCCGGCCCTCCGGCGCGCCCATGGTATAAATGAGACCCACCGGCAGCTTCTTTTTAAAGAGGGACGAACGTTCCCTATCATACACCAGATAGGGAAAGGTGAGCCGTTCCAGGAACGACCGCATCTCGCCGGTCATTGCTCCCAGGTAGATGGGTGAACCAAGGATCAATGCGCCGGCTTCCGCGATCCGGCCCAGAATGGGCGTCAGGTCATCCTGTAGGGCGCACCTGCCGTAACTTTTGCCGCCCTTCAGTTTACAGGAGAAACAACTTGTGCAACCTTTATAATCGAGGTCATACAGGTGGATGAGTTCGGTTTCCGCCCCCTGCGACGCCGCACCTTCCAGCGCCTTCTGCAATAACGTGGCGGTGTTCCATGTTTTCCGCGGACCCCCGTTAATAGCCATAATCTTCATAAACGATCCCTTCGATTTCAATATGATAGTTGATGATTTATTCAGTTCCTGTCCTGTTTCCACAACACCGGCGACCTTGTTTATTCTTTTATCTTCTTCCCCTCCGAAAATGCATCGCCCAGGTATTTGCCGATGCCGTAATAGGCGCGGTTTGCCGGGTTGAAGATCATCGGCTGTATCTTCGCGATGTCCGGCGCTCCGTCGCTCCCCAGCACCGCCTCATCGGCCTTAACGTCCTTGATCTCGCCGATGAACATCGTATGCGACCCTAATTTTTCAATCTTGACTACAGAGCATTCAACGACAAACGGGAACTCCTTGACGTACGGGGCGTCCACCAGGTCGCTTTTTACCGGCGTGAGCTTTGTCGCGGCAAACTTGTCCTCTGTCCGGCCCGAAACGATCCCAAAGTAATCGGCCTCTTTGATATACTTCTCCGAAGGGATGCTGATCGTAAAGGCCTTGCGCGCCATGATATTGCCGTAGGTATACGTAGCCTCCCGGATGGCGATAGCAACACACGGCGGCTTTGAACAGCAGATACCGCCCCAGGCAACGACCATTGTGTTCGGCCTTCCGGATGTATCGTATGATCCCACGACAAAAACAGGCGTGGGGAAAACAAAGGTTTTCGCTCCGATAGACTTTTTCATATTCTTCTCCTTCGTATCGATAGTAGACGTGGAATCATGCGCAAAAACTGACGCTGTTATCAGTAATCCTGCGATCAAAAACACGCCGGCCATAGCCGCCAGAACATTTTTCATATCATTTCTCCTTTAGTACACGCGTTTACTTATTCTATTTCAATAGTACACGCGTTTATTCATTCTACCAAATCGCCTGACACTAATGAACTTTCGCAGCAAACGCATGAGCACAGGTGATGCTTATGAACGCAATGCCGGCGAAAAATACGAGCAGGCCCCCGACGTTGGCCTTGAATACCTTTCCGGCACGGCACAGCACATAGCCAACTACCAGGTTTCCAAGGCCCCACAATACATTGACCAGCGGAGACGAAAGCCCCCTGCCCGGCGGGTTTGCAAAGGGACTCGGGAAACAGTCACCGGAAATTCCATGCACAAAATGCGGGACCGTATTGGCAAGAAAAGCGCCGGCAAAAAAGCATGCGACATAATGATACCATTTCATACGACACTCCTATCCGGGGCAATCCCGTTATCTAAAGGTTAACCGGACACGCCTGAAAAACATTGTAATAAAATATAACACATCAGGGCGCCTCTATTCATTGAAAATCGTGGTAACTATTTCTGTGGCGTTTATGGCGAATTTTGCAACAAAACAGCCTTCCGGCAAGTCTAATTACATTTAACTAATTAAATTGGCATAGCTTTAGCTTATAATTGTTCACAGTGCAAACGATTCTGTCTAATGATTTTCTCATAATCTACGAATAAATAAGTATTACTGTCAGAAAGTATTTTCCATCTCTCTGAGAATAGCCGGAAAAGGCAACAGACATGTGATGGTTTCCTCGAAACGATAAAGTGGTGATTATGAAAATTAATCTGAGCAGCAGTTTTATTGTCGGTATAATTGTATGTGTGTTCTGGTCGTGCCATTCCGGGGCGCCGCAAAAACCTGCGGGGGCAAGACCGGGGAGCGCTATGCCGCTGGTCGAAGGGTTTGTGGTAAAACCGAGCGTAGTCATCGAAAAAATCGCGGTTTCAGGCACGCTCAAACCCTTTGAAGAGACCGTACTCATGCCTGAGGTGACCGGCCGCGTGGTAATGCTCAACCTGTCGGAAGGGAACTTCGTCAAACAGGGTACGTTACTGGTAAAACTGTTTGACGACGACCTGCAGGCCGGGCTTAAAAAAGCGACGGCGCAGCTGCAACTGGCCGAGCAGACTGAAAAACGACAGAGCGAACTGATTAAAATCAGCGGCATAAGCCAGAATGATTACGACCAGTCGGTATTGCAGGTAAATTCCATCAACGCGGACATCGAGGTAATCAAGGTCCAGATACGCAAGACCGAAGTGCGCGCGCCGTTCGACGGTGTGATCGGACTGCGCAGCATCAGCCTCGGCGCGGAAGTAACGCCGCAGACGCCCCTTGCCACCATTCGCATCCTGAACCAGCTGAAACTGGATTTCAGCGTTCCGGAAAAATACGGCAGTCAGATAAAACCCGGTATGAAGCTGATGTTCACCGTGGAAGGCGATACCACCCAGCACGAAGCGAATGTGCTGGCGACCGAGGGCGGGATAGAATCCGCCACGCGTACCCTGAAAGCCCGGGCCGTGGTGACAAACCGTGACGCCTCGCTCAAACCCGGTGCGTTTGCGAACGTGGCGCTGGAACTGGGCCAACACAATAATGCGCTTATGGTCCCGACACAGGCGGTTATTCCGCAGGAACGCGATAAACAACTGATCGTGGCAAAAAACGGCAAGGCAAAATTCGTAACGGTAAAAACCGGAGTACGGCAGGCCTCAACGATTGAGGTGCTTGAGGGCATCGCGCCGGGCGACACCATCGTGACGACCGGCCTGTTGTTCCTGAAACCCGGCGCTGATCTTAAATTCTCCAGAGTAACAATGTAATTCCTATGACCCTCTCCGAATTTTCACTCCACCGGCCGGTCGCCTCGATCGTGATGAGCCTGGTCATCGTGCTGTTCGGCGCCGTGGGGTTCAGCTTTCTCGGCGTGCGCCTCTATCCTGCCATCGACCCGCCGACCATCAACGTCCGGACAAACTATGCGGGCGCGAATGCCGACATCATTGAATCGCAGATCACGGAACCGCTGGAAAAACAGATCAACGGCATTGAAGGGGTCAAGTCGCTCTCCTCTTCGTCGTCCACGGGAGTGAGCAACATAACGGTCGAGTTCAACGTGGGCGCCGACCTTGAAAAGGCGGCCAACGATGTCCGCGACAAAACCTCCCTGGCCGTACGAAGCCTTCCGCAGGACATCGATGCTCCGCCGGTCGTGGCCAAGGCCGACGCCAACAGCGACCCGATTATCACCCTGAGCGTCCTGAGCACCACGATGAACGCGCTCGAGCTGAGCGATTACGCCGAAAACATCCTGCAGGAAAAATTCCAGACGATCCCGGGCGTGAGTTCGGTAGGGCTCTACGGCCAAAAGCGGCCTGCGATGCGGCTCTGGCTGAACCCGGACAAAATGGCGGCGTACAACATCACTCCCGAAGACGTGAATGTCGCTCTTGACAAAGAGAATGTTGAACTGCCTGGCGGCAAGCTCTCCGGCAAAGCGACCGAGCTCATTGTAAAGACGTTCGGCAGGCTTACGACCGAAGAGGACTTCAATAATCTCATCATCAGGCAGACCAACGACCAGGTGATCCGCTTCAGCGACATCGGCGAGGCGGTGCTCGGGCCCGAAAACGTGGAGACCGGCGTGAAGCTCAACGGCACCGAAGGAATCTCCCTTGCCCTGATCCCGCTGCCCGGCGCCAATAATATCGCCATTGCCGATGAGTTTTTCAAACGCTTTAACGAGATCAAAAAAAACCTCCCGCCCGGGCTTGACCTGCAGATCGGTTACGACAAATCGAAGTTCGTCCGTCAATCGGTGAACGATGTCCGAACGACCATCGCCATTGCGCTCTTTCTCGTGATAGCGATCGTGTTCCTGTTTTTCAGGAACTGGGTGCTGGCCCTGCGGCCGCTGATCGATATCCCGGTATCGCTCATCGGCGCATTCTTCATCATGTACGTGTTCGGGTTTTCCATCAATGTGCTCACGCTCCTTGCCCTGGTGCTCGCGACCGGGCTCGTGGTCGACGACGGCATCGTGGTCACTGAAAATATCTATAAGAAAATAGAAAAAGGGATGGATGTCTGGACCGCCGCTATACAGGGAACGCGCGAGATTTTTTTCGTGGTCATCGCCACATCGCTCACCCTCACGGTCGTGTTTATCCCGGTGATTTTCCTGCAAGGGTTTACCGGCCGACTGTTCCGCGAGTTCGGTATCGTGCTGGCAGGTGCCGTGCTTATTTCGGCGTTCGTTTCACTTACCCTAACTCCTGTGTTGAATCTAAAGCTTGGAAAAATCAGCGCGCAGCACTCACGGTTCTATCGATCAACTGAACCGTTCTTTGCCGGGCTGGATGTCGGCTACCGCCGCCTTCTCGGCAAGGTCATGCAACGGAAATGGATCCCTATTGCTATATTGGGTTTGTGCGGCCTGTTGATCTTTGTCTTCTCAAAAACACTAAAATCAGAACTGGCGCCGCTCGAGGACCGGAGCATTCTCCGCGGTTCCCTTACCCTGCCCGAAGGAACCGGGTTCGATTACACGCAGAGCCTTGTTGACCGCATCGGGCAACTCGTCATGGACAGCATACCCGAATCCCGGCTGGTTTTTGCGGGCACGGGACTTGGTTCAGGCGGCACCAACACGGGCGCTGTTCAGATGTTTCTCGTGGAGCCGAAAGAGCGTAAAGCCACCCAGCAGCAGATTTACGACAGGCTCACCAAAATGTTCCGCCGGTTCCCTGCCGCCCGGATCATTCCGGTCCAGGAGCAGACCATTTCGACCTCGCTTTCGGCAGGCCGTCAGCTTCCGGTGCAGTTTGTCCTACAGAACCTCGATTTCAGCAATCTGGAGACGGCGCTCCCGAAATTTCTGGATGAAGCGCGCAGCGAACCGGTGTTCGGCAATATCGACGTTGACCTGAAATTCAACAAACCCGAAGTAAACCTCACCATCGACCGCCTCAAAGCAACCGACCTCGGCGTCAATGTTATTGACATATCGAACACGCTCGACTATGCACTGAGCGGCAGGAGGTACGGCTATTTTTTGCGTAACGGGAAACAGTATCAGGTTATCGGGCAGGTGGAACGCGAGGAGCGGAACAAGCCGGCGGACATCACGTCGCTCTACGTCAGAAACAACGTCGGCAACCTGATACAGCTGGACAACCTGGTAAAAACAACGGAGAACAGCAGTCCGCCGTCCCTGTACCACTACAACCGCTATAAATCGGCCACGGTTTCCGCCACGCTCGCGCAGGGCAAGACGCTCGGAGAAGGGATCACGGCAATGCGGGCAATTGCGAAAAAAATCCTGGACGGCTCGTTTCATACGGACCTTAGCGGTCCGTCGCGGGATTTCGTGGAAAGCAGTTCCAACACCATGTTCGCTCTGGTGCTTGCGCTCCTGCTGATTTATCTGATTCTTGCCGCGCAATTCGAGAGTTTCCGCGAGCCGCTCATCATCATGCTCACCGTGCCGCTCGCCATGGCAGGCGCCATGTTTTCGCTCTGGATCACCGGCAAGACGCTGAATATTTTTTCAGAGATCGGCATGATCATGCTCATCGGCCTGGTCACCAAAAACGGCATTCTGATCGTCGAGTTTGCAAACCAGAAACGGAAAGCGGGCCTTGCCAAGGTGGAGGCGACGCTGGAGGGAGCTGCTGCGCGGCTGCGGCCCATACTTATGACCTCGCTTGCGACGATCTTCGGGGCAATGCCCATTGCACTGGGTCTCGGCGCCGGCGCGGAAAGCCGCATGCCCATGGGCATCGTGGTGGTAGGCGGCCTGTTTTTTGCCCTTGTGCTTACGCTGTTCGTGATCCCGGTGATGTATATATTAATAGCAAAAAAATAATTTTTATAAATTTTTTATTGGCTAAAGGCTCCGCAGGAGCGGAGGGTAACGGGTGAGCACCATTATTGCAGGGCTGAAGTTCGTTGAACCCGTACCCACAAGTTTCTGTGGAGTTAAAATCAAAACAAATGGGCAAAAGAGAGAGGTGGAGGGACGTTTCCGTAAGTAGGGGCGAGGTAACCCCGCCCCTACAGAAGAATCCCCAGGAGCGGAGGAAATGCCCCTCCATCTCTCGAATATCCAAAAAAATATCTATGGAAAATATTCCAAAAATCATTTCTTCCTTAGTTATCTTGCTTGCAGTTGTGCATGCCCAAGAGAAACTTACTGCCGACGAGGCAGTAGCTATTGCCCTGAAAAACAACTATGATATAATGATCGCCCATAACGATGCCGAGGTCGCCCGGATAAACAATACGGCCGGCAACGCAGGCATGCTCCCCTATGCGGCGATCTCCGCGTCTGATAACTATACGCCCGACGGGAACGTCGATCAGAAGCTGTCCAGCGGCGCTTCAACCACTTCTTCGGCGGTGAATGCCAACGCCGCGAATGCGGCAGCCGTCCTCTCCTGGACGCTCTTTGACGGCGGCAAGATGTTCGTTACCAAAAGCAAACTAAGCGAGCTCGAAGACCTCGGACAGATAGCATTCAAGGACAAGGTACTACAGACGGTGTTTAACGTTACGGTCGCTTATTACGATGTCGTGCGCCAGAAGCAGCAGCTTGCATCGGTCAGTAAGGTGTTGACGTATAACCGGGAACGCGTGACGATACTCTCCGCCAGCTTCGGTCAGGGACTCTCACCGAAAACCGACTTTTTGCAGGCGCAGATCGACCTCAATGTTTACATAGAGGATTCCGTCGACCAGCAGAACGTGATCGGCGTCGCTAAACGCACGTTAAACCAGCTCCTGAGCAGGGACGCGGAGACCGCGTTCGACGTCGTCGATTCAATACCGTTCAACTTTACTCTCAACAGGGACACGCTGCTGCAAAAAGTCCGCGCGAACAACACAACGCTTTTATCGTCGCAAAAACAGTTGAACGTGGCGAAATTGAGCGAAAAAGAGTTCTACTCCCTGCTGTGGCCGAGGGTAACGGTGAACGGCGGTTACGCGTTTTCGCGGAATGACAACCCGGCGTCTTCGGTCACCATGAACCGCGCCTATGGTCCCCAGATAGGGGGAACAGTGTCTTTGCCGCTGTATCAGGGCGGCAATGCGGTCCGGCAGATCCGGGCCGCAAAACTTGAGACGCGGTCGGCAGAATATACGCTTGCCGATGTCAAACTCCAGGTGGAAATACAGGTTCAGAACACGTTTGACGAATTTGAAAACCAGAGGAATTTATTGGCATTGGAAAAGCAAGATGTGGCGCTTGCCAAAGAAAACCTCGATATTTCGATGCAGCGCCTGCGGTACGGGCAGGCCACCTCTCTCGAACTGCGCCAGGCAGAAGACAGTTACGAGCAATCCCTTACCAGACTCACGGACATAGCGTTCAATCTGAAGCTTGCCGAAACAAAACTCAAACAGCTCATCGCTGAATTATAATCAAGGAGGCGAACGGCCTGCCTTATGGAGCCTCTCAAGAATTTCCGCAATCGTCCTGGCCTGTGCTTCCTGGCCTGCAGCCGTGGCCCTGGCAAGTGCCTTCCTGATAAACGGCATCGCATCCCCCGGCCGCCCAATTCGCTGAAAGGCATCTGAAAGATTGTTGAGGATGATGACATCGTCAGGTTTGATTTCCAGCGCCTTACGGTAGTGGGCTTCGGCCTTGTCAATCTGCCCGTTTTCCAGCAATATGCCGCCCATGTTGATGTGGGCTTCAACATAGCCGGGACTGATTTCCAATGCCTTCTGGTAACAGGCCATGGCCTCCTCCGTTCGTCCGGTCTCCACCGCTACATTACCAAGATTGTTGTAGCATTCGGCGCAACGGGGATTGATCTCCACTGCCTTCCGGTAACGGGCGACCGCCTCGTCCCTTCGTCCATTTTGCCACGCTATGTTGCCAAGGTTGATGCAGGCCTCGACGTTGCCGGGATTGATCTCCAGCGCCTTCCGGTAACAGCCAACCGCCTCATTCATCTGACCGGTCTGCATCAATATATTGCCGAGGTTATTGTAAGCTTCTAAATAGTCGGGGTTGATCGCTATCGCCTTGCGGCAATAGAGCGTCGCCTCATCAACTTGTCCGGTTTTCGCCAGCAAGGTGCCAAGGTTGTAGTAAGATTCAGCCGAAAGCGGATTGATCTCCAGCGCCTTCCGGTAACAGCCAACCGCCTCATTCATCTGACCGGTCTGCATCAATATATTGCCGAGGTTGTTGTAAGCTTCTACATGATTGGGGTTGATCGCTATCGCCTTACGGCAATAGAGCGTTGCCTCATCAACTTGTCCGGTTTTCGCCAGCAAGGTGCCAAGGTTGTAGCAGGATTCAGCCGAAAGCGGATTGATCTCCAACGCCTTCCGGTAAAAAGCAACCGCCTCGTCGGTCCGTCCGATCCTATTCATTATGAGGCCAAGGTTGTTGTAGGCCATCCAGCACGCGGGGTTCTTCCGGATCGTCGTCCGGTACAACGTCTCGGCATCGGCATACATCCCGCTCTGCTTCCAGGTCAACAGACCAAGTACCGTCAAAAGAACCCCGATAGTCACCGGCTTCAGAAACCGTCTTTCCCCTTTTACCGACCCAAGCGCCCGATCAATCAGGCCCGCACTCATCGCAATCGGACCTATGGCGGCATAATACAGCCAGTGATCAGCAACAAATGAAAAAAGAAACGCATAAACATTGAAAAAACCAATGACCGGCAGGAGCATCATCGTAAAGTAAAAGAACACGGCCGGAGGACTCCGCCACCGGCCTCGCACCGCCCACAGCAGGCCGCCCCCCAGCAGCGCCGCTATCGGAAACAAATATTGCCACCACACCCCCGCATTCACAGCCCACCGGGGGTAAATGAAAACAAGATTAACGGGCCAGAAGACTTTGCTCAGGTAAAACCAGATCACCCGACCCGCAATAAGGCAGCGTTCAATAAAGGAAAAACTGAACAGCCGACCCTCGGCCCCCACAAAGGTCCGTTCCACATGAAAAGTAACCAGCCCCGACAAAATTCCGGCCATAACGAAAGGCAGGAGCGGTACAATGTCCCGCCTCCACGACAGCCTGCCCCGCTTCCACCATACGACCGCCAGCATCGCCAGCGGAAAGGGCGCTATCGCGGTTTTCGACAGCAGGCCAAGTATAAAAAGGCCTGATGACAGAACATACCACTGCCGTTTCCTGCCATCGGTGAAGGTCAGATAGGCTAATGCTGCACCGAGGAAAAAGATCCCGGACAGCGTGTTCTTGAGCTCCGTAATCCATGCCACGGACTCCACCATCACCGGATGAAGCGCAAAAATCCCTCCGGCAAGCCACGCTCCCCTTACGCCGAGCTTCCGTAAAATCCTTACGAGTAGCAAAGCGGAAAGGACGTGCAGCAGAATATTAAGCAAATGGTATCCTGACGGCGAATCGCCCCATACATGATACGCCGCCCACCAAACGCTGTGCACTAACGGATAATATTGCTGTGTCGCTCCAAATCGCGTCCAGATCTGCGCCAGACCGCCCAGCGAACGAAGTCCCGGACTGGTCATGTTTAATTCATCGTCCCAGATCGGCGTCCCGTTCCAGACAGGCTGATAGGCTGAAAGCGTGATGACAAACAGGATCAAACCAAAAATCCAATCCCTCTGCGATACCTGCAAAAAACACTTCGCTCGATCCTCTGCATTTGTGTTCAATTTCGTCATGTTTTACGTCTTTCTTCAATCAGAATGGAGTGTTAAGTAATATACTACTTCTGCTTGTTTTGATTTTCGTTGAAATATATTTGTTGACAATATTCTTTTAGTTTAATATATTTACTTCAAAGTCACACACATAAACTAAAGGTAAAATTATGGACCCAAAGGTCATTCGTGAGCAGACCGTAAAGGAAACCAAGACCCATCTGATCCTTGATGCGGCCCGCACGGTTTTTTCGGAAATGGGTTTCTTCGAGGCCCGTCTGGAGGACATTGCTACTGCAGCAGGGTTCTCCAAAGCCGCGCTTTATACGTACTATGCTGATAAAGAAGAGATTTTCATGACCCTGGCGATCCGGGAACTTGAAAATCTCTATCATCAAATGGAGAGCAGGGTCAATCCTGAAATGAGCTTTCTTGCAAACCTCGAAGTAATGCTCACGACTATTTTTACCTTCTTCGGCGAGAACTTCGCATTACTTCTTTCGGTCTCGAATTTCCAGACCATGTGCAGGATCCATAAGGACAAACTTTCTGAAAAGCATAAGCTCCTGTTTGCCGAACTGCCTTCTAAATTCAGCAAAATAGTGGAGCAACAGGTCGCGCTGATCAAGGCCGCCAGGGACCGGAAAGAAATACTGAGCTCAATTGACGACATTCAGCTTGCAAATTATCTCGGTGCGCTTGTCCGAGGCATCATATTTCAGTGGCAATTAACCGGCAAAATGGGAGACGTCAAGGCAGAGATCAGGCAGCTCCTCAAATTCATGGCGCACGGCCTTGGGTGTACGGCAAATGCCGAGGATACGATTATTTCAACGAAGCAATCATGAGGCGTCCAATGGGTAAACGATTTTCATCGGTTGTTCTTATAAGCTTCCTGTCAGGTTTTTCGGGCCCGCTTTTCTCCCAAGGGATAAGCCTAGAGGAGGTCATACGGGAAGTGTGCACCAAGAGCGATTCGGTCAAAATGATGAAGGAAAGCGTTATAAAATCCGAACAGATGGTCCGCGAAAAATGGTCGAACGCGCTGCCCGTGGTTTCCGCTTCTGCAACAGCCGCAAAAAGTCATGGCTCGCTTTTTGCCGGCAGCGGCGGATCAAGTTCAGGCGCCTCTTCCCGCGAGGACGCTTCCGCCTCTACTGCCGCGGTACGGGAACTACCCTCACAACAACGGGCTGCCATCGGTCCTTCACTTCCAGATTCAACGGTTTTAAGGTGGGGAATGGTGAACAGCATGCTTGGAAGTCTGACCCAACCGCAAACATCGACGATATACAGCGGCGGGGTCAACATTTCACAGCCGATTTATACCTTCGGCAAGGTCGGAAACGCCATAAAGATCGCCGAACAATTCAACGAGTCGGCGCATTATACCTATAAAAGGAACCTGCAGACGCTTCAGCTTCTGGCCCTTGATGCTTTTTATCACGCGCTGATCGCGGCCAAGGTCGGTGAGATCGCCGAGCATTCTCTTGCACGTAAAAAAGAGGTGAATGAATTTCTTCAAAGAAATTTCGAACTCGGATCAGGGAACAAGGCCCAGGTCCTGGCAACCAGAGCCGATGTTCTCAGCCAAAGCTCCGCGACGCTCGACGCGAAACGGGACGCCCGGACTGCACGAATGGTCCTTAACGCCGACATGGGCCGGCCGCTTACCGATACCTCGGCATTCGACACCGTTACCGTGATTGACGATCTGCTTGGCGTCGGTCTTCCGGAGCAAGATGATGCGGTAAAAACCGCTTTGCAGCAGCGGATGGACCTGAAATCCCTCCGGCTGGTCGCCGAAAGTTACAAAGGCGGGGCAAAAATTTTTAAAGCCATGTACCTTCCGTCAATAGGCGCGACGGGGTCTTTCGGGTATTCGAAGTATGCGACGTCATCCGGACTGCTCAATATGGACTGGACGTCAAACTGGACCGTCGGAATCGGCCTCCAGTGGACGCTGTTCGACGGGTTTGCCAATAGCTCGAAAGCGGCGCAGTACCTGTCCGACGCAAACAAAATGGAAATCGCCTGCGACGGCATGTCAAAAATGGTGGAGATAGAGATCCGGTCGGATTTTGCGGAATGCGCCGCTGCGGACAGCAATTACAAGGCGTCAATGGAAATGGCAGGATCGGCACGGGAAGGTTACGATCTGACCAGCAGCAATTTCAAGCAGGGAAGCGGTCAATTATCGGACCTGCAGCGGGCCGACGAAGTCCTGCAACAGGCGGAGTTAGGCGTGACCACCGCCCATTACCGACTGGTGAGGAGCCGGGCCGCCCTGCTCGTGGCCATGGGAAAAGTTATTGTAAAAATCGATGAGGAGGAAAAATGAGGACGACAGGAAAAAAAATGCATTTTGTACTTGCCGTTTGTCTGGCAATTGCGGTCGCAGGGTGCGGCGCGAAGGGGAAATCCGGTCATGGTGCCGCTGCGAAGCACGCTGTTGATTCATCCTTTGTAAAGGTCGTGGCCGCCGATGTCGTTGAGCGGCCGTTCGAAGACTGGGGCAGCTATTCGGCAGACCTGCGCGGCATCGAAGACGCAACGCTGATCGCTCCCAACCAGGGCGGCCGGGTCAATACGATCAGGGAAGTGGGCACGTGGTTCAAGTCCGGCGAGTCCCTGTGCGACATCGACGGCGACAAGTACGGCGCAGCGCTTGAAGCAGCTAAAGCCCAGGTCGAAGTGACGAAAGGCGACATGGAAAGGGCGAAATTGAATGTTGAAAAGGGTTCGCTCGGCCGTTCCGCCATTGACGGCGCCAATCTGGCGTACCAGAATGCCCGCATGCTTCTGGCCACAGCGCAACGCGCATACGAAGACTGCCAGTGCCAGGCCCCGTTCGACGGTGTCCTTGTCAGCAGAAGCATAGAACGATACCAGACCGTTACTCCCGGCGCGCCTACAGTGCGTGTTTCACGTATTGACCGCCTTCAGGCGGTTATTGCCATACCCGAAACCGAAGCATTCAGCTACGAAGAGGGCACGAAGACCGAGTTCCGCCTGCTCCAGCATCCGGACCTCGTTTACGAAGGAAGACTCTCAAGCCGCGACCAGGCCGTTGATTCAAAATCGCGGACCGTCACCGCCCGCATCACGGTGAACAACAGGGACGGAAGCTTGCGGCCCGGCATGGTGGGTCGTGCAAGCATCTTGCGGCATAGCTATACGAAAGCGATTGTCATACCATCATCCGCGATCGTACGATTACAAAACGGCATTTCGGTAATGGTCGTGGAGAACGGGATCGCGCGCCAGCACATGGTAGAGATAGGAGCGACCGCCGGCGACAGTACGCTCATAACCAGCGGCCTCCATGATGGCGATAAACTTATTGTGATCGGCGCGTTTCAGGTGAGCGATGGAACAAGAGTACAGTACTAAGACTTTTTTCGGCTAAAGGCTTTCGATTGAGTATCGGGTGGGCAAGTGTGTGCTGGATTGTCACTTCGTTTGACCCGTACTCACAAGCTCCAGTTGAGTTAAAACGAATAAAGCTTTACAGATTTTTTTTAACCGGAAAAAAGCTTGGGGGTGGGGGTAACGGATGCTTAAAATCTGCAACAACGGTGCCCACCCCCTACCCTCCGCACGAGCGGAGCCTTTAGCCAAATAAATATTAATAACACCTGCAACGAAGAGAAAACACACTATGACCAAATTTGCATTAAAAAATCCGGTATCGGTGATCGTTCTGGCGGCCATTCTTTTCATTACCGGCCTCATGAGTTTCACCGGCATGCGGCGGGAGGCATTCCCTGAAATAAAAATCCCGTATATTTTCGTCACAACCGTATATCCGGGGGCAAATCCGCCCGAGGTCGAAAACCTCATCACCCAGAAAATCGAAGACAAACTCGACGGGGTCGACGGGGTCAAACAGATGACCAGTTCCTCGAACGAGGGCTTTTCCAATATTTTCCTTGAATTTAACCCGTCGGTCAAGGTCGAAGACGCGCTCCGCCGCGTCAAGGACAAAGTAGACCAGGCAAAGGGCGATCTGCCCAAAGACGCCGAGGACCCGATCACGCAGGAGCTGAATATTTCAGCTATCCCCATTGTTAATATCGCCCTGTATGCGGATTACGATCTTGAACGCCTCGATGCCCTGGTGGACAACCTTAAAGACAAAATGGAAAAAATCCCGGGCGTGCTCGAAGTCAAAATTCAGGGCAAGCGGGACAAGGAGATAGCCGTGGACGTTGACCCGGCGCTCCTGCGGCAGTATGGATTGACGCTGTCGGACATCTCAAAGGCAATATCTACGCAGCACACGAACATTCCGGGCGGCACCATGACCGCTTCCGGTTTCCGTTTTTCCGTACAGGTAACGGGCGAACTGACCGACCCGGACCAGTTCAACGACCTCATCGTACGGTCGCTGAACGACCGGATGATACGGGTGAGAGACGTCGCGAGGGTCGCTTTTACCTACACCCGTGACCGGCAGTCCATTTCGCGCACCAACGGTAAACCGTCTCTTACTTTGACAATTGCTAAACGTACCGGCGAAGACATTGTCCGGATCGTCGAGGACGCGAAGAAAATACTTGCCGAGGACCAGACCCAGTGGCCTGCGGGCACGCACTATGAAATCACCTACGATATGTCGAAAAACATCAAGCAGATGGTCGACGAGCTCCAGAACCACCTTCTCATGGGCATCCTGCTGGTGCTTATGGTCCTGAGTTTTTTCCTCGGCATCCGCAATTCGCTTTTTATTTCAACGGCAATCCCCTTTTCAATGGCCATGGGGTTCATTGCCCTGAGCTACATGGGCATCACGCTCAATATGGTCGTGCTGTTTTCGCTCGTTATGGTTCTCGGGATGCTCGTCGACGACGGTATTGTCGTGGTGGAAAACATTTATCGGCATATGGGAATGGGGAAAAGCCGCTTTCAAGCGGCGTTGGACGGCACCAGAGAGGTAATGGTCCCTGTTTTGACCGCAACAATCACCACAGTCGCCGCGTTTGCGCCGGTACTCTGGATGCCGGGCATCATGGGAGATTTCCTCAAATATCTGCCGATCACGGTCGGCATCACGCTTTCCGGCTCTCTCTTTGTCGCTTTTATTTTCAACCCGGTCTTTGCCTCGCTCACCATGACCACAAAAGAGGTCCATAAGCTGGAGGGGGAAGGAACAAAAGGATGGTTCGAACGATTCAAGGACTTTTACCGGCGGGTCCTGCGAACAGTGCTCCATCGCCCCTGGATGCTTGCCCTGCTCTGTGCCCTCTTTGTGATTTCCGGCATTATCGCTTACAACATATTCGGTCCGGGGGTCGTCTTTTTTCCGATCATCGAACCCGACGTTGCATCGGTCCAGATCGAGGGGCCGCTGTCCCAGGACATCGCCATCACCGATGCAATGCTGCGGGTACCGGAGCGTATCTGTCTCTCAATGCCGCAAAATATCTCCTCTGTCAAAACTATCAGCGCCATTGTCGGTTCGGGAAAATCGTCAAGAATGACGAGCAGCCAGGCTGAGAGCAACAAGGGATATCTTGACGTGGTATTCACCGATTACGAAGAACGGAAAGTTTCCGCATATAAAACCATGGCCTGGCTGGAAGATACCCTGCCCGGAATGGTGCCCGGCTGGAAACTTCAGGTCATAAAGCAGGCCATGGGCCCACCCACCGGAAAACCGGTCGAGCTTGAAGTAAGCGGCGACAACTATCAACAATTAAGTCTTCTGGCCGACACGCTGAAAAAAATGATCCGTCTGATCCCCGGACTCACCAACGTCAGCCATGACTATGATCCGGCACGCCCTGAAATCCGTGTCGATGTCGACCGCGAGCAGGCGAAACGGCTGGGATTTTCCACCCTCGATGTCGCGTCCGCGGTCCGCGGTGCCATTTACGGAAACGAATCAGGCAAGTACCGCATCGGTAAAGATGAATACAAAATCATGGTACGGCTTGCCCCCGAGATACGCGAAAACCTAAACGGGCTCAATGAAATTGTCGTTTCAAAGGACAATAAAGAAGCGCCGCTGCCGAGCGTGGCGGTGTTCAGCCAGGGCGCCAACATTGCATCGATCAAACATGTCGACGGGAAGCGGACCATCCAGGTAGAGGCTGAACTCGCTCCGGGCCAGAAGGACGAACGCAAACCAAAGGCACTGGCAATGGCGGCCGTAAAAAAAATCCATCCGCCGCCCGGCTACTCCATCCGTCCGGGAAGCGGGAACCGGATGCAGGCGGAATCGCAAGGTTTCATTGTAAAGGCATTTTTTATCGCCATGTGCCTGGTGTTCCTCACCATGGTGTTCCAGTTCAACTCGCTGTTCCAGCCGTTTCTGATTCTCATCGGGATACTTCTGTCGCTCGGAGGCGTCTTCTGGGGACTGCTTATCATCAATAAGTTCAACGCGATTGTTAATTTCATAACCGCAGGCAAAGCTGACCTCCGCGACGTGACCTTTGCCATACTCATGAGCGGCGTCGGGATAATCGCTCTCGCGGGCGTGGTGGCGAAAAACGGCATTGTGCTCATCGATTTCATGAACCGGCTACGCAGAAGCGGACGTCCTCTTGAAGAGGCCGTCATAGAAGGCGGGGCAACCCGTTTGCGACCGGTACTGTTAACGGCAATCACGGCAATGATCGGGCTCCTGCCCATTGCGACCGGGGTGGGCATCGATTTTCTCCACCTCGGGTTCGTGACCCGCTCCGAAACGACCCAGTTCTGGGCGCCCATGGCCTGGGCGATATTCTGGGGCCTGCTCTTCAATACTCTCCTCGTGCTGATCGTCACCCCGACGTTTTACTATGCCTGGGAGAACTGGAGAGCGAAATCGCGGGCGAAGAAACAGGCAAATTAATTTTTCCCATGCAAGGGCACGACGCCGTTCTAAAGTACCTGCCTGCCGTCAGGCACGGTAACGCCGTTATCCTTACAAAGCCTTTAGGCGCCGTGCCCCCTACCGGCAATTTGCGCATGATCCGGTTATTCCTATTGACTCCCCTTCCTTCGCTGTTATATTTTCAAAAGACTTTTTTGTTAATATCCTAATTACACCTGAATGGATCGCATGTCATGAAAACGGTAGTCGTAAATTCAAAATCAATCAAACACGACTGGTACGTCGTTGACGCGACGGGCCAGATGCTCGGAAGACTCGCGTCGAACGTGGCAACGCTCCTTATCGGCAAGCGGAAGGTCGCCTATTCGCCCAACCAGGACCACGGCGATTTTGTCATCGTCATCAACGCGGAAAAAGCAAAGCTCTCAGGAAAAAAACCGCAAACCAAGCGTTATTTCAGGCACTCCCAGCATCCGGGCCATGAAAAATTCCGCTCATTCAAGGAACAGATGGCGCTCGATCCGACCAAGGTGATCAGGCACGCCGTTCATGGTATGATATCGAAAAATGCGCTCGGCAGAGACATAATGAAAAAGCTGCATGTGTACCGGAATGCCGAACATCCGCATGGCGCCCAACGGCCTGTACCGATTTCTTTGTAAAATATTTCTAACAAGGAGCAGTAAATTTGGAAAACAGGTATTCCGCTGTCGGCAAACGTAAGAATGCTATTGCTCTCGTGATTCTGCAGCCGGGAAAAGGCGACCGCAAGGTCAATGGAAGAGACATAAACGAATTTCTGCGGAGCGACGTACTGGTGATGGACGTTGAGAAACCCTTCCAGCTCCTCGCCTGCAGCGAAAGCTTCGACATGACCGCAAAGGTCCGGGGCGGAGGTCTTTCCGGACAGTCAGGCGCCTTGCGTCTCGGCATCGCACGATCGCTTGCAAAGATCAGCGAAGCCAACCGGAAACTCCTTCGGAAAAACGGCCTGCTTACCCGAGACTCGCGCATCGTCGAGCGCAAGAAATACGGCCAGGCCGGGGCCCGGAGGCGGTTCCAGTTCTCGAAACGATAGTTATCTTTTTTTTATATCCCTATTCCGCACACGGCGCGAGCAGAAGGCGGGTGCCTGCTACTATACACTGTACAGTAGCAGGAAATCTTTCTGCGATGATACCCGTGGAGGCCTAACCCAAACACAAGGAGTTGTCATGAGTTCATTGACCCTGCCGGACCTGCTTGAAGCGGGTGCCCACTTCGGGCACCAGACCAAACGCTGGAACCCGAGAATGAAGCGCTTCATTCTCTGCCCCCGCAACGGTATTTACATCATCGATCTCAACAAAACGCTGCGGTGCATCGAAAAATTCCTTGCACGCGTCAATAAAGAAGTCGCGGCAGGCGGCAAGGTGCTGTTTGTCGGCACCAAGAAACAGGTGAAAGACTGCCTCAAGGAAGAGGCGATGCGCTGCGGAATGCCCTATGTCACTGAGCGCTGGCTTGGCGGCATGCTGACCAACTTCCAGACCATCCGCAAGAGCGTCACCAAGCTCGAAAAAATAGAGGCGATGGAGAAGGACGGGACCTTCGAAGCGATTCCGAAAAAAGAACGGCTGCTGCTCCTCAAGCACAAGGAAAAACTGCTTACGGCGCTCGCCGGCATCCGTTATCTCAAGCGTGTTCCGGCCATTATTTTCGTCGTCGACACCATAAAAGAGCATATCGCCATCTCAGAAGGCCGTCGCCTGCACATTCCGATCGGCGCCATCGTCGACACCAACTGCGACCCGGACCTTGTGGAATATCCGATGCCAGCGAACGATGATGCTCTCAAATCGGTGCAGCTCATCACCAGGGCCGTGGCGGACGAAATCGTCTCCGTCGGACAGCCGGTTTCCGCTGAAGAGATGAAAGCCGCCGAGACCGCGAAGGCCGAGCTGGCGGCGCATATCGAAGAGGGCGACGAACAGGAAATTGAGGCCGTACCCGGCCTTCCCGCCGATTTGATCGAGGACGCAAAAGCAAAACACCATCGTGTCGTGCATAAAAAAGTGACCCGCTTCCCCGAAGATACCTGAGCAAGCAGGTAACTCCTTCCCGAATTTGAGGAGTATGGCCGTGATTGGAAGCGGCCGATGGTAACCCACAACAAGCAATAAGGAGCAACACCATGGAAATATCCGCAGCACAGGTTAAAGAACTTCGCGAGAAAACAGGCATCGGTATGATGATCTGCAAGCAGGCCTTGCAGGCGTCAAACGGCGACATGAAACTTGCCATAGAAAATCTGCGAAAGCAGGGACAGATGACCGCGGCAAAACGCGCCGGCAAGGTCGCCAAAGAAGGGATCGTATCGATTGTGACCGACACCCGGAGCGCGATCGTTTATGAGGTCAATTCAGAAACCGATTTCGTGGCCCGGAATGACGATTTTATCGCGTTTGTAGAAAAACTCGGCGTACTCCTTCTTGCAAAGAAGCCGGCCTCCCTGGAAGAAGCCAAAGGCCTCGTATTGCCGGATTCCGGAAGTACCGTGGAGTCGCGCGTTACCGAACTCGTCGGCAAGATCGGTGAAAACCTTTCTTTCCGCCGTTACCGCAAAATCGATATAAATCCTTCAACCGAACGCGTCTCGACCTACGTTCACGGGAAAGGTAAAATCGGCGTCGCGGTGAAACTGAGCGTCGACTCTCCGGCAGCGCTTGCACACGAGGCCGTAGGTCTGCTCGGAAAAGATCTGGCCATGCAGGTTGCGGCCGCCAATCCCATTGCTGCCGACCGCCAGAGCATTCCCACAGATATCGTCGCAAAGGAAAAAGAGATTTATCTTACCCAGGTACAGAGTTCGGGGAAACCGGAAAAGATCTGGGAAAAAATCATCGAAGGAAAGCTCGTCAAATTCTACCAGGAAGCGGTGCTCGTCGAACAGGCGTACATCAGGGACCCGAATACTTCGGTCGTTGACCGGATCAAGGCCGCCGAGAAAGAAATAGGCGCGCCTGGCGCACCTAGTGCGCATATCAAAGTGGTCTCCTTTGTCCGCCTCGAGCTTGGCGCCGAAGAATAGTAATAAAGTTCCAAGTATCAAGTGAAAAGGCAAGTATGCAATAGTTTTTTAAACTCAAGCAATGCTTTTCAGTGATTACTTTTTACTTGTGACTTGCGACTTCATTTATGGGAAAAAACCTCAAATACCGCCGTATACTCCTCAAACTCTCGGGTGAGGCGCTTGCCGGAGCCGGAGCAACGCTTGATCCTATGGTATGCAAAAGAATTGCAAATGAGATCGCCGGCGTGCATGCACGGGGCGTGGAAATCGGCATTGTCATCGGCGGCGGGAATATTGTGCGGGGTGCGTCCGCCAAAGAAATTCCACGGGTAGCTGCCGATACCATGGGAATGCTGGCAACGGTCATCAATTCGCTGGCATTGGCAGGCTTTCTTGAGCAGGCAGGATGTCCGGCCCGCGTGCTCACTGCGGTTTCCGTGGAAGGCGCCGGAGAGCGCTTTACTTCCAGTAAAGCGCGGGAATACCTTGCGGACGGCGCGGTCGTCATCATCGCCGGCGGGACCGGCAACCCGTTCTTCACCACCGACACCGCTGCGGCGCTGCGCTGCGCGGAAATCGGCGCCGAAGCGCTTCTCAAGGCGACCAAGGTCGACGGCGTTTACGACAGCGATCCGGTGAAAAACCCGCGGGCCGTCCGGTTCGACCGGATCTCCCACGCCGAAGCGCTCGCGCGGAACCTCAGGGTCATGGACGCCACGGCTTTTTCGTTCTGCCGGGAGAACAAAATTCCGATCATCGTATTCAAGCTTGTGGAAAGTGGAAATCTCAGAAAATGCATAGAAGGTAAAAAGGTGGGAACCCTTGTCACCACAGGAGGCTCATCATGAGTGCTTTTCAAGCGATATTCGCCGATGCCGGCCAGCACATGCAGAAAACGCTGGACACGCTGAAAAAAGACCTCTCCCGTATCCGGACCGGCCGCGCCACCCCGGCGCTTCTGGACGGCATCACGGTCGACTATTACGGGTCGCCCATGCCGATCAACCAGGTCGCCAACATTTCGATCCCGGACGCGCGGCTCATCGTGATCCAGCCATGGGAAAAAAGCATGATCTCCCCTATCGAGAAGGCGATCCAGGCGTCGGAACTGGGGCTCAATCCCCAGAGCGACGGCAACCTCCTGCGGCTGCCCATCCCCGCGCTTTCTGAAGAGCGAAGGCTGGAGCTTTTCAAAAACTGCAAGAAGACGGGCGAAGAGAGCAAAGTCGCGATGCGCAACGTGCGCCGCGACGCCAACGATAAGTTGAAGAAAGCCGAAAAAGACAAAGAGGTCACTCAGGACGAGTCAAAAAAGGGTCAGGACGAAATCCAGAAGCTGACCGATAAATTCATCAAGATGGTCGACGATACGCTGGTGGCGAAAGAAAAGGAAATAATGGCGTAGTACCAGCCCTTCGCTGCTCTAAACAGATAGCCCCGTTGCGACGGCAACGAGGGCTTTTTTATTTCTGTCAGCCATGATCAGGAATGGCGAGGTGCTATGCCCGTAGGGTTTCAAGATAGTCGGCAATGCTTTTTACGTCGGCAGCAATGATTCTGTCTGTGTTCGTGAGGAGTTTCTCAAGGTCGATCTGGTCGAAGACGTCCCACGCTCCTGCCTCTATTTCTCCTTCGAGCTGGCCGGGCGCCCAGCCTGAGTAGCCGAGGAACAGGCGCGAGGAGTCAGTGTCGAGCATGAGCATCTGATCGACGTTTTCCCACTTGCCGCCGAGATAGGTACGGGGTGCGATCCGGTGCGAATCAGCCACGGGATCATCGGTGATCTGAATGATCTGGAGCTCCTCCTGCTGCACCGGTCCGCCGATATAGACCTTCCTCGGTTCGTTCATTTCGGAGAAGCCGTCAAAGATTTCCGAAAGGGGCATGTGTGAAGGCCGGTTGAGCACGAGCCCGTACGCACCGCCGTCCTTGCTGTAAATGCAGATCAGCACCACGGCCGCGACAAAATTTGGGTCCTGCAGGATGTCGCGCGCTAAAAGTACCGTGCTGTTGTGGAGGCGGTTCAAATGCTCCTTTATTTCCGTGTCTTCGGTTTCTTCGGGATAGAACTGATCCATAATAACTAAAAATAACTTGCCGTGAATAAATAATTCCATTTTATAAATATTTTGGGCGTTCCCCCGCTCCGCGGGGTTGGCATGTAGAGACGCACGGCCGTGCGTCTCTACACAATGGGCGATTCATGAATCGCCCCTACGAAATCACCACCCTCCGCGGGAGCCTTCAGCCAAAGAAATATTATTTATATTTCTCTTTATATGAAAATCACTTCCCGCATGAAGCGTCAACTCTTATTTCTCTGTGAAATTGACAAAGTAAAGTCAGTCCGCCGCCATACGCTGCTCATGGACGGCTCGCGCCGTGAAAACGACGCCGAGCACGCGTGGCACCTCACGGTCATGGCCCTCATTTTTTCGGAACTGTCCAGGACCAGACGCCTCAACCAGCTTACCGTGCTCAAAATGCTGCTTGTCCACGACATTGTCGAGATCGACTGCGGCGACGTATTCCTGTACGACGTAAAAAAACGTGCGGCAGGAAAACCCCTCGAAAAAAAAGCTGCGCGCCGGATTTTCGGCCTTCTCCCGCCCGATCAGGCGCATGAATATTATAACCTGTGGCGTGAATTTGAAGAACGGAAAACACCGGAAGCCCGGTTCGCGGCCGCAATCGACCGCTTCCAGCCGGTACTGCACAACTACAAAACACGCGGAAAGGTATGGCGCCGGGCC
>JBEKUX010000018.1:0-56941 GCA_049514575.1 Chitinispirillaceae bacterium | reverse complement strand
TGACTATAAAAGAAATCTGGCAATGCACAAAACAGCCACGGCTTCATCGGTAAACGGCACCTATGTCGCAAATAATGTAACGGATTCCATGACGTATTCAAGTTTTACGCGATGGGAGAGTGCGGCCAGCGATCCTCAGTGGATAAGGGTCGACCTCGGTTCTGCGATGAACATCAACAGGGTGATACTCAAATGGGACTCCTGTTATGCGAAAGCTTTCCAGATTCAAACGTCAACCGACGGCTCAACCTGGAATCCGGTTTATACTACTACCACCGGAGGACGGCGCTGCGTAACCGATGAGACCTTTGCCAGGACCAGCGCACGCTACGTGAGAATGTATGGCACGCAGCGAGGGACCACCTTCGGATATGCATTGTTCGATTTCATGGTACTCAATGACTCCGTGGCCACAGCGACAAAGTTCAATCTCGGGAAATCGTCCGTTCCTTCTAAGGCATTCTTGACCTGCACAAACAACACGATACATTATTCCGTCCCGTCGGGTGATTTCGTAAAACTTGATGTCGTGGATTGCCGCGGGAAGCTGGTGGCCGTGCTCGTCGACGGATTCAGGAACGCAGGCGATCATGAAGCGCTCCTGCCCGGCACTTTAGGCCATGGCATGTATATAATTCGATTGATGGCAGGTGCAAAGAAGCTTGCTACAATGGAGGTCAGGTTGTGATGTGGGATTTTCCGTTCCCCAGGCCATCCGGAATCAGTAGAAAGGATTGCAAAACAGCGTTATCCGGAACGGTAGCGGATTAATCTGTCGTTTCGGCAAAATACGTTTCGGCCATATAATAATAGATTCCCTTTATTGCGGCAGCTACCATGAAAACCATAATTGCCATTCCAGCCCATTCCGGGCTATCAGGCAAGCTAATCCTTAAATATTTGACTAAAAGAATTACAACTGCGATATTAACAATTCCGCTTATGCCGAAATGCATAATATTTCTTGGCAATAAATAAATTTGGTAAATAATCCAGGTAATTACATCACCGAGTACAATGCCGGCGATTAAACAACGGTTTATGTCGGAAAGGTGGCTGCGATTAGGAATACATAACCCTAACCAAATGATGGAGATTACGATTCTGGCAATGACGTGTATTTTATGCATTGCAGTGGGATTCAAAACGGCTATTGTTTAAAAGTAACCCAATTTCTTCGCTGGCCGGGTCAGTTTTAAGCGACTTGAAAGCAAACCTGATTAATTCCGGCCGTATGTATCAGCGTAAGAGTTCAGTAGACCACGGATAACTTTATGATACTGAACATTGCCGTTATCTAATTTTGCGAAGAAATAATATCGATTTTCCTTTTTTGTACCCTGGTCGGGACGCTTCAGGTTGAACGCCGTGTTAGAATTTTTCTGCAATATGCAATTTGACAGGATAAATTACTATTGTTTTACTTTTAATATATTTTAAATTGGCTTTTATAAACATTTGTTCAATTTCTTTAGAGCTATATTGTTTCACATGCTCTTTTTGTATTTTTGCTAAACCTTTTTCAATCCATTTTGTTATTAGATCGTCTGGTGAACCATCTAATATGAAAAATCTGCCTTTTCTTTTTAATACTCGTTCTACTTCGGATAAGGCCATTTCTGGTTTTAAATAATGATGAAATGAAAATGTACAAATAATATTATCGAAAGCATTTTTAGCAAAGGGTAAATTATCTGAACTCCCGTTATAAAAAATTACATTTTTTAATCCTTTAGCAATTTCATTGGCTCTATTAATCATCTGTTCAGAAAGATCTAGTCCAACGAAATTACCTTGATAATTTAGTAATGCAGCAACGTAGCGTACAGCCCACCCGGTTCCGCACCCAATATCAAGAAAATCTAATCCAGGCTTAAGTTCAATTTCTGAAATAACTCTTTTTTGAAAGTACTTGAAGGCAAAACCATTTTCTTCAAAATTGCCTGCCCACTTATCAAAATATTTTTGATTTAGCTTCTCGTGTTCATTTAGTGCATTCATATTTATTCTTTATTTTAAAATACTAAACGATGCGCTTAAGCGGCCATTAGGCCTTATCGGGAATAAACGATTTTATTCCTGAGAACGGCTGGGGCACGGGAGCTACGAACGGCACGAATTGTTTTAACGAACCGAAAACCTAAGACCCACCAGTCTGAAGAAGCGCTCTTGTTAGCAGAATCTTTAGGTATTGTGCGTATAGGAATCGGCGTATGAATTCAGAAGCCCACGAATTACTTTTTGATATTGAATATTGTTTTTCTTTGCAACGGTTTTAAAGAAAGCCACACTATCCTTACGCAGATTAATTGTCACTTTTACATTGGTTTCTTTTTTAACCAATTGTTCCGGGGAGGGAAGGAAATCCGGTATGACTTTGTACCTGCCGACAGGTCCTGCTGAATACTTAATTCTTCTTTTCATATTCTCTTTTCCCCTTTCTCCAATATCCTGCTCCGAATATTCGTATTTTATCTTTTCTGTAGGTAAATCTTACTGTTACTATGCCATTATCTAATTTTGCGAAGCAATAATATCGATTTTCATTTTTTGTACTGTGGTCAAGATCCAATGCTATTATTCTCTTCGGATCGTCGAACGCGTCCTGGGCTTTTTCGAATGAAATGCCATGTTTCTTAAGGTTATCTATATTCTTCTGGTCATCCCATTCAAAACTAGTGCCTGGCACACTATCCCCTTATCTATACATATAAATATACATACAAATATAAGGCATTTCAATATATTTATTGGTTCTCAATAATTTACACGAATCGTATCAGGTATCATTTGAAAATTAGCCGCAACACACATGCCGGCAGCGCCAGAAATATTATAGCTTTTTGTAGAATCCAAACTGTAATAATTAAGAGGCGACTGAATTCCGACTGGCAAACCATATGTAGCAAACATGTGTATATAATAGATCCCAAGTTTATAAAATACCGAAGCCGGCACCGTGAAGGTTGTGTCTGTCGGTGGGAGCCCCGTGGTAGAATAAATTGTAGTATCTGGAGTCAAAGAGTCGCTGTAATGAATAGATAGGAAAATAGATGTAGCGTTTTTAACGATGGCCCATGAGACAGGTAGATCGGTATTGGTTTGGTGCTGACTTCCGTTCGCAGGTGATAGTATTGTTGGTTCTGAGGGCATTATCGCACTACCTGTTGCAATAACAACTCCTGCATGTTTTACTGTCAAAGAATACTGCGTGCCGGAATCGATACTAATAATAGAATCAGAGATGGTATAATTACCGCCATTAGTATCGCATATTAATTTTACTGAATTGATCTCAACATCAGCGTCCTTGATTACTTGCGTGAAGGTATTATTATGTGCAGAGTCATATCTTACTACCGCGCTCACGCCTGATCCGCAACCGCTTATTCCTCCCATATTAACCGCTATCATGGCAACACTATACCTTCCCTCAGCATTCTGTGGCGAATTAGGGGAACGGGAACATGAGGGGATATATACAGGAATGGATACTGCCATAAAAAAAAGCATACAGCCGATAGTGATTTTTTTTAACATAAATGGTCCTCTAATTGAATTAGGTTAATAAGATAACATTAATAGTTCTCAAATTACACCGAAAGTATCAATGACGGATATTAAATTGCACCGACGACCTATTTTTATTGCTTTTATAACGCGGTGATAAGCGGCTGGCTCCTGCGAAGCAGGAACAGTCCGCTTGAACACGTTTTTATGAGCATAATTCAATTATTTCTTTAATGTCCAGAAGCTTTTTGAAGATTATCCCCTGCACGCCAAAGCGACCCTATCGCTCCTATAGAACAAACAATTCCACCAACATCAAACATGAAAGCAAATACTGAATTATGATTTTGCGGTTGAATTAATCCTGCAACTATAAACATGCCACTTGCCGCGAAACTCAAAAAAATCGAAGATTTTATACAAGAACCAGCCTTATATATATAATAATTACCAAATAAATCTGATCCGTTTTGATTAATATCAATACTATTTTTTATTGAAGGTGAGACGAGGCGAGTTGATTTTGGTAATGACTTGAGAGTTATTTCTTGCACAGGTAAAATTGAATCCTTATTTTGTTTTGCTTGATTTAATAATGAATCTTTGCTCTTAACGTTCCAATTGAGCTGAGCGCCACAGCCCCTTGCATACCTCGAATTGTTTTTCCGGATCTAGCCGAACGCTTAACGCTTCAGCTCTAATTGGTTGTTAGGCATTCTTATTTGTATTGATAATAATTATTATATTATTTCTTTAAAGGTAATCTTACTATCCATTCCAATAAAAATGTTGGCCACATAAATGCTTTATCGTTACCATGTTGCGGAAATATTTTAGGGTATCCAATGCTAATTATCAATTGATTATTATTTTTAATATTTTCTATTGCACCAATTGTAGGATTTATAACATGCAAGGCGTAAGCTGTTGTTTGACAAAACTGTATTGCCTGAACATCAATACCCGCATAAATATTTGGCCAATATCTATAATGAAAATTAGTTATAAATTGGCTACCCAATCCAATTACAAGTCCTAATGCTTTTCCTTGGGGTGTTTCAATAAATTCTTGATCCGACCCCCATTGATATTTTTCTATAACTGCATCTGAATAAAACTGGTTCATACCCGTGGAAAAGTACCATTGTGTGCAAATATATTTTGAATTGATATGTGCACCAACTCCTATGTTGCTTGTAAAATAATTATGATTATCTAATATGCCCGATCCAAGTTTACCATAAAGAAACCAAATATCGCTAATTGAATAGTCTATTCCAAGCTTACCTATTGCCACAGTGTGACGCAATTTGACATTTATAACCGGATAGCCAATAGGATAGTCATCTGGATTTCCTTCACCAATAAATATATCATTATTGTCTTTACTCCATTGCAATTGCAAATCTAATCTAGCATCCTTTTTTTTCCTTTCAATTACTGGAATCGGAGAACAATTTTGAATATTAGTTATCGAATGCACATTATCTAAATAGGTGGTTCCACACCCCATAATTCCAATAGCAGCGAATATGCAAATATATTCAACATTTTTCATCTTTCAAATATCCATCCAAATTAAAGTGAATTTTTTGCCTAACGACGGAATTAAGCTGCGAGGCCAGCAGGCGATCATTTTACGAGCTTCTTTTTAGCCTGCCAGAGCATTCGCGGAGGCAGGTCAGCTTAAACGACTTGTTAGGAGATATCTTTATATAACTTACTCCGATTTCTTTTCATTTGTTTTGGCTTTTTCCATAAAGTCACCGTATCTTTTTTTAAACTCTGCTATTTTACTTGGGGCAAGATAGAGATATTCAATAATTACTTTTATGAAATCATCTATTGCCCATACTTGGGGTGGTGTAATTTTCTTGTCTGTGGCATGAGCACCTGCATTGCCTACAATTCGAATTAGCTCTGTTGCCTCACCAAGTGGTTTTGGAATATCTCCATTCTTTATTAATGTCTTCAGTGCCTGAGATAGATTTCTTTCTTCAACTTTTTTATCTAGACATATCTCTTCTAATACACGTCGAGCAAGTATTACAAATGCGATAGGAGATATGTTTTTTACTTTCATCGCTTCTTCATATATTTTTCCAACCCGTCCTGGTACTTTGTCGCTTGATATTTCTTGTGCTGGATAAACTATATGTCCATATATTGGTTCTGTTGGATCGTAATTTTCTGGGAATAAATTGTATACAAGGATTTCCTTACAAGTCTCACAGCGGACAACATTATAAATCATTTCGTGTGTTGATTCAGACCCATCACTGGTACCATAAAATTTAGCTAAATATGTTTGGGTTATTAATAAGGTTTGTCCGGTTGTGTTCCCACAATGAGGGCAAAACAATACAGTTGTTTTATTTTCTTCCATTTTATCTCCTAACGAGTATTAGTACGTAATGGTCATAATATCTTAGTGCGACTGTCGGTATATTGGTTACGGCAATTTAAACAAATAACCGCTCTCCAGAACGCCTTTAACCGTTTCACAACAAGAAGCTTAAGCCTTGTTCGGGCAGACGCCCTTTATCCTGCAAATTATCGCTTGTTCCTCTTCCTGCCCGCAATACTATTTCCGGCATTCCGGACAGAGTACAATGCCGGCTTAACAAAACTAAGTATTCCTGAAAAGAAAAGCAAATTTCAGCAATAATTAATATAGCAGATTTTTCCCGTGAGAATTATTATTTTGAAGGTCAAAAGGACCAAGAGCATGGTAAAATTCCTGTTATGGCTGGCGCCGTTTCTCATCGTTCCGGCAAGTTATCTTTTTTTTCGGTATGTTCCGTTCCGCAGGCCCCGCTACTGTTTCTATGGCCTTATACTGGTCGCGGCGTTTTTCCTCAACCTTTTCCTGATCTCGTTCTGGAACGAAATCCTTGATACCATCGAATTTCTGGTGATCAATTTCATCTGCGCTGAGTTTTTCTGGAACGCACTCAGGATGAAACGCCGGAAATTTTTCCGGATACTTTTTACGGCTGCCCTGTGCCTGTACGGGTTTGAACTCAGGAGCTGGATCGCGGGCGGGCCGAACCATGCGTGGGAGCTCTGGAAACCGTATACCGCAGGGACCTACCGGTGCGGCAGCGGCCTGTATGCGGTCAGGGAACGAAGCCTGTTTGCCGCGCACCAGGCGCGGCTGCTCGTGCTGACGAAAAAGACCGGCATTCTGCCTTTTGAAAAGCAGATCGGCACGTACCGCACGCCCGAAGGGTTCAAATACACGGATTTTATTTATACGTGGAGCGAAACCGCGCAGGGAGTGCGCCTCGATATTTCCACCGTCGGCTACAAGCTCTGGACTTTGGGCGAAGGATTTTAATCTATAAAACCAGTTATTCGGGCGTTCCCCCGCTTCGCGGGGTCGGCCCTCCTACAAGCTCTCGCTTGCGCGAGCCGGTCGTCGCAGCCCTGCTCGCTCGTGCGATAGGTCTGCTCCGACTTCCGGCCTCATTTCATTCCGGCCGTCACTTTCCGTCCGGCCTAACGCAAAAATTAATTCTGCTTATTGCACATTGACGTTTATATCTGAAGTTGATTTTGAGTGAGATGACAGCTTGACAGTGCCCCCTCACCGAACTTTGTTGCTCGTCACTTTCGGTTCCCGGGGGACACTGGGCTCAGCAATCAAAAAAAAATTAATATTGAACTTTTATTCATCCAATTGCTACATGCCCGGTCCACTCGGCGAGTTCGAGCACGAAAATCTTCCCGTCCCCGATTTTGCCGGTCTGCGCACCCTTCATGATCGCCTCGATGGTCGGCTGCAGATAGCTGTCGTTGACCGCGATCTCGAGCCGCACCTTCTTGATGAGGTTGCCCGCCTCGCGGACGCCGCGGTACACCTCCGATACGCCCTTCTGCCTCCCGCACCCGAGGACATTGCTCACGGTCTTGAGGTAGATCTCGCGTTCATCAAGGGCCTTCATCACCGCATCGAGTTTATGGGACTGAAGGATTGCAATAACGAGTTTCAAAGTGTCCTCCTTTTTTTAGAAAAGTATCCGTAACACATGTGTTTTCCTTGCCGTACGCTTCCTTCCAGAGCCTTTTGATGCGGAAGCACCTTCGCTCGGTCGGCTTTCCGATTTAGTGCACCCATGCAGATCTCCACGCTTCGCGTGATTTTTCGCCTCCCTCGCGGAAGGCCGCACAAAGTGCTTAAGGGTGGGGGTAACGGATGCTCTAAATCTGAACAGGCGGTACCCACCCCCTACCCAAACAGGTATCTTTAGCTCATGCATAATTTATTAATCTAACAATGTATAAGCACTTTCCTGGTGCTGCGTGTGGTCGAGCCCAATGGTTTCGTCGTCTTCGTTTACGCGCAGACCCATCACGGCATTGAGCACCTTGAGCAGCACAAACGTCACGGTCACCGCATAGACGATCGTGGCAATGACAGCGATCGCCTGAATACCGAGCTGTCCGGGATTGCCGAAAAAGAGGCCGTTATTGCCGCCGCTGTTGACCATTTTCGAAGCAAAGAGCCCGGTGGCCAGCGCGCCGATCATTCCACCCACGCCGTGAACGCCGAACGCGTCCAGACTGTCGTCGTAGCCGAGCTTGTTCTTGATGATGGTGACCGCAACAAAGCAGCCTGCGCCCACGAGTATCCCGATGCCGATGGACGACAGGGGGCCGACAAAGCCGGATGCCGGTGTTATCGCCACGAGTCCTGCAACCGCGCCGGTCGCTACGCCCAGGACCGTCGGCTTGCCAGAAACGATCCATTCGATCAGGAGCCAGGTCAGCGCCGCGGCCGCGGTCGCCGTATTGGTGGCGGCAAAGGCCGAGACCGCAAGTTCGTTGGCTGCCAGCGCGCTGCCGGCATTGAACCCGAACCAGCCGAACCAGAGAAGAGCAGCACCGAGCACGGTGTACGTCATATTGTGAGGAGCAACCGGCTGTGCCGGGAAATTTTTCCGCCGACCGAGCATGAGCGCGCAGACCAGCGCCGAAACCCCGGAAGAGATGTGCACTACGGTGCCGCCCGCGAAATCGAGCGCGCCGAGATTGTGGAGCCATCCGCCCGCGCCCCAGACCCAGTGACAGATCGGATCGTATACCAGCGTGGCCCAGAGCAGGCTGAACAGGGCGAATGTCGCGAATTTCATGCGTTCGGCGAACGCGCCGGTGATGAGCGCCGGCGTAATGACCGCGAACATCATCTGGAAGAGCGCGAACAGCAGGTGCGGAATGGTGCCAGCATAATCGGGATTTGGCGCCATCCAGACATTATGGAGCCCGAACCACTGCAGACCGCCGATGATATGGTGGAAATCGGGCCCGAAAGCAAGGCTGTAGCCGAACAGCACCCATTGGATGCTGATAAGACAGAGCAGGAAAAACGACTGCATCATGGTTGAAAGCACGTTTTTTCTTCTGACAAGGCCTCCGTAGAAAAAGGCAAGTCCGGGCGCGGTCATGAGCATGACGAGCGCGGTTGACGCAAGTACCCAGGCAGTGTCGCCGCTGTTGATCATAGTTCCTCCTTGCAGTGGTTTATGGTTACCAGGTTTTTACGTTGATGTCGAGCTGCGTTGTCCATTTCCATTTGCCGTTGAGCGATTCATCGTTGAAAAAAATCGGGCCCGTAAGAATGCTGATGTTTTCGTTAAAATAGAGTGCGATCCCTGCGCCGCCGCCGCCGTAAAAGTTCCTGCCCGTGGCAAGGTCGGCGCAGAGAAGTATCCTGCTGTAGTCCGCCCCTCCAGCACCTTTGGCCGGGAGAAAGCTGCGGTCCCATGCGATTGTAACGCCTTTATCGGTATTGCCGCCGAGTACATTTTTGTTGCCCATATAGCCGCCGATGAAAAGCCTGCCGATAACAGGGACCGTTTTGCCGATGGCGGCATAGCCGATATTATAATCGGTAACGTCCTTTTTCGTGCCGACATTGAAGATCCCTGCTGCCAGACCGGGCTGGCCTTTAAAGAACCCGTCCTCAGGAACGCCGAGCTTTGCATTCCCCATTACAGGGTAGTCAAGCGGCTCCAGAAGATCGATTCCAATTTCCATTTGTACTTTGCTGAAGGGCAGTATTCCGATAGTGAGTCCGGCATCGGTCGGAAACCCGCCGGCGCCGTCAGCGGCTTTACGGAACACGGTGAAATAGTTGTCGATACCGATATGCGTCACGCCGTACGGCTGGATGTCGGTCGTGCCCGCCGTCCAGAGTTCGGTGGATGGGGTGGCAAACGACAGAGAAAAAAAGAGGAGCAGATAGGCCGCAGTGATCGGACCGATATTTTTACGCATGATACAACCTCCTGTATATAATAAAGACTTTACATCGAGAGAATTCTTGTCACAGAAGATTAGTACAATTCGCGTGCCAGAAGATAAGTGGCGAATTCAGATTGATTTAAAGGGTGGGTGATACGGATGTGTAGAAAAGAGGGGAAAGAATACAATTTTTGTCATCAAAGAGATATAATTGCTGTTGCGTGAGGCAGGTGGTCATCTTCGTAGGGGCGATTCATGAATCGCCCCTTTTTGTAGAGACGCACGGCCGTGCGTCTCTACATGCCGACCCCGAAGGGGGCACGCCCGAACAATTTAAAAATTTCACCCGCTATACTGACGATTATTCGATATATCGCAGGAAACCGCTCTGGTAATTTTCCGGCACCACGCCGTCCTGCACCCACCGGTCAACGTTGTGCCGGTTGTAATGCGTGATATTGTAGATGGTCCTGATGGACCGTTCGATCTGGCTCTGGATGTGCGCCTCTGTCTGCGCCGCGTTCTGGATCGCGGCCCCCGGGTTGTTGGCCTGCAGGGCCGAAAGGCACCCCTGCGCAGTGCCGAGCAGCACGGACAGGTTCCGGTGGTTTTCCAGCACCTCTGCCCGCATATACCGCCGCAGGTTGTTCTTGCTGACCGCCAGCCACACCGCGATGGTCACAGCTGTCCACGCGATAATGGCCGAAACGCTGGTAACGATCACCGTGCTTGTCGTTGGCGTCATAGATGCCTCCCCTTAACGTACGTCAAATGTGAACAGCGGTTACATAAATGATACGATTTCCCGATGCAATTAACAATATAAATACATTCTTTTGATAGGGCCGGACGATCTTTATCATTTCTTTATAGTTCCCATCTTATTATTAACAATTTCCTTATCTTTTTTGGACTAATTTTTGCTGATAAACATTATAGAAAAATAATGCTAAGAAAGGAAACAGTTACTACTATGGACTTTGAAACCATTCTATCCGTCGCGGCGGCGGTGTTCCTGTTCTTCTATCTGATATACACCATCATCCGCCCTGAGAAGTTTTAACCGAGGCAGCCCATGCATACGATGGACTTTGTACAGGTCATTGTTTATATCGCCGCACTTACGGTATTGGCGCCCTTGCTCGGCAACTATATGGCGGACGTGTTATCGCAAAAGCGGTGTTTCCTTTCACCGCTTCTCAGGCCTGTCGAAAATGCGACCTATCGTTTAAGCGGGGTCGATCCTGAAAAGGAAATGACCTGGAAACAGTATTGCGCCGCGCTCCTGATTTTCAGCGGTCTGGGAATGGCCATGGTGTTCTGCCTGCAAATGGCGCAAAAAATACTGCCATTCAATCCGCAGCATCTGCCTGCGGTCTCATGGCACCTTAGCCTGAACACCGCGATAAGTTTCATGACTAATACCAACTGGCAGGCCTATGCCGGAGAAACGACCCTTTCCTACCTCACCCAGTTTCTCGGGCTCACGGTCCAGAACTTCGTCAGCGCCGCGTCCGGTATTGCGGTTTTTGCGGCGCTCTGCCGCGGCATTGCCCGTCGTTCGTCTCAAACCATCGGGAATTTCTGGGCTGATCTTGTCCGTTCCACGGTGTATATCCTCCTCCCTTTGAGCCTTGTGTTTGCCGTCATTCTTGTCGGTCAGGGCGTGGTGCAGACATTATCTCCCTATGCGACCGCCACCACGCTCGAAGGGCAGCAGCAGATAATCCCGCTCGGCCCGGCCGCTTCCCAGATAGCAATAAAGCAGCTGGGCACGAACGGCGGCGGTTTTTTCAACGCGAACAGCGCGCACCCGTTTGAAAACCCCACGCCGCTGTCCAATTTCCTCGAGATGCTGGCAATACTGCTCGTTGCGGCGGCCTTGACCTATACCTTCGGTACAATGGTCGGCTCTAAAAAACAGGGCCGGATACTCTTTATCTCGATGCTAATACTGTTTATCGGCGGCCTTGCGGTTTCCCTTTATGCCGAGCACGCGGACAACCGTCTGCTCGGCGTCGCCGGTTCACTGGAAGGGAAAGAGACCAGGTTCGGGATCACGAACAGCGTCATCTGGTCGACCGCAACCACCGCCGCGTCGAACGGGTCTGTCAACGCCATGCACGAGAGCCTTTCCCCGCTTGCCGCATTGGTCGCCATGTTCAACCTCATGGTCGGCGAAGTGATTTTCGGCGGCGTGGGGTCAGGCATGTACGGCATGATTGCCTATGTAATTTTGGCGGTCTTCATCGCAGGTCTCATGGTAGGCAGGACGCCGGAATATCTTGGGAAAAAAATCGAATCGTTCGAGATCAAGATGTCGGTCATTGCGGTCCTCGCCTCCTCGATTGTGGTGCTGTTTTTCGCCGCTCTTGCCTGCATCACACCTGCCGGACTTGCCGGTCTTTCCGTAAGCGGAACCCACGGCCTCGGTGAGGTGTTGTACGCCTTTGCCTCCACGGCGAACAACAACGGCAGCGGATTTGCCGGGCTCAATGCCAATACGCCGTTCTATAATCTCATGACCGGTGCGGCAATGTTGATCGGCCGGTTTTCGGTGATCATACCCATGCTCGCCATAGCCGGCCACCTGGCACAAAAGAAATTTACGCCGCCGTCGGCCGGGACTTTCCCGACAGACGGCGCACTTTTCGTACTTCTGCTCCTCGGTACGATCGTCATCATCGGCGCGCTCAACTTTTTCCCGGTGCTTTCACTGGGGCCAATCATAGAACACCTGTTCTTTATTGCCGGGAAAGGGTTCTGATATGCCTGAATCCAGACCTTATGTAAAACCATTCGATGCCGCCATACTACGGTCCGCGGTGGTTGATTCCTTCAGAAAATGCGGCCCGCGTCAACTGATGAAAAACCCGGTCATTTTTGTGGTCGCGGTCGGCGCGCTCCTTTCGGTTGTTTCCACGGCGCGCGGCATCCATCACGGCGGCCTTTTTTCATTCAACCTGCAGATCTCGCTCTGGCTCGTCTTTACCGTCCTTTTTGCAAACTTTGCCGAGGCAATGGCCGAAGGACGCGGTAAGGCGCAGGCGGCCGAGCTGCGGAGGAGCCGCACCAGGACCATGGCCCGCAGAATAATTGACGGACGTGAAACGACCGTGGCCGCCTCGGAACTGAAGGCCGGGGACACGGTTGTCTGCGAGGCAGGGGAGGTCATTCCGTCCGACGGCGAGGTGATCGAGGGGATCGCGAGCGTGGACGAGTCGGCAGTGACCGGTGAATCGGCGCCCGTCATCCGGGAGAGCGGCGGCGACCGCAACGCCGTGGTCGGCGGCACCAGGGTCCTGAGCGACCGGATCGTCATCAGGGTCACCTCGGAACCCGGGAGCTCGTTTTTAGACCGGATGATCGCGCTCGTTGAAGGCGCGGTGCGCCAGAAAACGCCCAACGAGATCGCGCTATCCATCCTTTTGTCAAGTCTGACGCTCGTGTTTCTCGTGGTCGTGATGACGCTGCCGGCATTCTCCCGTTATGTCATGCAGTCGGCGAACCAGAGCGGGGCGATTGTCCTGTCGGTCCCCATCCTTGTCGCGCTCCTTGTCTGTCTTATTCCCACGACCATCGGCGGCCTGCTCAGCGCCATCGGCATAAGCGGCATGAACCGGCTGCTGCATCACAACGTGCTCGTCGTCAGCGGCAGGGCGATCGAGGCGGCCGGCGACGTGGATGTGCTGCTGTTGGACAAGACCGGCACGATCACGATCGGCAACCGCATGGCGACCGAGTTCCTGCCCGGCCCCAGCGTCACGAGCCAGCGGCTCGCCGACGCGGCACAGCTGGCCTCGCTTTCCGACGAGACGCCGGAAGGCCGTTCCATCGTGGTGCTTGCCAAGAAAGAATACAACCTCCGTTCGCGCGGCATCATCGACCTGAAAGCGCATTTCATCCCGTTTTCGGCAAAAACGCGGATGAGCGGCGTCGACATCCCGGACGCCGCAACCGGCAGAGTGCGGTCAATACGCAAAGGCTCTTCCGAAGCGATCCTTCGTTTCATCCTCGAACACGACGGCACTTATCCGATCGCGATATTCAATATTGTCAATAATGTCGCGCAACAGGGCGGCACGCCGCTCGTGGTGGCGGAGAACAATCTCGCCCTCGGCGTGATCAATTTAAAAGACGTGGTAAAAGGCGGCATCAGAGACCGGTTCATACACCTGCGCGCAAGCGGCATAAAAACCGTGATGGTCACCGGCGATAATGCGGTCACGGCCGCGGCCATTGCGGCGGAGGCCGGCGTCGACGACTTTATCGCCGAGGCCACGCCCGAGATGAAGCTCGCCCGCATCCGCGAAGAGCAGGCCATGGGCCACCTGGTGGCAATGATCGGCGACGGCACCAACGACGCTCCGGCGCTTGCACAGGCCGATGTCGGCGTGGCGATGAACACCGGCACGCAGGCCGCGCGCGAGGCAGGCAACATGGTGGACTTAGACAGCAATCCGACCAAGCTCATCGAGGTCGTTGAAATCGGCAAGCAGCTCCTCATGACGCGCGGCGCGCTCACCACGTTCAGCATTGCCAATGACGTGTCCAAGTATTTCGCCATCATTCCGGCCATGTTTTCCGGACTTTTCGCAACTGCCGGGCATGCCGGCCCGCTTGCTGCGCTGAACATCATGCGGCTTTCGTCGCCGGCGAGCGCGATCCTGAGCGCGGTCATATTCAATGCGCTCATCATCGTTTTCCTTATTCCGCTGGCGCTCAAAGGGGTTACGTACCGTTCACTGCCGGCCGCGCAGGTCCTCCGCCGGAATCTGCTCATCTACGGGGTGGGCGGGCTGGTAGTGCCGTTTGTCGGCATCAAGCTGATCGATATTCTGGTTTCTGTACTTCACATTGTGTAAATCCCCCCGTTTCCCCCCTTCTTAAGGGGGGCGGGGGCGACAGAGGCGGGAAAATATAAGATGTACGGATAAACCGAAGAAGATATGAGCATTGGTGATTAGAAATTTAATGAAATGCGATCCCCCCATTTCCCCCCCCCCCCTTAAAAAGGGGGGCGACAGAGGCGGGGGGATAGAAAAGCAATTTGATATGAGGATTCGACAATGAAGCAGCTTCTGGCGTCTTTTCGGATATTTATCGTGCTCACGCTCCTCACGGGCGTGCTGTATCCACTTGCGGTCACCGCCGTGGCCCGGCTTATTTTTCCGTACCGGGCAGGGGGCAGTCTGGTCGTCGTGCATAAAAAGGTCGTCGGGTCCGAGCTCATCGGCCAACAATTTACAAGCCAGCGCTATTTCCAGGCGCGGCCATCGGCCATTGCCTATAATCCTTTGCCTTCGGGCGGCAGCAATTTGAGCTGCACCTCACTTCAGCTCTGGGATTCCGTGGAAACCCGCGGCCGCATGTTCCGTACAGTCAACCGTCTTCCGCGGCAGACCGTGGTGCCGCCTGACATGCTTTTCGCGTCGGCCAGCGGCCTTGACCCGGACATCAGCCCGGAGTCGGCGCGGTTACAGATTGCCAGGGTCGCCCGGGAAAGGAAGTTCTCAAAGGCCGAAAGGGCAGCGCTTGCTTCGCTGGTCGAACATGCCGTATTCCTTCCGCAAATGGGGTTTCTCGGAGAGCCGCGAGTCAACGTGCTCCGGCTCAATGAAACACTTGACAAAATAAACAACCCTGCAGCAAGCGGCGGGGTATCTAAATAAAACTGCCTCTCCCCAAAATTGTCCCCTAAAGGCCTTATTTGGATAGATGATTCTATCCAAAGAACGGCTCTCCGCAAGCGGAGAGGGGAAGGACGAAGTCCGAGGTGAGGCGAAAGCCAGGGAATTTAACCCAAAGATGTCATAGTAGAAAGGGATTCGTATGAAAAAGAAAGGAATACAGTGGTTATTGTTGGCAATCGCTCCGTCCTTCATGCTTCCGTTCAGTGTGGCTGGGGCGCCGATTTATCCTTATGGTGAGGAAGGAACGGTTGTTTGCCTGTTCGAAAGCGGGACAGCGGAAATAAGGGATCGGATTGCAATTAATGATACCTTGACCGTATATCGCCAGAAATCAGATAGTACTTTTTATAAAGTAGGAAAAATAGTGGTACGTTCTTTTGCCGGGGATTATTATATACAGGGCGTTATTGTCCAGGGCAGGCTCAAAGAAAAGGATGTCGCTGAAAAGGGAACCATTGCCTGTCTGGTTGTTTCATTAGGAGAACCATGTAATATCCGGTAAAATACTTGCCCCCTGAAAGGCATAAAATTCAAGAATGAAAGATAGGAAAAATCTATTTTAATCGACCGAAGAAGAAATCAGAATCGTGGTGGAGGGTTCCTATGAAAAGTGATCCCCCCATTTCCCCCCTTAGTAAGGGGGGCGTTTGCGGCGGGGGGATTGCTTCGCGAAAAACCGCTATGGCGAAAACGCCGCACCGTGTTGTTTTTGACGCGGAAACCCTCAGGAAACGCGGTCTGATTTGGAACGGCAGGCATCTGCCGTATAATCCGGCGCTTGTTGACAATGCAAAAAAAATGAGGGCAAACAGGACGCCGGCGGAGAAGAAGCTCTGGTTCGGCTTTCTCCGTACGTTCCCGTTCCGCGTTCTCCGTCAACGTCCCATAGACCACTTTGTCGCGGATTTCTATTGTCCGAAGCTTTCATTGGTTATAGAGATTGACGGCGGCGGCCATTTGTCGCCATCATCCATAGCGTATGATAAAAATCGCAGTTCTATTCTGGAGGTGTATGGCCTTCGTGTCGAACGGTTCACCAACAAGGATATTTTTGATAATTTTGAGGCTGTTTGCAGGAAACTCAGCGCAAAGGTTTCATCTTCTAGGGGATCTATGCAATCATGAGTAAATCGAAGCACACTGATCCGGTTTCGATACGGCCGGACCCGGACGCGCTTTTGGCATCAATAAAGCGCAGCGAAGAGGCAACGCGGCGCGGCCGCCTTAAAATATTCTTCGGCATGGCCGCCGGCGTGGGCAAGACCTACGCCATGCTGGAGGCGGCGCGTGCGCTGAAATCCAAAGGTATCGATGTCGTCATCGGTCTTGTTGAAACGCACGGACGACAGGAGACCGAGGCGCTGCTGGAAGGCCTGCCGCTTCTGCCGCGCACCCCGGTTCCGTATCGCGGCATGAACATGCAGGAGCTTGACCTCGACGGGATACTGCACCGCAGGCCTGCGTATGTGCTGGTCGACGAACTGGCGCACACCAATACCGAAGGCATGCGCCACGCGAAACGGTATCAGGACGTCGCTGAAATTATTGACAACGGGATAAACGTTTTTACTACGCTCAACGTACAGCATATCGAAAGCCTGGTCGATACGGTCCAGCAGATAACCGGCATCACGGTCCGCGAGACGGTGCCGGACAGCGTTGTCGATGCGGCCTATGAAATAGAGCTGGTCGACATCGCCCCCGACGAACTCCTGCAACGCTTCGCCGAAGGGAAAGTCTATACGCCCGACCGCTCTTCGGCGGCCATTGAGCACTTTTTTAAAAGGGAGAACTTGACCGCTCTGCGCGAAATCGCGCTCCGCGCCACCGCGCAGCACGTGGATTCGCAGCTGAAAGATTACATGCAGGAACACCGGATCAGCGGCCCGTGGAAAACCGCGGAACGACTCATGGTCGCCATCGGTTCCAGCCCGCATTCCGAAAAGCTCATCCGCTCCACGAGGCGTATTGCGTCGACCATGGAAGCGCCGTGGATTGCGGTGTCCGTCCAGACGACCCGGCCGTTGACCATCGAGGCTGAAAAAAGGCTTAAAAAGAACATCACGCTTGCCCAGGAGCTTGGAGCGGAACTGATCACCACGACCGACGATGATATTGTCAGCGCCCTTGTCCGCGTCGCGCAGCAGAACAATGTGACCCAGATCGTTGTCGGGAAGTCCATGACAGGACTTTTCGACAATCTCGTTCACGGCGGTTCGCTCGTGAACCGGCTCATCAGGGAAAGCGGGCGGATCGATATTTATGTGGTGCAGGGGGATGCTGCTGCACGCCGCAGCCGCCAGCCTACACTGCCCGGCGTTCGTTCGCCTTTGTATCATTATGCCGTGGCTGCCGCCGCTGTTTTTCTGACCACGATTGCCTGTCAGCTCATCTCCGCCGCGGTCGATTACCGCTCCATCGGCATGATCATGCTGTTCGGCATCGTCGTCCTCTCCCTTTTTGTCGGCAAGGGCCCGGTGTATCTTTCGGCCGTCCTGTCCGCGACGATATGGGATTTTTTCTTTATCCCGCCGCGGTTTACATTTTCAATTTCGCAGCCGTCGGACATCCTGCACTTTCTGCTGTTTTTTTCCATCGCCCTTGCAACGGGCGCGCTGACCTCCCGCGCGAGGGCGCAGCGGGTGGCCGTAAGACAGCGTGAGCAACAGACTTCGGCGCTGAATGTGCTGATAAGCGACCTTTCGTCGGCCGAGACCGTCGACGATATCGCACGGACCGGCGTCGGGCGCATAGGGGCCGAATTCGGCGGAGAGGTTGCTTTCTATCCTGCGGAAAGCGGTGCAGACCTTGCCCGCGAACCGCACCGGTCAAGCTCTTTAAAACCGGACTCCGAAAAGGAGTGGACCGTGGCGGAATGGGTCTTCAAGAACAGAAAACCGGCCGGCCGCGGCACGGAAACTTTACCTTTTTCCGGTGCGACCTATTATCCCCTGATTTCGCAGGGCAATTGCCTGGGCGTCATGGGCATCGCTTTGCCGCCGGGCCGGATCATGTCTTTTGACAAATCGGGACAATTGCAGGTATGGCTCCACCAGCTTGCGCTTGCGCTGGAGCGGCTCCACCTCCGTTCGGACCGGTTCGGCAAAACGCTCCTGCGCTCGGCCTCGCACGAACTGCGGACACCTATTTCGGTCATAACCAGCGCATCGAGCGCGCTTTCTGACCCGCAGACATTCGCGAACGGACCGGTGCGGAACACCCTTATCAGCGATATCCGCTTGGCAGCGGGACGTCTGAACCGCCTTGTGGAGAACTTCCTCAACATGACGAGGATCGAATCCGGCGCGCTTACCATCCACCGGGAATGGTGCGACATCCGCGATCTTTTCAATGCCGTGTGCACCCGCCTGCGCAATGAACTGTTGAAACACAACGTTGTCGTGCGCGTGCAGGAAGACATGCCGCTGGCGCAACTGGACACCGCAATCATTGAGCAGGCGATCGCGAACATTCTCATCAATGCAGCGCAGTACACGCCGGAGAACACCACGATAACCCTATCAGCCTCCTTCGAGCAGCAGGAGATCGTCCTGTCGATTGAAGACGAGGGTCCGGGTTTTCCCGAAGAATCCCTGAGTCATATTTTCGAAAAGTTTTACCGGATTCCGGGCACCAAGGCCGGGGGTACCGGGCTGGGGCTCTCTATTGTAAAAGGCTTCGTCGAATTCCACGGAGGAACGGTTCGGGCGGAAAACCGCGATGGCGGCGGCGCCAGGTTCGATATCCGTTTGCCGGCGCCCCGCCAGTCATTCTCTTCCGGAGAGGCCGAATAATGGCCGGATCGGCAAAAATACTGATTATCGACGACGAGATCCAGATACGGCGCATCCTGCGTCTTACCCTGGAGACCAAAGGCTTTCACGTTACCGAAGCGGCGAACGGAAAAGACGGGCTTTACCAGGCGGCATCGATGCGGCCGGACGTCGTGGTCCTTGACCTGGGACTGCCCGACATGGACGGCATGACCGTGCTGACGAAAATCCGCGAATGGAGCAAGGTGCCGGTCATCATTCTCACTGTCCGCGACGAGGAGAAGGAAAAAGTGGCCGCCCTGGAGGCGGGCGCGGACGATTATGTTACCAAACCGTTCGGCGTCGACGAACTTATCGCCCGGCTGCATGTGGCAATGCGGCATGCGAAACATCCGAACGACGATTTGAAGGAATTCCGGAACGGCCATCTGCAGGTAGACCTGGAGACCCGGACCGTTAAAAAAGGGGAGGAACTTGTACGGCTTACGGCGACCGAATATGATCTCCTGCTCCAGTTTGTTAAAAATGCCGGAAAAGTGCTGACCCACCGGCATTTGATGAAAGAACTGTGGGGCCCGTACCGGAACGACGAAACCCAGACGCTCAGAGTCCACATGGCGCAATTGAGAAAAAAAATTGAAATCGATCCGTCTTTCCCGAAACTCCTGATAACCGAGTCGGGGGTAGGATACCGGATGCCGTTGCTTGACGGATAAATTATTGTTATCTGTCAGTTATTAATACGCAGGGCAGTTCTCAAGGGCATCCAGCAGCCGGAACAGGAGCCTGCGTATTCGGGGGAAATAGCGCTTCTGGTTTTTGATCATTTCGGCAGACTGTATATAAGGTTCTCCGGCAACGATCTCATCTTTGCAGTCTGTCAAGAGGCGTTCCACGCTTTGGGCCGTTGATTCGATATGGAACTGGAGCGCTAGGGTGCGAAGACCGAAAACGAACGCTTGGTTTGCGCATCCTTCGCTCGAGGCTGTTTTTATTGCGTTGGCAGGAATGTCGAAGGTGTCGCCGTGCCACTGTAATGCCGGGAATCGGGCAGGCCAGCCTTTGAACAATTCCGATTTTATCCCTTCGGGTGTCAAGGTCACGGGAAACCAGCCGATTTCTTTATGCGTATGCCTGTACACTCTGGCGCCCAGCGCGCTCGCGATAAGCTGGGCGCCGAGGCATATTCCCAGAACCGCTTTGCCGCTTTCAATCGTCCGCCTGATAAACCGTTTCTCAGCGGCAAGCCATGGGTATTTATCTTCTTCGTAAACCGACATCCCGCCGCCCATGATGACGAGCGTATCGAAGAGGCCCAAAGAGGGGAGTGTTTCGCCTTTGTATAACATGGTGGCGCTCACCGGATTGCCGCGCTCAGCTGCCCATTCGAGGATGGTCCCCGGGTCTTCGAAGGGTTCGTGCTGGAGATAATGAACTTGCATAAAAACCTATAATTTCGTAGAGACGCAAGATATTGCGTCTCTACTAGTTATGTGATAGGTTTTGGAAAGATACGATTCGGATTATGGCTGAGGCCATCTTTTCACCGGAAGCCAGTGCCGTCTATTGGTTGCGCGATCGCGATATCATTGCGACAAGGCATCGTATATATCCGGACGGGGTTGATACAATGGTTTTTAAATACTTATATTACGCATATAGTAATCTAACTTTTTACCACCATTTTCCAGGAGGACATCATGCGCGGAATTTTCCGGGGAAGTCTAACGGTGCTGCTGCTCGGCGTTTCACTTACCGTATACGCCGATATGACCATGACACAGGTGAGAACGACCGAAGCCATAAAAGACGGCAAGGCAGATGGCAGTCCGAAAGCCGATACCAGCACGTTGTGGGTTGCCGCCGACAAGCTGCGCATGGACGGGACCGACGCGTCGGTGCTGCTCAACGCCGGAAAAGATTCGATCTATCTTATTGACAACAAAAAGAAGACGTATACCGGAATAGATATGTCGGTCATTGCAAACGGCGCCGGTCAAAGCGCCGCCGCGCCCGCCGGAATGCCGGGAATGTTCGCGAACATGATGAAAATGGAGGTGACCATCGAGCCCACTTCCGAAACGAAGACCATTAACAAATGGACCTGCACAAAGTACCTGCAAACCATGAAAATGATGGGGACCACCACCACGTCGGAATTGTGGGCGACCGAGGACGTCAAGGTCGACCCCGGCATGATCAGAAAGTTCATGGCGTCCTTCTTTCTCAAGGCGCAAAGTACCAAAGACCTTGCCGCGCAAATTATGAAGGAGTACGGGAAGATCAAGGGGTTCGTGGTCTTTTCCGTTTCGACAAGCACGATCATGGGCAGGGAGACCCGCACGACGTCGGAAGTGCGCGAGGTGAAGGAATCCGCCGCGCCCGCTGGCACGTATGAAGTGCCGGCAAAATACACGATGAAAAAGTGGAAATAACCCGGAGGTGTTCCGGTGTATCGTTCTATTATTATTCGATCGGCGTAGAGACGCAAGACCGTTCTCAGTATAACACTGTTATCCTGACCTAAAGGCCTGCAAGGAAATAATGGTATTATTTTCGGCAGGTATGGCCTTTAGGTATTGCGTCTCTACACCTACTACTATTCCGCCAGGTTTCAAACCGGTCCCAGAACCGTTCGCGGGCAGCGTGTTCGTAGACCGAATACAGCACCGGCTCGCCGAAACCTTTGAACTCCTTCATGAACAGGCCGGCCATTTTCCGTTGTCCGCTGCGCGGCAGTTTGTCGGTTTTCGCAAGGACCGGCAGCACCGGTTTGCCGAGTGAGCGCAGCCACGCATACGCTTTGCGGTCTTTCGCGATTCCTACATGCCGTATGTCGACAAGCCAGACGATCCCGCGCAGGTTACTCCTGCGTTCGCAGTAGTCCCTGGCGATGCTCGCCCATCGCTCCTGCTCCACGGCTGTGGTCCGCGCATACCCGTATCCCGGAAGATCAACCCAGTACATTGCCTCATTGATCTTGAACAGGTTCGCGCATATCGTAGTACCTGGCCGCTTTGATGTCCGCGCGAGCCCGTGATCGGCGCATACGTGGTTGATAAAAGACGATTTCCCGACGTTCGAGCGGCCTATGATGGCGAATTCATCCGCTACTGAAACCGGCAGTTCCTCGAATTTTCCGGCCGAAAGGATGAACTTCGCTGTTCCGTACATCTGGTGCATTATAGTCCCTTTGGAAATTAAAAATAATTTATTTGAATTAATAATTTATTGGGGCGTGCTCCCTTCAGGGTCGGTATGTAGAGACGCACGGCCGTGCGTCTCTACACAATGGGCGATTCATGAATCGCCCCTACGAAGATGACAGCCTCACGCAACAAAATCTCGTGGGTGGGGGTTACGGATGCTAAAACCTAAAACAGCCAGTGCCCCTGCCTGCGCCGAGTCTTCGGCAGGCAGGCACCCCACACCCTCCGAAGGAGCCTTTAGCCAATAAATATTTTTATCTTAAATAATTATTTATATTTTTCGCCGCTTCACGTCCGTGATAAATGGCACGAACCACGAGCGAAGCGCCGGTCCCTGCATCGCCAGCCACGAAAACGCCGTCCACCGAGGTGGCGCACACCTGCCGGCATTTGATGTTTCCCTTTTCGTCGAACTCCACGCCAAGCTCGTCGGTGAGCCGGTTATGCTCTGCGTGCAGAAAGCCCATGGCAAGGAGCACCAGGTCGAGCTTAAGGGTGAATTTGCTTCCCGGCACCTCAACCATTGTCTGCCGGCCGCTTTCGGCACCGATTTTCCACTCAACGCGGGAAAACCGTCCTTCCTCCACGCTCGTGCTGCGGCCGGAGAACTGTTTCGTGATGACCGACCACTCCCGATCGCACCCCTCCTCGTGGGAACTTGACGTACGCAGAATGTTCGGCCAGTACGGCCAGCTCGGATTGGTGGAGTTTTCCCACAGCGGCGGTTTTGGCAGGATTTCGTACTGGTATACTTTTTTTGCGCCCTGCCGGATGGCGGTGCCCACGCAGTCTGAGCCGGTGTCGCCGCCGCCGATCACTAAAACGGTCTTGTCTTTTGCGGAGATCGTTTTTTCATGCACCGTCTCGCCGGAAACGGTTCTGTTCGACTGCGTCAGATACTCCATGGCGAAGCAGATGCCTTCGAGCCCTCTGCCCTGCACCTGCAGATCGCGCGGGTGGCCTGCGCCGACGGTCAGGAGCACTGCGTCGAAGGTCCTCCGGAGGTACCGCACCGAAATGTCTTCGCCGATCAGGACGCCGGTCTCGAACACGACCCCTTCGTCGGCCATCTGCTTCAGCCGCCGGTCGATCACCCATTTTTCGAGCTTGAAATCGGGAATGCCATACCGCAGGATCCCCCCGATTTTAGGGGATTTTTCGAACACGGTGACCTGATGGCCTGCTCGGCGGAGCTGCTGGGCCGCCGAAAGCCCGGCAGGACCGCTGCCGATGATCGCGACTTTTTTCCCGGACTCTTTCCGGGGCGGACGGGGCACGACCCATCCCTGCGAAAACCCGCTCTCGATGATCGCCAGCTCGATCTGTTTTATCGTGACCGGCGCGCTGTTGATGGACAGCGTGCACGCCGTTTCACAGGGCGCAGGGCAGACGCGGCCCGTGATTTCGGCAAGGTTGTTCGTTGCCTCGAGGCGCCGCAAGGCCTCTCTCCATTCGCCGCGGTAGATGCAGTCGTTCCACTCCGGTATCAGGTTGTAGACCGGGCACCCCAGCGCATGACAGTAGGGAATGCCGCAGTCCATGCAGCGGGCGCCCTGCTTCGCCAAATCGTCGCCCGGAAGCGGGATGGAGAATTCGCGAAAGTCCCTGATCCGCTCCTGCCCGGGACGGCAGGGGCCGGTGACGCGGGGGTAGTCGAGAAATCCGGTTGTTTTTCCCATCAGCGGTACACCTCCTCGGTGATCGGCACCACATCGGTTTCTTTTGATTCGGCTTTCTGCTGGCGTTCGAGCGCCTTCCGGTAGTCGATCGGCATGACCTTGACAAACTGCGGCAGCATTTCGGTCCAGTCGCGGACGATCCTTGCCGCGTATTCGCTGCCGGTAAAGTTGACGTGGTTGCTGATGAGCCGGTAGAGCACCTCTTCGTCCTCCCGCCTCGACACCGGCTCGACCTCCACGGTTTCGAGGTTGCATGAGGTGTCGAACAGCTGGTCTTCGTCAAGTACGTAGGCAACGCCGCCGCTCATGCCGGCAGCAAAGTTGACGCCGGTCTTCCCGAGTACGACCACCACGCCGCCGGTCATATATTCGCAGCCGTGGTCGCCCACGCCCTCGACCACAGCGGTTGCGCCGCTGTTCCGCACCGCGAACCGTTCGCCGGCCATGCCGCACACGTATGCTTCGCCGCTCGTGGCGCCGAACAGGTTGACGTTGCCGGTGATGCTGTTGTTCTGCGGCCGGAACGTCGAATTTTTCGGCGGGTACACGACGAGCCTGCCGCCCGAGAGCCCCTTGCCGAAATAGTCGTTGGCGTCTCCCTCGAGCTCGAAGGATATGCCCGGCGCCAGGAACGCGCCGAAGCTCTGGCCGGCCGAGCCGGTGAATTTGCATTTGATGGTATCGGGCGGCAGACCTTTTGACCCGTACCGCTTCGAGACCTCGGCGGAAAGCGTTGCGCCCACGGTGCGGTTGCAGTTGCGGATCGAGGCGAACAGGCTGACCGGTTCTTTTTTATCAAGTGATTTCAGGGAACCGGCGATGAGTTCCGGATCGAGCGACAGGGAAAAATCGTGTACTTGTTGTGCTGTGCAGCGCAGCGCCGAACCATCGGGGACCTGAGGCGCGGCAAACAAAGCCGAAAAATCGAGGTTGCGGCGTTTCCAGTGGTCGACGGCGGCTGCGGTCTCGAGCATTTCCGCCCGGCCTACCATTTCGTCAATTGTCCTGAAACCAAGGTCCGCCATGATTTCGCGCGTCTCCATGGCCACAAACCGCATGAAATTCATGACGAATTCAGGCTTGCCGGTAAACCGTTTCCGCAGTTCCGGGTCCTGGGTCGCAACGCCCACCGGGCAGGTGTTCAGGTGGCATTTCCGCATCATGACGCACCCGAGCGTCACGAGCACGATGGTTCCGAACCCAAACTCCTCTGCGCCGAGAAGGGCGCCGATCACGATGTCGCGGCCCGTGCGCAGTTGGCCGTCTACCTGCACCCTAATACGGTCGCGCAAGCTGTTCATGACCAGCGTCTGCTGCGTCTCCGCGAGCCCGATCTCCCAGGGGATGCCGGCGTATTTTATCGAGGAAAGCGGCGAGGCGCCGGTGCCGCCGTCATGGCCGCTGATGAGAACCATGTCGGCACGTCCTTTTGCAACGCCAGCCGCAACAGTGCCCACGCCGGCTTCGGCAACAAGCTTGACCGAAATGCGCGCTTCAGGATTTGCGCATTTGAGGTCGTAAATGAGCTGGGCCAGATCTTCGATGGAGTAGATATCGTGGTGCGGCGGCGGCGATATGAGCATGACGCCGGGCATTGAATGCCGCACCCTGGCGATGACCGCATCGACCTTGTGACCGGGAAGCTGTCCGCCTTCGCCGGGCTTGGCGCCCTGCGCGATCTTGATCTGCAGCTCGCGCGAATTCACCAGATAGTTGGACGTGACGCCGAACCGCGCCGATGCCACCTGTTTGATTGCGCTCTTTTTAGAATCGCCGTTCGGAAGCGGTGTGTACCGCTCCTCGTCCTCTCCGCCCTCGCCTGAGTTTGAGGCGGCGCCGAGCCGGTTCATGGCGATGGCGATGGTCTCGTGGGCCTCCCTGGAGATGGAGCCGAACGACATGGCGGAGCTCACGAAACGCTTGACGATCGAGTCAACCTGCTCCACCTCGCCGATCGGCAGGGCGAACGTTTTTTTAAAGCCGAAAAGACCGCGCAGGGTGCAGAGGTTTTTATGCACGTCATTGATGGCGGCTGAATATTTTTTGTAAAGGCCATAATCGTTTTCCCGCACCGCACGCTGCAGGAGCGTGATCGCTTCAGGGGAGAGAAGGTGTTTTTCGGAAAACGAGCGGAAATGGATCTGGCCGCCCGAGTCGAGCGCCTCGGCTTCCGCCTCATTTTTCGCGGCCGCGGCAGCGTGCCGCGCCAGTGTTTCGCGGGCGATCTCTGCCGCACCGATGCCGCCGATGCGCGATGGGGTGCCGGGGAAATAGGATTCGATGAACGCGCCTGACAGGCCGATGGCCTCGAAGATCTGCGCGCCCCGGTACGACCGTATGGTCGAGACGCCCATTTTGGACATGATTTTGAGCAACCCCTTTTTGACCGCGGTGATGTAGTTCTCGATGGCGTCCTCGAGCCGCAGGGACGAAGGCAGTCTGCCGTGCTCCTTGAGGTCAGCGATGATTTCGAAGGCCAGATAGGGGTTGATTGCGCTCGCGCCGTAGCCGACGAGCGTGGCGAAGTGCATGACGTCGCGCGCTTCGCCGGTCTCAATGACAAGGCCGGTGAGCTGCCGCTTCTGTACTTTCACCAGATGGCGGTGTACGGCCGAGGTCGCGAGCAGCGCAGGGATCGGCGCCTTGGAGTCAGAAACGTCGCGGTCTGAAAGGATAATGAGCGAATAGCCCTGGTCGATTTTCCTCTCTGCGGCGAGGCACAGCTCGTGCAGCGCCGCTTCGAGCTCCTGCTCACCGATAGAGGCGTAAAAGGTCATAGGCAGCACAACGGAACGGTAGCCTTTGTGGTCGAGGCTGCGGAGTTTGTCAAGATCGTCGTTCGACAGGATCGGATGCGGCAGCTTGAGCTGCGCGCAGTGCAGGTCTGTTTCGTCAAGAAGGTTCCGCTCGCGGCCGACAAAGCTCATGAGCGACATGACCAGGTGCTCGCGGTACGGGTCGATGGGCGGATTGGTGACCTGCGCGAAGAGCTGCCGGAAATAATTGTACAGGAGCTGGGGCCTGTCCGACAGCACGGCAAGCGCAGCGTCATTGCCCATGGAAAGCACCGGCTCCTGCGCGTTTTCGGCCATGTGCTGGACCACCATTTTGATCTCTTCGCGCGAGTAGCCGAACGTCCACTGCCGCGCAAGGAGCACATCGCGGTTGATGCGCACCGGACCGGGCGCCTGAAAAAGCCCTTTCAGCTCGATACGGTTCTGTTCGAGCCAGCGGCGGTACGGCCTGCGACGTGAAACCGACGCCTTGATTTCGTTATCGTAGGCAATGCGGTTCCGGGCCGTGTCGACCATGAACATCTTGCCGGGCGCGAGCCGTCCTTTCTGCAGCACCTCTTCGGGCGAGATATCAAGTACGCCGACCTCGGACGCCATGACCACCTTACCGCTCTTGGTGATCACATACCGGGCCGGACGCAGGCCGTTGCGGTCGAGCGTGGCACCGATCTTCACTCCGTCGGTGAATGCAATCGCTGCCGGCCCGTCCCAAGGCTCCATGACCGAGGCATGGTATTCGTAAAATGCCCGTTTGTCTTCGCTGATATGGTATTTTGCGCCGAACGCCTCAGGGATCATCATCATCATAGAGTGCTCGATGGAACGGCCTCCCTGTTTGAGGAGCTCGAACACGTTGTCGAAAATACCGGAGTCGCTTGAAGAGAGGTCGATGATCGGAAGGAGTTTTCCGACTTCGCCGTTGAAATACGGCGAGAAGATCGTCTTTTCGCGCACCTTCATATTGTTGATGTTGCCGCGCAGCGTATTGATTTCACCGTTGTGCGCTATGTAGCGGAATGGCTGGGCAAGCGGCCACGACGGAAGCGTGTTGGTGCTGTAACGCTGGTGGCTGAGCGCGAGGCCGCTCTGGAAATCCTGGTCGATGAGGTCAGGATAGAAATGGTCGAACTGCGTCGCTACGAACAGGCCTTTGTAAACGATTGTAGCGCAGGAAAACGACGGGATGTAAAACTCCCTGTTCGACAGGCGCTCCTGCCGGAGCAAAGCGTTTTCTATCGATTTCCTTGTGAGGTAGAGCCGCCGCTCGAGCTCCTCGCCCATAAGGGACCCGAACGTGACGAAGAGTTGCGAGATAAAGGGCATTGTGGCGCGCGCAATTTCGCCCAGGACCTCAGGAACAACCGGAACGTCCCGCCAGCCGAGCACGCCGCCGCCCTCTTTTACCACGACCGATTCGATAGTGGCCATGGCATTTTTCCGCGCCGGTGTTTCCTGCGGCAGGAACAGCATGCCAACGCCGTAGGAACCTTCGGCCGGAAGCGCGATGTTGAGCCGCCCGCACTCCCTGGCGAAAAACCGGTGCGGCATCTGCACGAGCATGCCCGTGCCGTCGCCGGTCTTCGAGTCGCCGCCAACGGCGCCGCGGTGGGTGAGGTTTTTCAATATGGTGATCCCATCAGTCACGATCTGGTGCGAACGCTGGCCATTGACATTTACGACAAAACCGACGCCGCACGCGTCATGCTCGTACCCCGGATCGTAAAGACCTTTAGACTGGCTCATTAAGCGCCGTCCTTTTTATGGAAAATACGATACAATATTGTATCCATAGATAGGTAACTTATTCTAAAAACCATCTTCAAATATTGAAAATATAGGTATTTATAATATATTCACGGTATTTCAATGGCGCGAAAAGTAAAAAAGGTCTGTCATACGCATAACAGATCTCAATTAACTATAATTAGATCATACTTTTTAGTTCAAATATGTGCAATTAGTGTGCCATATTTTTACCTTTTTAACATATCCTGTTGGTATATCGTTTTTAAATGGATTAATTGCCTTAAAAACACGTAAATGTTTCAATTCTTTGTTTTTACACACACATAAGAATAATACTAAAAACAATATAGCACGAAAACGTATAAAAGACACAAATAAATACATATTTGTATTGTAAATATACTATATTTACTTTCATGTGTGGCAATGGTTGATCATCAATAGGTTTGTAGCTTTTTTAAAACCTTAAAAAAATTGCATTGAGGCCATTTTTTACAAAATTAAGCCTTATTGTTATATTGATGATACATTTATGGCATGGCAATTGCGTCGATATTTAACAAAAACTTGCCATTATCCACCATTTTCCCTTTAATAGTAGGAGAAAGGATTATATGAGCCACCGAACTAGCGCAACGTTGTCCATCAAACCGTCGGAAGTCACCAAGAATCTTAATCCGCCCAGGGTGTCCGAATATTTCGGCGTCAATACATTCAGCGAATTGACGATGAAAAATGTCCTGTCCAGCCCGACCTTCAAGGCATTCAAGAAGTGGCAGGAGGAAGGCGTGGTCATCGGAAACGAAGAGGCGGACGAGATCGCGCATGCCATGAAGGAATGGGCGATCCAGAAAGGGGCGACGTACTACACCCACTGGTTCCAGCCGATGACGGGCTTGACGGCAGAGAAGCATGACTCGTTCATCAGTTTCTCCACCCCCAGCACCGTTATCGAGAAATTCACCGGCAACAAGCTGATACAGGGCGAACCGGACGCATCATCGTTTCCTTCCGGCGGCATCAGGGCGACATTCGAGGCGCGCGGCTATACGGCGTGGGACCCGTCATCGCCGGCGTTCATTACCGAAGTCGAAAACGGCAAGACCCTCTGCATCCCGACGATTTTCATCTCCTATACCGGAGAGGCGCTCGACAAAAAGCTGCCGCTCCTCCGCAGCGACCAGGCGATCAGCAGGGCGGCCGTAAGCCTGCTCAGACTCTTCGGCAACACCGATGCGAAAAGCGTGTATTCGACCTGCGGGCCCGAGCAGGAATATTTTCTCATCGACGAGAGTTACTACCGCATGCGGCCGGACCTCGTGCTTGCCGGCCGTACGCTCATCGGCGCTCCATCGCCGAAGGGGCAGCAGCTTGAAGACCAGTATTTCGGCTCCATCAAGGACCGGGTGCTCAATTACATGTTCGACGTCTCCAAAGAGGCATACAAGCTCGGGATCCCGGTGACAACGCGGCACAACGAAGTCGCGCCGCACCAGTATGAATTCGCGCCGGTCTTCGAGAAGTCGAACCTGGCTGCCGACCATAACCAGCTGCTCATGGACATCATGAAGAAAGTGGCGCTCCGCCACGGGCTTGTCTGCCTGCTCCACGAAAAACCGTTTGCCGGCATCAACGGCTCGGGCAAGCACGTGAACTGGTCGCTCTCGGACGACAAGGGCAACAACCTGCTCAATCCCGGCGAAACGCCGGAAGAAAATCTGATGTTCCTCACCGTGCTCGCGTCGGTCATTCATGCGGTCTACACCAATGGCGACCTGCTCAGGGCGGCCGTGGCATCGGCGGGAAACGAACACCGGCTCGGCGCCAACGAGGCGCCGCCTGCCATCGTGAGCATTTTCCTCGGCGAGCAGCTGACAAAAATCGTGGGTATGCTCGAAAGCGGCAAACTCTCAAAAGGAAAGAAGCAGGACCTGGTCGACCTCGGCATCGGCATGCTGCCGAAATTTTTCCGCGACACGACCGACCGCAACCGCACCTCGACCTTTGCGTTCACCGGCTCCAAGTTCGAGTTCAGGGCGGTCGGCAGCGCCATGAATATTTCCACGAGCCTTGCGGTCATCAATACGATCGTCGCCGACGCCATGCTCATGATGATCGACCGTATCAAGGCCGAATCCAAGAAGGGCGCGTTTGACGCGGCCGTGCTCAAGGTGCTCGGGTCGGTCGTCAAGGAGGCGAAACCGATCCTGTGGGAAGGCAACAACTATTCCGAGGAGTGGATCAAGGAAGCCGCAAAGCGCGGACTGCCGAATGTCGCGTCCACTGCTGAGGCGCTTAAGGCGCTTATGACTCCCAAGGCCATTAACCTGTTCCAGAAACACGGCGTCTTCTCCAAGGTCGAGCTCACCGCCCGGTACCATATCTGGCTCGAAACCTACGAAAAGATCATCAATATCGAGGCGAAAACGCTTGCCGATATCGTAAACACCATGGTGATCCCGCAGGCGTACGAGTTCCAGAACGAACTGGCCTCAGGGCTCCTTGACATGGAAAAAGTCTGCGCCGGGAAATCGGTGAAAGTATGCGACGGCGCGCTTCCGGACCGGCGGGAGGCGTTCGAATCGCTTTCGGCCGACATTTATTACATCCGGAAGAACATCAAGGAGATGGAGGCGATCCTGGAAAAGGTGCACCATACGGAGGACCTCGAAAAGAAGACGGCAAAACTTTTCAGCGACCTCAAGCCGCAGATGGAGCACATACGCAGGCATGTCGATGCCATCGAGTCGTCCATTCCGGATTCGATGTGGTCGCTGCCTAAATATAGGGAAATGTTGTTTATCAAATAATTTTTCTGGGTGGCTGAGCCCAGTCACCCCCGGGTACCGATTTTGCCAAGCAACAATCGTCCGTGTGGGGGGACTGTCAAGCTGTCTTCTCATTCTCGAAACAATAATAAAAGACAACGGTTGAGAGATAGGACTGTTGTTGCGTGAGGCAAGTGAAGGGTGGCCGAAGGCCAGTCGCGGAGCGACCGACCGGAGGGAGCGGACTGCCTGTGGCAGTGTGTTTCCGCCCGGAGCCACGCCGCCCCTCACCAGCGTCCGCTGGTGAGGGACACGCCCAAACAATTTATTATTGACTTATAAGCATCTGATCTATGGTCCTTTCTGAATTAAAAGCCGATCTGGGGTTCAACGGCCTGTCCGTGCTCTACCACGTCGCCCATGTGCTCGGTCAGGGCGGCGATCTTGGAAAGCTCATGGAACAGATCCTTGAGATCCTCGAGATCCATGCCGGCATGAACCGCGGCATGATTTCGATTTTAAGTCCGGACAACTCGGAGCTCATGGTCGACGTGGCGCGCGGCATTTCCGAAAGCGACAAGAGAAAAGGGAGGTACCGGCTCGGCGAGGGCGTGACCGGAAAAGTGGTGGCCACCGGAAAGTCGATTTTGGTTCCCCAGCTCCGCGACGCTCCCCAGTTTCTCGACAAGACCGGCGCGCGGAGCAAATTGAATCACGGCAATGTCGCGTTCCTGTGCGTACCGATCAAGGCGGGCGAAGCGGTCATCGGCGCGCTGTCAGTCGACCGTATCGCGGATTCGCGGACCGAGGTCCTGGAAAACGAACTGCGGTTCCTTGAGGCGATCGCCGACATCATCGCGCAGGTGGTCAATGACCGCCGCCAGAACCAGGCGCGGATCGCCGCGCTTGAAAAAGAGAACCTTGCTCTGCGCCGCACCCTGGAGGATTTCGGCAAGCCGTCCGAGATGGTCGGCAATTCCAGCCTCATGCGCGAAATTTTCAGGCAGATCGCACAGGTCGCGCCGTCACCCACGAGCGTTCTGATCCGGGGCGAGACCGGAACCGGCAAGGAACTCATCGCGCGCGCGATCCACAGCAAAAGCAACGTCAAGGACGGACCGTTCATTGCAGTGAACTGCGCGGCCCTGCCAGAATCGCTCCTGGAATCCGAGCTGTTCGGCCACGAAAAGGGGTCGTTCACCGGCGCCGTGGCCCAGCGCATCGGCCGTTTCGAGGCCGCCGACAACGGCACGCTGTTGCTCGACGAGATCGGCGAAATGCCGCCGCAGGCGCAGGGGAGGCTCCTGCGCGCGATCCAGGAAAAGGAGATCCAGCGCGTGGGCGGCACGAACGCCGTGCGCGTGAACGTGAGGCTCATCTGCGCCACGAACCGCGACCTCGACGCTGACGTCAAGGAAGGAAGGTTCCGCGAGGACCTGTATTACAGGATCAACGTGTTCACCATCGTGCTGCCGCCCCTGCGCAACCGGGGCGCCGACGTGCTGCTCCTGGCCGACCATTTCGTCAGGAAATACTGTCAGGTGCACAGCAAGACCATCAACCGCATCTCGACCCCGGCCATCGACATGCTCTCAGCCTACCACTGGCCGGGCAACGTGCGTGAGCTCGAAAACGTCATGGAACGCGCAGTGCTGGTCGCCACCGGCGACAGTATTGAAGGCCACGACATGCCGCCGACCCTGCAGATGAAGGAGATCGCCGAGGCCGGGGTGCGCAAGGACAACTTCGAGAGTCTGGTGGCCGCGTACGAGCGGGAACTGATCGTCGATGCGCTCAAGGATTCGCGGGGAAACCAGACCGAGGCCTCAAAGCTTCTGGGAACCACGAAAAGGATCATCCAGTACAAGATCACCAAGTACAATATTGATTATACAAGGTACCGGCACTGATCAAAATTACCAGATTTATAAGATATCCCGTTGTCTGTTTCCGAAGTTTTGCCGTTGACATTACATCGAATATGATGTATTGTTAAATAATTTTCTCGAACGTTTTAACGAACAATCGTTGAGGAGAACTATACATGAAAACACTTAAAGCCCATCTTAAAGAGTCTCTCAAGAATGAAAAGTTCAGGGAATTGTTTGAAGATGAGAAAGAACTTCTTGATGTATCATTGCGTTTGCAGGAAGAGCGCAAGAGTGCCGGGCTTAGTCAAAAGGCGCTTGCCGAAGCAGCCCATTTGACGCAACAACAGGTTTCGAAGGTTGAAAATGGGATAAACTGTAATATAACAACGTATCTCAATGTAAGTCGTGCGATAGGCTTACGGTTCAGTTTGGCAGGCTGCGTGCGAGAGAGTAATTCAGGAAAGTATAAAAGCTTACCGAAGCGGACACAGGAGAAAAACCTGGACTGAAGTGCCAGGGCACCTACGGGCTTCGTGTTTTTAATGCCCTTTTATCGAAACTACTGGTTTTAGTTCGTACCTTATTTTTACAAGATCTTTCTGTCCACGCATAACGGTTCGGATATCCTTATAAGCATCCGGCGCTTCGTCTATAAACAATTCGTTGTAATTGTAAACAATGTTCTTCATGCTTTCCCGAAAGGCTTTTTCGGAAATACTTTTCGCAGCAACCGATCTAGACATTGCTCTGCCGCCACCATGTGCGCACGAACAGAAGGCGAAATCATTCCCTCGTCCTTCAACGACATATGAACTGGTTCCCATGCTGCCAGGAACCAATCCAAGTTCACCCTTGGGAATATGAAACGCCCCTTTTCGATGGATATACAACTGCTCATCAAAATAGCTCTCAAGAGCGGCGTAGTTATGGCTTACCTCTATGGCTGCAGCCATAATATTTATAATGTCAAGCGTTGATGAAAATTCTTGTATAACCTCAATGGCCCGGATCATCATCTCTTTTCGGCTTTCGCGTGCAAATTCCTGCACCGCTCGCATGTCCAGCAAATAGTCATTTGCTATTTCATTTCCTGCAACTAAATAAGGAATGCGTGCGTATATTTTTTTATCTATTCCAGATTGTTGAGATCCTTGTTCCACATACCAATCACGTACCTGAATCCCAAGGTAGCGCGAACCGGAATGCAGCATGATCCAGAGATACTCCTCTTGATCACATTGGATCTCCAGGAAATGATTACCCCCACCGAGTGATGCAAACTGATGGGATAATTTGCGAAAGGTCCGATTCGATACCGGTGCTTTCAGTTCTTTCTGCCACAGCGGATTGGAAAGAACGCGATCAGAAACGACCGAATTTTGACTTGAGCCAGATGGGATTTTTTCTCGAAGGTGGGATGCAATAGATTCAAACCTGTTTGATAGTTCTGATAGTGTAATTGGCAAGCGAACAGCAAGCATACCACAACCAATGTCGCCGCCAATCATGCTGGGCAGCAAAACCTCTTTTGTAGGAATAACACTACCGACAATTGCTAAATCAGCGCCCGGGTGCCAATCAGGCATGAGAGCCATATATGGATAAACAAAACCGGTTTTAGCTAAAGGAATCAACATTTTCTTGATTTCATGTCGATTTCCAGATCCTTCGGCTGACCACAGACGCACAACCATATCCTGAACTTGGATATCATGTACATTTTTTTCGTTGTATAAAAAATTCCGGTTCATTTTATTCTTTTAACAGAGAAGAGATGTATGATAATGCGGTGGATCCCTGGTGCCGAAAACATGGAGAAATATTATGATCTACATAATCAACAAACAGCCGTTCGGTTGGCTCAGACAAATGAAGTCTCTCGCATTTTTTTCCATATACGACCAGAAAATTACGAACATCTGGTATCTGGAAGCGCGATAATCGCTGGCCTTCACGAGTTTCATCACATACAAAAATCTGGTCGTAAACAGTAAAATCCAACTTTTCGATTGGTAGAACGACAAGCGGATTTTTAAATTTTCTTGCTGCAGCACGACTGTCGAGTATTGTGTTCTTATCACTGGAAAACCAGACACTATGGGGGTCGTTAAGAAATACCCTTCGCCAGCCAAATGCCCAAATACTTCTGAGCAGCGACCCCAATTCATGAGGATCTTCAGGCGCATTGATCAAAATGTCCACATCACGATGCGCGAGTCTGCTTTTAACCTTTTTCATTCTCCCTATGTCTTTGGATAGTACATAAAGGGTAATAGCAGCAGACACGGCAACATTAACAGAACTCATACCAGCACCAACCATAGGAATCGAAACAATACTATCTGCCTTTTTAAGGACAGACCTAGGAATACCGGTTTGTTCGTGACCAACAAGAACAGCTGTACGTTCTCGTGGTGCCGGGAAATTGAAAATATCAACGCTATCTCTTACTATTTCGCAAGCAATAACATTTCGAAAATCTTGAAGCACCTCATCAAACGATTTAGCCCCGGATATCAAACCCGTTCTATTATTATCAGATGAAGTAAAAATGCATTCAGATCCAGATATGGCCGCTGCGTTTTCTAACAATGGCCGATTCCACTCTCCCTGTGTGTCGAGTGAAACAAGACAGAATGGAGATTCTTCTTGATGTGCCATTACCGTGGTTGAACTCTTGGCGGGAGAACATCAAATTTAAAATCCGGTGCTTTTTTTCGAGTAACGTTTTTGGCAACTTCCCTGCGTAACCTCGATTTCAGATTATCAAGAGCATCTTTTATTTCATGGGGATCATATTCTGTTGTATGATCGGTTGAATAGACTTGTACAACAAAATTGCTTCCAATACCGTAGGGTTCAACGTGTCCGACAATAAAAGAATTAAGAATCTGGTTGCCGGAATGAGGGATTTCCAAATTTAATACGTCCCTGATTTGGCTTGCCAATCTATAGGCTGCGTAGCCACGTTTGTTTTTTGCAGAACCGATCCTATGTTTTTTTTCATCCCGTGGGTCAATCCCATCACCTTCACCTAATTCATCAGTCACAGAATGAACACTTTGCTTCATTCAAAATCCTCCATCTTTTATTTTATACATAACAATTTGAAAAATTCTTATAGGTATATGAGCGAAAATGTAGTATTACCTTTTTTGTTTTTCTTACGCGGCAATCCTGGCCGGCTGACAGATAATATACTTCCCTAACTTTCCCCAATGAAAATATTTACATTGTTAACCGAATGGGGACACATTTGAAAATAGTTTCCAAGCAAGTCCCCCTTCGGGGGATTTAGGGGGCGATGAGGCGAGTGAAAGCTGGTAATAAGAAGCTGGATTTTTAGAGGTCTCCAACAAATAAAGCAAGTATTTTATTAAATCAGGTATTTCTTTTAATGTTATTCAGAAGTCACTTTCCGGCAACTGCCGGATCTGGGCATAGGAGAAAACCGGGCCGTCCTTGCAGACGTATTTGCTGCCGATATTGCACCTGCCGCATTTTCCGATCCCGCAGCTCATTTTCCGTTCCAGAGAGGTCAGGATCGTTTCAGGGGTAAACCCGAGTTCGAGGAGCGGCGGCATGGTGAATTTCAGCATGATCGGCGGGCCGCAGACGATGCTCACGGCATTTTCCGGGCTCGGCGCGATCTCCTTGAGCACGAGCGGCACAAGGCCCGCGCGGCCTTTCCACGAAGAATCGCCTTTGTCAACAGTCACATAGGTTTTTATATCACTGCGCTTCTGCCACGCATCGAGCTCACTTTTATAAAGCAGTTCGCCGGGAGTGCGCGCTCCATACAGGATCGTGATGGTCTTATACCGGGGCCGGACCGCGGCATTCAGCAGAAAGCGGATGGTCGCCCTGAGTGTGGTAAATGCGAACCCGCCGCCGATGATGACGATGTTTTTCCCCTCAAGCTCCTTCATCGGGAAGCTGTTGCCGAGCGGGCCCCTGAGGCCGATGGTATCGCCTTCAGACAGATCGTGCAGCGCGGCGGTGACGACGCCGGTCGGATAGCGTTTGACCGTAAACTCCAGAAATCCTTTATCGAGCGGGGAGGAGGCGATGCCGATCGGGACCTCGCCTGCGCCAGGGACAGAAAGCATGGCGAACTGGCCGCACTGATGGTTGAATCTGTCCCCGTCGTCTTTGTTGCAAAAAACAAACCGAAACGTCTTGAGGTCCTTCTCGTCATTCTCGATGACGACCTTTTCTATGCGAACAGGCGTTCCGATATAGGGATTGTTGTCATGCGTGCTCATAGGGTCACCCTGGAAACGGTTTCACGTATATCAATATTGCTCGGGCAGTTGATGATGCAGCGCCCGCACCCCACGCAGAAGATATCTCCGAAAATTTCCGGCGCATACGAAAATTTATGCATGACGCGCTGCCTCATTCGTTCGCTGCGTTTACCACGGGGGTTATGGCCCGATGCTTCGCGGGTGAACGAGGCGAACATGCACGCGTCGTGGACGCGGAGTTTCATGCCGCCCGTCTCCTGCTTTTCGTCGTACAGATCGAAACAGTGACAGGTGGGGCAGAGATAGGTGCACGCGCCGCAGCCGAGGCAGGTTTCGGCAAGGACATCCCAAAGAGGGGAGTTGAAATTCTTTTTTATGGTCTGCGGAACGTCGGTATAGCGAAGTTCAGGAAGACTTTTTCGGGCGCGCTCTTCCTGCTGTTTTCTCTTTTGTATCTCAGTTGTTGTCGGTGCGCGGAGCAACACTTTGTTCTTTTTAATAAACCCTTCGCCTTTTTCCGAGACCGCTTCAAAAATCAGCGATTTGCCCAGATCAAAGGCCATGACATCGGCACCCGCAGAAGCCGCCGGTCCTCCGTCCACCGAAGAGCAGAAGCAGGCGTGGGCGGGTTCTGCGCATGCAAGCGCTATAACGAAGGCATTGTCGCGCCGCATCTGGTAATAGGGGTCAGTATACTGCGCATCGGCGAACACTTTATCGAGATGGAGAAGCGACCGCACATCGCAGGGACGGACGCCGAACAGAATGACCTTCTCATTACTTTCAGCTTCCTGCCGGGTCCCGGTTGCATCGTACCGTGCGATGACTTCACACTGGGGAAAGAACTCGCGTTTTGGCGGCAGTTTGAAATTGGCGTAATCAAAAACGAGCTCGCTTTTCGGCGAGAGGTCAGCAAGCACCACACTTTGTGTCCGGGCATCACGCACCGGACCGCGCACTGTGCCCTGCTTGAGCATGGCAGCGACCAATTTGGTAAGGTTTTTCTTGTCTAACGCGGCCTGTTGCACGCTATTTCTCCTCCGGATCGGTAATGAAACACTCGCTGTCGTCCTGCTTGAACGTATTGAGCGGCGGGGCCTCTTCGCCGGTGACGCCGGGTATGCAGCCGAAAAGCGCCACGGCGTCCGACGCCAGCTTCTGCGTGAACAGCCGGAGATCGATTCCCATGGGGCAGGCATTCACGCATGCATCGCACTCGACGCAGCGGCCTGCCTGATGGAACATCCGGCCCAGGTGGTACACCATGGTGTCCGAAAGCTGCGCCGCGGGCGAGACCCACGCTGGTTTGCGCTGGTCGGCAAAACAGATTTTGCAATAGCAGTTCGGGCACGCTTCGCGGCATGCATTACAGCGGATACAGCGTGATATCTCTTCGGTGAATATCTGCCACCGCTCGGCAGCGCTCTTCTTCTCGAACTCTTTTACCCTCTGATAGGCGGCTTTAGCCGGTTTTCTGCTCTCGCCCTCGAGTGCGATATCGGCCCCCGCTACGGTAGGGCTGACGCATTCGATGCAGGCTTGCATGAACTCTTCGGCGGCCTTGCCCTTTTTGGGTACGGCCTTCATACCCATGCAGGGCATCCCGATAATGACGAGGTTCGCGCGGGGCACCTGTTTTTCTTTGACAAGTCCTGCGATCGACCGCGCGTCGCACCCTTTGGCGATTATGCCGATGCGCGGAGGCTTATAGTCTTCACGCGGCCTCTGTGGCTTTTCGAACAGTTTCGGTAAAAAGGTCGCCAGATTGCCGGTGCAATACTGGTTCCATACCAGATTTTCGATATCCTTTGCAGTACGGGCAAAAAAGGGACGTGCTGTGTCCGGCAGAGAGCCGTTCCGATAGCCGATAACAAAATCGGCGCTCTTATCGGCAAAAAGTTTCGCGGCCGCGTCCTTCATTTTCTTTTCTATGGTTTGCATTGTTCCGTCTTTCATTACACGATCGATGCCGTTTTACTTTCCTTGACCAGTTTTTTTGCCGTTTTCAGCTTCTTGACATCAGCAACAACCTTTTCGATCAGAGCGGCAAAACGCCCGCCTTCTGACGCCGAGACCCAGGAGAACTGGACGCGCTCAGGCTCGATCCCGATATATTCAAGGAAGCTTTTGAGCATGGCGAATTTCCTGCGCGCGACCAGGTTGCCGCTGATGTAGTGGCAATCGCCCGGATGGCAGCCGGATACCAGAACGCCGTCGGCGCCTTCCTGCAGCGCCTTGATGATATAGAGCGGATCGACTCGGCCCGAGCACGGCACGCGGACCACCCGCACATTCGCCGGATATTGCAGCCTGTTCACCCCGGCAAGGTCTGCCCCTGCATAGGAGCACCAGTTGCACAGGAACGCAACGATCGTCGGTTCGGTTGTCGTGTTCGCCTTAGTCAATTTACTTCTCCTCTTTTGAGACCTCGCCCTACCCTTCGGGCACCCCTCTCCTTGAAGGAGAGGGGAAAGGGGATGAGGTCATATCGTACTCAGCACACTGAGTATCTGCTCGTTTTTAAAACCATTCAGGTCCACGGCATTCGCCCGGCACGATGCAGCGCAGGCGCCGCACCCTTTACAGAGCGTTTCGTTGACAACGGCAATATTTTTTACCGGATCAAGTTCAATGGCGTTATACGCGCAGACTGCCACGCAGGTGCCGCAGCCGCTGCACAGTTCAGGCCTGACGCTCGATATCTTTCCTTCGGACTCCAGGCTCTCTTTTGAGAGTACGGTAGCCGCACGCCCGGCAGCGGCGCGCGCTTGAGCAATGGTCTCGCCTATGTCTTTTGGATAATGGGCGAGCCCGCAGACAAAAATACCGTCAGTCGCAAAATCCACGGGGCGCAGCTTTACATGCGCCTCAAGGAAAAATCCGTCCGATTCGAGCGGCACCTTGAGAAACTGCGACAGCCCTTTGTTGTCCGGGTTCGCGACAAAGCCGGCGCTGAGCACCAGCAGGTCGGGCTTTATGGTTACTGTCTTTCCGAGAATCACGTCCTTGACCGTTACGGTAAGATCGCTGCCCCGGACCTGGACGTTCGGTTTGGCATCGAGGTCGTAACGGATGAACACCACGCCCATCTCGCGCGCTTTCCGGTAATATTTTTCACGCAGGCCGTAGCTTCGGATGTCGCGGAAAAGTACATATACTGCGGCATTCAGGTTGGCCGTTTTAATCGCGATCGCGTTTTTAAGGGCGTTCGAACAGCAAACACGGCTGCAGTAGTCACGTTCGTCGTCGCGTGAACCCACGCACTGGATCATGACAATCGATTTCAAATTGCCGACAGTGGATTTTTGACTGTCGTCATGCAGCATGGTCTCAAAGTCCCGCTGCGTGATTATACGTTTGTCCTTGCCGAAAAAATACTCGGTCGGCTCGCGCTGCTCAGCGCCGGTCGCAACGATGACCACGCCGTGTTTGATCGTAACTGCCGGAGTTTCGAGTTCGGTGGCGAAATTCCCGACATACCCGGAAACATTTTTAATTTTCGCGTTCAGGTAGATTTTTATTTTCGGATGACCGCAGGCTTTTTCGATGAGTGACGCGAGCCGCGGGGCTGTTTCCTTGCCCGAAAGCGTCGTGTGCACGTGCCTGAGATGGCCGCCGAGTTCCGCCTGCTTTTCGAGCAGGGCGACGTTGAATCCCTGCCCGGCAAGGTCGAGCGCTGCCGTGATTCCTGCCAGGCCGCCGCCGATGACCAGCGCGTCCTTGTTTACGCTCATGCTTTTCTTGTACAGCGGCTGCGCAAGCCTGACTTTTGCGACAGCGGCACGGACGAGGTCGCTTGCCTTGCGCGTGGCCTTTTCCGGCTCCTGCTGGTGGACCCACGAACAGTGCTCCCTGATATTGGCGAACTCGAACATGTACGGGTTTACGCCGGCAAGTTCCAGCGTTTTCTGGAAGAGCGGCTCGTGCGTGCGGGGCGTGCAGGCGGCCACGACCAGCCGGTTCAGCCGGTGCTGCTCAATGGCGGCTTTGATTACTTTCTGTGAATCCTGTGCGCACGAGAACATGAGTTCTCCGGCGAATTTAACGCCCGGAAGCGTTGAAGCATAGGCGACCACGGCCGGCACATCCACGACCGACGCAATGTTGATGCCGCAGCGGCACACATAGACGCCGATCCGCGGCGGTTCGCCTCGAAGGTCGCGCTGTTTGGGCATGTCGATAGTTATCGTCTTGACGGGCAGTCCGCCGAGCGTGGATGCCGCGGCTGATGCCGCGCCGCTTGCCTCGATCACCGATTCCGGGATGTCCTTGGGGCCGCTGATGCTCCCGCATACGAAAATGCCGGGGCGGTTGGTATCAACGGGCTCCAGAGAGTTGACGTTCACGAAACCGGCCGCATCAAGCCGGACATTCAGACTCTTTGCTGCGCTCATGGATGCCGCAGAAGGCTGGATTCCCACGGAAAGCACGAGGAGGTCAAATGTGCCGGAAGAGACCTTTCCATCCTGCGTGATATAGCGTATTTCAAGGTCGTTAGTCTGCGGGTTGCTCTCAACCGATGCGATGCGGCCGTTTATAAAACTGGTATCGTGACGCGTCTTTGCCTTGTCTATAAACCGGTCAAACCCCTTGCCGTATGCCCGTATGTCCATATAAAAAATCGTAGTTTTCGCTCCGGGCAGATGCTCCTGCGTGATGATAGCGTCTTTTGCGGCCTGCATGCAGCAGATGGCTGAGCAGTGCTCGTTGCCGGCCTGAATGTCCCGCGAACCCACGCACTGGAGAATGGCGATCTTTTTTGGATCTTTATGGTCCGAAGGCCGGCTGATATGGCCGCCGGTGGGGCCGGAAGCGCTGAGTATCCGCTCGTATTCGATGCTCGTCAGTACGTTCGGAAAGATACCGTAGCCATATTCGCCCTTGATTTTTGCGTCGAATTCAGTCGTGCCGCAGGCAAGGATGACAGACCCGACCTCGATCGTGAGGCGCTCCTCTTTCTGATTGAAATTTATCGCGTTTGTTCCGCAGGACTTTTCGCAGATGCGGCACCGTCCCTTTTGCAGGTAGAGGCATTTTGCCGGATCGATGACCGCGATTGCCGGCACGGCCTGCGGGAAGGGTATCCGGATTGCTTTGGTCTGGCTGAGCCCTTTATTGTACGGATCAGGCACCTTGGTAGGGCATTTCGTCACGCAGATTCCGCACCCGGTGCATTTGCTTTCGTCAACATAGCGTGGCTTTTTGAGCACGCTCACGGTGAGACGGGGAGGAGTACCCTCGATCCCGGTCACTTCGCCGTGGGTGATGAGATGCAGGTACGGATGGCTTCCGGCCTGCACGAGTTTGGGGGAGAGGATGCACATCGCGCAGTCGTTGGTCGGAAACGTCTTGTCGAGCTGGGCCATGCGGCCGCCGATGGAAGGCCCTTTCTCAACGAGAAAGGTCTCTATTCCCATGTCGGCAAGGTCGAGCGCCGCCTGTATGCCGGCAACGCCGCCGCCCACTACCATTGCTTTCTTGTGCATAGTATAAAAACCTTAAGCCTTGTTTTGCTTTGCCGTTACTTTTTTCGCGGCCGTCTTCTTTTCCACTGCGCCCTTTACCAGATCGCGCCGAACCGTCTGCGCCTTTCTGTCGAATTCATCCTCTTTCGCAAGCAGGTCCGCGGAAGCGTAACCGTCCCTGACCGCCATATGGCGGAGCGCGCGCATGATATCGGTGAAGTTGACCTGCTGCGGGCACCGGGCATAGCACCGGTAGCACATCATGCACAACCAGATCGCCGGTGATTTGAGCACCTCTTCCCGCATGCCGAAAAGGATTTTGCGGATGATGGTCCTGCAATTATAGTCTTCGTCGATGTTCGTGACCGGACACCCTGCCGCGCAGGTGCCGCAGGCGAAACATTTCGTGATATTGCCTCCGCCCGGCATTGAAGCCACCTCATCGCGGAAGCCCTGGTCGAGATCCTCGACGACGATTGCATCTGGATTGCTTTTTGTCATGTTTACCTCATTTATATGTGTCTTGACCTAACCTCTTTTTCCCGGCCGGTCTCGCGGCCGTCCACCCCTCTTCCCCTCTCCGATAGGAGAGGGGAAGAGGGGTATCACGCGCTTTACGCGCGTGATTGGGGTGATAGGGTGAGGTCTTCCTATTATCTCTACGCCTTCGGCCCCATTCCCGCGATACACTGGTCTTCGCGGACGACCGTTCTCGGGCCGCCGTCATTGGATGTCGACCAGTCCTGCGCAGCGGCGATTGGTTCCAGCGCCGGCACTGTATTCAGTGATTTGGCCCGGTCGTAGATGAGCTGCCACGCGCAGTCGGTCTGTTCGCCCACTTCGCATTTGCCGTTGCGCGAGCCTCCGCACGGGCCGTTGAGCTGGCGTTTCGCGCAGCGGGTGATCGGACAGATCCCGAAGTACTGGCCGAGGCGGCAGTTGCCGCACCCGGCGCATTTCTCCGCCCAGACGCCTTGCGATTCAAGAATCCCCATGAATTGCGTGTTAAGGCCCGGATACACGGCTTTGCCGGGAAACCGTTCGGCCAGCGCCTGAACGCCCGCGCCGCAGCCGAGCGACAGGATCGCATCATAGTCGCCGACGCGCTGCGCCAGGACGTCGATAAACGCATCTTCGCACTGGCGTTCTATGGTGCATTCGTGGACAGCGACCTTTTCCCGCCCGGCAAGTTTCAGGGACATGCGGAGCGCAGAGCCGATAATGCCGGTTTCGCGTTCGCCGCCGGCAAGGCACACGGTGACGCACGTGCCGCATCCCACGAGCAGGACCCGCTCATGGTTTTTGACCATGTCGCGTATTTCAGGAATTTTTTTCCGGTCGGCAACGATCATTTGGTACCCCCTTTGATGGCCGTTTCGGCCTGCCGGGCGATTCCGGCAATGCCTTCTTCCGTTTTCGTATCATCAGTGCGCAGCCGGCTGAGTCCCAGGGGGACGATCCGGGCGCAGATTTCTTTCACGATTTCCGCGAAACGCGGTCCTTCGGCTGAGGAGAGGTTGAACATTTCCAGCCGCTGCGGCTCGATGCCGATTTCGCCGAGGATCTGCTTGACACGCTCCACTCTTTTGCGGGCCCGCAGGTTCCCTTCGAGAAAATGGCACCCGCCTTCGAGGCATCCCGCCACCATGACGCCGTCCACGCCGAGTTCAAACGCGGCGAGTATATAATTTTCCTCTATTTTGCCCGTACACGGAAATCGCAGCACGCGCACGTTGGCCGGATACTGCAGCCGCATGGAGCCGGCCATGTCGGCGGCCGCGTAGGCGCAGTAGTGGCAGCAGAAGGCAAGGATGACGGGTTTTTTATCCATTCTTTCTCCACCGTGGCTGCGCGATGCCGACCTGTTCGAGGTACGAGGTCTCAACCGGTTTTTCCTCGAACGAATTCTTCAGCAGGCTGTTGATGGCCCCGAGGATCTGCGTGTCGAGATAATGGTGCAGCGAAATCGCCTTTGCCGGACACGACGCCGTACAGCTGCCGCAGCCCATGCAGACGGCGGCCTGCACTTCGGCTTTATTGTTTTCGCCGATTTGCGGCGCCATATACGGGCACACGTGTACGCAGGTCATGCAGCCGATGCACTTGTCAGGATCGACCCATGCGGTCTCCGCGCCCACGGGCATTACTTTACGGGAGAGGATCGACGCCGCGCGCCCGGCCGCTGCATTGGCCTGTGAGATCGTCTCGCTGATGAATTTCGGCGCGTGGGCCGTTCCGCACAGAAAGAGCCCTTCGCTGGCAAAGTCTACCGGCCGCAGCTTGACATGTGCCTCAAGGAAAAAGCCGTCGGCATTGAGGGGCACCCGCAGCAGCTCCGAGAGCGCCTGGCGGTCGTCCTGGGCGACGATCGGCGGCGCCAACACGAGCAGATCGGGTTGTATCGACAGAGGGCGGCCCAGCACGGGTTCAAAGGCCTGTACGGAAACCGTTGGCCCGTTGACAATAACTTCGGGAGGTTGTTTTTCGTCGTAGCGGACGAAGAGCACGCCTTTGTCGCGTGCTTCCCTGTACGCCGCTTCGCGGAAGCCGTAGGTGCGCATTTCACGGTACAGAACCACAATCCGCGCATGCGGATAGCGCTCGCGTACGAGCAGCGCATTCTTGACCGCGGTCGTGCAGCAGATCCTGCTGCAGTAGGGCCGGTCAACAGTCCGCTGTTCCACGCACAGGATCATCACCACGGTCGCCTTTTCGGGTAGCGCAAGCTCGTTGCGTCCGAGTCGGCCCGAAAGTTCAAGCTGAGTCACGACCTTGTCGCTCGCGCCGTAGCCGAAGGTGTGCGGCGTATGTTCTTTGGCGCCGCTCGCCACGATGACCACGCCGTGTTCGACCTCGGTATTTTTATCGCCGGTCACGATGGCCGAAGTGAAATCGCCGACGTGTCCGTCGACCTTTTTCACCGTTGACTTCAGGTGGAGCGTTATCTTCGGGTGCGTCGTAATGCGGTCGATCAGGCGGGCGAGGTACGTCTGGACGATGCTGCCGTCGAGAGTCCGGTAGATATGGCGCGCCATGCCGCCGAGGATGTTTTCCTTTTCGACAAGGTGCACCGGATAGCCCTGTTCCGCGATGGCAAGCGCGGCGGTCATGCCGCCGATGCCGCCGCCGATCACGAGCGCGGAGCCCTTGACCGGAATGGCCGTTTCCTTGAGCGGCTGGAGCCCGGCGACCCGGCCGATGGTCATGCGGACGAGGTCATTGGCCTTTTCGGTGGCCTTGTCCGGCTCGCCCGAATGCACCCACGAACACTGGTCGCGGATGTTGGCCATTTCGAGCAGATACGGGTTGAGCCCGGCGTCGCGCAGCGTATCGCGGAAGATCGCTTCGTGCGTCCGCGGCGTGCACGAGGCCACGATCACGCGGTTGAGCCGGTACCGGATGATTTTTTCCCTGATCTGGTCCTGCGTGTCGTCGGCGCAGGTGTAGGTGTTGCGCTCGGCATGAACGACAAACGGGAGCTGACGCGTACGCTGGACCACCGCTTCCACGTCCACCACCGAGGCGATATTGCTGCCGCAATGGCAGATGAACACCCCGATCCGCGGCGGTTCGTCGGTGACATCGCGTTCAGGCGGGTAAACTTTTGTTTTGACGCGCGTTCCCCGCGCAGGGGCGAGGAGCGCCATTGCCCGCGCCGCGGCCGCGCTCGCCTGCATGACCGTGTCCGGAATGTCCTTGGGCTCCTGCAGGACGCCGCCGGTAAATATGCCGCGGCGCGAGGTGTCGAGCGGAGCAAGCTCGCTCGTCTGCGCGAACCCCCACTGGTTCAGCATCACGCCGAACCGCTCGACCTGCTCCCTGATGCCCGCGCTGGGTTCGAGTCCGAGCGAGAGCACCACCATATCGTGTTCCTGAGTGATGCTGCGGTTCGTATCGCCGATATAGGTGATTTTCAAATTTTTCGTGTCGTTCACCTCTTCCACTGACGAGGGCCGGCACCTGACATATGATATTCCGATCTCCTGCGCGCGGCTCACGTACCGGTCAAAGTCCTTGCCGTAGGCGCGCATGTCCATGTAATAGATGGTCACCGCGGTTTCCGGTTCGTGCTGTTTGGCGAGGATCGCTTCCTTGGTCGCCGCCATGCAGCAGACCGAGGAGCAGTAGTCATTGCCGGAAGAAGCATCGCGCGACCCGACGCACTGGATAAAGGCGATGTGCTTCGGCGTCGACCCGTCCGAAGGCCGGCAGACATGGCCCCTGGTCGGCCCGGCCGCTGAAAGCAGCCGCTCGAACTGAAGATTGGTGATTACATTTTTATCGTATGCAGACCCGAATTCGATCCTGCGCGTTGGGTCGAAGGCCTTGAACCCAGGCGTCAGAAGCACGGCGCCTACGTCAAGTTCGACCGTGGTTTCTTTCTGTTCGTAATCAATGGCGCCTGCACCGCACACCTTTGAACAGAGCCCGCACTCGCCGGTTGTGAAGTGCACGCAATTGTCGCGGTCGATGGCCGGGACGCGCGGCACCGCCTGGGGATGGGCCATGTCGATAGAGGGCCTTGCTTCCAGAAACTGGTTGTATGCTGTGGCGTGCTGCTTGACCGAACGCGATGCTACCGTCGTCAGGTCGATCGCACCGGTGGGGCACACCACGCTGCATGCGCCGCACACCTGGCACTGGTCCGAGAGCTCGCCGAAGGCCGGCCGTATTTCCCGTTCCGCGCCGCGTCCGAATATACCGATCGCGCCTCGGCCCATGAGATCGTTGCACGTTTTCACGCACAGGCCGCAGAGAATGCATTCGCCTTCAGGTTCTTTTTTAAAGGAGGTGGAGGTAACGCCGAGCGCTGCGGCGAATGCGGCCAGCTTTTCCGATTGAGGCGCCTGGGCCAGGAGCAGTTCGAGAATGGTGTGGCGGGTGTCCTGCACTGCCTGCGTATCGGTGCGGACCACCATGCCGTCTTCCGCCGGATAGCTGCACGAGGCGACCTGCCGCGGTCCGCGCGGCGAATCGATCTCCACGATGCAGACGCGGCACGCGCCGAGCGGTTCGAGGCCGCGGTAATTGCAGAGCGTGGGTATGGCGATGCCCATCTGCCGCGCAGCATTGAGGATGGTCGTGCCGGCGGCAACCGATGACGTGCGTCCGTCAATGGTCACGGAAAGGGTGTCGATCGCAGTTGTTTCCATAGTACTATATGCTCATTTCGCAGACGCCGGCCGGGCATTTCCTGCCGCGTATGTGAATGTCGATTTCGTCCCGGAAGTGCCGGATGGCGTTCGCGACCGGGCCCGATGCAGTGTTCCCGAGTCCGCACACCGACGCCGCGTTCATGGCCCGGCTCAGCTGTTCGAGCTTTTCGATGTGTTCCGCCTTCCCGCTGCCGGCGCAGATCCCGTTCAGGAGATGGTACATCTGCTTCGTGCCCTCGCGGCAGGGAGTGCACCTGCCGCACGATTCGTCCACAAGAAAACCCATGAGAAAGCGGGTCATGTCCACCACGCACGAATCACTGTCCATCACGATGATGCCGCCGGTCCCCATGTTCGCGGATTTGCCCGGCACGTCGACCGAGTCGATCGCCAGGTCGAGCATTGAAGGCGGTATGCAGCCGACAGACGGGCCGCCGATCTGGATCGCCTTGCAGGGCTTGTCGTTGCGGACGCCGCCGCCGATTTCGTAAATCATGTCGCGGAGCGTGATGCCGAACGGCACTTCCACGAGTCCAGGGTTTTTCACCGAACCTTCGAGGGAAAATATGGTCGTGCCGGTTGTGCTTTTAGTTCCCATCGCGGCGTACCAGTCCGCGCCCCTTGTGAGTATCGGAGCAACGCTGGCCCACGTTTTTACGTTGTTGACGACCGTGGGTTTGCCCCACAATCCTTGGTTCACCGGGAACGGCGGACGACTCCGCGGCTCGCCCGCATGGCCTTCGATTGATTCGATCAGGCCGGTTTCCTCGCCGCAGACATAGGCGCCGGCGCCGCGGCGCACGCTGAGGTTGAACGACCATCCGGAACCGAAAATATCGTCGCCGAGCAGTCCTGATTTTTCCGCCTCGTCAATGGCATGTTCCAGAATGCTGATGGCAAGGGGATATTCGCTGCGTACGTAAACGTATCCCTGTTTCGCGCCGATTGCGTACGAGCCGATGATCATCCCTTCGATGATCGCGTGCGGGTCTCCTTCGAGCACGCTCCGGTCCATGGATGAACCCGGCGCGCCTTCATCGGCGTTGCACACCACGTATTTGATGTCGCCTTTTGCCGCGCGGGCGAATTTCCATTTCTGACCGGTCGGGAAATAGGCGCCGCCCCGGCCGCGCAGCCCGGATGCGTTGATCACATCGATCACCGCATCGGGTTTTTGGGTCGTCAGCGCCCGCAGCGCGCCACGGTAACTTCCGCGGGCAATGCTTTCCTGAATTGACATAGGGTCAATCGAGCCGCAGTTCCTCATGATAACTTTTTTCTGGCGCCGGAAAAAATCGAGCGTCGACCACTCGGGGATCGCATCGGCCTTTGCGGAACGCGGATAGACATGATAGACATGGGTTTCGCCGGTCGAAACGTGTTCTTCGCTGGAGAAGCGCCCGAGGGCCAGTTCGGTTTTTAAATTATTGTTTTTAAAATATGCCGAAAGAAGCGCGCGCGTTTTTTCAGGGGTCATGTTGCCGTAGCTCACACGCGGACCGTCCGGTGCCACGATGTCTAAGAGGGGTTCGCGCGCGCAGAACCCGATGCAACCGGTCCTGGTGACCATTGCATCAACCTTCAGTTCACGCAGTGTCGCCAGAGCCGCCTCTTCGATTTTCCGGGCGCCCATGGCTAATCCGCACGATGCAGAACCGATCAGGATCTTGACTCTGTCCGGATACAATGTGGACGTTCCGGCTACAGCCGCCCGTGCAAGATCGTTTGCGTTCATTATCTTCATGCTCATTTAAATTGCTCCAGGATCCTTGGAATATCGTCGAGAGCAACGCGGCCGAAGCTCACATCGTCGATGCGCATTGACGGAGAAAGGGCGCACAGTCCTAGGCAACGCACGGTCCGTAATGTAAAACGACCGGACCGATCGGTCGCTCCAGCCGATATGCCGAGCTCTTTTTCGAGGCGCCGGAGCAGAATGGCCGAACGCTGCGAGTGGCAACTCGTACCGCTGCAGACCTGTACCACGTGGCGGCCGGCCGGTTCAAAACGCATCTTGTCGTAGAAGCTGGCGACCTTGAGCGCCGCGGCGAGCGGGACGCCCAGCCGGATCGCTACCCGTTCGACAAGCGGCCGCGGCAGGTAGCCGCACGTCCGGTTAATGGCCTCGAGCACGGGCATGAGAGCGCCCGCGTCGCCCGCATGCCGCGCGAGCAGGTCGTCGAGGAACGCCTTTCCCTTAGTGTCAATTGTTCCGTGAGCTGTCGGCGCGGTTACCGCCGCAGGAACGTTCCTGACCGGGCATTGTTCGATGCAGTCGCCGCAGCCGGTGCACTTGTCCGGATTGACGCTGCGCGGTCTGGTCCGGACCGTGGCTTTAAAGTTTCCGGCCTCACCTTCGAGTTTCATCACGTCGGTCATGGTCAGCACTTCGATGTTGAGATCGCGCATGCACGCGACCACTTTGGGCGAAATAATGCACGTGGCGCAGTCGCCGGTGGGGAACGTTTTGTCGAGCCGCGCCATCTGGCCGCCGATCGTGGGACTCTCCTCGACGAGGTACACGGAAAAACCGGCAGCCGAAAGGTCGAGCGACGCCTGAATGCCGGCGATCCCGCCCCCGCAGACAAGGACCGAGCCCACAGGCTCTTTCTTGTCCTGATGCAGCGAAGAGGCGGTTTCATGAATACGTTCAGCAATCATGCAGACCTGTCCTTATCGCCTTAAACCTGCAAAATCTGAAATCACCTGTCAGGGAGTGTTCTCTGAAGGCGGCCTGCTTTGGGCAGGTGTTTGAGCCTGCCATAAGCAGGCGAGTTGGGGCTGCCGGAAGAGAATACTCCCTGACAGGTGTTACACATCCATTTGTTGAAGACACAATCTATTCTCCTGTTTCTTCGGTTTCCGCTTCAGCGTTCTTGGCGCGCGGCATGACTTTCCGGTATACCCGGCCCGGTTCCGTTACGGCACCGTCGACCGTGAGCAGATCGCGTTCGAGCTTTATATCAAACAACCGCTCGTTTTCCTGCAGGTAGGGCAGGATCAGTTTCCAGTCCTCGTTCGAAAAGCGGCCGAACATGCCGCCGTTGAGCTGCTCTTCCACAAGGGTGCGTTTCGGGTCCCGCACGTAAATAGCGCCGCCGGAAGCCAGCGAGAGCAGGTTGCTGCCCGGATAGGGGAGCGCAAGCGGCGTAATGCGGCCGTCGTCCTCGATCCGCAATCCATTGACAATTGCAAAACCGCCGCCGGTCAGCGGATCGCCGGCCATGAACGACTCGGCGAGAAAATCGAGCGCCGTCCCGTTGATGACCACCTTTGGTTTTCCCACGGCGTTGATCATGGGGCGGCCTGCCGCGTTGCCGAGTACGAAAATGTCCCCGCCCTTGGCGCCGTACAGAAACGTCTGTCCCACGTCGCCGAAGAACACCGCTTTCCCGCGTTTGGAGATCTGGCAGAGCTGGTCCTGCGCGTTGCAGTGAACATAGGCCTCCAGACCGTCGATTCCGGAACCGAGGTAATCGCCGGGATTGTCGTAGCAGTCGACGCGCAGTCCGTCCGTGGCCGGGCCGAACCCTGCGGCATGGAAACGCGTGCCCCGGGTGTTATAATGAATAATATGGCGCCATCCGAGATGGTATGCGTCAACGGCCAGAGATGCGTCGCAGTCCAAACCTTCGGGCTGAAAGCCGCGCGCATCGACGAGGAGGGTCTTTTCCGCGTCATGCGGAGAACGCAGGAGTTTCCGCGTGTCCCAGGTGATCCTCCGGCAGGAACTTTCCGCCTCGTTTCCGAAGAGCGGTTGACTGTTGAAAATCCGTTCAAGCCCCTGGCGGCAGATGGCGATGACAGAGCTGCGTTTTTTGCTGCCGGTCGGGTACCGGCGGTCGATGCAGAGGGTAAGAACGGTTATGCCGAAATCGAGTGTTGCTGCGGCGGACCGGTCGGCAATTTCGTTTACACACCAGCGCAGACGGTCGTAATCCATATCGGCGATAGAGGTGCGAAGGTGTTCGTACAGGCCATGCGGGTCGTTCGATGCGATTGCGCGCCCGATCCGCGCACCGTCGTCGTCGGTATCGCTGGGAACGACGACAGGCTTTGACAGGTCGCAATGGACCTGGCCGGGCCGCGTGGCGACCGGCACGCCGAATTTGTTAGTCACCGAGAGTTTGTAGGCGTTTCCGTTGGCCGTGCCCGTCGGCGTGACATTCAGGATAAACGCTCCGCCGTCAGTGGAACTGCCGCCGCGGGCGTTCCAGTACATGTCGGCAATGGGCGAAAACCGCGGATCTTCGCTTGCAAGGCTCGCGAGCGTAGCGTCGATCGCCTGTTTTTCGGAACAGATGAGCCCGATCGAGACCTGTCGGCCCTCCTGTAAAGCAAACACCTGGGGCCGGAGCATGGCCGTGTCCGTGATCCCCAGAAGCTGAAAGCCGTTCGCGGCCAGACTGCGCGCGATGATAAAAAACCACGGTCCGTCCGGAGACGAGTGGATCTGGGTTGCCTGGATTTCGCGGTAGATGCGCTGCTTTTCGGCAGGCAGGCGGTCAAAGTCGAGTTCGGTGGTCGGTCCGAGCGATTCAATGATGTATTCGACCGGATATTTGTACACGCGGTTCATCAGGTCGAAGAGCATGACCGAAACTTCGGTGTCGGTCAGGAATTGCGGAAAAAGGTTCCGCTGCGCAAGATACTCGCAGACCGAGGAGTAGTTGGCGAAATCGCCGTTATGGACGAGTGCTTCGTGCATGCCGATAAAGGGGTGGCAGCCGCCCGGATGCCATACCCTGCCCCTGGTCGGGTAGCGCTGGTGCGCGATCCATACGTGCGCGCGCGAATTTTCCATGCAGTAATACTGGACGACCGCTTCGGCGAACCCCACCACCTTGAGGATGATGAGGTTGCGGGCGTGCGAAAGCACGAAGGCGCGCTTGTCGCCAAGGGAGGCGTAAAATTTGGCGTTCAGCCGGTTCGAATTCTGGTACACGAACTCGTCCTCAATTTCCTGCGTCGTGAGGCCGGTCAGCTTCTTCTCGTGTGCAAAGCGATCGAGCGTTTCGGATTTGACCCGCACAAAGTACCGGGCCACGTCCGGCGGTTTCTGCTCCAGAAGCGGCACGTCGCGGAAATCTTTCACGGTCGGTATGACGCCGCCCTGATCAATGGTAAAACAGGGCTCGATAAACTCTTTTTCCACCTCGCCCTTTGCGGAAGGGTCCAGGAGCGCCACCTGAAGGCAGTAGTCTTCGTCAAGGATCGTGCGCGACACTCCGAAATCCTCAGGCACGAGACCGCACGCGGCAATGCCGCCGCCCTTGCCGTTGCCGCGGTTGCGCATCTGGATGCTCGGCTCGTAGATGTGCTTCCCCCGCACCGGGACCGTACAGGCAAACCCGGTGACCCCGCACCCGCCTTCGGCTTCAGGGGATTTTGGGAACCATTCGCCCTGCGGCCGCAGTCCTTCACGGCTGCGAATCAAAGCAGCGGCCGGGTCGAATGATGGTATGGTGCCTCTGTTCATGATTTCCAGTTGCTGTTGTTTTCATAGTCCAGATGCATCAGCAGATCGGTCCTGCCCCGCAGTGCCGCAGCCGACGCCACTCCCAGGCGATAAAGAATGTCGACCAGGCACTCCCTGAAGGCGTTATGCAGATTGACGAGCCGCTGCGTGCACCACTCCACGGTCAGGAGTTCGAGCAGTTCAGGGTCGGTGGTGCAGATGCCGCGCGGACAGCCGCGTCCGCTTTCGCAGCACCCGCAGCGGATGCAACCGAGCGCGACCAGTTCTGCGGTGCCGATAACGATCCCGTCGGCGCCCATGGCAATGGCCTTGGCGATGTCCCATGGATTGCGGATGCCGCCCGAGACGATGAGCGTGACTTCGTCGCGCACCCCTTCGTTCACGAGAAACTGGTGCACGTTGCTGATCGCGTATTCGATGGGCATGGCTATGTTTTTCTTGGCGATGTTCGGCGCAGCGCCGGTGCCGCCGTAGCTGCCGTCCATATGGACGATGTGCGCTCCGGCGCAATAGGAGCCGACCGCGACCATTTCCACGTCGTTGGGCGTCGAGACTTTTGCGGACAGCAGGGTCGTACGGTTGACATGCGATATCCAGTCGAGGTGCTTTTTATGGTCCTCGATCGAATACACACTGTGGAAAGGGAACGGCGAGAACAGCGACGTCCCCACCACGGCCTCGCGCATGGCCGCGACCGCGGGCGTATTTTTATCGCCGAGCAGGTGCCCGCCGAGGCCGGGTTTCGCGCCCTGCGCATATTTGAATTCGACGATGCGCGCGCGCTGGATCGTCTCTTCGCGCACGCCGAAGAGCCCGGTGGCAACCTGCGTTATCATGTTGTCTTTATACGGAATAAACCTATCGGGATATCCTCCCTCGCCGGTACAGCTGAACGTGTTCCATGCCTTGGCGGCCCGTACTTTGCCCAGCTGGGCCCTGATGTTCGTGGAACCGAATGACATGCCGCCGCCGTACCAGGGGACATCGATCGTTATCTTGGGCCGCGTATCGTTCTTTCTTTTGTTAAGAACCAGTCTGGTGGAGATGTCCTCGCGGCGAAGGTCTGACCGTGTTTTTTCGGGAAACACGAACCGCAGCCGGTCAAACCCGCCGCCGGAATTCCCGATTTCGCTCTCAAGATACGCCGGGGGTCTGCGGCCTGTTTCTGCCATGAACCAGTTGCTCGATAGAAGGTCAGGGGTCCAGCGATAATCGCCAAGGGTCTTGAAAACAGGGCTTTCGTCGAGGGAAAGCGCCTGGGCCGGACAATTTTTCACGCAGAAGTTGTTGCTTTTTTCGCATTCAAAACCCATGCAACGGTAGTCAAACGGACGGATCACCTGCCGGTAGCCCATGGGCCGGATATGCACCCCTGATGGGCAGAGTTCGACGCATTTCCCGCATGAGATGCACGTGGATGCGCGATGAATGCTGAATTTCCCGATCTCATTGCGGTAGCGCGGCGGTGCTGTGCGAACGTCCCTCGATACGGCAGCGAATTCCGGGTTCGAAGAAAATTCTTCAACCGGCTGGGGATTTTTTTGTGTTGCTGTTATGGTCATAACCTTTTTTACCTTGTCTCGTTCAACCTTACCTCATCACCTTGCCTGCTTGTGGCAGGCACCCCTCTTCCCCTCTCCTGTGAGGAGAGGGGAAGAGAAGCGGGGGCGTTAGGGTGAGGTCCTTTTCCCGAACAACCTTCCGAACGCGGCACGCTCAAGGTCTTCGAAAAACATGCACCGTCCGACCTCTCCGCGCAGGCGCCGCGCTTCGCGTATTCCCATTGCACCCAGCATTTCAAGCAGTTGGCTGTGCCAGGAACCGACAAGATTGACCACCCGGCGTACCGCGTATTTTTCATCGATATTCGCCAGATCAACCGGGCAGCGTTCCCCGCGCTCGCACTCGCCGCACAGGCGGCACTCCATGGCAATGATGAGCGGAAGGTCGATCGCCACCAGATCGGCGCCGCAGATGATGGCTTTCGCCATATGCTCGGGCAGCCCGATCCCTCCGGACGACATCAGCGTGACATGGTCGCGGATCCCTTCCTTGACAAGCGCCTGGTGCACGTCCCTGAGGCCATCGCGCATATGGCGCGGCGTTTCGACGTCGATTTCCCGGCCATGCCTGTCGAACACGAGATTGACTACCTCCGCCCCCTCGCGCGCCAGCCAGACGACGCGCTGCGCAACGCCTTTGGTCGCCGGCAGGCGGATTGCGACGATCCTTTTAGTGTCCTCTTTTTTGATGGCCGCGATGATTTCGAGTATGTCGGTTGAATCCGGAACGACCACCATCGGCGCCCCTGCGGCCTGACCGGCCATGTCCTTTTTCGGATTTTCGATGAACGGGACAATGGTGCCTTGTTTCTGCGGCTGCTGCGGTGCGCCCGATACGATCGAAAACAGTCCGAGTTCGGCCGCGGCATTGACAATTGATGAAACCACCGGGCCATGGCGCCACTGTTCCGGCACCATATCAAAAACAATCGGCAGCGGGCTCTGGAGGCGCGGCGGCGCCATCGTGCTCAGTTCCATGTTCTCGAACGAGAGCCGGCCCGGTTTCCTGCCGATGTCGACGCCGGTGTTGATGTATTCCCTGCCATGGATCCCGTCGCGCGTGGGCCGCACGATTTCGGACATGTCGGTCCATATCGAATCGAAGCCTGTGCCGCTGAACGGGCCGCCGTAGCCGCACCCGGACACCGGCACGCTTCCGGTCTCTGCTTGGAACCATGTCGTCATGATGATGTCCGGGGTGAAGTAGGCGTCGCCCAGACGGTTGTACATGGGGTTTACCACGCGGGTCAGGATATTTTTCGTGCAGTTCTGGACGCAGGTAAGGCATCCTTTGCATTGGTAAATATAGTCGAGGTACCCGATCTCTTCGTGCAGCGCGTCCGCCTCGTCTCGGTACAGCCCGTACACACAGGCCTTTTTCACGCAGTTGTGGCAACTGGAGCAATCCTCTCTCCAGTCAACAATGCCCAGCTTCCCTTCGGTCCTGAATCGCGGCGGGGCCGGGTGCGTATGAATGTGGTATTTTGCAGGCACGTTGACTACTCCAGTTGTGATTTCAGCCCGTCGAGCAGTTCAATCGCGGCTTCGAGGTCGTCGTCGCACACGATTTCAAAGCCCCTGATTCCATCGACACCCGAAAGCTTTTTAACGGTTTCGGTCGCGATGGCGATCCCTTCGGCCCGGCCCGCGCGCGGGTCGGATTTTGAAGCCAGCCGGTTGATGACCGAATCCGGCACCATGGGGAACGGACGTTTTTCCGCATACTCCCTGGCCGCAGAAGC
>JBEKUX010000017.1:0-50865 GCA_049514575.1 Chitinispirillaceae bacterium | reverse complement strand
AAGTCCGTAATCGCCGAAGGCTATCGTATTGCAGCGGGTCGCGATGCCCTTCATGCGGCCGCGCTGTGTTTTTCTCCACTTGACTTTTGCCGGTACGAACATCTCGTCTCCTTCTTACGCGCTGACGGGCGCACCCGTCTCCTGCGCGGCAGGCTTTTTTTCTGCCCTGGTGATGACCTCGCCCTTGCAGATCCATACCTTGACACCCACGCATCCGTAGGTCGTATGGGCGGTCGAGGTCGCATAATCGATGTCGGCCCGCAACGTGTGCAGCGGAACGCGTCCCTCTTTGTATGTTTCGGTCCGCGCTATCTCGCCACCGTTGAGCCTGCCCGCGATGGTGACCTTGATCCCTTCGGCGCCCATGCGCATTGCGGTGGAAATGGCCTTCTTTGTCGCCTTTTTATACGAGACCCGCTTCTCTATCTGGCGGGCGATGTTGTCACCCACGAGCTGGGAGTCCATCTCCGATTTCTTCACTTCCCGTATGTTGATCTGGATTTCTTTCTGAGTAAGGTGCTGCAGCTCGCCCTTGAGCCGTTCGACCTCTTCGCCTTTCTTGCCGATAACAATGCCCGGACGCGATGTGTGGATGCTCACGGTCACCCGTTTCGCGGTCCGCTCGATCCCGATCAGCGAAATCCCGCCGTTCTCAAGACGTTTCTTGAGATAATTCCTGATGAGCATGTCCTCATACAGGTACTCGGGCATCTTCTCTCTGGCAAACCAGTTCGACTGCCATGTCCGGGTGATCCCGAGCCGCAAGCCAACCGGATTAGTTTTCTGACCCAAATTCCCTCCCGTTAATTAGCGATCGTAACCGAAATGTGGCACATGTGCTTGAGGATGCGTGACGCCCTTCCGTGGGCGGCGGGCCGGAACCGTTTGAGTACCGGGCCCTCCTCAACCTTTATTTCCTTGATACGGAGATCATCGACATCGATCGCGGCCTCGGAATGCTTGCTCTGCATGTTCGCGACCGCTGATTTCAGAATTTTCGCGACAGGGGCAGCTGCTGTCTTCTGCATACTGAGTTCCAGAAGACTGAGCGCCTCGCTGACCATCTTTCCCCGGACAGCGTCCACCACCAGCCGCGCTTTACGCGGCGTCGTGCGCAGATACCGTACTCGTGCCGTTGACTCCACCGTTCCTCCTTGTTATTTCTTCGCTGCCGCGGGTGCCGCTCCGGGTGCGGGTGCTGCGCCGGGTGCGGGTGCTGCGCCGGGTGCGGGTGCCGCTCCGGGTGCGGGTGCCGCGCCGGGCGCTGCGCCGGGCATTCCGGCAACGACCGTCTTGTCGGTTTTGTCCGCACCGCTGTGCATGCGGAACGTGCGCGTGGGAGAGAACTCCCCCAGCTTGTGCCCGACCATGTTCTCGGTCACGTAGACGGGAATGAACTTGTTGCCGTTATGGACGGCAAAAGTATGTCCCACGAACTCCGGAACGATGGTCGACCGCCGCGACCAGGTCTTGATCACCTTTTTCTGGCCCGTCCTGTTGGCCTCATCGACTTTTTTCTGCAGATGATCGTCGACAAACGGCCCTTTTTTTATCGAACGCGACATAGTCTGTTTCCTTCGTCTCCCGCTATTTTGTCCTGCGCCGCACTATATATTTGCTCGAGTGTTTCCGTTTCTTGCGTGTCTTGAGCCCTTTGGATTTCTGGCCCCACGGTGAACGCGGATGGTGCCACCCGCCGCCGCCCTTGGATTTTCCCTCGCCGCCGCCCATGTTGTGATCGACCGGGTTCATGGCCGAGCCGCGGACGGTCGGCCGCCATCCCATGTTGCGGGAACGGCCCGCAGACCCGATCACCATGTTCATGTGCTCGCCGTTCGAAACCGCGCCGATGGTTGCCATGCAGGTTTCGCGGACGATGCGGATTTCGGTCGAAGGGAACTTCAACTGGACGATCCCATTCTCTTTTGCCACAACTTCCGCATACGCGCCAGCGCTCCGCGCGATCTGCCCGCCCCTGCCCTCAAGGATCTCGATATTGTGCACCTGAGTGCCGAGCGGGACGTTCTTGAGCAGCATGCAGTTTCCCTCGACGATTTCGGCGTTCCCGCCGGACAGCACGGCCTGGCCCGCCTTCATATTGGCGGTGGCGAGCATATACCGCCGTTCGCCGTCGGCATATTTGACAAGTGCGATAAACGCCGAACGATTGGGGTCGTATTCGATGGTCTCCACCACGCCCGGGATGTTCTTCTTGTCGCGCTTGAAATCCAGTACCCGTATGAACGTCCTGCTGCCGCCGCCGTGATGGCGCACCGTGATCCGGCCGTTGTTGTTGCGGCCACTCCCGCGCTTTTTGCTTACCAGGAGTGGTTTATACGGCGTATCGGTCGTCAACTGCTCGAAGGTGTTGGTCGTTTTATACCTGAGTGTCGGCGTCAGCGGCCGGTACGATTTCATTCCCATAATGCAATCCTCGCGTTTCAATAATGGGCGCGGGCACCGCGCCCCTACATCAGAAAAATCAAACCTCGCCGAATTTAGCGATGGTCTGGCCGGTCTGGATCTTGACAATCGCCTTTTTCCAGTTCGGACGGTAGCCGGCAGACTTTCCCTGCCGTTTCTGTTTCCCCTTGACAACGATCGTGTTTACCGACAGTACCGTCACGCTGAAAAGCTTTTCGACTGCCTTCTTGATCTGCGGTTTGGTGGCTTCGGGCGCCACTTCAAAAACAAATTTATTCTGCGTCGTCCGCAGGGTCGTGTTCTTTTCGGTGATACTCGGATACCGTATGATCGAATGATAGATGCTCATGATTTGACCGCCTTTTCAAGCTTTGCAATGAGTTTCTCGCCGCCGAAAATAATGTTCTCATTGCTCAGTACGTCATAGGCGTTGATTTCGGAAAGCGGCCTGATAACGAGATTTTTGATATTGCGGCCGGCACGGTACAATCCGGTGCCGCTGGTTTCGACGACCAGCAGGTTCCTGCAGCCGTAAAGCGAGAGCGCGTCGAGGAACTGGGCCATGGTCTTTGTTTTGGGCGGATCGCATTTGATGGCATCAACCACCATGATTTTTTCGTCCTTTGCGCGCGACGAAAGAGCGCCCGTCAGCGCCTGTATCCGCATCTGCCGGGGAATATGGGTCGTGTAATCGCGCGGGTCGGGTCCATGCGCTTTGCCGCCGCGCACCCAGATCGGCGACGTGTTGGAACCCGCGCGGGCGCGTCCCGTTCCCTTCTGGCGCCACGGCTTGCGGCCGCCGCCCGACACCTCGCTGCGTCCCTTTGTCTTCGAGGTGCCCTGCCGCTGGTTCGCCAGATACCCTTTGAGCACCTCGTGCAGCAGATGCTCCTTGACTTCCGCAGCAAAAACGGACTTCGGGAGATCGATTTCGCCCTTCACTTTTCCGTCCTGCTGGTACAGTTTTGCCTTCATGAACGATCACCTTTATATGGACGTTGTCTTATTTCCGTTTTGTTATGAACACGATGCCGCCGTCAGGACCAGGCACCGCACCATTGACAAAAACAAGTCCTGATTCCTTGTCGATGCCGACGAGAGGGATATTTTTTCCCGTCGTCTGCCTGTTTCCCATATGACCGGACATGCGCAGGCCCTTCCACACATGCGCCGGAAAAGTATTGGAGCCCATGGATCCGCGTTCCCGGGTACAGCCGCTGCCGTGAGATTCCCGGCCGCGCATGAAATGATGGCGCTTAATCGTACCCGCGAAACCGCGTCCCTTGGAAATGCCGATCACGTCGACGAGTGTAACTTTCTCGAACATCTCGACGCCGACGCTCGAACCGGGCAGTACCTTCTCGTCCGCCGTGTCGAGCGCAAATTCCTTGATAACGCGGGTCGGCGTGGTGCCGTGTTTCTTGCAGTGACCGATAATCGGTTTCGTCGCCCTCTTTTCGCGAATCGGATCGAAACCGAGCTGTACCGCGCTGTACCCGTCTTTTTCCATGGTCTTCACCTGATGGACGACGTTGTTCGCAGCCTGGATCACCGTGACGGCTACAGCCCTGCCGGTGTCCTTTTCAAACATGCGGGTCATGCCGACTTTTTTACCAATGAGTCCCTGCATATATATCCGTCCGTTTCTTATTTTTCGTTGTTCGTGTAGGAAGAGACGCAATATTTTGCGTCTCTTCCAAATCCTACACCTTAATCTCTACGTCCACTCCTGCCGGAAGGTCAAGCTTCATGAGCGCATCGACCGTCTGCGGCGTGGATTCCAGAATATCAATAAGCCGTTTGTGCACCCTCGTCTCGAACTGCTCGCGCGACTTCTTGTCCGCATGCACCGCGCGGAGCACGGTATAGAGCGTTCTCTCGGTGGGCAGCGGTATCGGGCCCGAAATGCGGGCACCCGTGCCCTTGGCGGTCCTGACGATGTCGGAAGCCGACTTATCGAGAATGTTGTGGTCGAACGACTTCAGCCGTATCCGTATTTTCTCACCTGGCATTGTATTGCTCCTTACTGTCTTCTCTTTCTCTCCGGCTTTACATTCACCCCTTCTGCCTGTACATCTCCCGCTTTTTTAAGGGGGAGAACTGATGAGGGGGTCAGAACAGTCTGCCGATCCGCTTTAAAATTGTTTCCTGTATTCCCGGCGTCGTCGGTTCGTAACGGTCGAACTGCATCGTATACACCGCTCTCCCCTGTGTCAATGACCGCAGGTGGGTTGCGTAGCCGAACGTTTCGGCGAGCGGCGCCTCGGCATCAACCACCTGGCCGTCCCGCCTCGCCGAGATCCGCACGATCCGTCCGCGCCGGGCGTTAAGATCGTTGATAACCGGACCCATATAATCGGCCGGAACCACCACCTCGACCTTCATTACCGGCTCAAGAAGCACCGGTCGCGCCTTCGAACATGCCTGCTTGAAGGCCATGGTGCCGGCAATCTTGAACCCCATCTCGGTGGAGTCATCAGTCCTGAAGGAAGCGCTTTTAAGAACCGTCCGTATACCGGTAAGCGGATATCCGGAGAGTACGCCGCCGCTTGATGCTTCCATCACCCCCTGCCGTACCGCGGCAAGGAAGTTCGCGGGAAACTGTCCGTCAGCTACCGCACTTTCGAACACGATACCGCTCGATGGGGCCACCGCTTCCACCGCGAGAGCTACCCTTGCATAGTGGCTTTTTCCGCCGATAAGCTGCGAAAACTCGAAATCTTCGGTTGCACCGCCGGTAATCGACTCATGGTACGAGACTTGCGGGTTCCCGACATGGACACCCGTGTTGAATTCCCGAATGAGCCGGTCCACGAGAACCTCAACATGCAACTCGCCCATTCCGGAAATCAGCCGCTGTCCCGTTTCGCCGTCGATTACCACCCTGCAGGTCGGGTCCTCATCGCACAGGCGCCCTAGGGCCTGCGTCAGTTTTTCTTCGTCAGCCGTGTTCTTCGGCTCGATCGCCCTCGACAAGACCGGCTCCGGAAACACCATCCGCTCGTACACGATCTGAAAATCGGGATCGCAGAGGGTATCGCCGGTGGTCGTCTCTTTCAAACCCACAAGGCCGTATATCTCTCCGGCGAGCATGAACTGTTCCGCATGACGTTTATTGGCGTGCATCCGGAAGATCCGGGTAACGCGCTCACGGGCCTTGGTACGGGGATTGAGGTATTGATCCTTGAACCCTCCTCTGCCCGAATAAACCCGTACATACGCCAGCCTCCCTACATGTGCATCGGACGCGATCTTGAACACGAGCGCCGAAAACGGCGAGTGTTCGTCGGGCGACCGCTCCCGGGCCTCTCCGCTTGCCGGATCCCTTCCCGCGACATTCCCGCGGTCGATCGGCGACGGCAGGTAATCGATAACTGCATCGACGAGCTGCTGAACGCCCTTGTTCTTGAAGGCCGACCCGCACAGCACCGGATAAATCTTCGATGCGAGCACCCCGTTTCGTATCGCCTTGACAAGTACGTCAGGATCGACCGGCCCTTCCGCAAGCACCTGCCGCATGAGCTCGTCGCTGAAATCGACCGTCTGCTCGAGCAGCTCTGCGCGGCACGCGTTCGCCGCTGCCAGGTACGCTTCCGGGATCCCGCCTTCGATCACCCGGGCGCCCAGTGCAGCTTCGTCGAACCGGTACGACTTCATGCGCACCACATCGATGACGCCTTCGAACGTTTCTTCTCTGCCGAGCGGCAGCTGCACCACCACCGGTTTGAGCGAAAGTTTTTTTTTCATCATCGACAGCGCGTTGTCGAAATCGGCGCCGACGCGGTCCATCTTATTGACAAAAGCGATTCTGGGAACATTGTACTTATCGGCCTGACGCCACACGGTCTCCGATTGAGGTTCTACGCCTCCCACTGAATCGAATATGGCTACTGCGCCATCCAGGACTCTCAAAGAGCGTTCTACTTCTATCGTAAAATCAACATGACCGGGTGTATCGATTATGTTGATCCTATGTTCCTTCCACAGGCAGGAGATCGCGGCCGAGGTTATGGTGATCCCGCGTTCCCGCTCCTGCACCATCCAGTCCATGACCGTGTTGCCGTCATGAACTTCCCCCATTCGGTGCACCACGCCGGTATAAAAAAGAATCCGCTCGGTCGTGGTGGTCTTGCCCGCATCGATATGGGCCATGATACCGATATTTCTGACCCTCTCCGGACTTGCAGCACTCACGTCCCCCTTTTTGTCCTCTTTACCGTCTTTACTCATAATAACGGGGGCTGTCCGGGCGCCGGTACCACGGGTTATTCAAAGAACCGTTACCAGCGGAAATGGGCGAACGCCTTGTTCGCTTCCGCCATTTTATGCGTATCGAGTTTCTTGCGGACCGCCCCGCCTTCGTTTTTTGCCGCCTGCATGAATTCATTGGCGAGCTTCTCCGCCATGCTCTTTTCGGACCGTTCCTTCGAGAACGTAATCAGCCAGCGGATGGCGAGCGAAATGCGGCGGTCGGGAGACACCTCGATCGGCACCTGATAATTAGCGCCGCCGATACGCCGCGACTTCACCTCGAGCACAGGCTTTACATTGTCAACCGCCTTCTTGAATACCGCCAGGGCGTCCTGGCCGCCGCTCCGCTCGCCGATGATCGTCAGCGCGTCGTAAAAGACATGTTCGGCAAGGCGCCGTTTGCCCCGACGGACGATGTTATTGACAAACTGCGTCACCAGCGCGCTCTTGAATTTCGGGTCCGGAGCGAACTGCTTATGGGCTGCCTTTCTTCGTCGTGACATAGCGCTTTCTACTTCTTCGGCTTCTTGACGCCGTATTTTGAACGGCCTTGTTTACGGTCGGCAACGCCCTGCGTATCAAGCGTGCCGCGGATAATGTGATAACGAACGCCGGGCACGTCCTTGACGCGGCCCCCGCGGATCAGGACGATTGAGTGTTCCTGTAGGTTGTGCCCCTCGCCAGGAATATAGGCATTGACCTCGATGTGATTGGTCAGCCTGACGCGCGCGACTTTACGGAGCGCAGAATTCGGCTTCTTGGGCGTGGTCGTAAACACGCGCGTACACACGCCGCGGCGCTGCGGACAGGACTGCAGGGCGCCCGCTTTGCTGCGGTTCGAAAGTATCCTCCGCCCTTTACGAATGATCTGACTGATTGTCGGCACCCGGTTTCCTCCCAAAAAAAGACAGTTTTAGAAAATAATACATTCTTTACCTGTAACCAAGTCTTTCGGCTCGCAGCCGTTATTACAGCCCTTCCCCGAGCTCCACGAAGTCTTCACCAGCATCGGGCTTTTCCACCGGAGCAGCAACGGTCTCAAGGTCCTTTACCTTCAGGCCGCGGTAACTCCTGATACCTGTTCCGGCCGGGATCAGGTTGCCCATGATGAGGTTCTCCTTGAGTCCCTTGAGGTTGTCGGTCTTGCCCTCGACCGCGGCCCTTGAGAGCACCTTGGTCGTTTCCTGGAATGATGCGGCCGAAAGGAACGACTCGGTGGTGAGCGACGCTCTCGTGATGCCCAGAAGGAGCGGTTTGAAGGTCGCGGGCTCGCCGCCTTCGCCGATCACGCGTTCGTTCACCTCGCGCAGCCGGCGTTTGTCGATATCGTCGCCTTCGAGGAACTCCGTGTCCCCTGACTTTACAATGCGGACCTTGCGCAGCATCTGGCCCACGATCACTTCAACGTGTTTGTCGTTGATGGTCACGCCCTGGAGGCGGTACACGGCCTGGATTTCGTCTAGCAGATAGCGCTGCACCGCATTTTCGCCCATGATCCGCAGCACGTCGTGCGGGTCGATGGAACCTTCACTCAGCCGGTCGCCTGCCTTGACACGGTCGCCTTCATGCACCCGCAGGTGCTTCGACAGCGGGATAAGATAATCCTTTGATTCGCCCTGATCGTCCTTGACCTTGATCCGCCTGTTGCCGCGTTCGGTCTCGCCGAATTCGACGACGCCGTCGATCTCCGAAACCACTGCGGCGTCCTTGGGCCTGCGCCCCTCAAAAATTTCCGCAACCCTCGGCAGACCGCCGGTGATGTCGCGGCTCTTCGAGGACTCGCGCGGGATCTTGACCAGAATGTCACCTTCGCTGACCGCATTGCCTTTCCGGATCTGCAGATACGATCCGGTGGGGACCGCGATATTGGCGACCCGCTTGTCGTGTTTGTCGAATATCTGGATGTGGGGGTGCAGGCGCCGTTCACGGTGCTCCACGACGACAAGGTTCGTGATGCCCGAACGTTCGTCGTAAAGCTCGCGCAGCGTCTGGCCGTCGACGAGGTCCGAAAAATCCACCCGGCCGCTCTTGGGCGCCAGGATCACGTTGTTGTACGGATCCCACTCAAACAGTACGTGGTTTTTATTAACCTTCTGTCCATCTTTTACTTTAAGGAAAGAGCCGTACGGCACATTGTACCGGTACCGTTCGCGCTCATCTTCGTCAAAGATCAGCAGCTCGCCGGCGCGGTTCATGGCAACGGTGCCGCCGTCCTTGTGCTCGGCGGTTTCCACTCGTTCGAAGCGGACGATGCCGTCGATTTTCGTCGATTCCTTGGACTGCGCGATAAGACGGGACGCGGTGCCGCCGATGTGGAACGTCCGCAGCGTAAGCTGGGTCCCGGGCTCGCCGATCGACTGCGCGGCGATGATGCCGACTGCTTCGCCTATATCAACCTGTTTGCCGGTGGCGAGGTTGCGGCCGTAACAGCGCCTGCAAGTACCGACCTTGGAATCGCACGTGAGCACCGAACGGATCATCACCGATTCGATGCCTGCCGTCTCGATCTTCTTTGCCAATGTTTCGTCGATGAGCGTGTTGATCGGACAGATCAGCTCGTCGCTCACCGGGTCGTGGACATCCTCCTGCGTCACGCGGCCCAGAAGCCTGGTCGAAAGCGCCTCCATGACCTCGTCGCCCTCGGTAAGCGATGCGATCTCAATGCCCTTGCTCGTACCGCAGTCCTCTTCGGAAATTACCACGTCCTGCACCACGTCGACCAGACGGCGCGTAAGATAGCCGGCGTCGGCGGTCTTGAGCGCCGTGTCGGCAAGTCCCTTGCGTGCGCCGTGCGTCGAGATGAAATACTCGAGCACCGAGAGGCCGTCCTTGAAATTTGAAATGATCGGGTTTTCGATGATTTCGCCCACTGCACCCGTGATCTTTTTCTGCGGCTTCTGCATGAGGCCGCGCATACCGGCAAGCTGCTTGATCTGGTCCTTGGAACCCCTGGCCTGCGAGTCCATCATGATATAGACCGGGTTGAACCCGTCCTTGTCACGCGAGAGATGGTCGTGCATGATGTCCGCGACTTTGTTCGTCGTGTGGGTCCAGAGGTCGATGAGCTTGTTGTACCGCTCGCCCTCGGTGATGACGCCCTTGTCGTACTGTTTGCGGATGCGGCCCACTTCTTCGAGCGTTGTGTTCACGATCTCCTTTTTCTCCTCGGGCACCACCAGATCTTCGGCGCCGAAGGTGATGCCCGCCCGCGTGGCGTATTCGTAACCGAGGGATTTGATCTCGTCGAGGAATTTGCAGGTGACCCGCGTCCCTTTCTGTTTGTAAACATCATGCACCATTGCCTGGACGCGCTTCTTGTTGATGAGCTCGTTGGAAAAGGGCATGTTTTCCGGGAACACCGAATTGAAAATCACGCGGCCCGGTGTGGTCTCAATGATTTTTCCCCTGATGCGCACCTTGATCTTCGCATGGATGTCGACCTGCTTGTCGCCGACCGCCAGGAACACCTCATCGGAATCGCAGAAAACGCGTCCTTCCCCCTTGCGGCCGACCGCCATTTTCGTCAGGTAATAGAGACCGAGCACGATGTCCTGTGTCGGCGTCATGACCGGCAGTCCTGATGCAGGGGAAAGCACGTTGTTGGCCGAGAGCATGAGGATACGGCATTCGAGCTGGGATTCGAACGACAGCGGCACGTGCACGGCCATCTGGTCGCCGTCAAAGTCGGCGTTGAACGCCGTGCAGACTAAGGGATGGAGCCTGATCGCTTTACCTTCGATAAGCACCGGGAAGAACGCCTGAATGCCGAGACGGTGCAGTGTCGGCGCGCGGTTCAGAAGCACGGGGTGGTCCTTGATGACCGATTCGAGGATGTCCCACACTTCGGGACGCTCCTTTTCAACGAATTTTTTTGCGCTCTTGACCGTCTGGACATACCCTTTCTCTTCGAGCTTCTGGATGACGAACGGCTTGAAGAGCTCGAGCGCCATCATCTTGGGCAGGCCGCACTGGTGGAGTTTGAGTTCAGGGCCGACCACGATGACGCTGCGTCCCGAATAGTCAACCCGTTTGCCGAGAAGGTTCTGGCGGAACCGGCCCTGTTTGCCTTTGAGAAGGTCGGAAAGGCTTTTAAGCGGCCGCTTGCCCTCGCCCTTGACCGAGAAGGTGCGCCGGCCGTTGTCGAACAGCGTATCGACCGACTCCTGCAGCATGCGCATTTCGTTGCGCAGGATCACGTCGGGCGCCTTGATTTCGATGAGTTTCTTGAGACGGTTGTTGCGGTTGATGACGCGGCGGTACAGGTCGTTCAGGTCCGAGGTCGCAAACCGTCCGCCTTCGAGCGGCACGAGCGGCCGCAAATCAGGCGGCAGCACGGGCAGCACGCGCAGGACCATGTGCTCGGGCTTGTTGCCGGAACGGAGGAACGCCTCGGCGATGCGCAGGCGTTTCAGGTGATCCAGGCGCCGCTGCTCCGACGATTCGAGTTTGATTTTCGAACGTAAATCGATGGAAAGTTCTTCAAGGTCAAGAGTGGCCAGGAGTTCGAGCGCCGCTTCACCGCCCATTTTCGCGACGAACTGCTTGCCCTGCTCTTCCAGCTCGATGTATTCGTCTTCGGAAAGGAGCATGCCCTTGCGCAGGTTTGTATTGCCCGGATCGATCACGACGTAGGATTCGTAATACACGATCCGCTCGAGCACCGTATTGGGAAGCCCCAGGAGATAGCTGATATGCGAAGGAACGGTCTTGAGAAACCAGATGTGCACGATCGGTACCGCGAGCTCGATATGGCCCATGCGCTCGCGCCGGACCTTTGAATGGGTCACTTCGACGCCGCAACGGTCGCACACCACGCCGCGGTAGCGGATCCGTTTGTATTTGCCGCAGTTGCACTCCCAGTTACGCACCGGGCCGAAGATTTTTTCGCAGAACAGTCCGTCACGCTCCGGTTTGAACGACCGGTAGTTGATCGTCTCGGGCTTGGTCACTTCGCCATACGACCAGTTGCGGATCGTGTCGGGCGAGGCGAGCCGGATGGTGACACCGGATATTTCCTGCAGTTTTCTTTCCATCTGGGCAAACGATTCTGGCACGGTAATACCCCCTGTCTGATCAAATCTATAAAATCAAGTTTCAAGTTCCACGTTGCAGGTTGCAAGTAAATCCAGTGCGTTTTCTGTTCTTGACTTATGACTTGCAACTTTTATCTTACGACTTCGGTTATCCCTTCGCCTCTTCCTCGTTGAGCACGTCGATATCGAGGCCGAGCGCCTTTATTTCACGCACGAGCACTTTGAACGACTCGGGAATGTTGGGCTGCGGCGTATTTTCACCTTTGACAATTGCTTCGTATATCTTCGAACGGCCCGTGATATCGTCGCTCTTGACCGTCAGCATCTGCTGCAGCGTATACGCAGCGCCGTAGGCTTCAAGCGCCCATACTTCCATTTCGCCGAAGCGCTGGCCGCCGAACTGCGACTTGCCGCCGAGCGGCTGCTGGGTCACGAGCGAGTACGGCCCGATGGAGCGCGCGTGGATCTTGTCGTCCACAAGGTGGCAGAGCTTCATCATGTAAATGGGCCCGATGGTCACCTCACTATCGAACGGTTCACCGCTCCGGCCGTCGCGGAGCGTTATTTTGCCGCTTTTCGGGAGTTTCGCCTGCTGCAGGAGCTTCACGACATCGGCATAGGACGCGCCGTCGAACACCGGCGTGGCGATGCGAAGCCCCAGTTTCTCGGCCGCCCATCCCATGTGCGTTTCGAGAATCTGGCCGAAGTTCATACGCGAAGGAACGCCGAGCGGATTCAGAATGACATCGACCGGCGTGCCGTCCGGAAGGAAGGGCATCTCCTCGACCGGCAGGACCTTGGAAATCACACCCTTGTTGCCGTGGCGGCCGGCCATCTTGTCGCCGACCGAAAGCTTGCGCTTCTTGGCGACGTAAACCTTGACAAGCTGCAATACGCCGGGCTTGAGCTCGTCGCCGCGCACCACCTTGTCGATCTCCTTGTCGAGTTTGTCCTCGAGCTTCGAGATCATGTCGTTGGCGTAGAAAAGCACTTCCTCTGCCCTCTTGTTGCGCCGCGAATCCTGGCATAAACCCTTTTTAAACGCAATTGCGCTGAAATCGAGTTTCTGCAGCATCGGCTTGGTCCACTTCTTGCCCGCAGGAATGACGACTTCGCCGGTGTGCAGGTTCTGTATCTCGCAGGTCTGCGTTTCGACGAGCGTCTCCACCAGCCGCTCAAACCGCACTTTGGTGATTTCGGCGATCTGGCTCGTAATTTCGTCTTTCAGCTCGTCAATCCGCTTCTTGTCTTTCTTCTTCGAACGCTTGTCGCGTTCCTTGCGCGAATAGATGCTCGCGTTGATCACAACGCCCTTGAGCCCCGGGGGGGCTTTGAGCGACGAATCGCGCACGTCGCCGGCCTTCTCGCCGAAAATAGCGCGCAGCAGCCGTTCTTCGGGCGACAGTTCGGTCTCCCCCTTGGGGGTAACTTTACCGACCAGAATATCGCCGGCCTCGACCTCGGTGCCGATCCGTACCACGCCGGTCTCGTCGAGATTGCGCAGGGCGTCCTCGGACACGTTCGGGATTTCGCGGGTGAGTTCTTCGGGCCCCCGCTTGGTGTCGCGCACCTCGCTCTCGAAGACCTCGATGTGCACCGAGGTGTAAATGTCTTCCGCGACAAGCCGCTCCGAAACGATGATGGCGTCTTCGAAATTGTACCCGCGCCACGGCATGAAAGCGGCCATCACGTTGCGGCCGAGAGCGAGTTCGCCTTCGCACGTGGCGTGCCCGTCGGCAAGCACGTCGCCCGGCTTCACTTTCTGGCCGGCCCGGACGCAGACCCGCTGGTTGATGCAGGTATCCTGGTTTGAGCGTTCATACTTGACAAGTTCATAGGTGTCGAATTCCGTAAGGCCCAGTACGTCGTCGGCGCTTTTTTCTTTTGTCTTGCGCACCACGATCTTGTTGGCGTCGACCTTGTCGATCGTGCCGGCGTTCTTGGCGATGATCATGGAGCCCGAGTCAAAGGCAGCGCGTCCCTCGACGCCGGTGCCGATGAGCGGAGGTTCGGTGCACAGGAGCGGCACCGCCTGGCGCTGCATGTTGGATCCCATGAGCGCACGGTTCGCGTCGTCATGCTCGAGAAACGGAATGAGCCCCGCAGCGATGGAGACCAGCTGCATGGGCGATATGTCCATATAGGTGATTTCCTGCGGCGCCACCACCGGAAAGTCTCCCCGGTACCGCGCAAACACCTGTTTTTCGGTGATCTTTCCCTTTTCGTCAAGAGGCGTGTTCGCCTGCGCGATGATGTAGTTGTCCTCCTGGTCTGCGGAAAGGTACTCGACGACGCCGGTCGCGATGCCGTTTTCCACCTTCTGGTACGGCGTTTCGATGAAGCCGAAGTCGTTGACCCGCGCGAAAGTCGACAGCGAAGCGATGAGGCCGATGTTCGGTCCTTCCGGCGTTTCGATCGGGCAGAGCCGGCCGTAGTGCGTGTGGTGGACGTCGCGGACCTCGAAGCCCGCCCGTTCGCGCGTGAGACCGCCCGGGCCGAGCGCCGAAACGCGGCGCTTGTGCGTGAGCTCGGAAAGCGGGTTGGTCTGGTCGAGAAACTGCGAAAGCTGGCTGGAGCCGAAGAACGCCTGGATCACGGTGGAGACCGTGCGGGCGTTGATGAGGTCCTGCGGCGTGAGGTTTTCGTTGTCCCGAAGGCTCAGTCGCTCCTTGATGGTGCGTACCATGCGGGTGAGCCCGACGGTGAACTGCGCGGAAAGCAGTTCGCCGACCGAACGGACCCGGCGGTTGCCGAGATGGTCGATGTCGTCGATGAAGCCGACGCCTGCGTTGAGTCCGATCATGTATTTGAACGCCGACACGAAATCGTCTTTTGTCAATATATTGACGCCTTCGGGCGGCTTTACGCCGAGCCGCGTGTTGATGCGGTAACGGCCCACGTTGCCGAGGTCGTAGCGCTTGTCGTCGAAAAAGAGCCGCTGGATGAAATTCCGCGCGGTTTCCACATTGGGCGGATCGCCCGGCCGCATCGTTGCGTAGATTAGAAACAACGCCTCTTCCTCCGACTTGGTCGGGTCGGATGCCAGCGTGTTCCTGATGACCATGTTTTCGGCCGAAGGAATGTCCTTGATGACTTCGACGCCGTCGATTTTATTGGCGTGCAGTTTCTTCCAGTGGTCTTCGGTAATGATCTCGTTGGCATCGATGATGATTTCACCGGTCTCTTCGTTGAATACCGTGCGCGCATTCACCCTGCCCACGATCTGTTCCTTGTTGTCCGCAGCGACCCTGAACCGGATGGTGTCGTGGAAAAGCCCGAGGATCTGTTCGTCGTTGCCGTAGCCGAGCGCCCGCAGGAGCACGGTGGCAGCCATCTTTTTCCGGCGGTCGATGTTGACGGTGAGGACATCGTCGACGTCGAGCAGGATCTCGACCCACGAGCCCCGCTGCGGGATGATGCGCGCCGTCAGGAGCTTCTTGCCGTTCGGGTGCGTGATTTCGTCGAAGGTGATGCCCGGCGACCGGTGGAGCTGGCTCACGATGACCCGCTCGGCGCCGTTGATCACGAACGTGCCGCGCTCGGTCATGAGCGGGATCTCGCCGATGTACACTTCGTTGGTGATCTTTTCGACGAATTTCTTGGTCTCGCCGTCCTGCTCGAAAACGAGGAGCGACATGTCGACCTTGAGCGGCGCGGCAAACGTCATGCCCCGCTCCCGGCACTCTTTCAGCGTGTATTTCGGGGTCCCGAGACGGTATCCTTCGTATTCAAGGGAATAGTACCCTTTGACATCACCCACCGGAAACAGGCTCATGAACCCACCGTGCAGTCCCTGCTTCTTGCGCATGCGCGGCGGGATATCGGGCTGCAGGAAGGCCTCATACGATTTCGTCTGTATCTCCAGCAGATTCGGCAATTCAGCCGTCCGCCTGATCCGGGAATAGGTCTTTCGCTCTACCATTCGGACTTCCCCTTATGTTGGTCTGACCGGTCTTCGAGTCTTTGTTATTTAAAAACGGCAAAAGACACGAAACATTCCTCCGTTACCGGAGGAGTTCCGTGCCGCCGCAATAATACGTTTTATATAACAGACGATGCTTGATTGTCGCTATGCCTCATCCGAAACGTTACTGTTCTACTTTATTTCGACCTGTGCGCCGTTTTCCTCAAGTTCCTTTTTCATCTTCTCGGCCTCGTCTTTTGAAACGCCCTCTTTTACCGGCTTGGGTGCCCCTTCGACCAGGTCCTTGGCTTCCTTGAGACCGAGGCCGGTGATGGTACGCACGACCTTGATGACATTGATCTTCTTTTCACCGCTGCTCTTGAGGATGACGTCGAACTGCGTCTTTTCCTCTGCAGGCGCCGCTGCACCGCCTGCTGCGGGCGCGGCAGCCATGGCAACCGGCGCCGCGGCTTTGACATCGAATTTCGTTTCGACCATCTTGATAAGATCGGACAATTCCAGTACCGTCATGCCGCCGATCGCATCGATGATCTGTTCTTTTGTTAAGCTAGCCACCATTCACCTCCGTTGATAAAATGAGTTGTTATATGTTTCTATTGGTTTCCCGACCGTTACGCCGCCGCGCCTTTCTTCTCCTTCACCGCGTCCAGCGTCCGTACGAATTTTACGAGAATCCCGCTCAACACTCCGGCCAGGTTGCCCATGGGCGCCTTCAGGCAGCCGAGAAGCTGTGCAAGAAGCACTTCACGGCTCGGAATGTCTGCCAATTGGAGAACCTGCCGGGCATCGAATATGGTGCCGTCAACGTAAGCGGCCTTGACCGTGAGCAGGTCCTTGTTTTCCTTCTGGAAATCCCTGATCGCCTTTGCCGGCGCCGCGGCATCGGTCTTTGCGATGACGACCGCCGTGGGACCCTTGAAATAGGACTGTATACCTTCCTTGCCGCCTTTTGCCGCGGCCGCCCTGGCAAGCGTGTTCTTCACCACGATAAACCGCATGCCTTTTTTCCGGAGATTGGCGCGGAGTTTCGTCACCTGGGCGACCGTGATTTTGTTGTTATCGGCAAGATAGATGCCGCGTGCTTCATTGAATTCTTTTTCCAGCTTGTCTTTACTTGCGGTACGTTGGGTCTTTGTCGACATATGATTTCCTTACTTCAGGTCATTCTGGTTTAATTTCAATCCCTGGCCCATGGTGCTGGTCAGCGTCACCTTCTTTATATAAACGCCTTTGGCGGTCTGGGGCCTGGCCTTGTTCACCGCATCCATGAACGCCTTGACATTTTCGACAATTTTCTGCGTATCGAACGAAAGCTTGCCGAGCACCGAATGGAGAATGCCCGCCTTTTCGATCTTGAAATCCGCTTTTCCTTTTTTCATCTCCCGTACGGCCTTGCCGACATCCATGGTCACGGTTCCGGTTTTCGGGTTGGGCATGAGACCCCGCGTCCCGAGGATTTTTCCGAGCCTTCCCACGACCTTCATCATGTCGGGCGTTGCCACGACGGCGTCGAAATCGAGCCATCCCTCGGTTATCTTCTTGGCAATGTCATCGCCTCCCACGAAATCGGCTCCCGCTTCCCTTGCCTCAGCCTCTTTTTCACCCTGAGCAAATGCCAGCACCCGCACGTTCTTGCCCAGCCCGTGCGGCAGCACGACCGAACCCCGCACCGCCTGTTCGCTTTTCTTCGGGTCAATGCCGAGCACCACCGCGATTTCAACGGTCTGATCGAACTTGACATAGGAGTTCTGCTTCAGGAACTCGATGGCCTCGACCAGACCGTATTCTTTCGTTTTGTCGACCTTCTTGTACGCCGCAGTATATTTCTTGCCGTGTTTCATTATCGCCTGACTCCCGTTGTCGCTCCGCTTTGTTCTATTCCGCCACATTCACGCCCATGCTGCGGGCCGTGCCTGCGACAAGCCTCATCGCCGCTTCGATGCTCGCGGCATTAAGATCGGCCAGTTTCATTTCGGCGATCTTCTTGACCTGTGCTTTGGTAAGCGTCCCGATCTTTTCCTTGTTCGGAACGCCCGACCCCTTTTCCTTGCCAAGCTCCTTGAGAATAAGCACGGAGGTGGGCGGCGTCTTGGTGATAAAAGTGAATGACCGGTCCGAATACACCGTGATGACCACCGGAATGATCATTCCGCCCGCGTCTTTTGTCCGCGCATTAAACTGCTTGCAGAACTCCATGATATTCACGCCCTGCTGGCCGAGCGCCGGACCCACCGGGGGTGCCGGATTGGCAGCGCCGCCCGGTATCTGCAATTTGACCTGTGCCGTGACTTTCTTTGCCAAAGTAGTGTTCTCCCTTTAAAATCAACTGATTGGATTCACATGAATAAAATCGACTTCGACCGGTGTCGACCTGCCGAACACGCTGACCATTACCTTGATTTTGCCCTTTTCTGGATGGATCTCATCGACCACGCCGTCAAAGTCCTTGAACGGCCCCTCTTTGATCTTGACCGCATCGCCGATTTCAAATGGAATTTCTGATACCTGCTGCCGCACCGTTTTTTCGGTCTGCCCGAGAATGCGCCGCACTTCCTCCTCACGCAGGGCCTGCGGCTTGTTCCCGCCGACAAATCCCATGACGCCGGAGGCATTCTGCACCACATGCATGGTCTCCTTGGAAAGCTCCACCTCGACGAGCACATAGCACGGGAAGAATTTCCGCGTGGTTTTGGTCTTCCGCCCGTTTTTCACCTGCACCACGTCCTGCGTCGGCATAAGTACCTGCATGAGTTTTCCACTCATTTCGCCCGTCTGGATAAGCTCGGTCAAATATTGAAAAACTTTACTTTCCTGACCGGAATACGTGTGCACCGCATACCATCGCGCCGCCATTGATCTTCCTCGATTTTGTTACCAGGTGGACGACTGAAGAAGCAGTTTCAACAGAGAACCGATCCCCATGTCGCACAATTTGACAAACACCGCCAAGATGATACTCAGGATGATGACCAGTATTGTTCCCCCGGTGAGCTCATTCCACGTGGGCCACGTCACCTTCAACATCTCTGAACGCACATCTTTTAAATATTGCAATAACTTCTGCATGATTGCTTTCGTTAAAACAGGCCTGGAGGGAATCGAACCCCCAACCAACGGTTTTGGAGACCGCTACTCTACCAATTGAGCTACAGACCTATTTTTAATGTAATAGGAATTCTGCACCCTGTCGCTCGACCGTTTCCGCTACTTCGCCTCTTTATGCAAGGTCCTCTTGCGTTCAAAAGGGCAGAATTTTATATACTCCACCCGCCCCGAATGCTTGCGTTTGTTCTTTGTCGTATCATAGTTACGCTGCTTGCAGGAAGTGCATTCCAGCGTTATTTTTTCTCGTGCCATAACCGTTCAACTTTCCATTCGGGCAGTCGTTTAACACCGGACTATTCAACGATCGCAGTCACTACTCCTGCGCCTACCGTGCGGCCGCCTTCGCGGATGGCGAAGTTAAGGCCTTTTTCCATGGCGATCGGGCCGATGAGCTCCACCTCAAGCGCCGCGTTATCACCCGGCATGATCATTTCCACGCCCTCGGCCAGCTTGAGATTGCCCGTAACGTCGGTGGTGCGGAAATAGAACTGCGGGCGGTACCCGGTAAAGAACGGCGTATGACGGCCGCCTTCTTCCTTGGAAAGCACGTACACTTCGGCCTTGAACTTCTTGTGCGGGGTGATCGAACCCGGCTTGGCGAGCACCATGCCGCGCTCCACATCGTTCTTATCGATACCGCGGAGCAGACAGCCGATGTTGTCGCCTGCTTCGGCGCGGTCGAGAAGTTTGCGGAACATTTCAACGCCCGTGACCACGGACTTGCGGGTATCGCGGAGACCCACGATCTCGACTTCATCGCCGACCTTCACGGTGCCGCGTTCGACGCGGCCGGTCGCAACGGTGCCGCGGCCGGTGATCGAGAAGATGTCCTCGACCGACATGAGGAACGGCTTTTCGGTTTCGCGCTGCGGAGTCGGAATAAAATCGTCAATTGCCTTCATGAGTTCGAAGATAGACTTGTTTTTCACTGGATCTTCAGGATTGGTGAGCGCCTGGATCGCGCTGCCGCGGATGATGGGGGTCTTATCGCCGGGGAATTTGTACTTGGTGAGCAATTCCCTGATTTCAAGCTCGACCAGGTCAAGCAGCTCCGGATCGTCAACCGTATCGACCTTGTTCAGGTACACGACGATATACGGAACACCGACCTGACGGGCAAGAAGAATGTGCTCGCGGGTCTGGGGCATGGGGCCGTCGGCCGCGCTCACGACAAGGATCGCGCCGTCCATCTGGGCGGCACCGGTGATCATGTTCTTGACATAGTCGGCATGTCCCGGGCAGTCGACGTGGGCGTAGTGACGCTTCTCGGTCGAGTACTCGACATGGGCGGTCGCGATGGTGAGAATTTTGGTCTCGTCTCGGCGGCCCTGCGATTCGGACGCCTTTGCCACTTCATCGTAGGAAATGAATTTGGCAAGGCCCTTCTTCTCCAGCACCCTTGTGATGGCGGCAGTCAGCGTCGTTTTGCCGTGATCGACATGACCGATCGTCCCGACATTCACATGCGGTTTGTTTCGTTCAAACTTTTCCTTTGACATGAGCACCTCTCAGGATATGGTGAATAATTGTTGTAATTAGGTATTGATTTCGAAAGATATTTCCTTTGTCAAATATGGCCCCCGCCGGGCCGTATATCATTTTCATAGTAAGCCCACGACCGGGATCGAACCGGTGAACCTCATCCTTACCAAGGATGTGCTCTACCAACTGAGCTACATGGGCGCAATTAAGCGGGCAATGAGACTCGAACTCACAACAGCCACCTTGGAAGGGTGGAGCTCTACCAATTGAGCTATGCCCGCGGATTTTACAAATGGGCAGGGGTGGGTTCGAACCACCGTAGACTTGCGCCAATGGATTTACAGTCCATCCCCTTTAACCGCTCGGGCACCTACCCAACCTGGAGCCGATGGAGGGAATCAAACCCCCGACCATTCGATTACAAATCGAATGCTCTATCATCTGAGCTACATCGGCAAGCTGTTGAGACAAAGCCTGTTGAATATAAATCGGGAAAACTGGGCAAGTCAAAAAAATAATCAATTTTTATGCCATAAAACGGCCACTGCCAAAACCATACCGAACAACAGTATTATTTTGCCGCTTTTTTCAATTCCTCAAGCAGTCGCTCCACCTTTTTCATCGCATCGCCGTACCCGGCCCAGTTGCCCCGTTTCATCTCTTCCTGGCCGGACATGAACTGCCGGTTGGCTTCGGCAATGAGGCGCGCCATTAGGTCTTTTGACATCGGATGCGTCTCTGCCTGCTGCGCTTGAGAGAGGCTTTCATCACTCGATGCGATAGTTGCACCCGTATCGGATTCCTTCTGGCCGCCGAATATCTGCAGCAGCGACTTTTCGAGGGTCGGTTCCATTGCGATACTGTTTTCGTAGGCGACGATGACCCGTTTCAGTTCCGGCACGCCGCCGCTCTGGGAGCCGGTCTGCGACGTGATATAGAGCGGCTGGACGTAAATGAGCGACTGGTCGACCGGGATGACGAGCAGGCTCCCCCTGATGACGCGCGAACCGCCCTGGTTCCACAATGTCAGCTGTTTGGAGATGTCCGGGTCCTGGTTGATGCGCGACTCGATCTGCGACGGCCCGTACACGAGCTTCTGCTTGGGGAAGTCGAACACGAGGAGCTTCCCGTAGTTCGGCTCGTCGCAGCGCGCCGCGAGCCAGGCGATCATGTTTTCCTTCTTAGAGGGGCTGAACGGGACCATGAGGATGAACTCCTCCTTGACCCCGACCTCGGCGAGCTTCATGATCGTGTAGTACGGGCTCATGGGGCCCGATTGACCTTCGGTATAGCTGTCCGGAATGCGCCACACGTCCTCTTTGTTATAGAACACCTGCGGGTCGGTCATGTGGTAGACGGAATACACACGCGACTGCAGGGAAAAGAGCGTCTGCGGATAGCGGATGTGGCTGCGCAGGTCAGCCGGCATGGCGGAGAGCGGCCTGAACACTTTCGGAAACACCTTCGCCCACGTCTTGATGAGCGGGTCGTCGGGATCTGAAATGTAAAGGTCCTGGGTCCCGTCGTAGGCGTCGATCACGACCTTGACCGAGTTGCGGATATAATTCCCGAAGTCGCCGGCCGAGGCAGAGTAGGGATATGCGTCGCTGGTCGTATAGCCGTCGACGATCCACACCAGCCGGCCGGCGGCCGTGATGACCATGTACGGGTCGTTGTCGTAGGTGAGGAAGGGAACGGCGGTTTGAACCCTGTCAATGATCTGCCGGTGCAGTAATATCCTGCTGTCGGCGCTGATGTCGGAACGTAATAATATTTTGAGCTCCTGGAACTTCAGGGCGAAGAGCATTTTGCGGAATATGCTGCCCATCCGTATGCCGCCGCTGCCGTCGTAGACGGAATAGACGTTGTCGTTGCCCGAAGGATAGTCGAACTCCTTGGCGCCGATATTGACGATTGCATAATCGGCGTCCGCTTCGCCGAAATAGATCTGCGGCCGCGAAACCGTGATCGGGACCGTTGAAGCGGGCGGAATGTTCTTGATGAAAAAGTCGGGAAGCCCCTCGGCGGTGACGCTGTTCACCGGGCCGAGGCACAGGCCGTAGCCGTGGGTGTAGGTCAGATGCTCGTTGATCCAGATGCGGCTCGGGAGGGCCGCCGGCACCAGTTCGCGGGGAGAAAACATGACCTGACGGTACTGGCCGTTGATCATATACCGGTCGTTGTCGACGTCGAGGAACTCATAATAGGTCCTGATCTCCTGGAGCTGGCTGTAGGTCGTTAGGAGCGGCGCCCGGTCCCAGAGCCTGATGTTGTTGATGGTCTGCGCATTGTTCTGCAGCGACGCTTCGTTGAGGTCGCCGGTCGGGACAAAATGCCTGGTTTCTATTTTGTCCAGTCCGAATGCAGCCTGCGTATTCACGATGCTCCAGCCGATGTACGGCGTTTCCTTGGAAAGCTCATCCGGACCGACCACGAACTTCTGGACGGTCTGGGTCGCGAAAAAACCGGCCAGGGTGCCGAGAACGATGAGGGCAACGGCAGCGAAAAGCAGCGTAAACTTCCGGCGGAAGATCGTGGCCCACACCAGCAGTGCGGCGACGATGCTTATCCACCGCATGGCCAGCAGGATCGGAAGTCCGGCCTTGATCTGGCTGTAGCCCGCGCCATTGACAAGCGGGCCCTGGGTAAGGACCATCTGGTAAATCTTGAACTGGTACCCGAAAAACAGTAAAAACACCATCACCCCGGAAAGGACCAGCAAATGGGTCCTGGCCTTTGTGTCTATAAAAAGCCGACGCCCGTTAAAAACGCAGTTCAGGCGGACGAAATACACGAGGAGGCTGCCGAGAAAAGAAAAAAGCGTTACGACCATCGCACCATGGTAGATAAAGCGGAAATACGGCAGTTGAAACACATAAAACCCGATGTCCTTGCCGAAAAGGGGATCTCTCGTGCCGAAGGGCACGCTGTTGATGAATTTAAGATAGGTGTCCCAGAAACTCGACGCCCAGATCCCGATGAAAAAAGCAACCACGAGTGAGGCGATAACCAGCACTGATTTCAGCAAAGAGGTTTTGCTCAGAATCTGGATGAGCTGCATTTCGATGGGAATATCGGTAAACCGCTGTGAACGGTCGCTCATCCGCAGCGCAACGATGCTGTTACCATAGATAATAAGCCATGCAAGCACGCCGACGATCAGGCCGCACCCGATTTTTGTATAAAAGGAGGTCAGGAATATCGGGGTCAGGCGCAGTTCTTTGAACCAGAGGAAGTCCGTGAGCAGGTCGATGACCTTGCCTCCGGAGACATACAGAACGATCGCAACGATCGCAATCGCCCACCACATCATCTTAGTTCTTGTCGACATTCGGGTCATACGGGCTCCATGGGAAAGGGGATTTTTAAGTGTCTTATTGAAATGCAATGCGGGTGGAAAATACTTAAAGCCCGTTCGATAAACGCTAAACAATTAAGAATATTCTGCGCGAGGCACTTCTTCGTACACGAGATTTCACTATACCGGGCGGTTTGCCGTGGGGGTCAAGGATATCGGGAAATAGAATGATATTTTCTGGAGGGGATAATGATAATGAAGAAAAAATTGGAAGCGCAGGTATATCGCTGCCACGTCAACCTGCTCCCTAATTTATTTAATTATGCCCCATTGCGAAAGGGGTTTATGGAACTGTCCAGAACCTCGACGCCACTGACGGCCAACCACTCCAAACAGTTCCATTCATTGCGTTTACCCGCCAGTAGTACATTGTCCCGTTCGCAAGTGGCGAACTGATGGTCAGAGAATCCGACGTCACTGTCGAATCATTCACAACACAACATGAAAAATCCCAACAACTTGACACCTGCACCCAGAATCTGGTTGTTCCCCCGGACGCGGGCTGTTTCCATTTAAACGTAGGTGTAAGGGAAGCGGGTCCTGCAGCACTGTCGGGCAATATCGTCATCGGCAGTGGAAGCCGCAAAGTATCATAACCCAGATCTGTACTTGTATACATAGTCACCCAATGATTTAGCATAAACAGCGTATCGGTGTTGTCAATTTTCTCCCCTTTAACCGAATATGTGCCTTGGGCAAGACTGTCAAAATGGTATGCTCCGAAAGAGTCCGAAACAGTCGAATCTATCGCTGTTACGCCGTCTGCCGCATAAAGGTGCACTGGTGCACTCATTGCGGCATTTTTAGTCTCGTAATCGATCAGGTGGCCGGTCAGCTTTAAATAGGGCAAGGAAACTGTCCTGAATGACGACGGCCAGTTCGGCCAACCACTCCAAACTGTTCCATTCATTGCGTTCACCCGCCAGTAGTACATTGTCCCGTTCGTGAGTGGCGAACTGATGGTCAGAGAATCCGACGTCACTGTCGAATCATTCACGATACAGCATGAAAAATCATAGCAACTTGACACCTGCACCCAGAATCTATTTGTTCCCCCGGACGCGGACTGCTTCCATTTTAACGTAGGAGTAAGGGAAACATTAGCAGAGTCGACCATTATTGTCATCGGCAGTGGAAGCCGCAACGTATCATATCCCAAATCTGTACTTGTATACATAGTCACCCAATGATTTAGCATTGACAGCGTATCGGTGTTGTCAATTTTCTCCCCTTTAACCGAATATGTACCCGCGGGAAGGCTGTCGAACTGGTATGCACCGTTATGGTCCGAAATAGTCGAATCTATCGCTGTTACGCCGTCTGCCGCATAAAGGTGCACTGGTGCACTCATTGCGGCATTTTTAGTCTCGTAATCGATCAGGTGGCCGGTCAGCTTTAAATAGTGCAAGGAAACTGTCCTGAATGACAACGACCAGTTCGGCCAACCACTCCAAACTGTTCCATTCATTGCGCTCACCCGCCAGTAGTACATTGTCCCGTTCGCAAGCGGCGAACTGATGGTCAGAGAATCAGACGTCACTGTCGAATCATTTACAACACAGCATGAAAAATCCCAACAACTTGACACCTGCACCCAGTATTTGGTTGCCCATATGGACAGTTCCCATTTAAACGTAGGCGTAAGGGAAACATTAGCAGTGTCAGTCATTATCATCCTAGGTGGTGAAAGCCGCAACGTATCATATCCCAGATCTGTATTTATAAGAATGATCACCGAAGGATGGAGCATGGACAGCGTATCGGCGTTGTCAATTTTCTCCCCCTTAACCGAATATGTGCCTTGGGCAAGGCTGTCAAAATGGTATGCCCCGTTAGAGTCCGAAGTAGTCGAATCGATCGCCGATATGACCTTTGCCACATAAAGGCGCACTGTTGCACCACTTGCGGCATTCTTGGTTCGGTCATCGATCAGATGGCCGGTCAGCTTCGGATTGCCGACATCCGAGCCGTTGCCGGACGAAGGATTCGCACAGTTCAGGAAAAAAACTGTGGAACAACAGGCTAGAGCGGCAAAAAGAGTTGATGTCCGTCTCATATGCGCTTCCTTTCAATAGTGGTGCCGGATACCGGGAAAAACTGGAAATTGAGCTGATATACTGCGTCCGCGTTCCGGTCAGCTTCTGCAATCTGCAGGAGCCGGGAACGGAATGTCTGTATTTCTTCGCAGATAGTCTTGTAGGCCTCACTTGATATACCGAGTGTCACACCGGTGATATTGCGGTTGTCCTTCGGCAGCTCGCTCAGGGCCTTGAGCGCAAGCCCTCCTGCTTCTTCGTGGAAGTTCTGCACCGCAAGGCTCATGACTTCGGCCGGCGTGGCAATGGACTTGTCGGCGATCTCGTAGGAACCTTTACTCAGCTTTCTGATGAAACCGAGCTTTGCCAGAAGTTCCACTGATTTACGCGCCTGGCTCACCGTGATCCGCGGCCGTACGCTCTTAGCCAGCCGCTCGTAATCGCCCGTAAAGCCGTGCATGCCGATAAGGGAGCGTATGACGCTGTGGTACAGCTTTGAGTAGAACTCGAACTGGTCGTTACGCACTAATTGCGGCTTCCATGCCTTTGTTCCTCGGGCTTTTATGGATAAAAGTCTTTCAAAAAAGTGATTGCGCTCCCGCAGGTTTTTGGCCTGGTTAAATGCCACAAGGTTCTCAAAATAGTCCGCCTCGTATTTGTTGAGCCGCATTGCATGCGACAGTCCCAGGATATTGCCCCGAGAAAGGCTCCGTTTCCCCTGCATCACATTATGGAGGAAACCCTTGCTCGTGAACCCTGCGTGCTCTGAAAGAACCTGATAGGAAAAACCATGGTTTTTGGCCTTCGCTTCCTTATAGTAATCGCCCAGGAACTTGCGGTAATCGGTGTATACGGCAATATCAGGCATAATTTACATCTCCTCTGGAAACGGCAATATCTTTCGGTTCCACTGAGAAATATACGCATAAAAGAAAATAAAAGCAATGAATATTAATATTTTTCGTATCCATTTGGAAACGGTAAAATGCGACTGCGGGTCAGGACAAGATCCACACTTTCCGAAGGTATTGATTAAATGGTCGAATCCTCAGGGAATTACAGAAAGCAGCCGATCCGACGACACGACACGTACATCGGCGGCCACCCGTCTGAAAATTCCGGAACGAGCTACCACCTGTAGCAGCGGCGTTTTAAGGTGACGGGCGAAGGACGCAGCACTCGGAGAAATATCGGCATCGGACAATTTCGCCTCTATACAGATAACGGGACTGCCGTCGCGGGTAATCAGAAAATCAATCTCCCTGCCGTCGAAGTTACGCACATACCACAATCGGAAGTCACCTATGCCGCAATCGTTTGCCACAGCGCACATACGAAACAGGTGGACGGCAATGAAGTTTTCGAACCGCCTGCCCTCGTCCAAGGCGTACGTCCAATTGACATAATAGCATTTTGGCTCCTTCGTCAATGTCCGCTTGAGCCGGCGGCTGTAGGGCCTTACGAAAAACACGAGCCAGAGACGTTCGAGCTGCATGCAATGTGACGCGATCGTATGGTGATTCGACTGAAGATCGGTTGCCAGCGAGTTTATCGAAAGCGGGCTGGCGATACGTTCCGGGAGGAGTTCGACCAGACGCTCAACACGGTCGACGTCATGTATATTCGTCAAGTCGGTCAGATCTTCGGTGAGCATGAGCGAAAGATAGTCCCGTTTCCATTTGTTCAAAAACCGTTCGGAACCTTTTATAAACGGCTCGGGAAAGCCCCCGAAATGCAACAGCTGCTCTTTCGCTTCGGGAAGTCCGGACGGCACTGCCGCATCGTCAATGCAGTTCAGCAGGTGCGCGCCCGATACGCCGCAGAACGGCCACGCGCCGGACGGTTTCAGGCCCAGCACCTCCGCGCATGAAAGCGGCAGCATCCTGAAGAGCGAATATCGTCCGACAAGCGAATCGCCGGATTTCCTGAACAGGTCCAGCCGCGCGCTGCCCGTCACAAGGATCCTCACGGAACGGTCTGTCGAGTCGTAAATACCCTTGAGAATATCCTTCCACCGGTGCCGCTTATGGATTTCGTCAAAAACGACAAGATAGTCGCCGCTTCCTCCGTACCGTTTGAGAAAGAAAAAAGTGTCTCCGGAAAAATCGCGCCGTACGTCCGGGTTGTCCCAGTTGAAATAGGCGCCCTTATCCGGTGTTGCGATCAACGAACGGGCATAGGTCGTTTTTCCTATCTGACGGGGACCGGCAAGAAATACCATCTTCGAGCCGATAAGCTCTTTGTCCCACATATACTGGTCGATCTGACGGTTGGAAAGAACCATATATACCGGTAATATACCTTTGCCCGACGCTCGTGTCAATGGAATATACCTTCCAAATTCTCGCGAGGAATTGGAAGGTATGGTTAAATTTCTCAGCTATAACAATCGGCCATTATTGGTAGTATCCGGAAGATTTTACACTATTTCTGCGGGATTAATATAAAAATGACTGAATTCAATTAGATTCGGTCGCCTTGTTGACCACTGTTATATTAATTCGATGATTAAAACGGAATCATAGTGATCGACCGCTGAATCTCCCGGGCGATTTCTTTATTACGTATGCCGGCGATGCCGGCAGGCGTCAACAGGTCGACACGCCGGTGTAAAAGCGTCTGCAGATAATCGGCCAGGTCCATAAACCGCAATCCCACCGGCCGGTCGAATTCAACGACGATATCGACATCGCTGTCAGGTCCCGGATTGCCGCTGGCAAATGAACCGAACAGGCTGATTTTAAAAACGCCGTACGCGGAACGTAAATCGGCGAAATGCGCACGCAACAGTGCGATGATCTCCTCACGGGTGTTCATGGTTGAAATATACCAATAGGAACTGTGAAAAGAAAGCTAAAAGAGGTACTTCAATCTGCACTAAAGTGCAGGCCACACAGGCTTTTTGTGATTAAATTTTACGTAACAAACAATAACAAACAATACGTAACAAAGGGCACCCGCGCGCGCGAAGAGTATTAGCAAGCAGGGCAATAGTCGTAAAATTTAAACCTCCGCCCTAGTTACAAGAGTTAAACTCATATAAAAACTTATGGTCGAATAAAGTACCATACATCGGACCAATTACTCCATCCATAGACATTTTGAACGCGCACTCTCCAGTAGTATTTGGTACCATGGACAAGTACACAATTGGTATGCCAGTATGGTTCCATACCAGTGTTGTAATCTATTATCACTGAAGAAAAATCCAAAGACGTATCTAATTGAAACTGATAAGAGGATGCGTTAGGTACCATATTCCATTGTACCGAATATGCGCAACTATCATAATCAATTATCGTTCCATTAGCGGGTGAAATCAGCGTCGTTGATGGGGTGGTAGTTGCTGTAAATGACCACACCTCCGACCAGTCGCCCCAGCCACCTGTGTTTCGAGCGCGTACACGCCAATAGTAGGTCCCATTGGTAAGGGCTTGATAAATAACCCCAAATGTATCTACTATCGTATCTCGTCCAAGGGTAATCAAAGATGAAAACATAGAGTCATTCGATACTTGTAGATTATATCCGGTTGCTCCTACGATAGCATTCCATCGCAATGTATCCTGCGGTGGTGTAATCGAAATATTCAAATCGCCATTAATTGGAAAAACTAAAATTGGAGCTGATATTCCCACCTGCAAATTAACCGTGTCTTCTCCGGTCTGTCCATCATCGTCTGTCGCTCTCAATATGCACGGATATGTGGGGATAATGCTGCCCGGCGTTGTTATTGTCGTATCACCTGTCGAAGTCTGCACAAATCCGCTGTTATTGATATTCCATTCCCATTTAACGATAGTCCCGAATTCCTGAGTGGCGCTCCCATATATAGTGACTGGGGAGTTCTCAGCTACCACCGTATCGTTCCCTGCATACGCCACCGGCGGATCAAGGACGACATCAACGATCATCGTATCCACGGCCGTAATCCCGCTATTATTCGTCACCCGTACCTCACATATATACAGTGAATCCGAATCAGCCGGGGCCACGATAATCGTATCCCCTGTTGCTGTCTGCCTGAATCCGGTGTTATTGATGTTCCACTCCCATTTGGCTATATGTTGGCCGAACGAATCCGACGCTGTGGCGTGCAGCCGTATCGTGTCGTTGATACTCACGGTGGTGTCGTTTCCCGCATACACGATCGGCGCTGCGTTGTTCGGGTCGAACGCGGGTATGCTGATATCGCCGGCGGTCGAGGGAAAGGTGACGGTTATGCTGCGGCCGATCAGGGCGCTGTCCGCATTATACACGCTGACATAAACATTGTAATTGAGCGTCTGCGCAGTGTAAACGAAATAGATGAACCCGCTGTAGTTCCCTGTTGCCGGGATATACCCGAGCACCGCGACTTGCGCAAGAGAGTCAGGTATGCTGTCCCCGGTTATGGTTGCGGTTATCCGGCTGATTGATGTCGGCGCCGGACTCAGGCTGCCGTAAATATCTCGCTGGATAAGAAACACGTCAGGCAGTGTATCGATCCATTTTGGAATGTCCAGATAGGTTATGACCTGGCCTGCTTTCAGGATCTGGAGCGAATCTCCGACAGATGCTGTCGCGGTTTTCGCCGCGCCATTGGCTTTTTTTTCCGTGATATAGTAATATCCGTCGGCGCCGGTTGTATCAGCCAGATTTTTATCCGCAAGCTTTGCCACGGCATTGGCCATAGGGTTGCCGTTTTTATCAAGAACGCGGCCGGTAAGATAGATGCTGTACTGGTTGCCAAGACCTGTCGTGGGCTGCGAAGGATGGGAACAATGCAATCCTGCGATAACGGCGATGGACAATACGATGATGAGGCGCAATGGTTTCATCGAGACCTCCCGGGGTATTGATACATAATATACTAAACTAAATTGACTTTTTCAGGTTTTTGTTTGACTTTCTGCATTATCGTTTCGCCCGGCTCGTAACTTGACTTGAAACCTCCTGAACACTATTTTCCAAAAACAAAAAACAATACCAAATCTAAGGAGCGTCTATGAAAAAATTACTGCTTGTTCTGATGATGTTCTCCGTCGCACAGTTCAGCTGTTCCTCCTGGAACAAGGCCACGACCGGCGCCCTTATCGGCGCAGGAGCCGGCGGAGTGCTCGGCGGCGTGGTCGGCCATGCGCTCGGCAACACCGCCGCTGGCGCCATCATCGGCGCGGCGGTCGGCGGCACCGCCGGCGCGCTCATCGGCCATTACATGGACAAGCAGGCCAAAGAAATCCAGAACGACATCAAAGACGCCAAGGTGGAACGCGTGGGCGAGGGCATCAAGATCACCTTCAATTCGGGGATACTCTTCGACGTCGGCTCCGCCGAACTGAAAACCGCGGCAAAGGGAAACGTGACCAAGCTGGCGACAATACTTAACAAATACGAAGACACCAAGATCCTCATCGAAGGCCACACCGATTCGACCGGCAGCCGTCAGACGAACATGGCCCTGTCGGAAAACCGCGCCGGATCAGTGGCGAACACCCTCAAGGGTGACGGCGTCTCGGAAAGCAGGATCTCCACCACGGGCTACGGCCCTGACCAGCCGATCGCGGCCAACAGCACGGCCGACGGCCGCGCCGCCAACCGCCGCGTCGAAGTGGCGATTTTCGCCAATGATAAGCTGAAAAAAGCCGCGCAGGAGAACAAGCAGCTGTAAGGAGAATTATATAACACTTCCGGATGGCAATCGCCTGCAACGGCCAAGGCACAGTGAGTACACCAGGAATAATAATATATCATAAACTGCATTTTGTGGCAATTATACTACTCATCCAAAATAGTTAGCTATTATATTGTATGAGGAAATGTTCTAACTTAAACGGTTATTTATATCCGGAGTGGATCAAGTTTGCTTGATTTTCACACAACAAAAAAAGATGAACCCGTTACACGAGAAGGGGGACGATAAACCATCATGATGGTTGTAAAGCGAAACGGCATTGTAATTCGACTGATGGTAGCAAGTGGATTCCTGTTTCCAAGCACACCGGTTTTCGCGGGGCAGGATTCTTCAACAACAACGACGTTTTCCGGCTACGCGTCGTTTGAGTCCGGCGAGGTCATGAAAGGCATCAGTATGGGATATGCGAGCGCCACCTCTGATGTTGACCACGGCTGGGTCGAGAAAGCGGAGTTCGGATTGTATGCCGATGCCAAAATCAACGAACGTCTTCATATCATCCTGGGACCCGAAGGAACGCTCACCAGGTCGTTCAAGACGTATCCCGGCACGCTTAACGACCAGTATATTGAAGATTACAAACCGATGTTCGAGTTTTCCCTCGGCCGGGCGGAAGGAATCTACACGTTCGGCAATCCCGACAGGGCTTTATTTCAACTGGAAACGGGCTATTTTTCCTACAAGTACGATAAGGATGCGAGGAATTTCGGAGAGTACCTTTTCAGGGCAACCCCCTACCCTACCCTTTTCTACAACAAATTCGACCGCCCCTTCACCTACCTTCTCGGATTCAGGGCCGGCAATACGCTGTGGAACAATTTCCATCACGACCTTTTTTTGACGTCGGAAATGACCGAGTATATGGGCTCGCTTGGCGATTTTTCGCTCTCCTATCTTGCCGAGTATAAAATGCCGGGCTTGTATACAACGAATAGCTGGCTGACAGTAGGCGGCGGAATAAGCCTGTACAGGGTCTTTTCCGTAAACGAACAAAATACCACCCCTCATAATACCAACAGTTTCCTGCGATTGGACAATGTACAGTGGACATATAATCCGGGGTTTAATAATGTTTCTGCAACCGGTGACTCGGTGTTTCAATCCTATGCAGGAACCAAGCTCATGGGACGCGTATCGTTTGATATCGCCGGCCTGATCAAGCCATTTACCGGCGATCTCTGGAAGAGCGGCGATATCGTTCTCTATTCAGAACTGGCCGTCCTCGGGGTAAAAAATTATACGGCGTACAGCTATGATAAGGCATTTGGCGATACCTCACGGGTAGCTGTTGTTGATACCACAAGGACCTTCTATAACAAATTAAAAGAGCGGATGCCGCTCATGGTCGGTTTTACGTTCCGCATACCGTACGACATTCTTGACGTAGTGAACTGCGAGCTGGAGTACCTGGACAGCCGATATCCCAACAACGTCGAAACCGGCTTCAGAGGAGTATGGGGAGTGATACCGCCCTTCGCAGCTCGTCATGAAAAACTCAAATGGTCTTTCTACGCAAAAAAATGTCTTGGCCCCCATACGAGCATCATCGGGCAGATCGCCAACGACCATTTTCTACCGACCACTCATGTGAATATGCAGGGCGGGCAGGGCGCGCAGGACTTTCAGGACGTCACGCTGCGCCACGGCGACTGGTGGTGGGTGCTGAAGGTGAAATTCGATTATTAACGGGGAGTCCCGTTTTAATGGCTACAATTTATCAATTAAGGCGAAGGGTGGGGCGTATGTCAAATGTAAAAGGTGAAAGGATGTTCCGGATCGGTGTTGTGATGGGTATCGTGGCGGCGTTTTTCTGTGCCCAAGCGGCAAATTACACGTTCACGGTCACCGCAGGCACTAAAAGCGGGGCGTGGAGCCACTTCTATGAAAGGGGCGTTGCAAGCTGCCACGCCTATACGGTAATCAGTTCGTCATTCAACAGAAACATTGCAAATGCGCTGAAAATAGGGCACGACAGCGCGGGCTTTCAGTTTCACCGCTGTCACGGCGTCCTTGACGACGATGTCCACCCGTATGTATCTGCCGGTTCGTATAACTGGACCAATATGGACACTATTTATGATCGGGTCCGTGCCGCCGGTATAAGACCTGCGGTGGAGATAAGCTTCATGCCCGGCGCACTATGGGATGGTTCAGGCTCGCTGAGCCTGTGGTATAACAACGTCACACCCCACGGCGGCCCGCCGACCAACTGGACAAACTGGAAAAATTTCATAACCGCCATGGTTCAGCATCTCGAATCGAGATACGGCCAGGCAGAGGTCAGGAACTGGCTCTTTGAAATCTGGAACGAGCCTGACTGGATGTATACGGGGTGGACGCCCTATCTGGCCCTCTATGACAGCACCTCAAAAGCAATCAAGGCCGTTGATTCGCTGGTCAAGGTAGGCGGCCCTGCCTGCGAGGGCTCATGGTCAAGAAGCGCCATTGTCCAGTTCCTCGATCATTGCAGGACTACGACGGGCGTTGCTAAGCCGGATTTCGTTTCATGGCACCGGTATGCCAATGACAATGATGCGCCTTACACCGGCTCGGTCTCGAACCCCAGCGCCGTAAGCAGTTATGCCAAGGCGATGGATTCAACGATCACCGCCTATAACAGCGCCCACTCGAATTATTTTACCGGGCTGAACATCAACGACGAAACTGGACCGACCTATAACACCGACCACCGCGACAACCACACTGCCGCAAGTTTTGTCGTAAAGACCGCTCACCTGATCAATACCCTTGGGTCGAGTTATCCGCCGCCGTGGTCGCTCTGTTATTGGGCGATCTCCGACATCTATGAAGAGTTCAACGGGACCGGACAAACCGCGTATCGTTCAAGCGGCCAGTACGGTATGATGTTGACAGGGGATCCGAGCATCTCGCAGTCATGGGATGTTGCAAAACCGGTCTTTAATGCGTACAAACTGCTTCATAAGCTCGGCGATACGATACTCTCCGCCTCTGGCGGCACCACGGGCGATGGGGCCAACCTGCTCGCAACCATCAGACACGATCAGAGGACCGGCGTGAGCCAACCCTGCGATACGGTCTGCATCATGACCTATACCCACTATAACGGCGCGGGCACCTCTCAGGCGACCGATAACATAGCGCTGACCGTCAGCGGCATTCCGTTTACGCGAATGAGAATAGAACACTGGGTCATTGACAGCACCCGCAGCAACTCTTTTTACTCATGGAGGACTCTCGGCGGTCCGACCAACCCTACGAGCGACCAGTGGACCACGATTGCCGCTGCAGCCCAGCTCGCCTATTATGACGCGGTAAAGGCCGACACGACCATCTCAAGCGGCACCTATACCAAAGCCTTTACCCAGAACTATTACAGCGTCAACTTGATCAGGCTCTCGCAAGTACCGACAAGCGGCGTTTCCGAACCGCCGAAAAATGTCTTGGATCTCATCGCCGGTATAAAAGTAAAAATGGCAGGAGAGAGCATTCTCATCACCATGCCGTTCGCCGGCCGGTATGCGGTGCAGCTTTTCTCGGCTAATGGACAGACGGTTCTGGATAGATGGGAAACAGGGCCGGGCAATAACAGCATCTCGCTGGAAAAGATCCCTTCGGGAATCTATCTGCTCAAGTGTGTCAACGGCTCAAAATCGTTGACATCAAGGATCGTCGTCACGCGTTAGCAGAGGTCAGGTAGTATGGTGCCGCTGTCGTCAAAAGTCCGCAGGGCCTTCACCGTCGCTGCGGCGTTATTGACAGCCGCACCGCTCTATGCTGCGCCGCTTGATTCATTACAGCGGGCGTATGCTGAATTGCGGTTCGGGATGTTCATCCATTTCGGCATCGAAACATTTAACGGCGGGGATTACTGGAACAATAATACGCCCCCGGCGCAGAGCGTATGGAACCTTACCAATCTGAACTGCAAAAACTGGGCTGACGCCGCGAAAGCCGCAAAGATGAAATACGGGGTTTTGACAACGCATCATCACTATGGCTTCTGCCTGTGGAACACCTCGACAACCACCTACAACTGCATGAACTCAGGCACCCTGCGCACCGATGTGGTCAAGGCATACTGCGACGCATTCAGGGCCGACAGCCTGCTTCCCGGGTTATACTATTCAATGTTCGACGTATTTGATTCCGTCGACGGCGGCTACGGTTCGTACAGCAGGACACTCTGGAACAAAAAGAAAGCCTTTATCGAGCAGCAGCTGCGGGAACTGCTGACAAACTATGGCCCTATCCCGATTCTCGTCATTGACGGATGGGCATGGCGGATGGGACATAATACCATCCCCTACCAGGAGATCCGTGAATTCGTCAAAGGTTTGCAGCCGAACTGTCTCATGTGCGACCACGACGGCGTGGGCAAGCCGTGGGACAATGACATTGTCATGTATGAGGAACCAAAGGGTATCTATTGCCCGGCGGGAAACACCTATGCTTCAACACAGGGACAAATCATCGTTTCCCAGTCCAGCGGCTCCTGGTTCTGGACCGGAGGCGGCACGTACATGACCGCTGCGAACATTCTCACGCACCTCTCCAATCTCGAACCAAGGTATTGCAATTTCCTGCTGAACTGCCCTCCCACCACCAACGGCACGCTGGACCAGCATATTATCGACACGCTTGCGAAGGTGGGAAGCAGTTGGACGCCCAACGTGAACCGGACGCCTCTGCCTACGCAGCCTCATGCCATTGAACATCCGGTGACACCGGTCGGCGCTTCCGCGACCGGCGGAAGTCCATGGAATGCTATTGACGGCTATAACGACGTTTTCAGTTCGACATCGGTGGGACAGACGCTCTGGTCAGGCGGGGCTCCTGCGCAGTCCGTAACGGTTGATCTGGGGGTAAAGTATTACAACCTCGAAATACTCGGCTATCTGCCGCGTCAGGACTATACCGGCGCCAACAGAAACCTGACCGGCGACATCACCGGGTACACCATTTCGGTAAGCGACAATGACACTGCTTTTCAGCAGGTCGCGAGCGGAACCTGGCCGGCGGACTCGACCTATAAAATTGCGGAATGGGCGCCTGCGGCTGCCGGACGCTATGTGCGCCTGACCGCCACTTCGGCAAACGGGAATACCAGTGTGGTCATCAATGAAATCGCTGTCGGAGGAAGAGTGAATACTCCTTCAACGACACCCTCGAATGTGGTTTTCAAAAGAGAATCATGGCCGTTGTCGCCGAAATGTGGTCCTGGAATAATCGTCAACATCAACGGTTTAAATCCGGTCTACAACAGCGCCGCTTCACCGGCGTATGTTTACGATTTGGCCGGCAGGATCATAAAACGCGTCGTTATCAATGGCTCTTTCCCGTATATCAGGAGAGATTTCGGCATGGCCCAGGGGGTTTATATTTTTAAAACCGCCGGACAAACCAACTTTAAATAGCTGGAGGCTACGAAGTTTATGAGCAACACCACTAAAAAGTTCGCATTATCAATAGTGAGCATCCTCATCATGGCGGGAATGGCGCAGGCACTGACCAAAATCGCCTGTATCGGCAACAGCATAACCTATGGCTACGGGCTGAGTTCGCCGGCGACCCAGAGCTATCCGCCGGTGCTGCAGTCGCTGCTCGGAAAAACGAACGATACTGTCCAGAACGAGGGCGTCAACAGCACCACGCTGCAGAAGCGTGGCAATATTCCATACTGGACAAATGGTAAACTTGCGCAGACCTTTTCTTTCCAGCCCGACATCGTGACCATAATGCTCGGCACCAACGACACCAAGCCGCCAAACTGGGATTCGCTCGGTTACGGCTCCGGATTCAAGGCCGACTACCTGGCCATGGTCGACACGCTCTCTGCCATGGCTTCCAAACCGCGGATCTATGCGGTTCTGCCGGTGCCGGTGTTCAGCAACGCGCAGGCGACCGCCTGGGGTATACGGGACAGTGTTATTCAAAAAGTAATACCCATAATCAGGCAAGCCGCCTCTGAACGGGGTTTGACGGTCATTGATTGCAATACGCCGCTCAAAAATTTTCCGCAGTATTTTTCCGTTGACGGCGTGCATCCGAACGCTGCCGGGGAAGACACCATTGCACACGTGTTGTATCGGGCGCTGACCGCGACGGCGGTAGCCGGAAAGGAAACAGCTCCCCTGCGGCCGACAGTACCGTTCATAACCGTTAAAAATAACGGCGCGATTTCAATCGCCGTGTCTTCCGGGGCTATCACGACGGCCGAGTTGTTCGATATCAGGGGAAAACGGGTCGATGTGGACAATAGTACGGGGGTTGGGCGCCTTACGCTTGGCGCCGGTAATCTTCACTCCGGCGTTTACCTGCTGCGCTTCACGACCGGATACCCGGAACAGTCGTTTTACCGGAAAATTGAATTTGTCAGATAGCTCCTGCCGCCGCTGTTTGCAGACAAACGCAAACCCAGGCTACAGCCTCTTTCCAGGGCGTTTCACTACTGCCGCGATCTCCCTCATTCTTTCAAGACCGCCTTTCTTCTGCAGCATGTTGCCGGTCACGATGATGTCTGCGCCGGCAGCAAGGATCGATTGCGCGGTCGGCGCGTCGTGGATGCCGCCGCCGACGATGAGCGGAATGTCGATGTAGGACTTCACTTTTCGGACCATCTCGCAGGGCACGGTCTGCGACGCACCGCTGCCGGCCTCGAGATAGACCATCTTCATGCCCATGTACTGGGCGGCAAGGGCGTGCGCCGCCGCGATATCGGGCTTTGCGCGCGGCAAGGGGCGTGTGTTCGACATGAATTCGACCGAGCTCACGGTACCGGACTCGACGAGCATGTACGCCGTGGCGATCGGCTCGATGCCGAGTTTACGGATGATCGGCGCAGCTTTTACGTGTTCGCCGATGAGGTTGACCGGATTGCGGCCCGAGATGAGCGAAAGGTAAAGCAGCGCATCAGCGCGCGCCGAAAGCTGGGTCGCGTCGCCGGGGAAAAGAATGACCGGAATGGAAACTCTCGATTTGACCGTTTTCACGAACGCCTCGAACACGTTCGTGCGCAGAAGACTCCCGCCGATAAGCACGGCATCAACGCCGCCGGTACTCTCGGCCAGCCGCGCTATGCGGCCTGCCTTGTCAGGCGAGAAATCGTCAGGGTCGAGCAGGACCCAGTACTGGCGCCTGCCCTTTTCGACCTTCTGCAGTATGGACTCAAATACGGATTTCCGCTTCATGGGGCCGCCTTGATTTTAGTGCTGATGATGCGGGCGGCTTCGGCGAGCGCCTCGTCGATTCTTGAAGGATCTTTGCCGCCGGCCTGCGCCCGGCCCGGAGAGCCCCCGCCGCTGCCGTGTACTATCACTGATGCTGCCTTCACGATTTCGCCGCAATGGATGCCAAACTGCTTGACCGCATCGGCGCCGGCGCATGCGGCCAGCATGACCGCGCCGCCATCCACGCCCGCAAGCACCACGACCGTTGTATCGAGTTTCTTCTGCCTGATGGCGTCAGAAACGGCGTTGAGTATCTCCCCGAAAGTTTTTTTATCGACGGCGCCCATATTCTGGACGTTCCATTTGAGGCTCTCTTTATTCGCAAGCGCGGTCTCAAGGATCAAGCCCACCTTGAGCGACGCCTGGTCTGCCGAAAGCGCGGCATGCTTCGTTTCAAGTTCGGTCACCGTGTCGAGGGTGGCCTTGAGACGCTCAAGAAGCGAACTTCGGCTGGTTTTAAACAACGCAGCTGCTTCATTCAACACAGCCTCGGTATCGTGCAGGAACTTCAGGCTCTCAAGACCGGTGATCGCTTCTATACGCCTGACTCCGGCCGAAATGCTGCTCTCCTCAATTATATGGAACAACCCTATCCTGCCGGTCGAGGAGACGTGGGTTCCGCCGCAGAGCTCCTTGGAAACACCGCCCATGGAGACCACCCGTACCTTGTCGCCGTACTTTTCTCCGAAGAGCGCCATGGCGCCCTCTTTTTTGGCTTTGTCCGGGTTCATGATTACGGTATCCACTTTCACGTCCTCAAGAATCCACTCGTTCACACAATTTTCAACTTTATCAAGCTGGTCTTTTTCAAGGGCCTTGAAATGAGTGAAGTCAAAACGCAAGCTTGAGGCATCAACCCGGGAACCCGACTGCTGCACGTGGCTGCCGAGCACTTTCCGCAGCGCGGCTTGTAGAAGATGGGTTGCCGAATGGTTGCGCCGAATCGCGGCACGACGCTCCTGTCCGATGGCGGCAATGAGCGGCTCATTGAAATCTTCCTTGACAAGGGGAGCATCGGCCAGGCACCGGTGGACGACAAGGTCGTTCCATTTAACAGTGTCATTGACCGTGAGTGTTTTCCCGGTCGTCGTACGAAGGCTGCCGATATCGCCCACCTGGCCGCCCGATGACGCGTAGAATGGCGTCGTATCGAGGATGAGAAGATACGCCGTACCGGCTCCCTCATGTTCAAGCGCCTTGTACCGGCATACGTTCACCACCGCCTCGTCCTGTTCATGGCCGACAAAGGTAGTGCCGGCGCAGGGTGCGAGCTCGATCCATCCTTCGGGAGTCAGCCCCCTGTCGTCGCCTCTGCGCGCCTCGCGGCCTTTCGTCTTCTGCTCTTCCATGAGACGTCCGAATTCATTTTCGTCAACAGCCAGCCCCTTTTCGGCCGCCATGAGGCGCGTCAGGTCCATGGGAAAGCCATAGGTGTCGTAGAGCGCAAACACATCGCCGCCGGCAAGAACTTTCGTCCCCTGCTTTAAGCAGATGTCAACATAGGCGCCGAATTTCTGGATGCCCTGTTCGAGCGTTGCGCCAAAACGCTCCTCCTCAGAGCGGATCACCTCTTCGACATAGGTACGGCGTTCCTTGATTTCAGGGAAGGCTTCGCCCATGACCCCGATGACCTGCGGCACGAGTTTGTACATGAACGGTTCGGTACAGCCGAGCTCGCGGCCGAAACGGGCCGCGCGGCGCAGGAGCCTGCGGACAACGTATCCCCTGCCCTCGTTGGACGGGAACGCGCCGTCCGTTATCGCGAACACGAGCGCACGGGTATGGTCGGCAACAACGCGGAACGGCGTTCCTTCAGCGCCGGGCTTGTACGCACGGCCGGATATTCTTTCGAGCGCGCTGATCACCGGCATGAAAAGGTCGGTATGGTAGTTGGAGTCCGCGCCCTGCAGCACGGCCACAACCCGTTCGAACCCCATGCCCGTGTCGACGTGCTTCGCCTTGAGCGGCGCCAGTGAGCCGTCTTTTCCCCGGTTGTACTGTATGAACACGAGGTTCCACAGCTCGCGGTACCGTGCGTTTTCTCCATTGACGCCTGCTACGGGGTCGGCAAAAGTGCTCTCCCGCGTTGCGTCGTCGCCAATGTCGTAGTGGATCTCGGAACATGGTCCGCACGGCCCGGTCTCGCCCATCTCCCAGAAATTGCTTTTTTCGGCGAACCGCATGATCCGGTTATGGGGAATATCGGTCTCGCTTTTCCAGTAGCCCATGGCCTCGTCGTCGTCTTTGTACACCGTAACGAAAAGCCGGTCTTTTTTCAGTTTCCAGACTTCGGTCAGGAGCTCCCATCCCCAGCCGATCGCCTCTTTTTTGTAATAGTCGCCGAACGACCAGTTACCGAGCATCTCAAAGAGCGTGTGGTGATAGTGGTCGCGTCCAACCTCCTCGAGGTCGTTGTGCTTGCCCGACACGCGCATGCACTTCTGCGAATTGGCCGCGCGTTTGAGTCCCCGGGGGTTGTCGCCCAGAAATATGGACTTGAACTGGTTCATTCCCGCATTGGTGAAAAGCAGTGTCGGGTCGTCCTGCGGCACGACCGGTGCGCTCGGAACAATGGTATGGTCGCGCTTTTTGAAAAAATCAATAAAATCGTTGCGGATTTCTGTTGATGATTTCATAGATAATACTTCTTTCGGGCGTTCCCCCGCTCCCTTTTTCTTCAGGGCGTCGGCTCTCAAAGTCCCTCGTAAGGCGGACTTCCCCCAGACAGACAGGAGCTTATGCTGAACAAGAAACGGTATATCCGAAATCCGCTATCGCGAACACCGCTCCTGTCTGTCTAGGCCGCTGTACAAGGTACTTTTCAAGCCAACGCCCCTCATCCATTCGCTCGGTGTCGTTAATGAATAGGTAATGTTGCTTCTGTTTTTAAATGAGATGACAGTTTGACAGTGCCCCCTCACCGAAGCTTGTTGCTTGGCACCAACAGTTCCCGGGGGCCACTGGGCTCAGCCATCCAAAAAATTAATTTATTTATTCTTGAGCTTCGCTCACCGCTCCGGCCTCAGCCACAGCCTCACCCGAAACGCCGAAGCTCTTTTTCGTCGCGCCTTTTTCCCGCACCTTTTTCTCGACTTCGTCGAGAATGTCACGGTGTTCAATAAGAAAGTCGCGCGCCTTTTCGCGGCCCTGGCCGATCCGCTCGCCGTTGTACGAGAACCATGCGCCGCTTTTTTCGATGATCCCCATTTCCGCGGCAAGATCGAGCACGTCACCCTCGAACGAGATACCCTTACCATAAAGAATATCGAACTCCGCATCGCGGAACGGCGGCGCCACCTTGTTTTTCACCACTTTGGCGCGCGTGCGGTTGCCGATGACCACCTCGCCGTCTTTTATGGCCGCGATGCGCCGGATATCGATGCGTACCGATGAATAAAATTTCAGCGCGTTGCCGCCGGTCGTGGTCTCCGGATTGCCGAACATGACACCGATTTTCATGCGGAGCTGGTTGATGAAAATCAGGCTGGTTTTCGATTTCGAAAGGATGCCGGTAAGCTTGCGCAGCGCCTGCGACATGAGACGCGCCTGCAGTCCCATGTGGCTGTCGCCCATTTCGCCCTCGATCTCGGCGGCAGGAACCAGGGCCGCAACGCTGTCGATCACGATGATGTCGATGGCGCCGGACCGGACAAGCGTGTCTGTGATTTCAAGCGCCTGTTCGCCGGTGTCAGGCTGGGAAACAAGCAAGTTATCAATGTCAACGCCGAGATTTTTCGCGTAATTGGCGTCAAATGCGTATTCAGCGTCGATCAGTACCGCGATGCCGCCCCTTTTCTGCGCATTGGCGATCGCATGGAGCGCCAGCGTTGTTTTTCCGGACGATTCAGGGCCGAAGATCTCTATGATGCGGCCTTTGGGAAGTCCGCCCACACCAAGAGCCAAATCAAGGGAAAGCGCGCCGGTAGGGATCACCGGCATGTCGGTTTTCAGCCCTTCGGAACCGAGCCGCATGATGGCCCCTTTGCCGTGCTGCTTCTCGATCTGACTGACCGCCTGCTCCATGGCCGCAATTTTGTTATGATCCTGCTCTGTACCCGCACCCGCAGCTGTTGCCGCGCTTGCCGTGCCTTTTTTCGCCATACCTCGCTCCTTTACGTTTTTAAGGTGATAACTGATGGGAAGGCTTAAAGATAAGATATGGCGGGAGGTGAAAAAAGAAGATAGACTAGTAATAAATGCAATAATTAATATCGGGCGTGCCCCGGTTTTGCCGGGGTCGGCTTGTAGAGACGTACGGCCGTGCGTCTCTACGCAATGGGCGATTCATGAATCGCCCCTACGAAATACGGCCGCATGCCTCACGCCAAAAAACACGATTTCAGATTTTGTCTTTATAGTGTGTCAATGTGGGACCTTAAAAAAATATAGAAGTTACCGTTTAGGTTGAAATTTAAGGGTGCGTATCGAAAGGTGTATGTTTTGACATAGGATATTTAAATGTTTATGTGTTTTTAATCATTAAAAAGTTCAGATAAACATTCAGCCAAATAGTTGACTGGGCATGCAGAAATATGTTGAGTTGTTGGAATCCAACCACTTTGAACCGCTATAAGCCAATATTTTAATTGTCCCATTTCATTCTTGCGCAAACCAAATATCGGGCTACCGCTCATTCCTTCTATTGAATTTACTCTTAAAGCTAAATCAACTTTCCCATAAAAAATTGGCAATATGGTGTCTGGAAACCCATCAGGTTTATTGTTTAATGGTTCTACATTTAACAGTAGTGATGAAATGTTTAAAAACTGAGGGTCGTATCTTGTCAATTCCTTAGGGATTCCTAATAGAGTAAAAAAATCAAAAGGGTCTGAGTCTCGTCGCCAAGCGTTTTCATCTAATGCGGCAATACCATTAGCTTCTAAATTTCTTCTAGATAAATAGTCGACAATTATTATCCCATAATCATAGCTATTCGGCTCATCAACATATGAATGTCGAAGTGTCTTGTAATCAAAGGGTACTGGGTCAATATGTTTTGCATTAATATTCATATTATCAACAAAAAACGATCTTAAATATTTATAACCAAGTCTAGTCTCTAATTCTTCAATCTCCTTTAGGCAGTGGCCTGCTGTTATTAAATACCACTTGTCAAATACTGACAGTACAATACTCATTACTAAAAACTCATGCTCTTCTCGGTTTTTAAGATAGGTAAACGACAAGGGAACAATATGTCTAAAAAGAAATCTTATGAAACCATCTGTACAGTATTGTTTGAACTTATCACTTATCATATTTAGCTACGTATCTCTTTCATGCAACAAGTCAAACGAAGGAAAGCGCCTTGTTCGACCCACAATGGAATTATCGTTTACCACACGATCAGCTTGTACCGCTTAGGTGCTTCACAGTGACGCCTTCTTCTTGATGCGGTTAATTCGAGCCTCGAATCCACCAATGGTTCCGTCCTCAAGGCCGTAGCTTATGGCGGTTTCGCACACTTTGATTGCTTTTTCGAAGTCACCTCGTTCGGTTAGCAGGGTCGCGTAATGCTGAAAAGTGGCAACACAAGGAAGCGTGCCGTCGAAATCCCGCTTTAGAGCAGGCATGATTGCCGGGAATTCGTCAATATGCATCTGTGCGACCTTGAGGCACTCCTCAGCCATCTTGGGATCTGACCGAAGTCTGTATGTCTCATTGACAATGCCCATCAAGAGAAAATGTCGGTCCACCTGATTGGTCTTCGTGTCTAAAGCGCTAAACATTTGTGAAAGACTACCGGAAGTCCACGCCTCAAATGCCTTATCAACAGGAACAGCCTTACCCTCGCGGATTGTACAAGCGTTGGACTCGTCTGGGACAAGATTGTTACCCTTGACCATATGCTTTGACTCACCGAAAATTAAAAAAGATCTTTGGTTAACCGACCATTAAAATATCCGTGACCACCAGCCCCACCGTCAACAGTTGTAACCCAAACTGATCCACACTTTGCACATTGCGAGAAAGTATGTGTTGTTTGGTCATGACCACGGCCAAATTTTGCTCGAATTATTACTTTTTGCCCAATAGGTGTTGCGCTGTCGGGCAGGTGGCCAACCGCCTTAGCGTCTTTGCACAACGCACACGTACCAGAGCTATTCATTGTTACTCCATTTCTGTTAGGCCTAATGCCTAGAGAGAAAGTCTTTTACCTCAATATACTTATCAGTAGTATTGTCAATACAGACACTAAAATCGCCCTTATATCCAATATATCTTTGCCTATTTGCAGTACTAACCATCATTTATCTCTTTGCTCGTTCTTGGCGCAGATAATTCTCCCCACTCACCACCTTCTTCCCCGTTTTCTCTTCCAGTTCCATCGGTTAAGTATTTTTTACCATCCGAAGCTTCCAATTTCAGTTGGTCACATTTTGTGACGACCTCACTTCCTTCTTCTTTTAATATGTGCTCTGTCATGCATCGGCCCGAAGCAAATATTTCAATTTCAATATAGATAATCTGTCTTTTATCTGTCAAAATCAATAGAACCCTGAACAGGGAGAAATAAAAAGGTATTATATTATGTTTAGTATTATAACTATTAAACTTCCCCGCAGTAAGCTACGAGGTATACAAGAAAAATTGCCTCTCCTCTTTGTCCCCTCTCCGCATGCGGAGAGGGGCGGAGCGAAGCCTAGAGTGAGGCGAAAGTAGAAGCACTAAAAAGAGATTAATTTATTTGTCGGAGTAAAAATGAAAAAAATACCGTTACTTTTAATTGCAGTTGGAATAATAGCCGGAAGCGTCTGTGCCAAAGACGGAAGCACAAAGAAAGGGGCAAAAATCATGAACAGCATAAAGGTCGAAAGCCAGGCCTTCAAACATATGCAGCCGATCCCGGCGCAGTACACCTGCGACGGGGCAGACATCTCTCCCCCGCTTTCATGGAGCAATGTTCCTGCTGCGACAAAGAGTATCGCGCTCATTGCCGACGATCCGGACGCTCCGGCCGGGACATGGGTGCACTGGGTGGTTTACGGTCTGCCGCCCGCAGCCGACAGCCTGCCGGAAAATATTCCGAAGAGTGATACGCTTTCAGGCGGCGGAATCCAGGGCAAAAACGATTTCCGACGCATCGGCTGGAACGGCCCGTGTCCGCCGGGCGGCACTCACCGTTATTTTTTCAAGATCTATGCGCTTGACACAATGCTCAACCTTCCTGCCGGAAAAACCAAAGCTGAAATTGAAAAAGCCATGAAAGGCCATGTTCTGGCAAAAGGCGAGCTGGCCGGGACGTATAAAAGAAAAACTTAGTTTCAAGTTGAAAGTTTCAAGTAGCAAGTTTTGCATGTTTTAATATTTTGAACTTATTACTTACGGCTTGTAACTTTAAACTGATGTCGTGCCGGAAGCTATTTTATTTTAGGAGACGAAAAAAAAACGATGCAATCGGAACCATCACCCGAACAGCGTGTATTCAAAGATGTTCAGGAGTTAAAAAAACATCTTGCCCCGCTTCGCGCGCAGGGCAAGACGCTCGTCACCACCAACGGCTGTTTCGACATCGTTCATTCCGGCCATATCCTTTACCTGACCGAGGCGGCAGGACTGGGAGATTTTTTAGTGGTGGGTGTCAATGCCGACGAAACGGTCCGGCGGATCAAAGGCAGCGGACGGCCGGTGCGTACTGAAGACGACCGGGTGCGGGTAGTGGCGGCGCTTGGCATGGTAGACGGCGCCTTTGTCTTCCGCGAAGACGATCCGCGTGCGTTTCTGGAAATCCTGCGGCCCGATATCCATGTCAAAGGCGGCGACTATACCGAGGACATTATCGAACGTGAAACTGTGGAGCGGCACGGCGGGAAGGTAATCATAGTATCCTATGTAGACGGCTTTTCGACCACTTCGCTGGTCAGTAAAATACGGTCGAATCCCCCCTGTCCCCCAATGCGGGCATAGCAGGGCCTGCCTGCGCCGAGGCTCTCGCCACGCTAACGCTGGCGTAGCGGGTCGGCAGGCAGGAGAGGGAATACGACGTTCAAATATCATCCCCACCTGCCATCCTCCCCCTTAATTAAGGGGGAGGACAGAGGAAGGGGTCAATAGTTTAAGGAAGGAATACCATGGCATCATCGACTGCAGTGGAATCTCTTGCCGAACACTTGAATTATAATCCCGGTTCGCTTGTTTTTCCCCGTCTGGCTGACCTCTACCGTAAATCCGGCGACATCAGCCGGGCAATCGACGTTTGCAGCAGAGGGCTTGAACGGCACCCGGACTGCATTACCGGCCGTATCGTTCTCGGACGCTGCTATCTGGACCGGAAGGACATGGAAAATGCGGTCAGCGTTTTAATAAACGTCTGCCGCATGGACCGGCGTAATCTCGCTGCCATCAAAATGCTGGCCGACATCTTCATCCGCCAGGGATTGGCGGAGAAAGCGGGCGACCTCTATTCACTCCTCGTAAAAATGGACCCCCGCAATGCTCTTCTCGCCAACGTTTCCTCACGGTACAAAGGTTCCGGAAACAGCGATCTTTTTACGATTCTCGAACTCACCCCTTCCGCAACCACAGCTGAGTCCAAACCATTCGACCGCACCATCGTTCTCGAAGATTTGCCTGCTGCAAGGGCCGGCGCCGACAGGAAAGCGCCCCCGGAAGCACCGGCGTTTTCGCTTGATGCGGTGCATGCAGTGGCCGACGCGGGTGCAGCAGTCGAAGAAATGTTGACTGAAGCGACAACGATCACCGGCAGCGATATTTCCGACCGGATGAGCGCGATGTTCGGGGAGAAACCTTCGGCGGCAAAGGCGAAAACGCCTCCGAAACCGACTCCGCCTCCGGAAGAAACGGTCACATCCTTCAAAGTCGAACCACCTGCCCGCGGCCCGGCGATTTTCAACCGGCGGGAAGATTTGGCGGCAAAAGAAACGATCAAAATGCCTGCTGTCAGCGAACAACCGAAAACGGGTTCGCCGCTTGAGGTCGCATTTGAGGAGACCATGATCATCGATGCTGATGCGGCATCACTGCTGCGCGGGGAAAGCGGTGCACGGGCAAAAGATTCCGGCACCCCAGGGGTCATAAAGCCGCCGGCCGCGGATACCAAAACCCAGGAGATCCTGAAGGAGACAATAGCCCAGCCGGCCGACACCTTAGCCGCCGAGGAGTTAATCGAAAAGCCGCAGGAGAACCTCGACGAACTCCTGAGCGACAAGAATAAAGTACCGCTTCCACCGCAAAATGTCGCGGCTGAAGCCGCGACTGATGTTGCGGTTTTTGAACCTCGCTCAGAGACACTGGCCGGTACCGCGGCAGAAGATACGATTTCGGGTGACGATGTGGTCGAACGGCTCGAGGGAATCTTCAAGGAGAAAAAAGAGAAGCACAAAAAGGTCGTTAAGGAAAAAGCCGGACCGAAACCGGATGCAGCAACGGCGAAGGAACGGACTGCGGCGATTCCATTGGGCATGCCCGGCGAGAACGATGTTGAAAAAACGGCGACGTTCCTGCCGTCAACCGACGATACCATATCCGGCGACGATGTGGTCGAACGACTAGAGGGAATCTTCAAGGAAAAAAAGAAAAAACAGAAAAAGGACATTCAAAAACCAGATACTGAACCGGCAGCCAAGGGGGTTCCTCGCACCGAAAAGAAAGAGGAGACCGACACCTTTTATCTCGAGCGGCGGGACGCAGGTACGAACGCGTCTTCTACTCCGGCACCGGATACACAAGACGACGCGTCCGAATCAGCGGTCGAAACCGTTTCTGAAAAACCAGAAAGGAACCCTTTGCTCTGGCCGGACGAATCTTCCTCTGAATCGACAAACGCGGAAAGCAAAAAAGAGCCGGATTTGGACAGCGCCGGCGAAGGGCCCGAGAGAACGGTCGTCGAGATGGCGCCTTCGAAGTTTTTTGATTCCGGTACGGACCAGACCGACCGGTTTGAAGAGACACTCATCATGGAAACCCCTGCTGATATCCGCCAGTTTATGGGTAAAAAGCCGGAACAACCTGCGGAAAAGGAGTTACCGGCCAGCCCTGCCAAGGACGACACGATCGGAGCAACCACGCTCAACGATGCGGAGATCGCCGAGAAAGAAGCAGTGGACAAAAAGGAATCAACGGCCGTGTTCGAGGATTTTTCCCCGCCCCCCAAAGCTCCGGCCCCCGGGTCTGAACCCTCGGAAACCGCGGCCCCGAGGGTTCTGGACATTACCGCCGATATTGACAATAACGATAACCCGGACGATCTTCCCGACCAGGTGCTGACGCCGACACTCGCAAATATATTCCTCCAGCAGGGACAGCTGCAGTCCGCCATGAAGATTTACCGCCGGCTGGCCGAAAAAGACATTGATAACAAGGAATTGGCGCGGCAGATCGAGATCCTCGAAAAAGCCATCGCTGAAGGAATTGACAACCTCAAGCCTCCCAGGCCCCGGAAGAGCAGGGCGCGGAAAAAAGCACCGAACGCGGCCGAAACGACCGGCCAGCAATTGCCGGCCGGCGACACGGTGCCGCCCGTAAATATCCGCATCAGGAAAAAACCGAAACTGAAACCGGATGAAACCGCCTGGGGGCAGGAGTAACCTGGTGCTACAGTACCGTCTTATCACGGCACGTCAGGCAATGCGGGAAAAAGGTTGTTCGCATCTGCTCGTGACCGACGCGGTTACCGTTGAATATCTCTGCGGATTTTCCTCCTCCCGCGCAGCGATTTGTGTCGCGCCCAAGGACATTTTTCTCTGCACCGATTTCCGTTATCGCGAAGCGGCAGTGCGCTTCTGCAAAAAAAATGGACTGCGGTTCGTACTGGTCGATGGAAACGTTTTTTCGTTTCTCGCACCGATCATTCCTCCGGGATCTACCGCAGGGTTCCAGTCCGACGTCGTCACCGTCGACGAAATGGCAACCATGAAAAAGGCCCTGCGCCGCGTCCGTTTCGTAAGAATGGCCGATGCTATTGCCGGCCTTACCATTTCTAAAACGGCGGCCGAAATCACGGCGATGGAATATGCTGCCTGTTTTGCCGACCGGGCGTTTACGCGGCTGCTCCGTTTGCTGAAGCAAGGGGTCACGGAGCGCGAGACTGCCGCAAACTTCGATCGCCTCGCCTCCGGGCTGGGTTCCGAAAGACCCGCGTTCGAAACGATCGTGCTCTTCGGCGAGCGCACCTCCCTGCCGCACGGGAAGCCCGGAGGACGGAAATTAAAAAAAGGTGATTTCGTGCTTGTCGACGCCGGCTGCACGATACGGGGGCTCTGTTCCGATATGACAAGAACCGTGGTGTATGGAAAACCCTCGCCCCGCCAAGAAGCGCTGTACGGTACCGTCAGGGCAGCACAGGCCGCCGCGCTCCGCGCGGCCCGTGCCGGCATCGCCGCATCGTCGCTCGACGCAGTCGGCCGCTCTGTCATCGAACAAGCAGGGTATGGCGCAGCGTTCGGCCACGGCCTCGGCCACGGCGTGGGAAGGCGGGTGCACGAGCGGCCGCGCATCTCCGCGCAATCGGAAGAAACGCTGCGGGAGGGATCGGTCATCACCATCGAGCCGGGTATCTACCTGCCCGGTTTCGGCGGGGTCAGGATTGAGGACATGGTGGTGCTTTCCAGAATCGGCTCGAAGCTTCTTACCCATTCGCCCAAAGAACTTGTCGAACTTTCGACAGAATCATAATGACTGCGCTTCGAATAAGAATCATCATCTGCCTTATTGTGACCGTGCCTTTGGGATTCGGGTTTAAATATTATGCCGGCCCGGGTGCCTTCTGGTTCAATGCGCACGGTGCCGGAATTCTTTATGAAATTTTCTGGTGCCTCTGCGCGTTTTTCTTTTTCCCCGGACGCCGGAACATTCTCGTCATTGCCGTGTCGGTTTTCATCGTTACCTGCATTCTTGAAACACTGCAGCTCTGGCATCCTCCGGTGCTTGAAGCCATACGGAATTGTAAAATCGGCGTCTGGATCATCGGCAACTGCTTTGACTGGCTTGATTTTCCGCATTATATAATCGGCAGCGGACTCGGCTGGTTGACCATGCGGCTCCTTGACAGTAAATAGTTCCGTTTCTCTTTCATGATCGTTGGTCGTTCCAACCCTGTAATTTTCAACCTGCTACGATAAACCCCGAACCGTATTTTATATTCTATATGAAATGGAAAAACAATACAACCCTTCTATCGTCGAAGACCGGTGGTACGCTTACTGGAGCGGAAAAAAACTGTTCCGCGCTGATGAAACGTCAATAAAGCCGAAATTCTCTATCGTTATACCTCCTCCCAACGTGACCGGCGTGCTTCACATGGGCCACGCGCTCAACAACACGCTGCAGGATATACTTATCCGCTACCGCCGGATGGCCGGATTCGAGGCGCTCTGGATGCCGGGTACCGACCATGCCGGCATCGCGACC
>JBEKUX010000016.1:0-53455 GCA_049514575.1 Chitinispirillaceae bacterium | reverse complement strand
GACACCTGAAATTTTTCAGGCTGTTAAACAGATCGCAAAACGAATGCTGAACCGGCTTGAAATTAATATCATAAGCCGTTATCTTGATTTTGTCATTATTGTAAACAAATATGGTTTTGTTCTGTATCGCCCACGGCTCAAGGTAACCGACCTTGTGTGCACCAGCCTGAAGCTCGGAGATTTGTTTGAATTTACCTTTGCCGTCAAATTCAATCACTCGAAGAAAGCGGAGTTCATCGGATCTGCATACTTGAAATAAGAATTGCATTTTAGCGCCATCGATAACGTTGACATTCGTTATCCACTCATAGCTTGGTTTAAGCACGATATGATCGGCAAATGATTTGTCCTTCAAATTAAACAGCAGAAAGCCTCTTGTCTGCGTATATCCAATCCAATTTTCAGAGAATATTCCTGGATAGAATTTATCTCCGCTTCCGACCCCTTCGATAAAGTCTTTCCGGACTTGGTCGTATTCAATCTGGTCTTTGTTGAACTTCAGGAGCGTTATCGCGTTGTTCAGGCTGTTCGTTCCGACCGCATTATCAGTCGGTACCGAAAAAATGTCGGTGTTTTCGTCTTTCATCCCGACCACAATTGGCCACAAGTCCGGCGCTTTGCCGTAGTGAAGGGCATACTGTGCTTTCATATCTTTAATCTCCTTTTTCGATAGCGTGTTATGGGAACAACCGATAATAAAAATAAGAATGAGCAGGAAAAAAATATTTCGACGCATAATTTATGCTTTCTTGTACTTCTCCAGCCGCTTGCGCTGATTTTCGTATTCTTTTTGAACCAGATTAAAACTGGCAAGATTTCGTTTGAGTATTTTGTTATTGGCATTCAAGTCTTCAAGCGCACCGGAAAGATTGTCTCTTATTGTCTTATCATTAAACCCATAAAATTCGAATGGATTGAGAAAAGTAAATCGTATCCACAAATCCCTCCCGCCCGGTATGGAATTAAAGAATTCGTAGAACTCTCCGCAGTATGCCTGATAACTTTTCCCATGCAGCGCCGGCAGGGTCATGTACCAGTCAGTGCCGAAAAGTATCCGGTCTTTGAGGTAGTCGTACTTTTTTTCAAGCAGGATTGTATTAAACATCTCTTTGCATTGGTCGAATTTCCAGCACGATACGTCGGTGTAAACGTTCGGAAATTCATTTGCCAGGTCGATGATCTCCTTTACCCAATCGCTGTGACTGCCTGATGGAAACAAATCGCCGCCGAAATGCGCAAGGCAGAGCTTCAAATTTGGGAACTGCTTCAAAACCTTTCGCCATGCGGCCGGGTGTACGTAGTTCTCATAAAAATGATGTTCCGCAACTTTTGAGCTGTCAGGAGAAGCGGTTGTAGCGTCAACCGGGGCAGTGGAATCACGGGTAGCTGAAGAACGGGATGTTTTTCCGGCATCGAATTCCCGGTAATAGGGGAGTTCATGCGAAGTCATTCCACCCGGTGAGCAATGGACAAGTATGGGTATGGCTTCACGCATGCACCGGCCATAAAAACAGTCACCCTCTTTGAGAGAATGCATATAAGGCAACCGCTCGTCAAGCGGCTTGTATCCAAGAGAGGGATACATTTTGAAACCGATGAATAATCCTTTTTTCGTTTTTGTAGCAATTTGGTCGAAAGGTTTGTTCCATGGCCCGGTTATCCGAAGGTTATCGTACTTCTGTGTCTGCGGCCAATTCCAACGCCGTGGGTCGTAATGATACATGCCAATAAGCCGAAATGGATTGGATTTGATTGCTGTGATTGTTTCATCAAGCTGTTTTTTCCAGACCGAAAATGTTTTTTCATTCTCACCGGGTAATGGTATCTTTTCCCCTTTATTCTCAGGCACACTGCCGGACTGCCGCTTATAGTAATACCACGGCGTCTCGTCCTCATGGTAAATAGTCTGCCCCTCAAACCCAGCGATATGGGAATACTCCATGTCCATCATCTGTATGACCAGCAGGGTGAACAGATCGGAATTCTTATATAAGTCCGACTGCCCGATTTCGCTTTTTAAACCGAACGTATCGTCGATTGCAGCAACCGCACTGTTGCCGATTTCGGTGGTGGACTTCACCTGCAAATGTCCGGTCGAGCTCATGATAATTTTTGCAAGCCGGTCGATCCATTTCCGCTGGAAGTGAGGCGCCGGGTCGGTCTTGCCCCAGATCAGCGGTAACGGAGCGCATGCGCCGTTCTCGATGTGCGAATGGCTGTCCACAAAACAGCGCGGGGAGGGGATAACAATGGTGAAGTTATCGCCCGATGCCCTGCTTACGCTGTTTCCGGGTTTTGCGATGACGGTATTTTCATCAGACATATCGAAGGCCTGCTCTATTTGTCTTTTTTCTTTTCCGGCCGCACCTGTATGGAGCCGGGCGGAAAATCCTTAACCAGAACCTTACCATCCTTGTCGCTCTTTGCCTTGACCTCTTTCCCGTCCGGGCCTGTAATAACGCAATCAGTGTCTGGTATGGGCTGGCCGTCGCTGTCTTTCAGGACAAAATCGACTTTGTCCTTGAACAAAAGCAATCCGCTCTCCTGCTTCACCCCGATTTTTGTTTCATCAATATTTATCACAAAGAAAAATTCCGGCGCCCGGTAGTTCCTGTTATAGGGTTTCAGTTCGTTCCGGGTAGGGATCTGGCCCACGTCACGGTTAAACGTGAATTCCCACGCCACCTCCAATTTGTCGCCGCTTATCTCGGTCGGGATCGTGATGACCGGGTCGTGATTGTTGTCCGGGTCGTATTCGTAAATCGTGACTTCGGCCTGGGTCTTGTCCGGCAGGTCGATAAACTGCGCCTGCATTTTGACCGTATCGCCCGGCTTTGCTTCTTTCCGGCTCCACTGCATACTCCGTGCCTGGATAATCGGCCCGGCCGGCACCCGGTCGGATTCCGTGTCGAGATTGTGCTTTGGCAGCTCGATTTCGAGGTAGAGCTGGTCGCCCAGCTTGACGTTCGACGGGACCGCAACGGTCCCGCGGTATTTGTTCGCGAATATTTTGTCGCTCTTTTTGTCCAGTGTCTTTCCGGAATCGTTCATGAGCCGGATTTTTATTTCAGCCCCTTTGCCCACTAAAGAGGTTTTCACCTCAAACGGCGCGTCGGTTTCCGCCCATGCCTTGTTGCACATCCACATCGCGTAGATGATGTTCGACTGCACCTGGATGCGGTGGGATTGGTCGGAAGGTTTTGAATATTGGGCGTTCATACAACCACAACCTGTCTTTGCGCATCCGGCATTGCCACGTACCGGGGTGATTTATTACCGGGATTTTCTTCGTCAATGTCCCATCCGGCCGGATTGTTACGGATGTATTGACGGATTTGAAATAATTCTTTATTGTTACGGCCTATGTGATCGTAAAAATCTCGTTGCCATAGAGATTTGCCCGCCGCTTTCCTGATTGTATTGATCTGTTTTGTTACGACCGATTTATATTGACCGATAATTGCGCCGATCGAATCGCATTTTGGTCCTAGCGGACGTTTTTGTTTATTTCCATTCGTAGGGGCGACCCACCGGGTCGCCCTTTGTTCGGCCATGCATTTGCAATCGCGGGCGACCGGATCGGTCGCCCCTACAAAATGTCCCGTAGGAACATCGCACAACACCAGAATACCATGAATATGGTTCGGCATTACCACAAATTCATCCAATCGGACATGTGTTCGGAGATCCTGAATTTTCCGCCAGCATGCATCCGCAATCCTGCCATATTCATTCAACTGTATTTTGCCGTTAACGATTTTTCCAAACAAACATTCGCGGTCGTTAACACACATCGTCACAAAATATGCACCCGGCCGGGAATAATCCCAATCGCGCAAACGGATGGAACGCCTGCTGTGAATATGTTGTTGTTGGTCTGTGTTGGTGTTAATGGTTGATTTCATGGATCATTTCGTAGGGGCGACCCATTGGGTCGCCCTTTCCTGCGTACAGGTCATTATTACATCGGAGGTGAAACGATAGATCGCCCGTTATTTTGCGAATCCGGGCGACCGGATCGGTCGCCCCTACGGAAATATCGCACAACAAGAAGACCATGAAATCGATCCACCATTATCGAAATTATTCTTTCTTGTTTACCATTAAAGATTTAATAATCTCATCCACCTCATACGCAATCGTCTGCAATGTTTTTTTGGAAAACGTCGCGGAGAAGATATAGCCCTTGCCTTCGACGATCATGAAGACCTGCTTCTGGTAAAGCTCGACACCCTGTGCCGGCGCGTATTTGAAAACGATCTCGAACGCGGGCGCGCCGCCCGGCATTGTTTTCTCGGTTTCGCTTATGAGCGCAAAGCCGGGCAGGGCTTCCTTGGTGGTGCCCGACTGCTTTCGGGCATACTCCCTGAGGTCGGTTTTCTTGGGCACCTCTGGGTCGATGACAAGTACCAGGTTGTGCTGCACGCCGCTGTCATGCGGGCCCTGGAAGGTGTGGATCGTGGTTTCCTTCCACTGTTCCGGTAAGTTAAGCTGAAACAAATTATTAGTGGCCATAGTGTTCCTTTAAGGTCGCCGTTAGCTTTATCCGCGGCGTACCCTTCCTTTCAGAGTTTTTGATGCGTTCTGTCTTGCCAATTTTGAGCCTTTTCGCAGAAACCCGCCTTATGTGTGACTTCCTCCGTTCTTGCCTGCACCGCGCAAAAACTCTTCCAGGAAGGCACGCCGCGGAATTTTTCAGTACGCGCGTCACCTTTTCGGCGCTGGTGACATTTGTTTTCCTAAAGGAATAATAGCTTGACAGTCCCCCCACACAGGAGATCGCTGCTTGGCACAAAAGGCACTGGGGGGTGACTGGGCTCGGCCATCCAGAAAACATTTATTCTTTATTATTATTTATTATATCTATCTTTATTCTCCCCGGCGGAACATTCTCGATCTTCGCCTTTCCCTGTGCGTCGGACTTTCCCTCCCGTATTTCGCCGGTGATGAGCGTGGCCTTGAACGGTTTGTTCGCGAGAACGTTTCCATCCGCGTCCTTTACGGTGATCTCAGCCTTGTCCTTGAAACAGAGCGGGCCCGATTGTTCCGTGAGCTCGTTTATCGATGCCCTGAAAAAGAAGACCGGCCACGAAGACCTTTTTTTCGTGTCTTTCAGGTCGCAGATGGTGAGGTATTTTTCGTCGGCTTCAAACGTCCATTGGGTCCTGGCCTGGTTGCCGTAGGCCTGCGCCTCCATTGAAGCGAGGTGAAAGTCGCTGCCGATACGGACAAAAATGTCAATCAGGATTTTTTCGCCGTTTTCAACGCCGATCGTGTCTACGATAAGATCGACCGCCTTGCCCACGTCAGTCTGCCGTGTTGACCATCGGGCATTGACAATGCTCCTGAGATTGATATCGTAGTTTCCCTGCGGAACGCCGGTGCGTTTTATCTGCCCGCCGAGGACGCCGCTTGATCTGGAATTGTCAGGGCAGGTCAGATTGTAGGGCACGCCGCCGACGGGCAGGTTCGCTTTGTCGACAAAGGTGACATCAAGGAAGCTCTCTGCGGCCTGGCTGGTCTGCGGCGCCTGGCCCGCTATCGCGGCCGATGTAACGGCCCCTGCCGCTGCGCTTCCGCCGCCTGCTCCGGCCCCGCCGCCGCCACCCCCGCTCCCGCCTCCTCCGCCAGCTTCACCGATGAGAACGGTCATGCAGCCGAGAACGATCGAGCTCGGCGGTCCCACGCACACGGCCATGTCGCCCATGCGGGCAGCCGGTTTTTTGCCGATAAGGACGCCGGCGCTGCCGAGCGTGAACGGCCCGCCCACGTGCGGGATGGGCGGAGTGCCGGGCGTTGCCATGGGACAGACATGCATGTCGCCCATGCAGGCGGCAGGCATGCCGCCGATGAGCACGGTCGGGCAGCCGGGGCCCGTGATGGTCCCGCCGTGCGCGGTCATGTCGCCTACTCGTGCTGCCGGTTTGCCCATAATTTTTTATAAAAAGATTATTTCTTTTGGGCGTGTCCCTCGCCAGCTTTCGCTGGTTCGGGTCGGCCCTTCTTCAGGCTTACCTCCGGTCGGTCTGCATTGCTGTACGGCGCTGTGCGCCTTCATCAATGCAGACTGCCGGCTTCATTCCATTTCAGCCGTCACCTTACGTCCTGCCTCACGCAACAGCACTATAATCATATCCATTATTTGTTCAATTGTTTTTGGTTCAACGCGACGGATGTTTGAGGGTGGGGGTCAAACGAAGTTCAGTCCTGCACGGTCGGTGCCAACCCCACACCCAATCAAATGTCTTTAGCCAAAAAATATTATTATTTGATTTCTTTAAAATACTTTTTATTTAGCGTGCGTTCGAGTAAATATTGACCGATCACCGGATGAATGGTATACTTATACTGTAAAAAAACAGGCCGCAATATTCGGAGGCAGTGGATGAGTTTCAGGCTTCGTGTCCGCAAAGGCAAGGGAATTCCGGTGCTTGAAATCCGCGGAGATTTTGCCGGGGAAAACGCTTCAAAGGCGGCGGTGATGCTTGAGGAGATGCGCACGTTCTCGAAAGCGAACATAGCGGTGGACCTCCAGCATACGACCTTTATCGACAGCGTGGGACTGGGCGTGTTCGTCTACTGCTGGCGCCTGCTCGAAAACGACAAGCGCGATATGCTCTTCATAAAACCGCAGGGATTTGTCCTCAAGATGTTCGAGAGTACGAGTTTGGACCGGGTGTTTAAGGTTGTCGAAACAATAGAATAAATAATCGGCTAAGGGCTTTATTCGGGCGTGCCCCCTTGGGGGTCGGCGTGGCTCCGGGCTTACCTCTGGTCGGTCGCTCCGCGACTGGCTTCGCCACCCTCCACCTGCCTCACGCAACAACAATCAAACTTCTCAGTTTTATTTTGTTTCTTTGGCTTTGATTTAAACGCCACTGACCCTTGAGGGTGGGGGTAAAACGAAGCCTGTTTTAGCACAATGGTGCCAACCCCACACCCAATCAAATGTCTTTAGCCAAAAAAAATTAATATTTAGAGTGAAGTTCTTTAATATTTTCAATCTTCTCTTTTTTAAAGTACTCTTCAATCCCTTCCAGAACTTTAATTGGAATTCCGGGGTCCACGAAGGTGCCGGTGCCGACCTGCACCGCCGATGCACCGGCCAGAAGATATTGAAGCGCGTCGTCGGCGCACATGATGCCGCCCATGCCGATGACCGGGATTGTTACTGCCCTGTGTACCTTGTAGGTCATGGCCACGCCGATGGGCCGGACCGCCGGGCCCGAGAGTCCGCCCGTGCCTGCCGGCAGGACCGGTTTTCCGGTTTTCGTATCGATCACCATGCCGACCAGCGTGTTGATGCACGAGACAGCGTCGGCGCCGCCTGCTTCCGCCGCCTTCGCGATCACGCCGATGTCCGTGACGTTCGGCGTAAGCTTCACGATGAGCGGTTTTTTCGTAAGCGGCCGCAGTTTTTTTACCAGCCGTTCGATCCGCAGCGGGTCAGTGCCGAAGGCAAGTCCCCCGTGTTTGACATTAGGGCATGAGACGTTGATCTCGTAGCCCCAGAGGGACGCAGAAGCGCTTTCGAGCCGTTCCACCACTGCCGCGTACTCCTCTTCGGTCGAACCGGCCACGTTGGCGATGACGGCGCAGCGGAATTCCGCGAGCGCGGGCAGCTTCTCCTTTAAAAACCGTTCGACGCCGACATTGGCGAGTCCGATGGAGTTCAGGATGCCGGACGGCGTTTCCACGATGCGCGGCACCTCGTTGCCTTGGCGCGGCTCAAGCGTCACGGCCTTGGTGTAGATGGCCCCGAGCCGCGAGAGGTCGATGAGCGTTTCGTATTCACTGCCGTACCCGAATGTCCCGGACGCGACCCCGACCGGGTTGGAGAGGGTTTTATTTCCGATTTTTATAGATAAATCCATATTCCTTCTTTTAGTATCTTGCCGGGTCATCGGCTCTCAAAGCCCCTTGTAAGGCGGAATTCCCCGGCCCCACAGGAGCTTTTGCTGTTTTGCAGTTGCATTTTCTGAAAGCCGCTTGCGCGAACTTCGCTCCTGTGTGTCCGGGCCGCTTGCACAAGGGTCTTTTCAAGCCAACGACCCGTCATCCTTTCGCTCGACAACCTCGGTGACTCCTTCATTTACGATTGTCTTTTTGGCCTTTTGAACGAGACGACAGATTGACAGTGCCCCCACACAGAAGTTTCATGCTTGGCAATAACGGTTCCCGGGGGACACTGGGCTCAGCCATCCAGAAAAATATTTTTTAATTTTATTGATATTATTCCCATTGCAATTCCTTAGTATTAAACACCGGCCCTTCGGTACACGCCCTCATATAACCGCCATCAACTGCTTTTATTGCGCATCCCATGCAGGCGCCGACACCGCAGGCCATGACCTGCTCGACTGACACGAAGCATTCGCAGCCGCGCCGGGCAGCGAATTCGTGGCATGTTTTCAACAGGGGAAGCGGGCCGCAGGCATAGACGATTGTATCGCTGCCGGCGCTCTGGTCAATTGATTTAAGATAATCACCGGCCGTTCCCCTGAACCCCGTACTGCCGTCATCGGTGCAGACCGTTGATCTGAGGGCAAGAAAGGCAGGGGAGGAGGGAACAAGGTTTTTTGTACGGCAGCCGAAAACAAACGTTACCGAACTTCCCGCTTCACGCAGCCGGGCCGCAAGGAAAAGCAAAGGGCCGAGTCCTATGCCGCCTGCGACCAACAGGGCTTTCTGTCCTTTACCCGGCGCAGGGAATGGTTTCCCCAGTGGCCCGATCGTATCGAGAGAATCGCCTTTCTGCTTTGCGGCAAGAATTTCAGTTCCTCTGCCCCGTTTCTGGAAGATCGTGGAAGCGGTCTTTTTATTTTCATCGAAAGCCGAGAACGCGAACGGCCGCCGCAGCAGCGGGACCGTGTCTTCGGAGATCCTGATGGTAAAAAACTGGCCGGGCAGGGGCGCCCCGGCTGTCGTGTCCCACGTGAATTCAAGTTCGTAATAGTCGCGGGAGAGTGCCTGATTGCCGAGGATTTTTCCGCGGAACTGTTTCATGTTGACTTATAAAATATAATTCATCCGGTTGCCGGTAAAAAAATATAAATAGCAGCGGCAGATTTTAGCGTGCAGGTGTTTCTTAATTATATTTATACCTTCCTTTGTAGAGACGCACGGCCGTGCGTCTCTACTGAATAATTTTTAAAATATTGTTGAAATATTCCCATGCGCCTTCAAACCAAATTTCTCATCGCCTTTGCCGTGTTCTTCGCCATTGCGTCCGGGTGCATGATTTTTTTCCTCATGGATTCCCAGCGCATGGTGGTCCAGACCGTGTCGAAGGACGTGCAGAACATCCTCCAGTCTGTCCACTTTTCGTCGCAGGAAATTTCCGCCGAACGTTCGCCCGACCGCGAAGCGCTGACACGCGTCATCGAGGACGCAAAGAGCAACCCGGCCGTGAAAGAGGTCTCCATCGTTTCCTCGAGCGAAAAGGTCGTGGCATCGAGCAACCCGGCAAAAATCGGCAAGAGCAAGACCATCACGGGCAAGGAGATCATCGTGCGCGCGCGGTTCGGCACCGGCGATTCCTCCGGGCAGCACCCCCGGTATGAGGTCACCATGCCCATCATTCGCGACAAAAAGGTCATCGGCCTTGTCGAGACCTCCTTCATCGTCAACGATTTCAGCGACCTGCTCCACCGTCTTTACGTCCGCAATATCGCGGTCGCCGCCTCGGCCTTCCTGGTGCTTTTTCTCATGTCGTCCTTCGTCCTCTACAATCTTATCAGGCCGCTGCGCAGGCTCACCGGCGCGGCCGAGTCGGTCGCCTCAGGCGACCTGTCGGTACGGGTCGATTATAAAAGCAGGGACGAGATAGGCAGGCTGGCCGCCACGTTCAACCAGATGACGGCAAAGCTCCTGGAGCTGAAGGACATTGAGGAGAAGCTGCGCATCATGGACCGCAGGGCCGTGCTTTCCGAGACCGCGGCGACCCTGGCGCATGAAATCCGCAATCCCCTGAACCTGATCAACCTGACGGCCGACCACCTCTCCCATACTTTTCTGCCGCAGGACCCGGGTCAGCGCGAAGCATACGAAGGCATGATCGCGAGCCTCAAGGCCGAAGTGCGCCACCTTAACACCATGGTCGAGGAGTTCATGGCCATCGGCAAGCCGATCCGCATCCGCAAGGTCTCCGTGTCACTGAGCGAACTCCTGGCCCAGGTTGAGCTCCTTGTCAAACAGCACCTTGTCTCCAAGCAGCTTTCCCTGCGGTATGCGCTTCCCGATCTTCTTCAGTTTTCCGCCGACCGTGAACAGATGCGCCTTGTTTTTCTGAACCTTCTGCTCAATGCCATTGACGCGTCGCCGCAGGGCGGGGCCGTGACCGTCGCCGCGGAAAAACAGGCGGGCGCGACCGTGGTCACCGTGGCCGACCGGGGTCCGGGCATTGATCCGCAGTATCTTGAACGGATTTTCGAGCCGTATTTTTCAAAACGTCCCGACGGCATGGGCCTGGGCCTTGCCATGGCGCGGCGCATCATCGAGGCGCACAACGGTTCCATTTCGGCCAGAAACAACGAGGGCGGCGGCGCCAGCTTTGAAATCCGGCTGCCCGAAGGAGATGCCGCATGATCACGGTCGTCCTTGTCGAAGACGATGCCGGACAGCGCAACATCATGGCGAACATCATCCGCGCCGAAGGCCACCTCGTGGTCGAGACGGACAACGTCGACAGCGCGCTGGCTATGACAAAAGACAACAACCCTTCGGTCCTTGTCACCGACCTCAAGATGCCGGGGCGCTCCGGCATCGACCTCGTGGAAGAGGTTTCGCGCCTTCCGGCCCGTCCCGAAGTGGTGGTCATCACCGCGTTCGGTTCCATCGAGACCGCGGTGCGCGCCATGCGGCTCGGCGCATACGATTACCTCACCAAACCGCTCGAACGCGACGAATTGCTGCTTGCCATCGAACGCGCTGCGGAAAAATTCCGGCTGCGCATGGACGGCATGAGTTTCCGCAACCAGCTGGTGAACCAGACCTCGCACAGCCTTATCGCCGAGTCTGCGGAAATGAAAAGCGTGCTGGAAATCGCGCGGAAAGTGGCATCGAGCGACGCCACGGTGCTTATCCGCGGCGAATCCGGCACCGGCAAGGAAAAAATCGCACAGCTCATCCATTACATGAGTCCGCGGGGAAGCCGTGCGATGCAGAGCATCAACTGCGCCGCATTTCCCGAAACGCTCCTCGAGTCCGAGCTTTTCGGGTACGAGCGAGGCGCGTTCACCGGCGCAGGCGCGCGGAAAATCGGCATCATCGAAACCTCGGGCCAGAGCACCCTGTTCCTTGACGAGGTGGCGGACATGTCGCTCAACACCCAGGCGAAAATACTCCGCACCCTGCAGGAAAAGGAGATCCGGCGCGTTGGCGGCACCGCGATGATTCAGGTTGACATAAGGGTAATAGCCGCCACCAACAAAAACCTCGAGGAGGCGATCCGCAAAGGCACGTTCCGGGACGACCTCTATTACCGGCTCAACGTCATTCCCCTCATCATCCCGCCGTTGCGCGAACGGACCGACGATATTCCCGCGCTTGTCAATTTTTTCCTGTCCAGGAGGGGAAGGGCGAAAAACATATCTCCTTCGGCCATTGAACTGCTCTGCAGATACCCGTGGCCGGGAAACGTCCGCGAGCTCGAAGCGGTCATGGAACGGACCATCATCCTTTCGGCGAACGAGACCATCCAGGCAACGGACCTCCCGCCTGAGATTCAGCAGCCCGCGGCGCGCGGCAGCCTGCGGGACAGCGATCAGGTGGCGCTTCCGGACAGCGGGATCAACTTCGAAGAGTGGGAACGCAACCTGCTCCAGAATGCGCTTGAAAAAGCCGAGGGAAATCTCGCCGAGGCCTCGCGGCTCCTGGGCATGACCTACCGGACTTTTCAGTACCGGGCACAGAAGTTCGGCCTGATAAAAAAAGACGGCCCTCCTGATCCGGAATAGCCCTCGGGATATAGCCCTCGGGATATTGCCTATAGCCCTCGGGACTTTGCCCTCGGGATTTTAACGTTTTGGAAGAAGAGTTACAATTTGGTCGGTTTTTTTCAGCATTCCAGCCAACAGACAGAATATAGGCTTTTTTAATAAAGTATAACCGCATGATTTTAAGGTTGTTATGAAGATGAAAAATTTTCTGTTTTTTAATGGTGTTGGCATACCCTTTGCATTGTATGAGGGCAGTGAAATAAATGCCTTAAGTTTAGGCGGTTCATTTAAACCACTCACACTTTTCAAGGAGGTTGTATGAAGTTGCATCATGTTCTTATCGCCGGACTCGTTTCCTGCGGCCTGGTTCTTGCCCAGGAAGCAGCGACCACAGCTCCTGCCGCCGCGCCTGCTGCAGAGAAGGCAGCCCCCGCGAAAGCCGCACCTGCGAAAAAAGAAGCCCCGAAAATGGTAACCGGTACCATCTCTTCTGTTGATGCTATCGCGAACACCGTCATCATCAAGGGGAAAAAGGCCGAAGATACGCTTACCGTCAATGATAAGACCGTCATTAAGGTCGGTGGAAAAGTCGTTGCCCTTGCCGATCTGAAGGCCGACACAAAAGTGAAGGCGTCATACAAGATGGAAGACGGCAAGAAAGTAGCCGAGAAAATTACTGAAACGGCTGCCGCCGCTCCTGCAAAGGCGAAAGCGAAAGCCAAGGACGAGGCTGCTGCTCCTGCCGCCGCCCCGGCAACCCCGGCTCCTGAAACGAAGTAAGTTTTCTCCTGTTAAAGGAAAAAAGGTCTTTCCGGCGAATCCGGAAAGACCTTTTTCTTTATCCGTTCAGGAAAACCATTTCCTGAAAGTCATTGCGGCTTCGGCCGTTTTATCACCCGGTTCATTATACCGACCGAGAGCGCTATCCCTGCCATATCAATCAGAACGTCGAAGAAACGTGCGGTCCGGCCCGGGATAAACAGCTGGTGCAGCTCGTCGCTGACGGCAAACAGCAGGCCCGCGATAAGCACGAACAGAATGCTTCGCGCGAGCCTCGATCGGTCGAGAAATCCCATGAACATCAGGCACCCAAGCACCAGATATTCGAAAAAATGCGCCGTTTTTCTGACCACCGTCTCGCTGAGAGTGAAAGCGTGCGGACCTAAAAGGCACCGGACCCAGCGGTTGAGCAGGGTCGCGACGAACTTGCTCTGGTTCGAGGATTCATCGCCGTTGTTGCTTGACATATAAAAAATAAGCCCGCACCAAAGGACGATGAGTACCCACCAGAGCGCTTTGTGCCGGATAAAGGAAAATGCCGGATGAAGTGCGGGGATCACCTCTTTGCTCTCCACCAGTACTGATCGTCGTCGCTCCAGTGCAATAAACTGAAGGCCGTCAGGGAAATCTGCCACTGGCCCCACCTGGCGCCCGTGGCGCCAGTCTGCCCAGGACCGGCCAGAAAGCGTGAAAAATTCTTCATATACCCTTCCGGGGAGTAAATGTCCCCCAGATCGAGGCTGAAATGGTTGAGTATCTGTATTCCCAGACCCACATGATATTCGTACCGTGCCCCGATTATATCGATGAGAAAGCCATTCCTGAGGCTGACCGTGTTGAGAAAGGTAATTTCGCCGCCCAGGTGCTCGTTGATCCGCTGTACCTGCGTACTGGCAGACTCGGAGGTGTTATGGAGGAAATCGGTCCAGAGCGCCTTATAAAAAGGGTCAGGGCGCCTGTCGCTGTATTCTTTGGTAATTTCTCTGTCGAGGCGCAGCTCTCCGGCAACCGTGAACGGCAGTGCATCCTCAATAAAGAACGTGTTTTTATAGGCGACGGCGAGATTGAGCGTAAAAGGGATCGGGTCGCTTTCCGACGCATCTACATAGTAGACTGCCGGTCCCATGTTCATCAAGGTCGCGCCGAAACGGAAGTGTTTTCCTATTGTCCAGAGATAGCCCAGATCAAACGCAAGGGAGTTTGCCACGCCGTTCCCCTGGTAACCGGGAGCGAGAGCGGAGGTGAACCACTTGGCGGTTAAACCGAAGTAATGATTTTTTATACCGATTTCCTTAAAGTCGAATCCCCATCCCAGCGCCACCACTGTTTCGTAGCTGAAACCTTCTCCGATTGTCCTTCCTAAATCATCGGTCCATTCATTGACGCCCATATTTATATGGTTGACAAACATTCCGAACTGCCCCCATGTTAAAGAGGTGTCCTGAATATTTGCCGCAATGCTGAGGTGCCATAATTCCTTCAATCCAAACGCAGGCAACAGCGGTTCATAGAAAAAACTCCCTGCTCCTCCACGCCATCGTTCATTCGGGACATCGAGGCCGGCCGGATTAAAAAAAAGTACCGATTCGTCGTCGGCCAGTGCAGTGCCGACTTCACCCATTGCATCGGAACGGGCGCCGAAAGGAAAAACAAGGGTAATTACACGTGACTGTGCGTAATCCCCGAAAGCAGGGAAGCAGAGAAATAAGCTTACCGCTACAAGAATCAAAGCGGAACGGCCCACGGATTTCCGAGCCATGGCGGTCTCCATGCAGGTGAAAAAGGATAGGACATTTAAAATTACTTTACAGCAAAGGAGACAACAAGCGCGCGTGAGCGCGCTTACGCCTATGCGCCGGCGCCATTATTCCAATTGCCTCGCCCTCATGTTCATTGGTATTTTATAACACTTCCGAAACCGGAAACCGCACGATACAACAACTTTATGCTCAGGAGGATTTGATAATGGCAAAGGAAACGGTCTTTTCGAAATTCACGCTCAAGGGCAGGGAGATCCTGTCTTCTTATGCGTCAATGACCCTCGAAGGCGTCATGACCGCCCGCGTGGAGCGCGGCAGGGACTCATGGACGGCCGAGGAGCGCAACGGCATCGCCAAGGGAACGTCGGACGGCGAAAACGAGGCGATCTATATCCCGAACGACAAGGCGATCGAATCGATCACGAAAAACATCGTTCCGCTGCTGCCGAAAAAAGTGGTGATAAAGAAGCCGGCCGACATTCTCAGGGCGGTCCGGGAGTTCGATCTGCAGCTCGTCCGGAACGCGGGCCCGAACAAGCGGAACTGGGGCGGCAACGCCTGCCTCGCCTCGTCCACCGTGTTTTTCCAGACCCTGCTCAGGGCGTCGGGCTTCAAGCCGTGGGAGGTCCTGACAAACGGCAAGAAACCGGCAACGTTCTACATGCCCAACATCGCGTTCAACATGGTGTGCGGCGGCGAGCATGTGCCGGGTACCAAGCAGGACATCCAGGAAATGTTCTTCTTCGCCATGAACGAACCGTCGGTGAAAGACGTGTTCGTGACCGCCACGAAGTTCTTCCGCCAGTTCGAAAAGAACCTTGTCCGCGACGGCCTTCCCACGGGTACTGCAAAGGAGCGCGGCTTCGTGTTCCCGGTCAAGGACAACTTCGAAGGGCTGAACCGCATCAAGGAGTGCGCGGGCCAGCTCGGGCTCACGGAAAAAGACTATGCCATCGGCACGGACAACGCTTTTTCCGAAATCCAGAAGACCGATGAGCTGCGCGCTGCCGGCAAATACGCCATGCGCTTCTCCGGTCTCGGCATCAAGACCCGCGAAGAGCTCATCGAGTTCAATTACTCCGTCGTTTCAAGCGCTCCCAATTTCGTGAACATGGAAGACCCGGGTTCCGAGACCGACGTGATCGCGCACAAGCTCATGAACGAGAAATACGGCGACCGGGTGCAGATCGTGATCGACGATGCTGCAGTCACCCAGCTCAGGTTCATCATCCCGTTCCTCGGCGCGAAAGAGCGTAAAGACCGCGCCGGCAATTCGGTGCTCATCAAGCTCAACCAGGCCGGCACCTTCACGGAAACGTGTCTTGCGACCTCGGTGGTGCTCGGCTGCGCCGATGCCAAAACCGTGAAGTTGTTCCTCGATGCGCGCGGCGATACGGCGATTGTTCTTGACGAACTGAAAAAGGTCAGCGTCGGAAGCATCGACGATGCGCTGGAAAACATCAAGGCCAACGGTTTTTCGGCGTTCTTCTCGCACCGCTCCACGGAAGGATCGTCGGAGTTCCTGCCGCTCATGCCGCTGCTCTACGGCGCCGTGAGCCGCAGGGTGTGGTTCAAGGCCGGCGCGCCGAACGGCGAGCGGAACCTCCAGAACTACAACCCGCTCATCCGCGCCGAGGAGGAGATGCGCGCGGCGGGAATCAAAACGGTCGTGGCCGGTTTCAAGGGATTGCCCGAAGGGGTGAAGATTCCGGTGGTTGTATAAATTATCCGCCTACGCAGAAGACCTCGGGCGTAAGCCCGGGGATGAATGCGTAGGACGGACCTGCCGTAGGCAGGTCCTTGAAATGCTTCGGCGGATTCCGGTTTACTGCATCGGAAGGGCGGATTTTTTTAAGAACAAAGCTTCTTTAAACTGCGGCAGCCGCACAGTATCCTCGACCTGCTTCATCAGGAGCCGCAGCAGACCGGTCATCGGCGTATTGCCGAGCGTGCCGATCACGAGCCGGGCGCTGAACTTGATAATGGTGGTCCGGTCGAGCGCGGTGATGGTCAGGTCGCCTGAAAAATCGGCGCTGTCGCGCGGCGTACCGTAATTTTCTTCCGTCAGATTCACGGCATAGGTAATAATTGATTTTTTGATTTTGGCAAAATTCGATTTGCCAAGAGGCCGTTCGCGGCCCTGCGCGATAATAACGCCGGAATCGGCCGTCTGGTTGAGCTGATAACTGTACCTCATAGAGTCGGCCGCACTGCCGGTTTTCCCTGAAAGCGAAACGCAGAACGTAGGTTCGAATGATGCAGGGGACTGGGCAAAACAGGAAAAGAATAAAACAAAAAGTAAAACACCCACGCAGCGCGAATCCTGTGCTATCATATGCTTCTCCTTATTGCTTTGATCCAAAAATACTTTTTTAGCGTATCTTACGGTTTTTTATTCCATGATCATATAATTATAATTGTGTAGCATATGAGTCGTATATATTTTTTTAAGGTTAATTGACGTAAAATGTGCGGCTGCAACTGTTTACTTATGGTTAAAGAAGGAGAAAGCTATAGCGCCAGGAACATAAAGTATATGAAAGGATTACGAAAATAATGAATGAAGTTTTGCGCCGAGACTTTCCGCTTGCCCGTCCCGAAGTGGGGATGCTCCTGGCCAACGGCACCGTGGGAACGATGCTGTGGGGCCGGGACAACGTCCTGCGCATCACGCTCAACCGTTCGGACTTCTGGCTGCACCGGCCCGGCCCGGCCTATTCGGCCGGCGCCACGTACGCGAAAATCAGGGAATATATCGAAAGTAAAGACATCGCCGGACTCGAAGCGCTTGCCGGGCTGTCGAAGAACGGCGGCTCAAAGGCCGGCCGCTCCACGCTGCTGCCCCTCGGCAGGATCGACTGCACCTTTTCAAAAGACACGGTGCTGAAGACCGGCTACCTGCACCTGAAAAACGGCAAGGTCGTCATCGACGTGGCCGACAACCGCGGCCTTTACCAGATCAGCTGCTACATCGCGATGGACAAGCCGCTGCTCAATATCCATCTGCCGCCCAACCGCGACGCGCCGAAGATACACTTTGCCACGGCATGGGACTATTCGGCGGAGAAGCTCGAAGCGCTGGGGCTGGAGCGGCCGGCCGTGATCGAAGACCAGGGACTTACCGGATGGATACAGAAAAGGCCCGGTGACCCGGCGCTCTGCGTCGGGGCGACCGTATCGCCCAACGACGTGTTCATCTCTCTGCGGTACGGCGATTCCCCGGAACGCGCCAAGGAGCGGGTGCGGACCCTGCTCGAGAAAGCGAAGAAACACGGATCCGAGGCGATACGCACCGCGAGCGCAACCTTCTGGGCAAACCACTGGCGGTGGGTGCCGCACGTGGAAATTCCGAACGAGACACTCTCCTTCCTGTACCACTATGGGACCTATATATTCGCCTCGATCACGACGCCGGGAGGAGTGGTGCCGACGCTCTACGGCCCGTGGATCGATGAAAACGGCGAACCGCCATTTACGAACGGTTACCATGCGGTGGCCAACGCACGAATGTGCTACTGGCCGTCGTTCCGCACCAATCTGATGCACCATTGCAAATCGTTTTTTACCATGGTCGATTCGTGGAAAGGGAAGATGCAGGAATATGCGCGGGCCGCGTTCGGCATTGAGGACGGCATTCTTCTGCCGCAGATGACCGACGACCGGTGCGGCCGGCTCCAGGGAAGCTGGACCGATGCGATCGATCCGGGCTATGCGGCGTTCGCTGCCGAGCTGATGTACCGCTACTATCTTTACACACAGGATATTGAGTTCCTGCGCGGCACCGCCTACCCGTTCATGCAGGGCGTGATGCGCGTCTACGAGACCATGCTCGAAAAAAAAGACGGACGGATTTCTCTGCCGGTCGGTTTTTCGCTCGGCTACCGGGGCGGCGATCTCGGGGCGCAGGGAAAAAACGCGAGCCTTCAACTCGCCTGCATCCATTTTTTATGCGAGAGCCTGACGGCGTCGGCGCAGGTTCTCGGCGAGGAACCGAAGAAGATCTGGAACGAAATCAGGGCGCTGCTTCCCCGGGCCGCGATCTGCGAAACGCCGACGGCGAGCGGCGGGAATGAAAAGGAGATCGGGGTTTTCGACGGCGTGGCGCTTGACGACAGCCATGCGTTTCACGGCCACCTTGCCGGCGTCTGGCCGTTTGAATCCATCGATCTCGATGACAGGGAACAGTTTATCGCGCTGGAGCGGGCCGTCGCGACCTGGATCGATCAGGGCATGGGCGCGTGGGGATCGTGCAGCCTTCCGTGGGCGAGCGCCATACACACCCGGATCAAAAATTCCGACATGGCCGAAGTGCTGCTCGAAATCTGGGAGCGCATATTCATGAACGAGGGCCATGCGGCCGTGCTTGAGCCGATCTTTGCAGGTTTTACGGCGCCCGGAGGGTCACGCTCGGCGCAGGCCGGGCGGAACGAGATACTCAACCTCGACGCGTTTATGGCCACCACCGGCCAGATCCTGGAGCTGCTGCTCTCCACCCGGCGCGGCGTCAATTACCTGTTCGCAGGTGCACCGCAGCGCTGGAAGTATGTCTCGTTCGACAATGTCCGCACCGAAGGCGCCTTCGAAGTCGGCGCGACGAGGCGGAACGGCAGCGTCCTGCGTGTAAGCGTCAAGGCCAACACGGCGGGCATATTCCGTCTTGCCAACCCCTGGGGCGGCCGGATATCCGTGCAGCGGGCAAAAGGCTCTGCTTCGCAGCAGGGCCCGGTCCTCGAGATAACGCTTGCGTCAGACGAGCGGGTGGAGTTGACGGGAGAATAATAATAATAAATAATTCTATTTTTGCTAAAGACTTTATACGGGGTGGCGGGTGGGCACCGTCCGCGAAGCTTTGAGCATCCGTTACCCGCACCCGCAAACATTGTTCAGGTTAAAAAAATCTGTACATCTTTTTTCTTTCAACGCGACAGAAGTTTGAGGGTGGGGGTCAAACGAAGTTCAGTCCTGCACGGTTGGTACCAACCCCACACCCTCCGCAAAAGCGGAGCCTTTAGCAGATGAAGATATTGTGTAAAGATCGCTATTTTTATTGGGCCGACTGAAAAAGAATAATGAGGGTCGCGGCAATTCCTGCAAGCATGACGATCACGCTGCCGATCAGAAGGATTTTCTGCCTGTGTTTATGCCCGGTTTCCACCAAGGGAACCGATGCCGGCATGAGGAAGAGATGGGTATCTTCGTCCTGCACCGCTGCCCCGGTAACGATGTCCGTTAAAAACATTTCGGACGTGTTCTGCGCTGCGGCAGGAGGGGCGGCCTCCGGCGGGGGTTTGAACAGAATGATTTTTGTTTCGGGTGCGTATTCCTCTTCGCCGGCCGCCCTCACCGGGGGCGGCGGCGGAGTTGGTGCCGGGGCGTCCGGCCGCGTTTCTTTCTGAAGCGTCGGTTGAACAATGATCGTCGTTTCCGGGGGAAACGCCGGGGCTTCGCCCCGGGCTTCACCCCGGTGTTCCGGAGTTTTTACGGAGGCCGGCTGAACCATACGGGTCTCCTCCTCGGCCGGCGGCGATTGTACGATGATCGCCGTTTCCGGTGGAGCAGGCACGGGCCGGGGTGTTTTTTCCGGCGGCGATTGAACGATGATTGCCGTTTCCGGTGGGGCCTTCACGGGTTCCGGTTTTTTCCCGGGTGATGATTGAACGGCAGTGGCCGCCTGCGTTTCTATAGCGGCCATTTTTTTGCGGGGAATTATCGAAGTAATCCCGCCGAACAGGGGAGGTTTTTCAACGTTCCGCGTGCGTGACAATTTCACCTCTGTAAAGTTCACCCAACGGCCTTCGAAAAGCACCTGTCCGGCGGCAAGGTGCGCCAGGGAATCCTCTTCCACGGCTTTCCGGTCCGTGATCGTTACCCAGTTACCGTGTTCGTCAAGCACCAGACCTTTGAGGATGCAGTTCTCGATCTCCGAGATCCGGTTCATCATTTTTACAAAAGACTGTTTCATGGCGTGCAGGGTCCGTTAGAAATAGGAGATGCTGTCCGGGCTGTAAATGATCGGGTTCCTGGTCTGCCGCGCGGGACGGCGGTTGGGTGCAGCCGTCCGTGCCCGGGCCGCGGGCGGCTTCGCCGGTGCCGATTTATTCAGGGCGCCGTTGTCCGTTCCGCCTGCTTTCGGGGCGGTATCGGCGGAAGACTGCGGGATAAAACGGCCGTCGGATATTTTTTTTGAGAGGATATCGGTGGAAAGTTCCGAGGTCAGGATGTCCAACGGTGCGGCTTCCTTGAGTTCGTCGATGATTTTAAGCGCGTCGTCCTCTTTCCCGCAGTACATTTTGCTGAGCGCCGCCACGGCGAGCGTGGCGCGGTGGTGCTCGAGCCGGAGCTGCTGGAACAGAAAAAGCGTCCCGATGATTGCCACGAGGAGCGCGATAAAACTTGACATGAAGGCAATGATGATCAGGGGATACAGCGTGCTAGGACCTTTTTTAAGCGCTTTCGAAATGTCGTTGGCCTTGACTTTCTGGAGCTGAATGAAGGCATACCCGCATTCGTTGGAATCCGGGAAATCACGGATGATCGCTTCATAGATCCGCACCGCCTCCGGGATCTTTTTATCATGATAATGCAGCCGGTATGCTTCTTCGTACAGTTCAAGGGGTGTTTCTGCCATCACGCTTCCTTTCGCTGAGGTGCCGGATACGGTTCAGTAGCCTTTTTGTATGTTTTTCAAGAGCGCTTTGATCTGTTTGTCCGACATCGACCGGTTCTGGGCAGGAGCGGGAGTATACCGCGCACAGATGAAATTTTCATCACCGCCGAATGATACGACGCCGGTCGATCTGCCGCTGCGCCTCGCCTTGAATTCCGAACAGCCCTGTTTCATTTTACAATTAAAACAGGAACCGCTCCGCTGGCCGCCCGACGTCCCGCCTTTCTTTCCGTACTCGTCGTCATGTCGCTTGAAATCCTCGGCCCCGGCAAGCGCCCTGTTCTTTGCGACAAAATGATCGTGATCAATATTCCGGTTCATAGTCGGAGATCCTTTTATAAGTGTAAGGAATTGGCAAAGATAAGTCAATACCGGTCCTCTGGCCGGGTGTTTTGAAAAATAATCTATTCCCTGTCTTAAAGCCCATCGTGCCCCGTTTCAGGGCGACGGCGCAGGTCATGCCAGGCGATCCGCAATGCGTCGTAGATCTCTTCCGCGCTGGCCATTCGGCTCACCGGTACCGAGGCGAGGGAATCGGCGTGCTGTTTGATCCATCGCACCGCGATCTCCTGTTCGGGAAAATCGGAAACCACGGCCGGCAGATCCGGGTCGAAAAAGAAGGATCTGAGTTCCGCGACGAGCGGACTCTCCGCGGCAAAGGCATCAGGGAACGATTTGAGCAGGATTTTCTGCTTTTCCCTGAACCACAGCGACATTACACTGCCCGGGACGGCGTGGGGAAGCAGTACAATGCAGTCGCCGATGGGCCGGAACGTGCCTTTACGTTCATGAATATCGGTTTTACTGTTGAGCGGCGGTGCGTATTTCCTGATAAGGCGGTGTTCGTAAATCAGGCTTTCCAATTCGGAACCGCATTCGTGGACGACCAGCGAGCGTGACTCCTTCAGGAGCCGCCCGAGCTTGAGCGGTGATTCATCGGTATCGCAGAAGTAGCTTAAAAGACGGCGTTTCAGGTTGTTCGCTTTCCCGATATAGAGGTGCGCGCCGGCGCCGTCCTTGAACGCGTAGACGCCCGGCCGGGGGGGCAGGGCAAGAAGAGTATCATAGGTAAATTCCTTGCCCGCAAAAAGCGGCGCTTTGTCTTCCCGGATCCGAATATCAAGCTGTTCCCGCGATTCGATCCCCCTGTTGTTCAGTATCCGGAACAGTTCGCCGAGCGCTGCGGCGAACCGCTCGCCCTGCTTACGGGCGCTTGCGCCGGGCAGTTCCGCGCCGAGGACCGCCTTTTCAAATGCCGCCAGCGTAAGCGGACGGGGAACGGCCGTGCCGGCCGCTTTCAGCAGTTCGCTCGCAAGCAGGGTGTCGTCCGGGAACGCCTCGCCCCGGGAGGCGCAGGTTGACGCCAGCAGACTGCGGCTGTGCGATGATAAAAACACCGGTATCCGTTTTCCGCCGGCACGGGCGATATCGTAAACGAGTCCGTCCGCAGTTTCTGGGGTAAAGGACGGATCAACGCTGCTCTGCAGTATTTCCCGCTCGTCATGGGGAAACAAACGCGGGTCGACAAGCCACGCGGAACCACAGCAGGAGAGCGAGGGAATTGTTTCCCACTGAGCAAGGTACATGAGGCGGCGCGCGCCGGGATCGGTCAGGCCGAATACCGCGACAAAGGGGAGTTCACTCAGGGCTTTGACTTCCGGCGCTGCCAGGGCGGCCTGCGACGCATGCCACCGGCCATGGTTATCCGTAAAGCAGCGCCGGTCCGGGGCAAGAATACCGGTTATTGCCGCGGCGGCGGTTGTCCGGTCAGGGGCTTTCAGTTTCAGAAAGCGTTCGGCCACTTCTTCCGGAGAAACGCCATCTGACCGTTCCCGCAGGAATGCGACGATAGCGTCATGAAGGGTAGGCCGGTGCGCGCGAAGCGCATGTCCGACAGCGTTCATTGTATCCCCTGCGTGGTTCCTGAATCGAATTTTGCTAACAGGAAAAATATCTTGAAAAGAAAATTTCGCAAATGTATTTTTATAAAACAGCAGACGCTTGCCCATCATCTGCACGCACACGTTTCTGTAGAAAATAGTATTTTATGTATTGACAAGAAAACAGTGACGTGATGTCACCGTGAAAACACACCATTAACAGCAGAGAGGAGCAGTGCAATATGGCACGAATCAGCAAAGCCCAGCTCGTCAAACTTCAAAAGAAATATTGCACCGATGCAAAAATCGGGGAGCTGTACGGCATCACCAGGCAGGCGGTTCATCAGCTGCGCAAAAAATACCGGATCGAGTCGTCGATTGCCGACAATCCGGAGCGCAATGCGAAAATCGTGAAGCTGTATAAGGGCGGAACCTCAGGCACGACGCTGGCAAAGAAATTCGATCTGTCGGTGTCGCAGACCTACCGGGTCATCAACGAGGCACATGCCGGAAAGAAAAAAGGAAAGAAGCGCCGGTAGTTACGTGCGTGATTATATGATATAAAGGGGTGCTCTCGTACAGGGGCGGCGCCCCTTTTTTTATGACCTCAATGTATGGCGCAAGATAGATTTTCAGAACAGAAGCAGTGCACAGCAATCATCCTTCGGTTACCGTGAACAGCCAAACCTCTTCCGAACGATCCGAAAAGAACGCGCTGAAAAAATCGCTGACCATCGCCACCGTAATCATGATGGCATCGGTCTTTTTAAGCAGGGTCATCGGTCTGGTACGCGAACAGGTGATCGCGCATTACGGCGGCACGAGCACCGAGATCGACGCTTACGTTACGGCGTTTTTCATTCCCGAGATACTCAACCATTTCCTTGCCGGCGGTTTTCTCTCCATTACTTTTATTCCCATTTTCCAGCGGCACCTTGCGCAATCCGATCCGGAGGCAGGGTGGCGTTCCTTTTCGAACATCTTGACCGTAGGGACCATCGCCTTCGCAATCATTATACCTGTAAGCATGTTCTTTACCCCGGACATTCTGCGCCTCATGGGGCAGCATATTGCCAACGAACGGACGCTGCCGCTGACGGTCCGGATGACCCGCATCATCCTCCCGGCACAGCTTTTTTTCTACTGGGGGGCTTTCTTTTCCGCCGTGCAGTTCGCGTACCACCGCTTCTTCTGGCCGGCCTGTGCCCCGCTTTTTTACAATGCCGGCATCATCCTCGGCGGCGTGCTGCTGAGGCGGGTTACCGGCGTCGAAGGTTTTGCCTGGGGAGTGCTGGGGGGCGCTTTTGCGGCCAACGTGCTTTTCCAGCAGATCGGGGCGCGCGGTGTCGGCATGCGGTACCGGTTCCGGTTCGATCTTTCGGATCCGGATCTCAGGAAATTCCTGGTGCTCTCGCTTCCGCTGATCCTCGGACTCACCATGACCTTTTCAAACGAAATACTGTTCCGTTTTTTCGGTTCTTTCCTGGGGGAAGGCGGAACGTCAAGCATCAATTACGCGCTGCGCACCATGGGATTTGTCGTCGCTATATTCGGACAGGCGTCCGGCGTGGCCTTTTATCCGTATCTTTCCCGTCTTGCCATCGAACAGAAATTCGCCGAAATCACGTCTCTCCTGAACAGGGCGCTGACCGCGATCGCGACCTACTGCATTCCGCTTTCGCTGCTGTTGATCGTCTGCGCTCCTCAGGTGATTTCACTGCTGTACGAACACGGCCGCTTCTCCGCCGCATCAACGGCAAGGACCGCCCCGGTATTCGCCCTTTACATGATCGGCGCGTTTGCCTTTTCAGCCGCGATTTTCGTCGTGCGGCCGTTTTATGCGGTTCAGAAAATGTATGTGCCGGTTGTCATCAGTTCAGCGGTTTTTATCATAAGCTTTCCGCTCTACTATCTGACCAGCAAACGGTGGGGTGCGCCGGGCATTGCAGCCAGTGCGGTAGCGGGCATGGTCCTGCAGTTCCTGCTGCTGTATGTAGTTTGGAATCTCAGATACGGAGACAGGGGCGCAGTATGGAGGATCATGAGGACATTTGGAATTATACTGGGCATAAGCGTGATCGGTGCCGGGTCCGGATGGCTGGTGAAAGTTGAATGTGCAAAGATCGATTTCGGGTTTGGGAGATTTCTTGAAAATCTGGTGACTTGCGCCGCAGCATCGGTTCCGGCACTGGCCGTCATAGCTCTCCTGTATCAGGTAACCGGTATCCAACAGGTACACGAGATAATCGGGAAAAATAAAAAGAAAAGTTAAAAGCACGTGCACCGGGCATAAAAAAGGCCTGCATCTAATGATGCAGGCCTTTTTTTTAACATCGGTAATCGTTTACCTTCTTCCGAACCTGATTTCGCCCTCAGGGGGCGTGTCCGGCGTCGTGGAGCTGATCCTTGTTTCCTCCTCCAGGTTTTCTGCAGGAGGGGGCACCGGCGAAGGAGCCGGAGCGTCGGTAACGCTGCCCGGAGATGCTTCGGAGGGTTCGTCATTGAGCGTCCGCCGTTTCACGATTATTTTACGGCCGTGCTGGAGGTTCTCATCAGAGGCGAAATCCGCGGCCTCGAGACCCTGGTTCTGTCCGGTTTCCGGAACAGCCTGGACAGTTGCCTGCAGCTCGGGAGCAGGGGTGGAAGGAGTGAACGGAGTGAACGCTTTTTTCTCAACCGCCGGCTCGCCATACGGCTGCGCTGAAGGTGTGGAAACCGCTGGCTGCTGCTCCTGCTGCTGAGATTGTGGAGCGCCGGACCGGTTTCTGTCCTGCCAGTTGTCGCGGCGGTGGTTCCGATGATGATCGCGGTCCCTGTTTCCCCTGCGGTTCCGGTCGTCGCGGTCCCGGTCGTCACGGTCGCGGGGACGATCCCCGCGCGAAAAGTTCTCCTGAATTTTCCGGCGGGCAAATTCCTGGTCGCGCTCCGCGGATTTAAGCCTCAGGTTTATATCGCGCAAAGACTTTTCAACCGGATCAATCGGTGTCACTGCGGCCGGCTGCTGCGGCCGCTGGTCCTGATAGGGCCTTTTCTCATGCCGCCTGAAATCGGGATTCCTTTTTTCAAAGCGGTCTGAAGGTACTGCGGAAGGAAGCGGCCGAACTTCCTTGAGGTTTTTCAGCGATTTACGCATCCCGGTGATGAGCACCAGGGAAACGACTTGCACTACTAAAACGACAATGGATATGGTGATTGCCATCAATGCTAATTCCATAAGTATTACTTCTCCGTACGTGGTAAATGTAATTGTTGATAGTGTTTTTTGTTCTGCGGTCCAACGATGAAGGGGCCGCCATTTCACATGGAAGGAGAAACCGTCGGCACCCCGAGGGGAACTGCCTTCGGGGGATTGCGGTGAAAACTCCTTGATCCCTTTTCGTCAGGGATGAAACGCATTCAGTCCACGGTAATCGGCGTGTGGTGAATGGTGGTGTCCGGTGAGGCGTTAAAACCGGCTGTTCCGCCTGCTTTCTGCTTTCCAAAGGCGACGATCATACTTTCCTGCAATGAATCCCCGGTGCGTATCGCCTGATCTGCACGCAAGGATCGCCGAATTTCCTGTTGTCATACGCGGCACGGCGGTTTCGGCTGTTGCCGTGCATTCGCAGGTGCTTCTCGTTATCTTGTATGTCAAAGAGCCCCGAGCCGGTCACTGCGCATCAATGAGATCGGAGAATGTCGCCCTTCTCACTCGTTCAATCGGTTCCGCGGGAAAATCGTCTCGGGGAGGATGGTGCGGAGTAATGGAACTTGTCCTCTCGTTACAGAAGATAATATACTTTCCGGTTAAGAATTCCGCAACAGGCAGCCTGCCCAATCATGACAGCGATTTTTTCTTCAAGTACTGCGGCAGAAGGAACGCGCCCTTGTGGACATCGGCATTATAATAGACGCACGAATCCGCTATGGCCGCATACCGCCGGGCGTCAAACTGTTCAAGCGCATTCTTCTCCCGTCCGCACAGAACAAAACTGCAGATACCTTCGGGAAAGGAGCTGAACGAGCATAGATACGGCTTTACCTGGGCAAAGAGCGGCGAAATGAGCGACAGGGTCTGACGCAGATAATCGGGCCGGATGATCGGGGAATCGGTCTGAAACACCGCGATCCCGTCACTGTTCAGGCGCTGTGCGACGATATGGTGAAAATCCGCGGTTTCGAGCGACTGCACCGGTCCGCCCGGATCGTAGGAATCGACGATGATCGCATCGAATGAACGGTCGGTTGTTTTGAGGTAATTATACCCATCGTCGATCACCACGCCGACCCGTTTGTCCGTAAAGCCGGCGGCCAGCACAGGAAAGAACTTCTGAACAGTCTCCTTTACCATTGCGTCGATTTCAACGATGGTGACCGACTCCACCGGAGCGTGCTTGAGCACCTCCTTGAGGCAACCGCCGTCGCCGCCGCCGATGATGCAGACACTTCGCGGCTTTTTATGGCAGAGCAGGGCGGGATGCACAATCATCTCATGGTAAATGTCGCTGTCGTGTTCGGTCATCACCACGGAACCGCCTAGGCACAACACCATGCCGTAATGGTAGGTGTCAAAGACCTCGATCTTCTGAAACTGGCTGGAGGCGCAGTAGACCGTGTGTTTCACCTTGATGGCGATGCCGGCAAGACCGTGAACGAGGTTCTGGATCCAGAGCGACGTGCCGACGCTGTTCGGATAGCTGACCATTTTGTTCATACAACACCTTCCTATTCGACGACAACGATGTTTGCTTTTGGGAAACCGTTGAAATTGGAAGCGCTGGCCGACGTATAGGCGCCCATCGATTCGAACACGAGCAGGTCGCCGATTTCAAGCAGGGGCAGCGCAATATGTTCGTAGGGAACGTCGATCGAGTCGCAGGTGGGTCCGGCGAGGACCGAATCGTACCGCGGACCGGGCCGGGCCATGGAAATGGGATAATCGGCGTGGTCATAGATTTTCCCGGAAAACGAGCCGTAGACGCCTTCGTCAAGATAGTACCACCACACGCCGCTGCGCATGCTGCGGCCGATCACCCGTGTCGCAAGGGTCATGGCGGGCCCGGAAAGGAACCGTCCCGGCTCGGCGATGATCCGGTAGTTCGAGAAATACCGTTCGAGATATTCGTTGATCGGCGAGCAGAATTCCGCCAGCGGCGGCACCGGGGTCAGATAGTTGATGGGAAAACCGCCGCCGATGTCGATGATCTCGATCGCTATTCCCTTCAGCGCCGCTTTTCTGCAGATGTCTCGGCAGTATTCAAGCGCTTCGATGTACTTGAGCGCGTTCTGGTTCTGCGAACCGCAGTGGAAGCAGATCCCCTTGACGGCAAGGCCGAGACCGGCGGCTTTCTCGATCAGGTCGAAGGTGCGTTCGGGGGCGATGCCGAATTTATGCGACAGATTGACCAGACAATTCGGATTTTGTATGCTCATGCGGACGAGAAGTTCGGTTTTATTCCGGTAGGGGACGAACTTCCGGAGCTCGTCCTCGTTGTCGACGACGAAACGGGTGATGCCGGAATCGACGGCAAAGCGGATGTCCTCGTCACGGTGGATCGGATGGGTGTGCAGGCAATGTCCCGGAATGATGCCGGCGCTTTTCACCACCTCGATTTCACCGTTTGAACAGACGTCGAAAAGACAGCCTTCGCCTTTGAGGATGGCGACAAACTGCGGCGCGGCGTTCGACTTGACCGCATAGTACAGGGTAACGCCGGGCAGCGCGGCTTTCAGGTCGCGGTAGGCCTCCCGCAGACGGTTCTCGGAAAGAAACAGCGTCGGGGTGCCGTGCTTGGCGGCCAGCTTCTGAACAGACAGGAAATCCATACTGCAACCGTCTCGCTTTCGTATGCTTGTACCGATACCGTTACGACAGAAAATCGTCCGGGAATTCCGGATCGGCATCGGTGATTATTTTCGCCGGCTTTCTGCAAAGCCGCGTGATATAGGGAAAAGAGGTCTGCATCGAAACATGGGTGCTGCCGGAATACACGCTGAGATCGCGGATGCCCCGGCGGGCGAGCTTTTTGTCGATTGCCGCAGCGGTGGCGCGGGTAACGCATGCCGACTGCGAACAAAGGGTGACCGACCACAGCGTCGCGTACATCTGGATATATATATAGAACGGGGTGACGTGCGTAAACGAGGCGCGGAGGGTTTTCTGGATGCACGAAAACGCCTTGGGCCGCGTTACCGGCGATTCGCTGTGCATGACGAAAATGCCGTAGTTGTTCCTGAAAGCGCGCCCGACCGTCCCAAAAAACTCTTTTGTGTACAGCATAGTTGACGGTCCCGCCGGGTCGGTCATGTCCATAATGATGACGTCGAACTGCCGCGGGTGCTCTTCGACATACCGGCGGCCGTCAATCACGTTGATACGGACGCGCCGGTCGCGGAAAGCGCCGCCGTGGATCCCCGGCAGGTGCTTCCGTGAAAATTCGATGACGCCGTCGTCGAGTTCCGCCAGTTCGACCCTCTTGACGCAGGGGTATTTGAGCGCTTCGCGCAGGATGCCGCCGTCGCCGCCGCCCATGACGAGGACCGATTCGGGTTTCGGGTGGGAACAGAACGCCGGGTGCACCATGGGTTCGTGGTAGTGGCTGTCGTTTCTGCCGGCCACCTGCGTAATGTCGTCGAGAAGCAGTACCTTGCCGAATTCGTCCGTGTCGAGGAGCTGCAGCGACTGATACGCGGTTTTTGACTTGACAAGCGATTTCTTCACCGTATAGAAATAACCGAAATACGGGTTGAGCGCCTCGGCATAAATGCGCCTCCCATGTGCAAGCCGTTCGATGTTTCCTAATTCCGCTCGAAAATGTTTCTGCATTCGAAGATCTCCTGCATCTCCTTGCGGAGCAGCGTTGCAATGCGCGTCCGTTCTTTTTTTGAAAGTTTCGAGAGTTCGGAACCGAACAGGTAATTCTCCAGTTTCAGGTTTTTGAGCACCATTTTGGAATGGAACACGTTATCGGAAACGATGTTGATGTCGTACGCGATGTACCGGCGGAGGATCGGGTCCGAAACATAATCCTGTATCGAGGTGATGTCGTGGTCGATGTAGATCTTGCGGCCGCTGACGTCGCGGGTGAAACCGCGCACGCGGTAGTCCATGAGCACGATATCGGAATCGAAGTTGCCGATCAGATGATCGAGGGCGAGCAGCGGCGAAATCATGCCGCAGGTCGAAACGTCGATGTCGACGCGGAAGGTCGAAATGCCGGTCTTCGCGTTGGTTTCCGGGTACGTGTGCGCCGTAATGTGGCTTTTGTCAAGATGCGCGACGTAATTGCCGCCGGCGTAATCGAGCGTATGGTGGCCCTCATTGATGAGCACCGTCACGCTGGCACCCCGCGGATCGTAGTCCTGCGTGGAAATGTTGACGACCTTGGCCTGGATTATGTTCGTCACCCCCTCAAGGATGCTCCTGAGTTTTTCTGAATTGTAAACGTCATCGATGTATTCGAGGTAGTCCATCTGCGAGTTTTTGGACCGGGCGTAGCAGATGTCGTAGATGTTGAAGCTGAGCGCCTTCGTAAGGTTGTTGAACCCCTGCAGTTTGATTTTATGTCCGCGAAAACGGTTGATCATGGTAAAAAATCCCTCCGGTGCATGTGCTGGTCCGGCAATCCGTATGAGAAAATAGAAAAACGCAATGATCGCGGGGAATTATTTCGGCTGAGGTGAAAAACGTTCTGCAGAATATTTTTTCTGTTTAAAATAATAACGATTTTACATTTCTCTCGTATTCGATAAATTTATTTTATCAGCAGCAAACAATTTTCCGTTTTCAGGTAAGGATAATGGCTATCGCAACACCGTATTATCTGATCGACGAACGAAAACTTCTCCATAACCTCAGGATCATCAGGCATGTCCGCGATGTTTCCGGCGTAAAATCCCTTCTTGCCTTGAAATGTTTTTCCGCGTGGTGCGTTTTCGGCCTCATGCGAAAGTATATGGACGGGACGACTGGCAGTTCGCTCAATGAAGTCCGGCTCGGGCACGAACGGTTCGGCGGAGAAACGCATGCGTATTGCGTCGCCTTCTCGCGGGACGAGTTGATTGACATAAAGAAACATGCGGACGTCATTATATTCAATTCAATCGCGCAGCTCAAGCGGTTTTACGGTGAGGCGCGGACGCGTTCGCTCGGCGTGCGGATCAATCCCGGCTTCAGCTACTCCCATTACGATCTTGCCGACCCGGCCCGGCGCAATTCTAGGCTCGGCGTCACCGATACAAGCGCCATCGGGGAAATCGTGCCGCTTATCAAGGGATGTCTGTTCCATTTCAACTGCGAAAACGGCGATTTCCGGAACTTTGCCGCGAATCTCGGCCGCATCGTCCGCACCTGCGGCGATGTACTGAAAAAACTCGAGTGGGTCAGTCTGGGCGGCGGCTTGTCATTTACAAAAAAAGGTTATCCGGTCGATGAATTCTGCGCGCTCCTGAAAAATTTCAGCGCGCGGTTCGGGGTGCAGGTGTATCTCGAACCGGGAGAGGCTGCAGTAACGCAGTCGACGGAACTGGTGACCACGGTGCTGGACATCGTTCAAAACGCCACGGATATTGCTATTGTAAATGCCTCTACCGAGGCGCATATGCTTGACCATCTGATCTACCGGACAAGCCCGGTCTTGAGCGCTCCCCGGAAGGGGCGGTATTGCTGCACGGTCGCCGGCCGGTCCTGCCTTGCAGGAGACGTGTTCGGGAGGTACAGCTTTGCGTCCCGCCTCAAGGTCGGGACCACGGTCCGCATCGCCGATGCCGGGGGTTACACCATGGTCAAGAAAAACTGGTTCAACGGACTGCAGATGCCCGCAATTGCCGTCAAACGGCTGAACGGGTCCATCGAGCTGGTCCGGAAATTTGATTATAATAATTTTATCAATAACCTTTCATAACAGGAAGGCGGGGAGCCATGAAGAAAAAAGACATTCTTATCATCGGTGCCGGCGGAGTCGCCCATGTCGCGGCGCACAAGGTTGCGCAGAACAACGATATCCTGGGTGACCTCTGTATTGCTTCGAGGACGCAGAGCAAGTGCGACGCCATCATCGAGAGCATCAAACGCAAGAAGAGCGCCAAGAACCCGCGCCGGAAAATATTCTCCCGGCAGATCGATGCCATGGATGTTCCGGCCGTGGTACAGCTGATCGAAGAGACGAAATCGGACATCGTCATCAATCTCGGGCAGTCGTTCATCAATATGTCGGTGCTCGAAGCGTGCATACAGGCCGGCGTTGCGTACATGGACACCGCGATCCACGAAGAGCCGGACAAGGTGTGCGAAGATCCGCCCTGGTACGGGAATTACGAGTGGAAACGGAAGGACCGCTGCAGGGACAAGGGGGTCACGGCCATTCTCGGGTGCGGGTTCGATCCGGGCGTGGTCAATGCGTGGTGCGCCTATGCGGTCAAGCACCATTTCGACCAGATCGACACCATCGATATCATGGACGTGAATGCCGGAAGTCACGGGAAATATTTCGCCACCAACTTCGATCCGGAAATAAATTTCAGGGAATTCAAGAAGGTATGGACCTGGATCGACCGGAAATGGGTGGAAAAGAAAGTCCATTCGGTCAAGAAAGCGTATGAGTTCCCGGTGGTGGGCAAGCAGACCCTGTACCTCACCGGGCACGACGAGCTGCATTCGCTGTCGAAAAACATCGATGCGAACAGCATCAGGTTCTGGATGGGGTTCAGCAACCATTACATCAACATTTTCACGGTCCTTACCAAACTCGGGCTGACGTCGAACGTTCCGGTGAAAACCGCAGAAGGGGTGGAGGTCGTTCCGCTCAAGGTGCTGAAAGCGCTGCTTCCCGACCCGTCGTCGCTTGCGCCAAATTATACGGGCAAGACCTGTATCGGCAATCTGGTGAAAGGCAAGAAAGACGACAATGATGTCGAACTTTTCATTTATAACATCTGCGACCATGCCGATTGCTACCGGGAAGTGGAAGCGCAGGCCATAAGCTACACGGCCGGCGTGCCCCCGGTGGCGGCCTCGATCCTGATCGCGAAGGGCGTGTGGGACGTCAAGACCATGGTGAATGTCGAAGAGCTTGACCCTGACCCTTTTATCGATCTTCTGGGAACCATGGGACTGCCCACCGAGTCCAGCCTCGAACATCCTGAACCTTCGCTGGAGCTGTAACGGAGGGATTTAGGGGGCGACGGCGGAATACAGGTTTACAGTTCGTTGATATACAGCGGCTTGAAGCCACGGTAGGCAGGCGACAGATAATTCATGAGGATAACCTCGGTTTTTCTGCCGGGGTCGATGTTGATGACCATGCGGTCGGCGAAGAGCCGTGACATGTGGATTCCCCGTCCCGATTCGTCAAGGAGCCCGGCCCCGCTGATCTGGCGCTCCATTTTTCGGAGCACGGTCTCTTTTTTCAGTCGTCCTTTCCGGTCCGTGATCGAAACCCCGTATTTTTCCCGGTCGCAGCCGCATTCCACATAGACATACTCACCGGGTTTCAGCGTGATCTTTGAATAGGACGGGTATTTGTCGTCGCCGCTGTCCGTCGAGGGGGCGTGATACACGGCGTTGGTAATGATCTCATCGAGCACAAGCTCCATGTCGCCGGCGCTGCCGAACCGCTCGATGAAAAGTCCGATGGCCTTTTTCCGCACCGACCTGCCGTCATCCGACGAGGTGATTTTATACTGCGCCAGTATCGTGCCGTCTGCCAGAAGATACCGTTTGAGTCCGAAAATATCGCCGGTGATGAGCCCGCGCGCGATTGCCTCAAGCTCGGCGAAATTGAAGGGTGCGGTCTTGGGGATGATGTTGCCGATATACTCCTTTTTGTCGGATGTGATGAAATGGTCGATGTTGTTGCCGGTCAGGAGCGCGCATTTTACCGTGGGATGGCGCTCGCGGACCGCGCACAGAAGTTCGATGCCGTTCATCTCCGGCATGCTGATATCGGAAATGACGAGGTCGATTTTCCTTTTCGCAAGCAGGTCGAGCGCCTGGACGCCGTTCTCAGCGCACACCACCTCGTACCGGTCAGCGAAGTAATCGGAAAGCATGGTCCGGATGCTGCGTTCGTCGTCAACTATGAGAATGGAAGGCATTAAACTATTATCGCATAATTTTCGCAGGAATGCAATAGGAGGGGTTAATAGTACTATTTTTGAATCACTGTGGGTCTAATTCCCCGCAGCCTGATAGGGCTTTAACTCACCTCTCCCTTCGGGTTTCCCCTCTCTTGCAAGAGAGGGGGTCAAGGGGTGAGTTGCGTATTTAGATTGCCCGTAGCTTGTTGCGAGGTATATCATAGTAGTTCCTCAATCGCCCTTGCACAGATTTCAGCGCCATTTGATCGACAAGGTTTCGGACGACCTTTCTTAATAACCTCTTCAAGCGTCTGTTTCCAGTCGAGCGCAATGAATGCCTCACGCGAGAGCCGGTACCCGTTTCCCCACGAACGGACCGCGGCGTCGAGGACCGGGTATTCGGCGAAATCATCGCGCGGCAGGTAGAGCATCGGGGTGCCATGGATCATGGCTTCGGCAACGGCGCTGTAGCCGATCTTGCAGATCATCAGATCAGCCGACGCCGCCAGATCCTGATAGGGAAAATCGGCTTTTGGAACAGTATGATAATTGGCAGGAGCGCTTTCGATCGGCGATATACCCAGAAATTCCCAATCAATAAAATCCGGAAGCTTGTGCAATTCAATGCCTGCAATGCCGGGATGGCCGAAATACATAAGCCCCAGATGTTTGTTCGCTGCAATCCCATATTTTTTAAAAAGTTCTGCGCGGCGATTGCGCCCTTGTCTTCCGACCAGAGGCACTGCCGTTAATTTTTTAAAACAGGTCATGGGCATTGCCGGTTCGAGCGCGAGGGCAAGGGTGGCGCCCGCGTACTGGGTGCGGATTTTTTCCAGATCATGTTGATATCCGGGAAACAGCCGCACATACTCTTTGTAAATGTCGTACCAGGTGAAGTTGGACACTGCCGCGGAAGGAATGCCGCAGGCGTGCGCCACTTCAAAGGCGAACGGCACGATGTCGCTCACGATCGCGTCGGCCTTCTGCACACTGCACCACTGCGATTCGTTTTCGAGCAGCGAAGCATTGCTTGCCGCAATCGTCCGGTAGGTTGAAAGCGTTTTTTCGATGTCGATACTCAAACTGTCTTTTTGTATGCAGCCGCAGTCGAATGAGGCAGCGGTGTACGAGAAATCGCGGCGCACCTCTTCGCGGAAGAACGCTTCCGGCAGTGCGGTGCGGAAGGTGATGCGGACGTTTTTTGAAAACTCATTGCAGATCGCCACGGTCCGCACGCCGTGGCCGTACCCGTGGCTGGTGACGTAATAGATGATATGCATTTTATTTATTCTTGTACTGTTCGGTAGTTAAAAATATTACATGCAACAATTTGCACCTCTCGTAATCGTTCTTGCAATTCCTCTGGACGGTAGTATTTGACACATACTATTTTATGGCCCGTTAGTAACCTCCGTGCATTCATTATCACCGCCATTGTTGCCGTTTTGCAGGAATCGACCCCTGTTGAGCGATCCAGCGTTGCTGTTCGGATGCGGACACGTCGAAACGATGACGCCGGGGTGAAAAGTTTGGTAGTGCCCATTAATAATAAGCAGGGGAGAGATGAGTACTATTGTTTCCATTGACCGCATGCGCAATATCGGGGTCAGCGCGCATATCGATTCGGGCAAGACCACCCTGACCGAACGGATACTTTACTATTGCAAAAAAATCCATGCCATGCACGAGGTGAAGGGCAAGGACGGCGTCGGCGCCACCATGGACTCCATGGACCTCGAGCGGGAGCGCGGCATCACGATCCAGTCAGCGGCGACCAACGTGGAATGGCTCGACCACTCCATCAACATCATCGACACGCCGGGACACGTGGATTTCACCATCGAGGTCGAACGCGCGCTGCGCGTCCTTGACGGTGCGATACTAGTGCTCTGCGCCGTGGGCGGCGTGCAGTCGCAGTCGATCACCGTTGACCGCCAGCTCAAACGGTACAGTGTCCCGCGGCTTGCCTTCATCAATAAGGCCGACCGTTCCGGTGCGGACCCGTACCGCGTCAAGGACCAGCTATGCGAAAAACTCGGCCACCATGCGGTGTTCATGCAGATCCCGATCGGCGCCGAAGACAAGTTCGAAGGGGTCGTTGATCTTGTGACCATGAAAGCGCTCTATTTCGACGGCAAAAACGGCGAAATAATCCGGGAGGCCGAAATACCTGCGGCGCTTGGCGAAGAGGCGCGCGCGAAACGCGAGGCATTGATGGACGCGGCCACCATGTATTCCGACGAGCTGGCCGCGGCCTGTCTTGAAGGACGCGAAACCGTTGAGCAGATCCGCAGCGCCATCCGTGCGGGCGCCCTTTCCCTCAAGCTGACGCCGGTCTTCGTCGGCTCGGCCTACAAGAACAAAGGCATCCAGCCCCTCTTAGACGCCGTCGTCTATTACCTTGCCTCACCCGCCGACCATTCGCACCAGGCAATCGATCTTGATAATGAAGAAAAAAAAGTGTCGCTGACGGCCGACCCGTCGGCGCCGCACGTTTCCCTCTCGTTCAAGCTTGAAGACGGCCAGTACGGCCAGCTCACCTACATCCGCATTTATCAGGGTTCGATCAGGAAAGGCTCGGAGCTGTTCAACACCCGCAGCAAGCGCCGCTTCAAAGTCGGCCGCCTTATCCGCATGCACGCCGATTCGATGGAAGACATTACCGAAGCCGGCAGCGGTGAAATCGTTGCGCTGTTCGGCATCGACTGCGCCACGGGCGACACGTTCACCGAAAACGACCTGAACCTCGGGATGACGTCCATGTTCGTGCCCGAACCGGTGATCTCGCTCGCCATCAAACCAAAGGACCGGAAATCCGCCGACAATCTGGGCAAGGCGCTCAACAGGTTTACAAAGGAAGACCCTACGTTCAGGACCTACGTCGATCTCGAATCGAACGAAACCATCATCAAAGGCATGGGCGAGCTGCACCTTGAGATCTATATCGAACGGATGCGCAGGGAATACGGCGTCGAGCTCGATACCGGCATGCCGCAGGTCGCCTACCGGGAAGCAATCACCCAGGCCGTGGCCTTCGATTATACTCACAAGAAACAGACCGGCGGCGCCGGCCAGTATGCGCGCGTGGGCGGCCTCATGGAACCCTGCGCGGAGAAAGATTATGAATTTGTCGACAAAGTCAAGGGCGGCGTGATCCCGAGCGAATATATCCCGGCATGCGATAAAGGGTTCCGCGCCTGCCTGACAAAAGGGAGGCTGATCGGCTTCCCGATCGTGGGCGTCAGGTGCACGGTCAACGACGGCAACTGGCACCCGGTCGACTCATCCGACATCGCCTTCCAGCTCGCCGCCATCGGCGCGTTCAGGCAGGCATACGAAAAAGCGCGTCCCGAGATCCTCGAACCGGTCATGAAAGTATCGGTCGAGGGGCCGGTCGAATTCCAGGGCAATATCCTGGCAACGATCAACCAGCGCCGAGGCATCATCGTCAGCTGCACCGAAGAGACCAGCTTCTGCCGCGTCGATGCGGAGGTCCCGCTCGCGGAGATGTTCGGCTACTCCACGGTGCTGCGTTCATGCACGCAGGGCAAGGCCGAATTCACCATGGAATTCCTCAAATACAGCAAAGTGCCGGAGTCGATTGCGGAGAAATTGAAAAAGGAATTTCTAGATAAAGCAAAGAAATAGTTTTTTTGGCTATAGGCACCTGTTTGGGTGTGGGGTGGGCACTATTTTTCCAAGATTGAATTGTATTTTACCCCCACCCACAAGTTTTAGCGGAATTGAAATCAAAGTAATAAAAAAATGGTTTTACAGAACATGTTTATTGAATTTAACGAAGCCTGAAGGTGGGGGTAAAGGATGCTCAAAGTTGCACGGTCGGTGCCCACCCCCTACCTCGTAGAAATCCTTTAGCAAAAAGAGAAATTATTAAAGATTATCAATATATTTTAGTATAAAGGGATTGTTTCATTATGATAAGAAATGAACTCGTACAGCGCAGTCCGTTGCGGATACTGCAGCAATCGATGCAGGGCGGTGGTCTCGGAAAAGGGAATATCGGCGTGATTGCGGCGCCCAAAGGGGTGGGCAAGACCGCCTGTCTCGTCCACCTCGCTACGGACCATCTCCTGGAGGGCGGCCACGTTATTCATGTATCTTTTTCTGCCGATACGCATCATATTATCTCCTGGTACGAAGACATCTTTGAAGAAATCGCGAAACGGTACCATCTGGATGGTGCCGTGGATGTTCATGATGATATAATTAAGCATAGGGTCATCATGAATTTCCGGCAGGACGGTGTTTCTGCCGGGCAGGTGCAGCGAAGCGTACGGTCCATGATCAAAGACGGTAACTTCAACGCCGAAGTCGTCTTCGTGGACGGATACGATTTCGCAAAATCCAGTGTGGAGGAAATCGGCAGTTTCAAGAAATTTGCCGAAGAAGCGAAGGTTGAAATCTGGTTCAGCGCTTCGGTCCAGAAAAACGCGGCGGCGTTCATGGAAAAGTACCTGCGGCACATCGGCGTTTTCATCGTGCTGGAGCCGTGCGGCAACTATATTAATCTGAAACTTTTGAAGGACCACGATATCGTTTCAGTGAGCGACCTGCATCTCAAACTGGATCCGCGTACGCTTCTTATCGCGGAGGAGACAGGGGTGTAATCAGAAGTAAAGAGGGGTTATGAAGGCACGTTTTTTATGCCTGCTGTGGGCATGTTCCTTCGCCTATGCCCAATTCGGCGACGAAAGTAAAGCGCTTCAACTCCAGCCGCGCGAGGAGTTTTCGCTGGACCTGCCGAAGATATGCGTCAGCGTGGACGATGAAACCCAGGAATTCAACGGTGTACGGATCACCATGCCGGGATCGGATGACCAGGTGTTCATCGGCATGTACGACGATATGTATTTCAAGTACACTTCCAGCGGCCGCGAGAAAGTCCTCTACCGGGAGCTTCCTGAAAAGGCCAGCTTCATTTCGAAATTTGAAGCGAAAAACATCATAAAAATCAATAAATATTTTATATCCGCACTTGACGTGTTTGAAAACCTGCTGCAGAAGAACAACTGGGGCCGGTGCCTTTATTTTGATGCCTATTTTCCCCATTTCCTGAGCGGCTACTACTCCCTTATCTGCGCGGCGCGGAATTCCGATTGCGCCCTGCCGATAAGCGCCCGCGTTCCCGAACAGGAGTTCGACGTTTCGCTCAGTTCGCCGAAGACGGACGCCCGGATAAACCGCTGGCGTTCCGCACCCGACACCATCATCAAGCTCCGTATTGCGTGCAAGGAACTCTCTCATCAGCTGAAACAATGGGAAAAAAATCTTGATAAAGTGAAAGACAACGAAGATACCGCCACGCCGAAGGAACTGGAAGAAGCGCTGGTGGGTTTTGTCCGCATTTATTTCAACCTCAAACCCGTTTCGCCGGTCGTCCTCAAGCGAAGCCGTTCCTATTAAAATCCTGGATTACGGTACAAACATTACACCTGCCGTTCGGTACGCGACCAGGCGGCCGACCGTATTCCGGAAAGAAAATTGAAAAACCCGATAATAATGGCAAGGTTCATCGCCATGAAGTAGTACATTTTTCGGGTAAGCGGAAGCGGTATGACTGCATGCAGGAGACCGGCCATGACGGAAATAAGCCCGGCAATAAAGAGCAGTGAATATATCGTGGGTCCGTTGCAGGAGAACGACAGCATTCCGCAGCACAGTGCTGCCAGCGCAATGAACATGGGCGAAAACCACCGCGTCACTTTATGGGACACATAACAGAACCATGGCCATCCGCGCGCCGGATTCAGAAAATCGAGCAGCCAGAAAAACGCCTGAAAATTTCCTGCGCCGATGCGCACGCGCCGCTTGAATTCCGTTTGTATCTGCGGCAGTACCTCTTCGTACGAAACGGCCGAGGGTTCAAAACACATGCGATATCCCTGGCGGATGATGTTCATGGGCATGATGACGTCGTCGTTGGAATAGGTGTGCGGATGGAACGGGACGAATAGTCTCTTGCGGATGGCATAGAAAGAACCGAAGGCCGAAATGGTGCTGTGGAGGCGGCTCTCAAGCGCTTTCAGCTTCGCTTCGTAACCGCGGTACGCGGTTTCTTCGGTCCGGATCCCTTTCCCGCGCTGGCGCTGCAGCGTCATCCCGCCGACCCCGCCCACTTCCGGATCGGCGAAATCCCTCGCGAGCGCCCGGACGCTGGCAGGGTCGAGCAGGATATCTGCATCTGTCAATAGTACAATTTCGGCGTCAACCATCGGAATCAGCCGGTTGAGGACGCCTGCCTTGCCGCTCCGTACCGGAGAACGCCAGAGATGGACGCGCGGATCGCCCAGTTCCTGGACGACATCGTCGGTACGGTCCGATGAGCAGTCGGAGCCGATCCAGACCGAGAGGCGGTCGGCCGGATAATCAACGGAAAAGATGTTGCGCAGCTTTTCTGCAATGACCTTTTCTTCATTATAGACCGGAATCACGATGCCGATTGATGGAACATGGCTGTCCGAAGAAAGGGGCGATCGGCCGAAACGCCCGGCCGCTATCCGCAGAAGCGCCGGATAGAAGCAGTACGAGTATCCAACGACAAACAGCGATACCCAGAAGACAAGCACAAGGATATTTTCGGCGGAGCATATCATAGGTTTCCAGTAAACATTACCCGTGTTATATCACGCGGGCGGTGACGCAGTACAATTTCCCGACCTTCTCAAGGGAGTACCCTTTAAAACCTGCGGCGGTCAGGAGCGACCCGATCCGCCGACGTGTGTAAAAACGGACGTAGCAACCTCGCAGCAACAGGCGGATTTTTCTCACCGGGGCGCGCCAGGTACAAAGACGCGGGAAACTGAGTATGACGCAGTCGCCGGCAGCGGCGAACATTTTCTTCAGTACCGGCAGCGGGTCTCTGATGTAATCGAAAAGTCCGATGCCGATGCACACATCGTACCGCCGGCCCGGCGAAAAGTCGAGCAGGTCGGTGCGGACGAACTCAGTTCTGTCCGAAAGGTGCGCTTCGGCGGCAGCGCGGCGGCAGTGATCGATCATAAGTTCTGATATGTCAATACCGGTGGCGTGGCGGCAGCCGCGCCCTGCGAGCTCGAAAATATAGCGGCCCGTGCCGCACCCCACGTCCAGGAAATCGCGGTTTTTTACCGGTTCGGCATGGCGAAGCGTGTATTCGTACCGTTCGTACATGTCTTTGCGGAAGGTCCTGTCGAGCCATTGTCCGAACCGCCCTTTTTTATGCGAATAGATGGCGTCGAACAGGGCGATTTCCCTGTTCCAGTAAGCACGCTGCCGCAGCAATTCGTCGCTCATTGGGATAACGCTTTCCTGAAAGAGGTGAATGAAAATTCGGCGACCATCCGGCGCAGCCGCTCTTCCGTCCTGCCGAGGTTATTATAATGGCGCCACCTGCGGATAAAAGGAAGCGGATAACGGGGTTGCTCTGTGTCAATCTCCCACGGGTGGAGATAAAATACAACCTGACGGCCCTGCTTGATGCACTGCTTGAATAGCAGCCGGGTAAAGAAATAGGGGAATATTCTGAAATAGGCGCCGCCGGTGGCGGGAAACCGTTTTCCATGGAAATCAACCACGGAAATGGGGACCTCCGCAAGTTTCGGCGTAACCTGGTGAACGGTAAGCGGAGCGCCCGGGAACCCGTATTCCGGATGGCCGCTGATCGGAAAAACCGACGAATCGTAGGTAATGCCGCATTGCTCCATCACCGTATAGGCCCATGTCGTTTTGGGCATGACGGTGAACGAGGGGGCGCGATAGCCGCGGATGGGCTGTTCGATAAGCGGTTGGGTGACGGCGAGCGCTTTGCGCAGATCGGCCTCAAACTCCTGCGGGGTCTGCGCGGTAAGCAGGGTATGGCCGTAGCCATGCGTCGCGATTTCGTGGCCCCGGCCGCTGATCTCTTTCACCAGGTGCGGCAGCCGTTCGGCGATCCATCCGAGGATAAAAAACGTCGCGTCGCAGCCGGAGGCGTCGAACAGTTCCAGCAGTTTTACAACATTTGTTTCGATACGGAGCGGGAGCGTGTCCCATGTCTCGCGCGGTACGACGCGTTCCATGTTATGGGCGCAGAACGCTTCTTCACAATCAATCGACAGGATGTTTTTCATCTTCGGTCGAATAGCAATACACGATTTCACCGAAATAGAGCGTATGGTAGTCCTTTTCAGGATACAGGTGCTTGTACGACCCTATAAGATGCGAGGGTTCCATGGGTGATTTGTAGACGATCCTGCATTCGAAGTGGATGCCCGGGATATTGAGGATCGGCGTCTTGACTTTTTCGCCGGGGAATATCTCCAGTCCGCACTTTTTCAGTTTGTCGACCTTCCGTCCCGATTGCGATCCGCAGAATTCGAGTTCTTTTCTCATGTCAACCAGCGGCACGCTGACAGTAAACTCCGAAGCGCGTTCCATGATGCCGAAGGTGTGTCGGGATTTGCGCACCATGACCGTGAGGATCGGGCGTCCCCAGATAAAACCGACCGAGGCCCAGCCGATGGTCATGATGTTCATCGCATCGCCGGCCTGAACGGTCAAAAATGCCCCTTCTTCAATCTGTTTTATCGCCTTTCCTGCAACGGCAAGATAATCAACATGCTGCATGATCACTCCTTTTTAGGACGCCTGTTTTTTAATGGAAGGAGAGAACAGATATTTAAACAGCGTAAGAGCAGCCTTAAAGATACGTTTTGCTTCGCTCGGATGCGTGAGTACCTGAACGAACTTTGAAAAAAGGTACTGCGGCCGGAGGTAAAATTCCCGTCGTGCCCGGTCGCAGAAGGATACCAGCGTTTCATTTGAAAGGTCGGGCCGGGAAACGGCCGACGAATGGAGCCCTTCCTTGGTGAGCCATTTCCGGAAATCAGTGGTCGTGATCCATCCTTTTTTGCTGAAATAGTCGAAATCTGAGGTGCCGGGATAGACCATGATGGGAAAAAACTGCGCGGTATCCGGGGAGAGCTCCTTGGCAAAAGCAAGCGTTTTTTCGAGGGTCTCGCGCGTCTCGCCGCGGTTGCCGACCATGAAGCAGCCGTGTACAAGAATTCCTGCCCGTTTGGCTGCGGCCATGAATTTTTTTATCGTTTCCAGGGTGAGCGATTTTTGTATATTGTCAAGTATCGCCTGCTCGCCGCTTTCAAACCCGACGCACAGGAGTCGGCACCCGGCCCGTTTCATCGCATTCAGGGTTTCGTAATCGACGTCGGCGCGCGAGTTGGCAGACCACGGTATCCGCGTCGCTCCCGACGATACCAGCGCCCCGGCAAATTCCACGCACCGTTTCTTGTCGGCAGTCAACGTATCGTCCTCAATCATGATCTCTTTGACCTCGGGAAAATTATCGGCGATATACCTGAATTCGCCGACAATCGAGGCGACCGAACGCTTCCGGTAACGGTGTCCCATGAGCGTCTGCGGAATGACGCAGTAGGAACAGTGGAAAGGGCATCCGCGTCCGGTGACAAGCACCATAAGCGGGTAGCGGCTGTGGCCGTAAAAGTAGGGAGCGACATCGAGGTGTTTCCTGTAAACCGAGGACACGTACGGGATATCGTCGAGGTTTTCGATATAAGGCCGGGGAGCGTTTTTGACGGCGCTGCCGGTTGATGTATGAAAAGCAAGACCGGCAACGGTGCGGAAAAAGTCGTCGTTTCTCCCGTGCTTCTCAAATTTTCCGGCCAGGTCCACCAGGGTAGCATCGTATTCGCCGAACGCAACCGCATCAACGGCAGGAGAGATCCCGAGCGTTTCAACCGGTAACGCCGATACATGAACGCCGACCAGGACGACGAAAAGCGAGGGGAGCGCCGTTTTCAGCGCTTGTGCCGTTTCGATATCACTGTAAATGCTCGGCGTGGAGGTGTCCAGCACCGCGAACGCAGGATTGAAAGCCATGGCCTTCCGTACGGCCTCTTCGACCGAAAGTCCGGTGGCCGCGGCGTCGATAAGGAGCAGCTCGTGGCCGGCTTTTTCAAGGTAGCCGGTCGCATAGGCAAGCCACATCGGGTAATACAACGTTCCGCTTTTAGCAACGGCCGGCGACCGCGATTCCCTGGAGAATTTCGGAAGAAAGGGAGGATTAAGCATTAAAATTCGCATTGCAGGACCCCGTACAGCGCAGTCGTTATGATGCGAAGGTCGTATTTATTTTGTTAAGCAGCGCTTTTTTTGGCAATAGTCCGGTATGTTGCCCGACCACCTGCCCGTTCTTTATGAACAACAGCGTCGGGATGCCGCTTACGCCGTAACGGGCCGCGGTCTTCGGATTATCATCGACATTGAGTTTTCCGACAACGATCCTGCCGGCCAGTTCTCCGGCGATCTCTTCGATAACCGGCGAAAGCATTTTGCAGGGGCCGCACCAGACCGCCCAGAAGTCAACGACCACGGGGAGCGGATTCTGAAGCGCTTCAGCGGTAAAATTATCGTCGGTAAAATCCAACATGCGGTTCTCTCCTTTTTAAAGGCTGCGGCGGAAATGGTTCAGGTGGCAGCGACGTTGCCTTGGATTGTGCCGGTATCTGGGCAACGAGCGTATTAATTAAAGCATATAATTTCTGCCATTCGGCAGGTTTCGTGCGGTAATAGGCAAGGAGCCCTGTCGCTGTTACGGCAGTAATGCCGGTCACTGTTTCAAGGGAATGAAACAGCTTGGCCCGTTCCTCGGGCGGAAGGTCTGCCTTGGATTGCAGAAGGAAGACTCCTGCAAAGAATTGCGACTGTTGCTCCATCGAAGGCGTTGCCGGATAAACGGCGGCCGTCATTATTCCGATCAGGGCCGTGAGTAATTGAACCGAAACTCTTCGCATAAGGTATTTCTAAAAATACTTCGGTTATCGGCAAAGTTAAAGATTAATTCCGTTATTGAACAGCTCTTCCATCCCTTCAATCACCTGTTCGGCGCTGATCTGCCTCAGACAGGCACGGGTGAGGCGCAGGCACACGTTTCCGCCGTGGGCATGGCACGGCCGGCAGCAGAGCTGTTTTTCAAAAATCCTGAATGAGGGTTCTCCGTAGGGGAAAAAACCGAAATGGCGTGTCGTCGGACCGAAAAGTATCCCTGTCTTGACCCCGCACGCGCGCGCAAGATGCGAGAGACCGGTATCGTTGCCCAGCGCCAGCGTGAAGTTTTTCAACAGGCAGCCGCATTCGTATAGTGAAACGTTACCTGCCAGCGATACGCACCGGTCGCCGATACGTTCCTTCATCTGCCGGGCGCGTTCAGCATCCGGCGGCCCCCCGAAGATTGCCACGGTCCATCTTTTGTCCGTGAAATGCCGGCCGACCTTGACAAAAAATGACTCCGGCCACTCCTTGTTCTTCCACGCGCTGAAAGGGAAGAGCGCCAACGCCGCAGGTCCGGTTATTCCGAACGTTTCCCGCGCCTTAAGGCAGCCTGCGTCTTCGAAGAAAAGGCGGGGCACGGGCACCTCTCCCGGAGACGGATCTCCGCCTGCCGCGCGTATATACCGGGCCGCGACATGCCGGGAGAAATCGTAAAGGTTATACCGCAGAAAGAGCAGCACGAACCGCTGAAAGTGCTGTTTGTCAAAAAAGGCGGTTCTTGATCCGGTCCGCAGCTGCCCGAGCAGGGCATGGCTCCGTCCGTTGTTCTGGAGATCGATGACCAGGTCCCATGCGGATGCGGCGAGAGGCGCCGGCAGTTCCACCGCCGAATCATCGATTCCCGCCGCTTCCGATAGCCGGGGATCATCGCGGAAAAGCCCGGCATAGCCGGCATAGTCGCTGCCGGTAAGGAACGTAAGGGAAGCCGTGGGGTGCTGCTTCCGCAGGAATGAAAAAAGCGCTGTTGCAAGGATGACATCCCCCATGGAAGACAGGCGCACAATAAGGATTTTCATAGCGGTCCGATTGCCGGGAAACAAAAGGGGCATAATATATTTTAAAAATACCTGTTTTTTCGCCTCTGAAGGAAATAACCTATGATGAACCCTTCACCTTCGCCGCAGGACAACGGTCAGCAGCACCTGCATCTCAACGATCAGATCCAGAATCCCTATCAGGAACAGCCCATGCCCAAGGCGGGCGATAAGATAGGGCCGAACCGGGTCGAGCTTCTCGTCGGTGAAGGCGGCATGGCGAATGTCTACAAGGTCTGGCACGAGGGGCTTGAAGTGGTGCGCGCCGTGAAGGTGCTAAAAAAGGCCTTTCACCAGGAGAGCAGGGAGCGGTTTCTGACCGAAGCGAAGATACTTGCCGACATCAACCACCCCAATATCGTTGAAATACACAACATCGGCCTTCTGGGCCACCAGATACCGTTTATCGAAATGGAGTTCGTGGAAGGGGTCTCGGTCAAACAGCTGATCGCGCAGCACCAGCGCCTGCCGCTGCCGGTCGCCCTCTCGATGGTGTACTTCGTGACCCAGGCGCTTCAATACGCACATGTCAAGGATTATACGCTGTACGGAAAGGTGTACCACGGCCTTGTCCACCGCGACATCAAGCCGGACAATATCGTCGTCCGCAAAGACGGGGTGGTCAAGCTCATGGATTTCGGCGTTGCCCGGCCGAGCGAGGTCAGCCTGCACACGGTGGGGGCCAAGATCGTCGGCACCCTGATCTATCTCTCTCCCGAGCAGCTCAACGGTACGTCGCTCGACCACCGTTCCGATCTTTTTTCGCTCGGGTGCGTGCTGTACGAAGCCATAACCGGCTGCCGCGCGTTCCCGCATAAATCCCTGCAGGAGCTTGTCCAGAAGAAAATGAAGGGCGAGTATGAACCCATGCGGGCGCAGGGCATCACGGTGCCTGCGCCGGTGGTTAAAATCGTCGATAGAAGCCTTGCGTTAAGCCCTGACGACCGTTTCCAGAGCGCTGCTGACATGGGAGAATCGCTTTTCGCCGCGCTGCATGAAATCACCGACCGCGCACCCCAGGATATCCTCGCGCGGTTCATGGCAAACCCCGTCTCGGTCACCTCGGTCAACCTGAAGCTGAATGTCTCTGCCGCGCGCCGCATGGGCAAACCTGCGGTCTCAAAAAACGCCATGCTGTACTGGTGGATAGCGCTCGGAGTGGCCGGGGCGGCGGCGATCGGGATGCTCATCGCCCTTCTTGCAAGATAACAAAAGAGAATATCCAGGAGCGGCGGATTATTTTTCCCCGCTCAAGGGAAAAAAGAAGGCCTCCGGATCAAGTGCGGTGCCGTTCCGCCAGATTTCATAGTGAACATGCGGGCCGGTGGTGTGTCCGGAAATGCCGATATACCCCACAATGTCCCCTCTTTTTACCCGGCGGTCCGAGGAGAGCTTGACCCCTCCGAGGTGCGCATACACGGTGCTGATGCCGGCCCCATGGTCGATGACAACCCGTTTTCCCCACACCTCGTCGTTCTCAATGCGGGCGACATATCCCGAGGCGGTCGCGATCACCGGTGTGCCCGGAGCAGCCGCGAGGTCGATGCCGTAGTGCCATTTTTTCTCTCCTGTAAATGGGTCCCGGTTCTCTCCGAAAGGCCGGGAGAGCCGGGCATCCGCCGCAGTAACAGGTTTACATACGGGGAGATATTCAAAAGGGTTCACCCCGTTGTTCGTGCGTGCAGCAAAGGCGGAAACAATCGAATCCTGGCGGTTGACATGGTCAAGAAGTTCGGTTGTGTTCATGCCGGCATACTCTGCCGCAGCATTCCGTGAAACCGGGGTCGGTCTGTTCTGCGCCTCGACGTCCTTTACCGGACCGATCAGCGCTGACACCATGTCTTTTTTGGCGTCGAGAAGGTTGATCTGCTCATTCGCCCGGCTCAAGACCTTGAGTGTGGAGAAAAACCTCTGGTGGAGAATTTCGTTCTGCGCAGTGAGCTCTTTTTTCTGCTGCCGCTCGTCCGACTTGATTTTGAACAGGTTCGAAGGAATAAAATATGCGGCAAAACCCGATGCGATAAATACGGCGGGGAAAAAAACCGTGAGAAAATTGATTTTAATTGATCGGACCGGTCTCCCGCTCTGGGAAATCAGCAAGATGGATTTGTTCTTCATGACAGGGGTCAGATCCCGTTTATCTCCTCGTCCTCGTCAACCTCATCCTTTTTTGTTTTTTTTGAGGCGGCCTCCTGTATGTCCTTGATCTTCCGGTCGATTTCCTCGAGTTCCAGCCGCAATGCCTTGATGTTTTCCATTGATGTTTTGATCGCCAGGTCGGTATCGACCTTCGGGCCCTTGTCGGTCTCGATCAGGTCGAACGTCCGTTCGCCGATGTCAATAAAGTTGCGGGTGATCTTCCGCCTGGCCGCGATCTCCTCGACCTTGAGCTTTCCGATCCTGGAATACTCCTCGATTTTTTCCATGGAATACGCGGCGCCGTCCCGCAGGCCTTTTTTGAGCTTTTCCCACATTGTGTCCATGATCTTACTCCTTTTATAATTATAGTTTCATTTGACCTTTACTAAAATAATACATCACTATAATTAAAATATGATTTGGTGTATTTAAATATCTCCCGCGGTGCATTTATTTTCTCTAAGCCATGTCCTCCGAAACTACGCAGACCTGTTTTCTCCTGAATCATCATTTTCGTGACCGGAACAATCGTTTCGAAATGACGCTGTATGGCGTTAACAGCGACCGGGTCCCGGTAAAAATCATTATCGATTCATTCCGGCCCCTCTTTTTCGTACCGCGCACCACGCCGCAGGAAGCGATAACAGGGGCAATGGAGCGCAAAGAACTCCCGCTTAAAGCCATGGTAGACGGCGCGCCGGTTGACTGCCTCTATTTCGCAACCTACGGCGCATTCATCGATTGCGGCAGGGATCTGCGTCGGAATGGCCTGCGTGTTTACGAATCGGATGTCCATGCGGTCGAGCGCTATCTCATGGAGCGTCTGGTAAAGGGCGGTTTTCAGGCCGTCGGCCCCTGGGAAAAGGACGGAAGGTTTCTTGCCTGCCGCAATCCACGGTTGAGCGGTACGGAAATGACCCCCGCTTTATCGGTGTTGTCATTCGACATCGAAACGAACGCGGAGAGCAGCGAAATCCTCAGCATTGCCTGCAGCGGGAAACAGGACGTTGTGTATATCCAGGGGAGCGGCAGTGATATTCCGCCGGTATCGTTCTGCCGCAGCGAAAAGGAACTGCTGCTTCGATTTTTCGATCACCTGAAGTCGGAAGATCCGGATGTCTGTATCGGGTGGAACGTCGTTGATTTCGATTTACGGGTCATCCAGGAACGCTGTGAATTTCTGCGCATCCCGTTCCGGCCGGGCCGCGATGATGGCTGCAAGATCGTCGAGTCGAAAATAACGGCACAGAAAATCGCCCGCATTCCCGGCCGCGTGATCATGGATGTGCCGTCCATGCTGCGCGCCACGTTTCATTCTTTCGAAGAGTATTCACTCGATTTTGTGGCGTCGGAAATGCTTGGCAGAAACAAATTAATCCGGCAGACCGGAAAAGCCAAGATCGACGAGATCAACCGCCGGTTCCGTGAAGACCCGGGTTCGCTCGCCGGATACAACCTGAACGACGCGCAGTTGACTAAAGAGATATTTGCTACGGCCGGCATTCTGCCGAACGCCGTGGAACGGTCGAAACGCTCGGGCCATCTGCTCGACCGCCTGGGTGGCAGCGTTGCCGCATTCGATTACCTTTATCTTCCGCTCCTTCACCGGGCCGGGTATGTGGCGCCGGACGCCGCTGATGTAAAACCGCCGTCCGGCCCGCTTCCGGGCGGCTATGTGCAGGAGCCGAAACCCGGGCTCTATGAAAAAGTTCTGGCGTTCGATTTCCGCAGCCTCTATCCGTCGATCATCATGACCTTCAAGATCGATCCGCTCGGACTCGTCGTACCGTCGCAGAACCGCATCCAGGGACCCGAAGGACCTTCTTTTGCCGCCGATGTTTCTATCCTTCCCGGAATCATCGCCGGGCTTATGGATGCCCGTGCTCAGGCAAAGCGGGAAAACAACCCGCACCTGTCGCAGGCAATCAAGATACTCATGAACAGCTTTTACGGCGTGCTTGGCGCCATTGGCTGCCGTTTCTTTTCACCGGAGCTTGCCGCCGCCATCACCATGACCGGACAGTTTATCTTCAAACAGACCAGGGAGTATATTCAATCGTCAACAGGCTATCCGGTGATCTACGGCGACACCGACTCGCTGTTCGTGCACGTAGGCGCCGGTGAAGAGACCTCTGCGACGTCTGCGGAACGCGGGCCCGTTCTGGCCGGTGAGATAACCGCCTGGCTTGCCGCCATGCTGAAAGAACGGTTCGGCGTTGTCTCGACACTGGATCTCCAGTATGAACGCTGTTTCCGCCATTTCTTCCTGCCGTCGATCCGCGGTGCAGCGCAGGGGAGCAAAAAGCACTACTGCGGTTCCGTGGTCGACGGCTCCGGCATGACCCTTGTCTTCAAAGGCATGGAGTCGGCGCGGTCGGACTGGACCGATCTGGCAAAGGAGTTCCAGCACGAGCTGCTGCTCAGATTTTTCAGCAGGCGTCCGGTGGAGGAGTATATCGTGGCGATCGTCGGAAAAGTCAGGAATGGCGAAGCGGACGACCGGCTCATCTATAAAAAACGGCTGCGGAAGCGGCTTGACGAATACACCGAAAACATTCCACCCCATGTGCAGGCCGCAAAGCTGCTCCCGGCGCCCGGCCATCTGATCCGGTATTACATGACGACAAGCGGTCCGCAGCCGGTCGAAAACCGCACCGCGCCCATCGATTACGAGCATTATATCGAATGCCAGCTCAAACCGGTCGCGGATTCGGTTCTGGAATGGCTCGGAACGGGCTTCGATAAAATTGTTTCGGGGCAGCAGGAGCTATTTAAGCAGTAAATTATTTATTATCTTTGGCTAAAGGCATCAGTTTGGGTAGGGGGTGGGCACCGTTGTTGTGGCTCTGAACAGCAGTGAACCCCCACCCTCAGGTTTCAGTGGAGTTAAAATCAAAGCTATATAAGAAAATGATTTTCTAGAATATATTTTTAAATTTAACAAAGTTTGTGGGTGCGGGTAAAGGATGCTCAAATCTGCACAGGCGGTGCCCACCCGACACCCCATCAAATATCTTTAGCAAAAGAAAAAATTATTATTATGCCACTTCTTTCTGTTGTCATAATCACGTTTAATGAAGAGCGGAACATCGGACGGTGCCTTGCTTCCGTAAGGCCTGTTGCCGACGACATCGTGGTCGTGGATTCGTTTTCAACCGACGCGACCGAAGCGATCTGCACGGGTTTCGGCGTGAACTTCTTCAAGCGGCCGTGGGACGACTATTCGTCGGCAAGGAATTTCGGCAACACCAAGGCGCGCTTCGACCTGGTCCTCACGCTCGACGCGGACGAGGCCCTGTCCCCCGAACTGCAGCAGTCGGTCATCGCGATAAAAACGACCTGGAACGGCGAGGCCTACAAATTCGCCCGCCTCACGAACTATGCCGGCACCTGGGTCCGGCACGGCGGCTGGTATCCGGACAGCAAGGTGCGAATATTTGACAAAAAGAAAACACGATGGGTCGGCCTGCTCCATGCGGAGCCCGAAGGGGTCCATAAAAAAGACGTGCCGCTCCTGCGGGGAGACTGCTACCACTACTCCTACTATTCGGTCACCGAGCACCTGAAAAAAACGCGGCGGTTCGCCGACATTTACGCGCGTGAACTTTTCGCCGGGGGGAAAAAAGCGTCGCTTCCGAAACTGCTCTTCAGTCCGCCGATAAAGTTTATCCGCGACTATCTCTTCAGGGCCGGTTTTTGTGACGGCCCGGCAGGCCTTTACATCGGCGTCATCTCGGCCTGGGCGACCTACCTCAAATACTCGAACCTGCACCGGCTGCAGGCAGGGAAACAGATCAACGGAGCGTCGCGATGAACGTCCTGCTTGCACGTACCGACCGGCTGGGGGATGTGCTCCAGTCCATGGCCGGCGTCCGCAGCCTGAAATCATGCCTCGGCAACGGGAAAATCGGTTTTCTCATTGCAAAAGCGAATGAGGCCGCACTGAGAGGCAATCCCTTTATCGACCGTCTCCACTACAGCGAAGCGGTCACGTCCGAAGAATTGAAACGGCACGATTACGGCGCCGCTGTGGTAATGTTTTTCGATAAAAAAACTGCTGCGGTAATCAAACGGGCGGGAATTCCACAAAGGATCGGCCCGCTCTCGAAAATCGCTTCTTTTTTCTATTTCAACCGGGGAGTCCGTCAGCACAGGAGCGCATCAATCAAAAATGAGGCCGAATACAATCTTGATCTCATCCGTGCACTATGTCCTTCGGTGATTGGCGAACGGCCGGTGATTTTTAATCCCGGAGTGCCGCCATCGGTCACGCTCCCGAAGCGATACGTGGTCGTGGCCCCGCAATCGCGAAACTCTTCGCCGAATATTTCCGACGAACAGTATCGGCACATCGCCGCACACTTGTCCGCAACCGGGGTCCCGATAGTTCTCTGCGGGACGGAAAGGGGAGGGCTGTGCGGCAGGATCGCCTCTGAATGTCAAGGAGACACGGGAGCCATGGGAACCACGGTTCCCATGGCTCCCGTGGATTTATGCGGGAAAACCACTCTTGACGAATTGATCTCAGTGATCAGAGGCTCGCTGTTCGTCATCGCCCCAAGCACCGGTACGCTCCATCTCGCCAATGCGCTGGGCAGGCCGATCCTCTCCTTTTATCCGCCGAACAAAACAGCATCTGCGCTGCGCTGGTCGCCGTATCGGTACGAAGGCAGAATTTTCACCGCTTCGTATCCATGCCGGAAAAAATGCCGGAAGAGCAGGGCGTGCAGCGACCGATGCATGAATTTTGATGTCGAGGAAATAAAAAGGGAGATCGCAAAGCTGCTGGACCTTCAGATCAGGGGATAGTGCCGCTGACATATACCACGGGAATTCCGCCGTTCTCAAAACATAACTCTTTTGCCGCCGGCAGACCAGCGATTTTGATAAAGGCACGGTCGGCGGCAATAAAACCGTAGGTCCAGCCCCTGCAATACCTTTTCAAATGCGCACCCCATTGCTGATAAAACGCCATCGGGTCATCACCGGCAGGCATTTGCGGTGTTGCAAAGGCGCGTCTCCCGTACGGCAGGTTTGCAATAACCAATCCCTGTCTGCCCGCACTTCCATCTTTGTTGAAATCGAAGCAATTCCTGCAGGAAAAGACGGTCATATCCTTTACGTGGGCCTTTTCCGCGTTACGTTTCGCCGATTCCACCGCCAGCGGGCTTATGTCCGATCCGAAAAGATTGACGACGGGACGGGCGTTTTCTTCCGAGGCCGCTTTTTTTCGGAGCCGTTCCCATAACGACCGTTTGAACGACGGCCAAGCCTGAAACGCGAACTCCCGGCCGCTGCCGGCCGCCCTGTTGACAGCCATGAGCGCGGCCTCAATGACAATGGTTCCGGAACCGCA